>NZ_CP129963.1:3124105-3748926 GCF_030503615.1 Sphingobacterium sp. BN32
TTTTAGAGATAATCTCTTTCGAGATTACGCTAAGATTTCAGTTACCTGACCAGCACCTACTGTACGACCACCCTCACGGATAGCGAAACGTAGACCTTTTTCCATAGCGATAGCGTTGATCAACTTAACAGTGATTGTTACGTTATCACCTGGCATAACCATCTCAGTACCTGCTTCTAGAGTGATCTCTCCAGTTACGTCTGTTGTACGGAAATAGAATTGAGGACGGTATTTATTGAAGAATGGAGTGTGACGACCACCTTCAGCTTTTGATAATACGTAAACCTCAGCTTTGAAATCTGTGTGAGGAGTTACTGAACCTGGTTTACAGATTACCATACCACGACGGATATCAGTTTTCTCAATACCACGTAACAATAAACCTACGTTATCACCAGCTTCACCGTAATCTAAGATTTTACGGAACATCTCAACACCTGTTACTGTAGATTTCAAGTTCTCAGCACCCATACCTAAGATCTCAACTGGATCACCAGAGTTGATTACACCTCTTTCGATACGACCAGTTGCAACTGTACCACGACCTGTGATCGAGAATACGTCTTCGATAGGCATTAAGAAAGGTAAGTCTGTCAAACGTGGAGGAATTGGAATGTAGTTATCTACAGCGTCCATTAGTTCCATGATTGAATCAACCCATTTCTCTTCACCGTTCAATGCACCTAATGCAGAACCTTGAATTACTGGAATATCATCACCTGGGAATTCGTAGAATGATAATAATTCACGAACTTCCATTTCAACTAAGTCTAATAACTCAGAATCATCAACTAAGTCAACTTTGTTCAAGAATACTACTAACGCAGGAACACCTACCTGACGAGCTAAAAGGATGTGCTCGCGAGTTTGAGGCATAGGACCATCTGTAGCAGCAACAACGATGATAGCACCGTCCATTTGAGCAGCACCAGTTACCATGTTTTTAACGTAATCGGCGTGACCTGGACAGTCAACGTGTGCATAGTGACGGTTAGCTGTTTGGTATTCTACGTGTGAAGTGTTGATTGTGATACCACGCTCTTTTTCTTCAGGAGCTGAGTCAATTGAATCAAATGAACGAACTTCTGACAAACCTTTATCAGCTAATACTTTAGTGATAGCAGCTGTTGTAGTCGTTTTACCGTGGTCAACGTGACCAATAGTACCAATATTTAAGTGCGGTTTACTACGGTCAAATTTCTCTTTTGCCATGTTTATGCGAATTAGTAATTATAAAATATTTCTTTTAATTATGTTACAAAGTTAAAAAAACTTTTGTGTCGAGCCAAAGATGGGATTTGAACCCACGACCTCTTCCTTACCAAGGAAGTGCTCTACCCCTGAGCTACTTCGGCTTACAAAAACCTTATTTACAGCTATAAGCCTCTAGTCTTTACATAAAAATATCAAAGAAGACAGAGACTTGTTTTGTTTTATAAATTGAGCGGAAGACGAGGTTCGAACTCGCGACCTATAGCTTGGAAGGCTATCGCTCTACCAACTGAGCTACTTCCGCTTTTTTTGTTTACGCTTTGAGAAAACTGCAAGCAGCTAAAGCGTAAACAAAGAGTGTGTGTGGAGGGAGAAGGATTCGAACCTTCGAAGCCGAAGCAACGGATTTACAGTCCGTCCCATTTGACCGCTCTGGAACCCCTCCAGACCTGTAACTAAAGTTACGTTTGAGCCTCCTATCGGAATCGAACCAATGACCTACTGATTACAAGTCAGTTGCTCTACCAGCTGAGCTAAGGAGGCGTATATAAATTTAATAAAACTTTCTTAAAGAACGGCTACCTGTAGATAGCGAGTGCAAAAATCTGATATTATTTTGACTTCTGCAAGTTTTATTTTTATTTTTTTTCACTTAAAGAACTCATCAAAACTTTCTTCGTTATTTCCCCGTTTTGATGATGCAAAGATAGCTACTGAAAGCACATTACAAAATATATTTATCCTTTTTTTTACGCTTCAAAAATCATTTACCTGATACGCAAGTAAATAATTTTTATTTTCAATTCTTCAGAACCCCTATATTTGCGCATGTTTAATACCAGATTATACAAACTTCTACCTCTTGCAGCCTTAACATTAGGTTTGCATCTGAATGCAACAGCGCAGAATAGCAGCGCGGACTCTACAAATTTCATCAAAAAAATCATCAAAAAATTCGTCTCCTCGGAGAAAGATTCCTCCCGATCGGCAAGCTTTATGGTACTCCCCGCTGTTGGATATGCACAGGAAACGGGGTTTGAATACGGTATCGCAAGTACCTATAACTTCTATATTGACAAACAGGACCTCAATAGCCGAACGTCAAACTTAACCCTCATCGGAACCCTGACGACGAAAAAACAAAAAAATATTAAACTCATCTCCGATATCTGGACCAAAGGAAATGAATACCACATCCTTTCCGAGCTGCGCTATCGCGACTGGCCATTTAATTTTTACGGTATCGGGAATGATACTTGGAAAGCAGATGAAGATTACCTCGACCAGAAACTATACCGCATCAAACTGGATGGCGAAAAAAGATTCGCCCCCAACTTCTACGCCGGACTAAATGTAAACTACGAGCATCTAAAATTTAAAGACATCGAAACAGGCGGTATTTTCGAAGAACCAACGGTCTATGGAAAGTCTGGAGGACAGTACCTCGCATTCGGTGCATCGGCATTGTACGACAATAGAAATAACACCACCTATACCACTCGTGGTTTTTACGGACGTGCCAAATATAGCTATGCGCCAAACTTCTTCGGCAAAGACAACTTCATCGGTTCCCAAGTTGAAGTCGATGTACGCGGCTTCTACCCCATCAGCAATACCCTGACCGTCGCCGCCCAAGGTCTATTCCGCGGAACCTACGGCGACAAAGTCCCATTCTACGTGCTCCGTGATCTAGGTGGCGATATGACCATGCGTGGCTATTACCTCGGCCGATACAAAGACAATAATTATGCTACCGCCCAGGCAGAACTGCGCTATAGATTTCACCCCCGCGTCGGAATCAATGGATTCCTCGGAACCGGCAGCACCTTCTCCAAAGAAAATGATATCCGATTACTCCCAAGCTACGGCGCCGGACTGCGCTACTTCTTTAGCTTAGAACATAATAGCAGCATCCGGTTCGACTACGCCTTCGGCGAACAGCGCCCCGGCGAAAAAAGACAGTCAGGCTTTTATTTGAGTATTAGTGAAGCGTTTTAGAGTAGTAGTTAGTATTTAGTAGTTAGTATTTAGACCTAGGGCGGGATTAGATCTTAGACGTTAGATTTAAGATATTAGAGCAGGCGCCGATTAGGCGCCCTTTGCTGTCTAAAGGGTTGTCTGATCCTTTGGTTTAAATAAGAGGGTTTGTCTTGAACCAAGAAAGGAAGGATTTTAGAATTTTCAGGATCGGGTGTTGTGGCCGATGAATGGACAGCATAGGTCTAACTACTAACTACTAAGTACTAACTACTATTCTGAACCAGGAAAGAAAGGATTTTAGGATTTACTGGTCTATAATCTAATGTTTGTTATCTAATATCTAATCTGAAAAAGAACACGACAAGTATGTTCCCTACTATAGCCCTTTCACACCCATTTATTAGCCCTTTCGAAGCGTTTCTGAATGGGTTATACATTGGGTTTGAAAGGGCTTTGAAAGGGTTTTAAGCGGATGAAGGGTTAATCGTATTTAGGGCGGAAAATCGTGTTGGATACAGGGATGGCATTCGTCATAGGAGACGTTTAGTGAAACTGCGCTACGCTTGAAAGATACTGACAATTAATACCGTGAATATGTATTTTTTCTGAACCAAGAGGGTTGTGTAACATGAACTGTGTCAATGGGGAATTAACCTAAACCTAAAAGCTCTTATCTAGCCTGATTCTATCACCAAATTTGATATAGAGTTGGGATATTGTCAATGCCCAGTTATGTGCGGGCATTGTCCATTTTTTGGAAATATCCCTGATGATCAAATACATTAGTTTTAAGAGCGCCTGTTCTGAGTTGAAAGCTCCCTTTGTCTTGGTTATCTTTCTGATCTGTCGATGCATCCCCTCAATGGGGTTAGTCGTATATATAATCTTCCGTATATGCTGGTCATATTCGAAGAAGGTGGAAAGATTTACCCAATTTTCCAGCCATGACTTAACTGCTAGTGGATATTTCTTCCCCCATTTTTCCTCGAACAGCAGCAGGTTCTCATAACCCATTTCTTCATTGACCGCTCGGTAGATTGGTTTCATGTCGGCTATTACTTCTCTTTTGTCCTTATCTGTCACATAGCGTATGCTCGAACGGATCTGATGAACAACACAGAGCTGGATCCTAGTCTTTGGAAATATGGCCTCTATAGCTTCAGGGAAGCCTTTAAGCCCGTCAATACAGGCAATCAGGATATCCTCAACACCGCGTTGCTTTAGGTCTGTAAGAACCGAAAGCCAAAATTTAGCGCCCTCATGTTCTGAACTATAAAGCCCGATCAGGTCTTTACGACCATCCATACCTATACCCAATATATTGTAGATGGCTCTTGATTCTACCGTTCCGTTCTGACGAACCTTATAGTGCATGCAGTCCAGGAATACAAAAGGATAAACAGCTTCTAAGGGGCGACTTCGCCATTCATTGACAGCAGGCATGACGCTTTCGGTAATCCGAGAAATCTCTGTCGCGGAAATCTCCATAGCATACATTTCACGGATGAAATCGCTGATACCACGCATGCTCATACCTTTGGCATACATACTCAAAACATGACCTTCTAACTGTTCTGTAATGATTAATTGGCGTTTGGGGACAATCTTAGGCTCGAACGTTCCAGATCGATCGCGGCTCGTTTCCAACTCGAAGGTGCCCGTATGCGGACCCCGGACCGTCTTTTTGGTCTTGCCGTTCCTACGATTACTATTGCCTGAGGCTTTTTCTTCTTCAAGATGGTTGTCCATCTCGCCCGAAAGCATCGATTCCAATAGATGTTTCATCAGGGGCGCCAGAACGCCGTCATTGGGAGATAGGCTCTTGCCTTCGGATAATCCTTGAAGCGCTTCTGCCTTGAAGCGTTCAAAGTCAAATGGGGTCTGTTCTTTCATGACCGTATCGTTTGAATAATTGAATATAATGAATTACATCTAATTATTCCCCTGACACAGTTCAGGTTACAGTCTCACCAAGAGAGAAAGGATGAAACGATTTGCAGGATCCTGTCAATCCTTGCATCCTTCCTTTCCTGATTCAGAATAGTAGTTAGTACTTAGTATTTAGTAGTTAGACCTATGCTGTCCATTCATCCTAACCATCCTTAAATCCTGTCAATCCTTCCTTTCCCCGACAACTCCTTTAGACAGCAAAAGGCGCCTAATCGGCACCTGCTCTAATATCTTAAATCTCACGTCTAAAATCTAATCCCGCCCTAGGTCTAAATACTAACTACTAAATACTAACTACTACCCTCAAAACTGCAAAGTAAACACACTTCCCTCCCCTTCTTGGCTGTCTACCAGGAGGTTTCCGTTGTGCATCAGCATAATTTGCTTACTGAGGGTAAGTCCTACGCCGGTTCCGGTTTTTTTGGTGGTAAAGAATGGGGTAAAGATCTGTTCTTGGATGTCGGGCGACATGCCGACGCCGTTATCTTGAATCTTGATCTGTATGCGGCCGTTGCTCTCGATACCAGAGAGGCTGATATAAGGTTCCGGCTGATCTTTGACGGCTTCAATGGCGTTGAGCAGCAAGTTAATTAATACCTGCTCGACCAAGCTGATATCTGCCAGGAGGACCATCCGTGTATTTTTGATGATGATATCTACGTCGATATTCTTCTGTAGGAGCGTTGGCTCCAGGAGCTGATAGATGTTTTCGAAGAGTTGCACCAGCAGAATTTCTGCCACTTGTGGCTGATCGACTTTATTGATCAGGCGATAGCTCTTCGCGAACTGCAAGAGCCCTTCGCTGCGGCGTTTGATCGTAAATATCCCGACTTTAAGGTCCTCGATATCCTGATCACCCTCCCATTGTTCCAAACGGCTATGCAGGGTTTCGGCTAGGGAGCTGATCGGACCAATAGAGTTCATGATTTCATGGGTCAATACGCGGAGCAGCTTATGCCAAGCTTTTGTTTCTGTTTCGTCGATTGCTTCGTTGATGTTTTGGTACACCACGATGCGAAACTGCCCATCCTGGGTTTCAAATTCCGAGCATTGCAGGAGCACTTTGATCTTTCCCGAGGCGGAATTGGTGGTTTCCATCTGTTGCTTCCCTACTTTCAGCTGCATGGTCTTTTCATACAGATCGGCATTTCTGCGCTGCAAGCCTGCGATATTGCCAAGATGGGGGACCTGAAAGAGGGATTTAAAGGCATCGTTTACCCAAATAACTTTACCGGTATCGGCATGGAAGAATAAGATGGCGGTATCCAGCATATTGATCACCTTGTTGAGATACTGATGCTGAAGCGCCTGGTCGATGCTTATGTTCTTATAGATTTCGTTGATTTGGTTGAAAGCCTGAAAAAGCTTTCCCTCCGTCGATCGGTTATTCTTGACCACGAAGCGGCGAGTGAAGTCTCTGTATTTTACCGCTTCGGAAAATTCGAGCAATTGTTTCACGAGAAACCGATGGCTGGCAACAAAGCGATAGGCTAAATAAAAAGAAATCAGAAAAAGTAAAAGCGCATAGCTATAGTAGCCTAAGAAAATTAAATAGGCGATACCCACTGCCAGCGACAGGAGTGCCAGCACTTTAAAAAAATCAGCAATCGCTATTCTCGACATTTTATAAATTATATTTCTCTAGGCGTCTGTATAAAGCGGCTCGTGTCAGACCCAATTCCTTCGCAGCCTTGCTGATGTTTCCATTGTAACGGTCAATGGCTGACTTAATCGCCTTCCGTTCCATCTCTTCCAGGTTATGCGAAGAAAAGTCGGCACTTGAGCTCGTTGTTTCAGGAACAGACTCAATGGGAGAAAAAAGAATATCATCAGCACAGAGACTTGATTGATCAGACATAATCACTGCCCTTTCAATACTGTACTGCAATTCGCGGACATTTCCCGGAAAGTGGTACTGCTTCAGTTTTTGTATGGCATCGGCTTCTAAACCGGCAATGTTTTTATGGTATTTCTTATTGTAAAAATCAAGGAAATGGTTCGCCAAAAGAGGGATATCATCTGTTCGCTCACGCAGTGCGGGCACCTGTATCTCCAAGGTGTTGATTCTGTAGATCAAGTCTTTTCGGAACCTTGACTCATCTGCCAATGATTTCAATGGAACATTCGTCGCGGAAATTAAACGTATATCCACTGCAACCGGCTGGCTTGAACCCAAAGGAACAACCGCGCGATTCTGCAATACACTCAATAGCTTCGCCTGTTGTTGCAGGTTGATATTTCCGATCTCATCCAGAAAAAGCGTACCAGTGTCGGCATTCTCAAAACGGCCTTTTCGATCTTCCCGGGCATCCGTAAATGCTCCTTTCTTATAGCCAAACAGTTCACTCTCAAATAGGGTTTCCGTTAGTGAACCTACATCGACTTTGATAAATGGATTTTTATTGCGCAAGGAACGTTGATGGATAGCATTTGCTATGAGATCCTTTCCCGTTCCGTTTTCTCCGAGGATAAGGATATTGGCTTCGGTAGGTGATACCTTGTCGAGCTTGTAAAACAGGTCGTTCATAATGGCCGACTTGCCTACAATACCCTGATCCGTAACCAAGGGCTTCGACTTCACATTTGCCTGAGCCGGTTTATGCTCGTCCATCAATCCCTGTAGGGTGCTCAATAATTGTTCGTTCTGCCAAGGCTTCACGATAAAGTCCGCGGCGCCTTGTTTCAATGATTTCACCGCTAAATCTACCGCGCCATAAGCCGTAATCATCACGACCTGCACCGCAGGAAAATTCTCCTTCACCTTGCCCAACCAGTATAAACCCTCGTTACCGGTATTGATGGCACTCTTAAAGTTCATATCCAATAAGAGGATATCAACCGAATGCTTCTCTAATATATTCAGTAGTTTCTCCGGGTTATGTTCTACAATAACCTCTTTAACTTTCGGTCTTAACAGGATACGGGTGGCGGTTAATAAATCCTGATCATCATCTACAACAAGTACGGTTGCTTTCTTCATGCTAGGTCTAAGTTAATTATAAATCCAATGCACCTGCATAGTAATCGTTAATATATTTTTGAAGCAACCACTCGTATTGTTTGATCACCAACTGACTACGCGTGTTGTCCAATTTGTTTTTCGCAGTCAAATAGATGACCGAATTACTATTGCCCGCTTCGAAATGTACATTAGCTATCCGGAAAGCTTCCTGATAGCTTTTCTCCTGTTCTTTCAAATTCTGGACATTCGTCTGTGCCGTCCGCAAGTCGAATACGGCTTTTGCGGTGTTCATCCGGAGTTCGTTTTCACGAATACTTTTATTCAGCACTGCCTCGTTGAAATCAACCTGCGCCATGCGCACATTCGTACGAGTTGCAAATCTGTTGAAAATCGGGATGGTTAAGCTTAATGACACGCTTTTTCGAAGGTTATTCTTAATCTGGTTAAACGCTTCGCCCCCATCCTTGCTGTAGTTAGATCCTAAGCCAGCACCGAGGGATAGCGATGGATAATATTCTGACTTCATCAGTTTAATATTTTCCTCCATCTCCTTCATCCGCCAATCCAAAGCGCGATACTCAGGGAGCACCGTCAAGGAAGAACGAAAGAGATCCTCGGCGTTGTATACCCTGCTCGCTTGCTCGGTCTCCAATTTTTCTAATGCGGGCAGTTCGGTAACAGGGATGTTTAAAAAAGTCGCAAGTGTTAATTCTGCATCATTCAAAGATTGCTTCGTCTGCTCCAACAAATTCAGATCGCTATTGTATTGTCCTTTGATATCGTAGAGGTCGCCCGGAGCAACCGCACCTTCTCTGTTCAAAACCTCGTGTCTATGCAACTGTTCTTTCGTTACAGCAATTTGCCCTACAATCTGAGTCAGCATATCCTGCGCCGTTAGGACTTTCAGATAAGCCTCGATGACATCCAGTTTCAGCTCATTTCTCGCACCCTCAAACTCCAACTTCCCTGCCTCCTTCGCATTCGCCCTACGTCGGATATTATGCAAGATCGCAAAGCCATTGAATATGGGAACATTCGCACTTAGGTATTGATTTCCGTAGCTATTATAGCGGTCTACATACTGGTTGGTCGTCGGGTCAATACTTCTACCCTGACTAAGTTCATGCGATAATCCAGCATTAACCTGCGGCAAGCGATCGTAGCGCGCCTGTTTATGTTGTAAATCCGCCCGGTCTATATTCAGTTCCGAACGCAATAAAGTAGGATTATTCGTTATTGCCATGCGAATGCAATCCGAAAGGGACAAGGTTTTTGTTTGCCCCTTAAGATTGCTAACTAAACAACAACAAATTGTTACGATATATAAATAGATGGTTAAGTATTTCATGTATGCAATTTCTCATTGCATTCCATAGCCTATGCCAATTATATGAATCACTGATTATCAACATCTTAATGTAGCTTTGGAAAAAGGGATGTTCGGAGACGAACAACAAAGTGTTCGGTAGTGGACAATTGGTTTTTTTAGATGTGAGATATTAGATGTGAGATTTTAGATGTATGTCTGTCCCTGAATAGTGTTGACCGTTTTTACAATTTATCAACTTGATCAAATATAGTTATTAGTGGTTTAGGAGACAATATCTCCCTAAACCACTTTTCTTCGAAACTCTCTGGCGACATCCTATGTAATGAGTTGTGCAGTCTTCGTTTATTGTACTGTTTGACAGCTCTATTGACCATTTTTTTTAAGCTTTCGAACGTCTTGGGCTTCCAATAATCCAGATACTCATTCTTGATGGTTCCATTGATCCGCTCAGCGTATGCATTGTCCTGGGCACTCTTGCCCATGCTCACCCTGCAATTATTCTCTTTCAACAGCTGCAGATAAGCTGTCGCATGATATTGGGCACCTCGGTCTGAATGATGATATTGGGGTGCCCCGTTATTCTTAAGGGCCATTCGTAGTGCCTTAAGATTAGCTGTTGACTGCATATGATTGGATACTTGATATCCAACGATCTTTTTGGTGTAAACGTCGATAATGAACACTCCATAGTAGAACCTATCGCCCACGTAGAAGTAGGTGATGTCCGATTGCCAAACCTGATTGGGAGTCCCTACAACCAAGCCATTGATCAGATTAGGGTAGGCTGTGGAAAGCCCGCGAGTCGTCCTGCGATAGTTCTTCTTGACCTTCAATCGATATCCTAAAGACATCATGGTCTCTATGAAACGATCTCTCCCCACAAAATCCGGACGGAGCATATAATACAGTTTTTCCACCCCACAACCGGGATGTTCCTTACGCACTTTATCCGCTTTTTCGATCAGCTCAGCGAATTGAACCTGATAACGGGAATGGCGAACAGCGCGCTGATGCACCGCCTGTTTGCTCATACCAACGGTTCTATAAAGCTGATTGAGGGAATAATCTATTTTTCCTGCGTGTTCCCGGAACCATCCGATGGTGGGGTGTTGAAATTTTTTCTGATATCGACCTTAAGATCCTCTCCAGCGATGTCGATCATCTTCTCCAAGAAATCGATCTTGATCTGCTTCTGGCCGATCATCCGCTCCAGTTCACGGATACGCTGTTCCATGGCTTTTACTTTGTGGGTGCTACTTGATTTCATCTCCATTATACGTTGTCCTTTCTCATTAAAGTTAGAAAATTTATAGATCCAATTATAGATCGTGGGATTACTTATTCCATAAAGCCGCTCTAACTGTAGAACACTCAACTTCCCACTCTCAAATAGGGAAACTATTTCCCGCTTAAAATCATCAGAATAAACCCGTGATTTCCTGATTAACCGCAAATTTGTTTGCATTTAGTACCTCCATTTTGTGGTCAACCTATTTCAGGGATGGACATATCCCGTTAGTATATTTATTGAGTTATTAGCGCATCCAATTAAGGTGAAACTCATTTACCATCCATCTATCGTTTATTTTACTGAGTTGAAATAACCAACCCATTCCACAATCAATGCAATGCTGATCTAAGCGAACTACCGCTCTGTCTTTATTTTTGTTTAAGATGGGTAGACAAAATTCGTATCGTCCCTGGTATTGCTTTGGATTCCTGTCCCCAGATAATTTTGGCATAATGGGGTATTTTTGCTTCAACCAGGGCGGCATGCGGGTCGTGGAGGCTAAAGCGCTTTGCACAACAATACCTATCGAATCCTGTTCTTCTGCGCCCATCAATCTGATGATCTTTCTAAGTGGCAGGATATTTCCGATTATTAAATCGTTGTTTTCATTTATAGCTTCCGCTAAATGATAAGCCTCGAGCGAGTCGACAATGTATGCATGTGGAACTCCCTCTCTGATGAACTCAAATTCAATGGAATCTGATTCAATGATGGCATCGATAATTTTAGCGTGCTCAAACTCCAAATCGAATTGCGTTAATTCGCCCATCCAAACAGCGGTCGCTTTGTGCCTAATTCCCGTTTCTTCTTTACAGCTTATAAACGAAAGAAGAACACTCGCGATTAATAGTAGATTCTTCATAATTCAAAGTGTTATATACTTCTATGATGCAGAAAACCTATTATTCCATAGCGAATGAATGAAGAATAAATTAAGGAAGTGGCATATCCATCGGCTTTATATTTTGAATGAACATAAAAAAAGCGTCTAGATTAATCATCTACACGCTTTCAATATTTTAAAGTTCTAAAGAACTATTTTTTACTGAATCCTAAGATACCAAATACTACTTTGAAAGCTAAGAAAGAAGCAACAAGTACTAAAATGTTAGCAATCCAAGAGAATACTGATGCTAATTGATCTAATGAAGTGATCACATCAGGTACAAAACGAATAAATACGCCAACTAATCCAATAACGATGGCAATAGTTAAAGAAACATAATATTCTGTACGGTTTGCATTATTATCCGTATGTTTTGCTGGTCTTTCTACAGTTGTATTTTCCATAATTGTTAAATCCTTATTAAAGCTGCACAAATGTACAAAGTTCTATGTGCTAAATAAAATAATAATTACAATAAATTAACGCGACAGTGCTTGTTCCAAGTCAGCGATCAAATCTTCGGCATCCTCTACTCCAACCGATAAGCGCAATAAGTTGTCAACAACCCCTACTTTCTCACGTGCTTCCTTCGGAATCGAACCATGCGTCATCGTTGCTGGATGATTAATCAATGATTCCACCCCACCAAGTGACTCTGCTAAAGTGAATACCTTAAATTGAGAAGCGATACGGAAGGTTTCGTTCAGATCAGCACCTTTCAGTACGATCGATACCATCCCGCCAAAATCGCGCATTTGCTTTTTCGCGATCTCATGTCCCGGATGGTCTGTAAATCCCGGCCAGTAAATCTTATCTACCTTCGGGTGATCTTTCAAGTACTCCGCTACTTTACGACCGTTTTCACAATGCGCTTTCATACGCAAATGAAGCGTTTTTATACCACGCAATACTAGGAAAGCATCTTGTGGACCCGGTGTTCCACCACATGCATTATAGTAAAACCATAAGTTCTTATACAGCTCTTCATCGTTCATCAACAATGCGCCCATTACGACATCGGAATGTCCCCCTAGGTATTTCGTTACGGAATGCATAACGATATCAGCACCTAAGTCTAACGGATTCTGTAAATAGGGAGAGGCAAAGGTATTATCAACGACATAAAGCACCTTTTTCTCTTTTGCTACCTCCGCAATCGCTGCGATGTCAGCAACCTTCAACGTCGGATTTGTCGGCGTTTCTACCCAGATCAATTTCGTTTTATCGGTAATTGCGTTACGAACGGCTCCCACATCCGAAGTATCCACGAACGTAAATTTAATCCCCATAGGTTCATAAACTTTCGTAAAGATTCGGTATGAGCCACCATAAAGATCATCACCCGTTACGACTTCATCACCAGGTTTCAACAATCGAAGAACACAATCGGTCGCTGCCATTCCGCTAGAAAAAGCTAAACCGAATTTGCCATTTTCTAAAGCCGCCATGCAGTCCTCTAAGGCTTTGCGCGTTGGGTTAGTTCCACGTGAGTATTCAAAGCCCTTGTGATCGCCTGGAGCTTTTTGTTGATAAGTCGATGTTTGGTATATAGGAGTCATTACGGCACCCGTGGTCGGATCAGCTTGTTGTCCGGCATGGATTGCCTTGGTTGCGAATTTGTAAGCCATAATAAATTTGTTTTGTACTCGCTAAGTTATCAAAAATCTAGCGGAGAGGGGTATTTAAAAGTGTAATTGAGCAATAGCGGAAGCTTTTCACCGATGACAATTTTCTGAAAACTGTCCTTCGGTTCAAACCCTGCCGGATAGGATAAGATATATTTCTCAGCGGATTTCATGATCACCTCCTTCTTCAAAGGGTGCTCAGGACATACCAAATTATAGATACCATTAGGGATTTGCCTATCGATTGCCCCTTCGACAAGACCCAATACATCGTCTAAATGTATAAAGTTGGCAGGCTGATCGCCTGTAGTAACGATTTTATCCTGGAAGTATTTGGCAAAAATCCGTTGCTTTCCAAAAAGCCCCCCAAGTCTGAACACGCTGGTATCGGGCAGACTTTGCATCCGTTTTTCAGCGAATCTTAATTTCGGCATCAGCTTATCTTCTTCACTATAGGTTTCATCGAAAGTTCCGTCGATATCCGGATAGACGCCTACTGAGCTTAAGAAATAGTGCTTATCGTAAGCTATTGCACTCAGTGCTCGAAAGACCTGATAGAAACGAAATCCCAAATCTTCCAAACTATTCTTCGCTGTTGCGGGAACTGAAGTCACCACAGCATCGAATCGCACTTCCAGCGGAAGATCCAGTTCCTTCTCATGGTCGAAGTTGTGGACATAAGCAAAAATACCATCGCTTTTAAGGCGATGGTATTTTTCTTCCTGGGTCGTTGTCGCCCAAACTTGCCACCCCTTGCTTTGGTATAGCTTTGCAAGCTCCTCGGCTACCCAGCCACAACCTAATATCAATAGGTGCTTCATATTTTAGTATGCTTTTGCAAACAATACACGTTGTTTAGAAGGCTTGCCTGTAAAAATACAAACTCCTTCCTCTTCCTTCGCATCCAAAGGAATACAACGGATTGTTGCTTTCGTTTCTTCTTTCACGCGTTTCTCAGTTTCCACTGTACCGTCCCAGTGACAGCTCAAGAATCCACCTTTTTCTTCTAATAAAGTTTTAAATTCATCGTATGAGTTAACTTCGGTGATGTGTGAATCTCTGAAGTTTAACGCTTTCTGATAGATATTATCTTGGATCTCGTCTAATAAGGCATGAATTCTATTAGCAAGGCCTGCTTGTTCTACTGTTTCTTTGGTCTGTGTATCGCGTCTCGCCAATTCTACCGTACCGTTTTGCATATCGCGTGCTCCAATCGCAACGCGCAATGGAACACCTTTCAATTCCCATTCTGCAAACTTAAAGCCAGGACGTTGTGTATCGCGGTCATCATATTTAATCGATATACCTAAGATCTTCAACTCTGCGCTCAATCCATCGACATAAGCATCAAGATTTGCTTTTTCTTCGTCTGTTTTATAGATAGGAACGATTACCACTTGTATTGGCGCCAGTCTTGGAGGCAATACTAGACCTTGGTCATCGGAATGCGCCATAATCAACGCGCCCATCAAACGTGTGGAAACGCCCCATGATGTTGCCCAAACATGCTCTAACTTACCTTCTTTCGAGGTGAACTTCACATCAAATGCTTTCGCAAAATTCTGACCTAAGAAGTGGGATGTTCCTGCTTGCAAAGCTTTACCATCTTGCATCAAAGCCTCGATACAATACGTATCCAACGCACCTGCGAAACGTTCGTTCTCCGTCTTACGTCCGCGTACTACCGGCACAGCAAGAATCTTCTCCGCAAATTCAGCATATACATCTAACATTTGTTCCGCTTCTGCAATCGCCTCTTCAGAGGTTGCGTGCGCAGTATGGCCTTCTTGCCAAAGGAACTCTGCAGTTCTTAAGAAAAGACGCGTACGCATTTCCCAGCGGACAACGTTTGCCCATTGGTTTACCAATATAGGAAGGTCACGGTAAGACTCGATCCATCCACGGTAGGTATTCCAGATGATGGTTTCCGATGTAGGACGAACAATCAGTTCCTCCTCCAACTTCGCCTCTTCATCGACAACGATATTACCATTGCCATCGTTCTTTAAACGATAGTGCGTTACTACAGCACATTCAGTGGCAAAACCTTCCACGTGGGATGCTTCTTTTGAGAAGAATGATTTGGGAATAAAAAGGGGGAAATAGGCATTCGAGTGACCGGTTTCTTTAAATCTTTTGTCCAGAATGGCTTGCATTCTTTCCCAAATTCCATATCCGTATGGTTTTATCACCATACATCCCCTTACAGCAGAGTATTCTGCCAGATCTGCCTTAATGACTAGATCATTGTACCACTGCGAATAGTCTTCGCTACGGCTCGTAATTCCTTTACTCATTCTTTAATACTATTTTATCTAAACAAAAGGGCGTTTGCAAGCCCTAGAGAAGGGTTGATGTACCTTTACGAAAAATTATTTGTAAATTTGATTGGCAGATTAAACCCCAGGCGTTATGCCGGGTCTAAGATAATAATTAAAGACGTAAAATCGAATTTTAACTGTTTTAGCATCATGAAAAACAAGAAGATATTATTAGGAGGAGCAGCACTAGGATTACTAGCGTTGATAAGCTCTTGTTCTACAAGTAGCCGCACCGTATACCGGGACGATGTCTACAATAATCGTGATGCGGGACAAGTATACCAAAGCCCAGACTATTATTATACTGATGGGACAGCAGAAGGTACAACTACAGATGCAGAATACTATGCAGATGACTATACTGATGAAGCTTATGCAGAAGGTGGCTACGAGCCATTGAATGATTTGGAATATGCAAACCGCATTAACAGATTCTACTATAACTCGCCAGGAATGATGTACTACGACCCATGGTTTGATCCATGGTACGGGTATAGCGGATTCGGCTTCGGCTGGAATTCCGGCTGGGGATGGTCTATGGGCTTCGGCTGGGGCAGTCCTTACTGGAGCATGGGCTGGGGTAGTCCATATTACGGCTACGGATATGGCGGCTGGCCATACTACGGCGGATACTGGGGTTACAACAGCTACTATAGCCACTGGGGCAACCCATACTATGGCTTGGGCTATGGAGGCGGATACTACAATAATTATTACAACAGCAACCGCCGTGTAGCATCCAATCGTAATGACGTTGCAGCACGTCAGCGCGCCAACTCAGGACGTTCATATGTAACTAGAGATGCGAGCGGTCGTTATGTAACTGGCCGTGCAGCAAGTACTCGTAATACGGTAAACAGAACAGGAAGCGACCGTAACTCGGGACGCGTGGATCGTGGATCTACTATTGATAGAACATCATCAGGTAGAACGAATACATCAAGATCGCAAGGAACGATCGACAGAACTGGATCTGATCGTAACAGAGGTACAATCTCTAGAAACCCAGCGACACGTTCTCAAGGAACTATAGAAAGAAATCCTGCGACACGTTCTCAAGGTACAATCAACAGAGCGCCAAGCAGCAGAACACCGAGCAGCAGAAACCAAGGTTCTGTACGCGAAACGCCATCTCGTTCTAGCGGAAGCTTCGACAGAGGGTCATCATCAAGCCGTCCATCATCTAGTAACGGTGGATTCAGCAGAGGATCATCCGGTGGTAGCAGCATGGGAACTAGTGGTGGTGGCGGAAGTCGCTCAAGCGGTGGCTCATCAAGAGCTTCCGGTGGATCTAGACGTTAATTAATATAATTATATTTATTATAGCCAATATAGAACTCTTTATATTGGCTATATCTTTTAGAAAGATTCTGAAATCGTATGAAGAAAACCTTACTAACGCTTAGCCTGCTAGCTCTAAGTGCAGGAATTTCCAATGTATTTGCCCAATCGACCTTAGACTACGTTTATGACGTATCAAAAGATGTAAGTTCAGGATCTGCCCGCTTTAAATCGATGGGTGGTGTCAACACCGCTTTAGGAGGTGACATCAGCTCCATTAGCGGCAACCCTGCCGGACTTGGATTCTATGGTCAATCCGACATTTCCGTTTCGCTCAATTATTTGAACAACAACAATAAAGCGAATTATTTCGGAACAAATACGGATCACAACCATGGGAAGTTTGGACTGGAAAATGTGGGTATTGTTTTGCACATGCCTACTGCCAATGGCGGCTATGGCTGGCAGAATTTCAATATGGGTATTAGTTACGACCGCTCAAATAACTTTGCTAATCAGATTGTCTATTCCGGCGTCAACAATGCCAATACAATCGTTCAATATTTAAGCGATCAGATGTTCGAATTCCCTGATTTCTCCTCTGATTTTGCTAAGTCTAATCTGGTGGAAAGCTTCAGCAATCCGGCAGACGGATTTTTTCCAATCGTGCTAGAAGCGGATCCCAAGTCGCAACAGATTGACGTGTTGACGAAAGGATATAAAGCGAAAACCACCTTATCTTTCGGTGGAAATTACAACAATAAATTCTATCTGGGCGGTAGCCTAGGTTTAGTGTCATTCAAATACGACCGTACTTACAGTGTATTTGAGAGTGGATGGACAAAAACTGCCGATGAAATCAGACCGGATGCCAATCCCAACTCTGGCTTTCTAAATCCTTCAAATCCAAAACATCAGTACACGGATATCAACTACGAGCTAACCGACTATGAAGATAACAAGCTTCGCGGGACAGGCGTCAATGTTGCTTTGGGTATGATCTTCAAACCGACATGGGATTGGAATATCGGTGTAAATATCGTCTCCCCTACTTGGACCACAGTAAATGAGGAGAAAAACCTCGAAACCGTTGCAAATTACTATAAGGATGAAAATGCAAGCAACACGTTCTTGCCCACTTATAACTCCACCCCCTCATTGGCGTCTTATGATTATGGCGTAATCTCTCCGTTAAAAGCTTCAGTAGGTTTAACAAAGTTTTTCGGACGCGGTTTAGTTTCCGCTGATCTGGAATTTGCCGATTACAGCAGCATCAAATATCGTGAGACATCTGCCGCAGTGGTAGATTTCACGGAAGAAAATGAAATCAACGCGAGTATTAAGAAAGAATATAAAAGTGCTGTGAATTTTCGCGTCGGCGGGGAATTGCTATTTACCGACCGTTTAAGCGGCCGCGCGGGATTTAGCTACTACAGCAGTCCTATTAAAGGAATAGACAGCGGAGACCACATGACGAGCGTTGGATTAGGCTATATCATCAATCAAAACTTGTATGTTGATCTAGCAGCAATCCAATATAAAAAAGAGACTTATCATAGCTCTCCTTACTCCCTAGCAGGATTATGGAATAGTCCTGCCCCTACCGCAGAAGTGAAAAACTCCAAAACAAACGTTGTTCTAACACTGGGAGCGAAGTTCTAATTACAAAGATTAAACTATCGACATAAGTGAGCCTGTTCTAAAAGAAAGAACAGGCTTTCTTTATTCATATCAAACCCCAATCAAAGCCCTTTCCGAGCGGGCTTGATTGGGGTTTGTATTGGGTTTGTATTGGGTTTACAAGGGGATTGAGTAGTAGTAAGTATCTCTATTAGATGTTAGACATTAGATATAAGACATTAGACTTTGTCTTGAACCAAGAAAGGAAGGATAAAAGGATGACCAGGGGCGGGGCAAAAATCTGATATCTAATGTCCAACATCTAGGTTGAACCTTTGCAGTACGCCACGCTATAAAATCTGATATCTAATGTCCAACATCTAAGTTGGCCCTTCGCAGTACGCCACGCTCTAAAATCTGATCTCTAATGTCTTATATCTATGAATTATAACTATAATTCATTAACTTTAATCATTAGTTATTTATTTATCACTAATTGACCAATGTTATGAAAAAAGTATTGATTAATGCTATCGGGGCAATTGTATTGTTCGGAGCGACTTGGTATCTATATGACAGAAAGTACCCTGCTGATGCTTTCTATTTGAAAGCATTATACTGTCTATTTATCACCTTTATTTTGGGTGTTTTTATTCTGTTTTTCGGGGCTAAATTAAAGAAACGGCAACAGAAGCGATCTTAATGTCTTGTAAAAAATAATGGGTTGAATATGTTATTCAACCCATCTTTGTTTTATGCTTTGCGCTCAGAGAGTTTCCGGACAAATAAGTTATAGTTTTCATGCTTTTCGACATAAATCTGTTCTCCAGCGTCGATAAAACCGTCTAATGCAACGGCATCATACCATACATTGTCAATCTCTATTTTTCCCCCGGGGCGGAGTACCGTCTTAGCAATTCCTTCTTTATTTATCAGATTGATCTTTTGCACCGAAGAAGTATATCCTACATCAGCGCGTTGTTCATCCTCCAGTACCAGTTTCTTGAATCCTGAAGATTGAAGTATATTTTTTCCAAAAATTACGGCTAGAATGATCGCTCCGACCATCGCGCCTATTACAATTATAAATGAGTTCATTAAGAGCCCTGGTTGAGCAAGTTTAAAATCAAAGTAATCATTAGCAACCATTGAGAATGCTAATCCGCATAATATCAGAATAATTCCGGATATGCCGGCGACACCAAACCCTGGTATCACGAATATTTCCAAGGCTATCAGTATGACGCCGAGGACAAATATCGCAATCTCCCAATGATCTGCAAGGCCCTGCAAATACAAGGGTGCGAAAAATAAGGTCGCACAGACTAAGGCAACGACCAGTGCAAAGCCAATACCCGGAGACTGCATTTCAAAATAAATACCGCCAATAATACCTATGATCAGAATACCACTGACTAAAGGATTAATAAGGAACCCAATGATCATATCGATTAAAGTGGTCTGATGTGCTATTACATCGGGACTGCTGATTTGCAGGTCAGAGAATATATTGGCTTGACTTTTCACTTCTTTCTTTGCGAGGCCTATCTTCACGGCTTCTTGTGTGGTCAGTGTGAGCAGTTTACCATCCTCCTTCAATGTCGGTATAGAGATACTTGGGTCGACAAAGGCTTCGGCCAGCTTTGGATCTCGCCCCTTAGCTTCGGCAGTGGCGCGCATTAAGCCGCGCATATAAGACTGATATTTCTCAGGGAGCAGTTCTCCGCTTTGGTTGACGACGGATGCTGCACCAAAACTTGAACCGTCTTGCATGTAGATGTAATCGGTCGCCAAAGAGATCAACGCACCTGCGGACGCCGCGTTGTTATTTACGTATGCAATGGTCTTCATGGGAGCTGCATTTAAGAGTGCAGTCCGCATCGAATCGGCAAAATTTAGGGCTCCTCCGTAGGTATTTAGCTCCAATAATAAATAATTTGATTTATTGGCTTTTGCTTCTTTAACTGCGTTTTTCAGGGTTCTCCAAGCATTAGGACCGATATCGTCCTTTATTTGTACAGAATATACCGATTGTGCCTTGCTATTCAGGATGGTCAGCAAACAAATGACGATAATACCTAAAATGTATTTTGTAAATTTGTTCATAGAAAATGATTTTATCACCGATCAGCATATTTTATCGGATGACTAAATATACAATAAATAAAATTTTTGAACGAAGCTTTCCAGCCAATATCTGGAAAATCGAGATTGACCCGGTACAGTCCTTGGTCGCGGTGGAAACGCGTGACTTGGATTCTACCGTTGCTTCGTTTTCGGTGTTCGATTTTACGGGTAAAGTTGTAAAAGCGCCCTGCACTGCCGAGGCCAAGGAGTGGACTCTCGACGCCATTCAGGATGGATTCCTGATCCTGAAACGAATCGGCGAGCATCGCCCTATCCAAGAAGGCATACAAATTATTGAGATTGCGACCGAGCAGGTCGTATTTTCCAGCTATGAGTTTATCCTGTTAGACGTATTCGAGGATGTGGTGCATGCGCGACATCGCTCCATCTCATCCGGGGAGACTATCCTGATCGATATACGGACTGGAAAATATGCGCCGGCGAGCGATCGCAACTTCCGTTTTGCAAGTAATAAAATTCAATATCCTCTCACCTACCCAAACAAGCCCGAATTCCTCAGCAATGAGGCTATTGAGGGTCCTTTATGGCTTAGTAAGTGTTGTCAGCATTACATTTGGTGTTACCACGTTAAGAATAAAGATAATTTAAATCTCATTTTAACGTTAAGTGATTTAAACCACAAACTGGACCGACAAGTCATATTGGAAAATATGGATAAATTGATTCCGCAACCTTATTTTCAGATTGACAAACAATTATTCTTTATGTCATTCAATAAGCGGGATATTATTTCATATTTAGTATAATTGCATAAAATGAAAAAACAAGCATTCAAATTTCAGTCTTTGAAAAAGACTTTTATTATATATTCTTCGTGTTTTGTATTGATGGGGGTCGCAACGGCACAGGCACAGACAAACACAAGTCAGAAAACAGAAACAATCAACGGAAAGACATTTATCATACATACCATTGCTGCCAAGGATACCTATTATCAATTGAGCAGACAATATGGCGTACCGGTGAAAACAATTATGTCTGCGAACAATCAGAAGAACCTTCGTTTAGGTGATGTTGTTCGTATCCCGACTACCGCAGCAGCTCCTGCTGAGAATGCAGCAGCGAAGAAAGACAGCACGAAAGAGGTGATCAATAACGTTATAGCGGAACAATCCGGACAAGTATTAACACAGTATAAAGTTGGTCCTAACGAGACCTTATATTCCATCGCGAAGCGTTTTGCTACCAATGTAGAGAGTATCAAATCGATGAATAACTTGACTAGTGACATCGTGCGCGAAGGACAAACGCTAAAAATTCCTGATGGAAAAATTGCTATCCAGGAACCCGCTCCTTCGGAGCCCATCGAGTTACCTATTCCAGATGTAAACCGTCAGCAAGAGATTGAATTCGAGACAAATCGCTATGGCATTCGCGAGAAAAAAGAAAAGGGTATCGGTATTTGGATGGACAATCTAGAATCAAGTGGAAAGAGCAATCTAGCGCTACATCGCACCGCTCCTGTAGGAACAATCTTAAAGATTACGAATCCTTTGACGAAAAATATTACCTTTGCGAAAGTTGTAGGAAAATTTTCTGATACGGCCGATAGCCGCGATGCAATCGTTATTCTCTCGAAATCGGCAGCATCCAATATTGGTGCTTTCGACAAACGTTTCTTAATAGAAATTACCTACGGCGCTCCAATCGAAAATTAAGAGTAAGCATGGACAAACCTTACGTAATAGGTATAGCAGGAAGTAGTGGGTCGGGTAAAACCTTTTTCTTAAAAAGCTTCTTAGATCATTTTTCCCCTGATGAGATCACCTTGATTTCTCAGGATGATTATTATATCCCCGCGAACACGAAAACGCAAGAGGAAAACAGATTATATAACTTCGATTTACCCACTTCCATCGATAGAAATGCATTCTACTCGGATATCAAAGATCTATTTGATGGGAAAACGGTATATAAAGAAGAATACACTTTTAATAATCCAGCATTAACACCGAAGATGTTGGAAATTAAACCCGCGCGTATTTTGGTGGTCGAGGGATTATTTATTTTCCATTACGATGAAGTCAATCAGCTATTGGATTATCGGATCTTCCTTGATGCCGAAGAATCCATTGCATTAAGAAGACGTCTTCGAAGAGATTTGTTAGAACGTGGATATGACCATGACGACGTGATGTATAAATGGATTAACCACGTGGTGCCATCTTACAACGAGTACTTGTTACCATTTCGCGAAACTTGTGACCTCGTAATTCAAAATAATACAGACGAGCCGGCGGTTATACAAAGCTTTACGAACGATATCGCATCAGAATTACGTAAAAGAATCTGCTAGTTATTTTTAATCAATCTAAATTACCTATATTTGTAGCATGTTTGAAAACATGATACGTCTACAAGTGATTGATTCAACGCCTTTTGACAGCAACAAAGGACATCATCCGTTTCAGGATCATGGTGAAATTGTTTTTAAAAAGTGTTGTAAGAAATACAAGCGAGGCAAGCGCTGCAAAAAGTGCCCTGATCGCTAGCATATTATTCCTCGATAAAATTTAAATCCTTGTCAAAGCTCTCCTTCAGACGGCTCAGGGCAAAGATTGCTATTCCCGAGAGTAGCACAATCATGATGATTGCTGCCGGGAGTATCCCCACCCAGTTGACAAAAACGCCATAAAGTATTGTTGATGGAATCAGTGCCCCGCGCACAAAGTTAGGCGCTGTCGTCGTTACGGTCGCTCTTATATTGGTGCCGAATTGCTCTGCTGCAATCGTGATAAAGGTCGCCCAATAACCAACTCCCAATCCCATAAAGAAGGCAAGCCATAGGAACTCAGTTTCCGTGATACCGTAACGCGTGAGGTAGATACAGGAGAATAAAAGAATAACCAACTGGTAAACCAATACGACTTTCTTTCTAGACTTAAATATTTGCGCGATTAGCCCCGCGAGAAAATCGCCAAGCGATATTCCTAAATAGGTAAACATAACGCCCTTTCCTGCGCTCAATACCGTTTCCGCATGCAAGGCCTGCCCTATCTCTGGCGCTTGAGTAACCAGCACACCGACAACAAACCATATCGGCAGTCCGATACATAGGCAGTAGAGATAGCGTTTAAAGCGCGCTTTATCGGTAAATAGCATCGAGATCTTTCCCTTTGCAACCTTTTTGTCGCTTATTTGATTGAACATCCCTGATTCGAATACGCCTACGCGCATCAGAAGCAACAGCAATCCCATTCCTCCACCCACAAAACAGGCTGTTCTCCAGCTGTACCATTCAGAAATATAATAGGCTAAAATAGCCCCTAGAACACCTACACCAGCGACAATCATCGTTCCATATCCACGCTTCTTCCGATGCATCGTTTCACTCACGAGCGTAATACCGGCCCCCAGCTCCCCGGCTAAACCTATACCCGCAATAAACCGTATGATGCCATACGTTGTGACATCTTGTACAAAACCATTTGCA
This sequence comes from Sphingobacterium sp. BN32, assembly GCF_030503615.1. Lineage (NCBI taxonomy): Bacteria > Pseudomonadati > Bacteroidota > Sphingobacteriia > Sphingobacteriales > Sphingobacteriaceae > Sphingobacterium > Sphingobacterium sp. BN32. The sequence continues at coordinate 3,148,145 of NZ_CP129963.1, forward strand.
ATGTTTGCGACGGAATACATCAGTATCGAACCAAAGAGTACTTTAATGCGTCCATATTTATCGCCTAGAACGCCCCAAATTATCCCACCGATAAGCAGCCCTCCCATTTGCATATTCAACACAAACTCTCCTTTAGTCCGCATCTCCTCAACAGGGACACCGATATCCGTGAAAGATTGAATTCTAACAATAGAAAAAATAATGAGGTCGTAGATATCGACGAAGTATCCGAGCGCCGCCACGAATACCAATATCCACACATTCTTTGTGTTAGGTTCTTGATTAGTCATAATACTAAAATAAGCATGATCCGCGTTTTTAAAAGATATTATTACAATTAAAAGGGATATATTCTTGTAAATAAGCGTTATTTTTGGGCCATGAGATTATCTCCGAAAACCATGAAATGGGCGCTAAGAATTTATCCGCCCTTCTTCTTCCAGCGGATTTGGGTGAAAAACATCTTGGACAATTACCTGGGTGCCGACCTGAAGATCTTCAAGAGTATTTTCAATATCAATTCGAACAATACTATTTTCGGAGGAACGATCTTTTCTGCCATTGACCCCTTCTATCCCATCCTATTAGATCAGTATTTTAAGCATCAGGGTATCCTCCGCACCGTTGCCTGGTTAAAGACGGCTCATATTGAATATAGAAAACCCGGGCGAACGAGCATGAAGTTCAGCATACGTTTGGATGAGGAAGTACTGAAGGAGGCTTTGGAAACCATACAAACGCATGGTAAAGTCGTGAAGACTTTTGCGACACATGTCTACGACAAGAACGGTACGCTTTGCGCGGTTGCGCATAATGAGATCTACATTCGAAATCTAGACTTTGATTTCGACTCCTACTACAAACAAAAAGCTTCTCAGGAAGCGAATTCTATACAACAATAAATTATATCACATGAAAAATTTAGCTTTTATTACATTAGGAATCAGCATGGCTATGGTATCTTGCCAAAACAATACTGATGAAACCAAAAACCAAAAGCTAGGCGCTGAAGCCATCAGAATACATGATGAAATCATGCCTCAAATTTCTACGTTTGATAAAACGACGGTTAAAATTGATTCCATCCTTGCCAATCTTGCTGAAATCAAATCAGCAAAAGCAGATTTAGATACTGCAGCTGCGCGCGTTGAATTGACGAATCTGCAGGATAGCATTGAAGCGGCAACTGATAACATGATGACCTGGATGAAGGATTATGACGCTGCTAGCACCGATGATGCTTATCAACAAAAAGAACTAGACAAGATTACGGCAATGCAAAAACAGTTTGAAAGTGTTGCTAATCAAATCAATAAATCATTAACTCCATTTAATCAATAAGATAGTATGAATAGACTATTCAGTTCAGCCATCCTAGCAGTATTTCTAAGCGGTATATTCGCTTGTTCATCATCGGACAGGAAACTGCCAATCTATGGAGAAAGAACGCCTGTGGAGAAAGAAATAGATGGTAAAAAGGTAGTTGACACGGTTTATCAAACTATTCCTGACTTCAGCTTTTTAAATCAGGATAGCGTTCAACTAACGCAGGACTTTTTTAAAGGGAAGATCTATGTTGCCAATTTCTTTTTCACACATTGTCCGAGCATCTGCCCGACGATGCAGCGTAATCTGTTGAAGGCCTACGAGAAATATAAAGGGAATGATAAGATCGCTTTCCTTTCGCACAGCATCGATTTTAAATACGATCAGCCTTATATCCTAAAGGACTATGCCAACAAACTAGGCGTTGATAACGATCAATGGCAGTTTGTGAATGGTTCAAAGGCGGATATCTATGGTATGGCGGATCGCTATCTAGTTTATGCGAAAGAGGACGCGAATGCTCCCGGAGGCTATGACCACCAAGGCTATTTAGTAATCATTGACCCTGACAAAAGAATTCGCGGCGCCTATGACGGAACCGATCAAACACAGGTCAACAAGTTGTTAGAAGACTTAGATGTTATATTAAAAGAGTATAAGTAATGCTCCGACGATCTACCTATTTCATCTTGAGTCTTGTCTTTGGGTTATATTCGTTATTCTCCTGTCAGTCGGGATTAAGCGTCGAAACCATGCAATATGCCACCAATGGGCAAAAAGTCTATACGACGCATTGTCAAAATTGCCATGGAGCAAACGGTGAGGGATTGGGAAAACTTTATCCTCCTCTAACGGACACGCTGTTTCTAAATGTTAATCGCGACAAACTAGCTTGTATCGTTAAGAATGGTATGACTGGGGAAATAACCGTTAATGGCGTTAAATATAACCAAGAAATGCCAGGTGTGCCTCAGATGAACTCAACGGACATCGCATACGTGTTGACTTACGTGACGACGTATTTTGGAAATAGTAAAACACATTTTACCAAAGAACAAATAGAAAAGTACTTGGCAACCTGTGAATAGATTTTACCCAATAGCAATAAGATTTTAGACCTTTGAAGAAATTCAAGGGTCTTTTTGTTAAAAGGCAATATAGTCGAGGCAAAATTTGCCGCATAGCAAAAAATAATTGGAATCTTTCAGAGACCCGCACTAGCTATCAGGCGTGGTAATTGTGATTAATCGATATTAAGAAGAAATATTGCTTTAAAGGCTTAAAAACGTGGTTTCTATAAAAAGATAAAGGTTTTCAAACGGGGAGAATGAAAACCTTTAATAACCAATTATAAACCTAAATTATGATACTACAAAGGTAAGTGTAAAACATACACATGTCAAGTCTTTTTGTGAAATTTAACAATTTATTAACATTGACTCCTACGACTGCTCAATCGCTTTAGCACTTTATAACGATTATTTGACAAATGCGCCTACCAAAAATGCCTACATTTGCAACCGAATGAACATTCAATTGACAGAAAAAAAAGAGCAAATCATCCTTAGTACGCTTAACTTAATCCATCACTATGGATTTCATGGGACTCCTATGAGCAAGATTGCGAAGGAAGCCAATGTGGCTGTAGGCTCTATTTACCATTACTTCCCTTCAAAGGAAGATTTAATTATTGAACTGTATTGGTATTGCAAGGAGAAATTGAATTGCGATGTCTTTACGGGACTCACGCAGGAGCAATCCTACGAATATCGATTTAAAACAATCTGGAAGCGTTGGATTGGCTTTTACCAGCAGAACATAGAAATCTTCGGATTTCTAGATCAGTTTTATGGTTCTCCTTTTTACGAGGAGGTCCGAAACAATGTGTTGGGACAAAAAGCAGAACGAAACAAATTAATTCATTTCATCGACGAAGGAATTCGAGAAAAACATTTGAAAGATCTAAATGTTCGTTTAATACTCTCGATCTATCTGGGAGGCGCTATCTCCCTCTTTCGCAACTGTTTAGTATCGAAAGAGGACATTCTGGAAGAGGAAATGAATCAATTAGTAGAAATTATTTGGAACGGCGTTAAAATATAAGTTAGAAACATGAGATTAAAATTTAAGGAAATCGTAGTATACCTATCGGTAGCTTGTACTACCATCGGTATTAGCCAAGCGCAACAAGCTGGTTCTTTGAACAGCAATGCCACGCTTGACGAGCTAATCAACTATGCATTAAGCAACAAGATCGAGCTAAAGCAAGCACAGATCGACAAGGAAATTGGAGAACGTGAAATTGCATCAGCACTATCAGGCTGGTTTCCACAGATTAACGCTAATGGAAATTACACGCATAATATACAGCTTCCTACCGCGAACATCAATGGTCAGAATATCAACATGGGACAAAAAAACACCGCATCATTGGTATTTCAAGCTGACCAAGCGATCATTAACCCGGGATTGTTTCAAGCATCCAAGGCCTCAAGATTTATTCGCGAACAAAACAATTTGAATATAGAAGACACACGCATTAACACCGTGGTCGACGTTAGCAAAGCTTACTATGATATCCTTACTAGTGAGGAGCAAATAAATATCATCAATGAAAACATCGCTCGCTTACAAAGACAATACACTGAAGCCAACGCACGCTATGAAACAGGTCTAGTCGATAAGACAGATTATAAACGTGCGCAGATTTCATTGAACAATGCAAATGCAGAACTTAAATCGGCAAACGAGTTTCGCCGTTATAAATATGATTACCTGAAGACCTTGTTGGGACTAAACCCATCAGCCCCGGTTAGCTTATCATTCGAAAACCAAAACATGGAGTCGAACATCCTTTTAGATACCACCGAGCTATTGCAATATGCAAACCGTGTTGAAATTAAACAATTGCAGACCTTACAAAATCTGCAAAAGTTGAATACACAGTATCAAAAATGGAACTACCTTCCACGATTAGGTGCATTCGCAAACTACGGTCTAAACTATAGAAACAATCAATTCGGTGATCTATTTCAAGACAACTTCCCGAACTCCAGCGTAGGATTGAGCCTATCTATTCCGATCTTCCAAGGAACGAAACGCGTTCAGGAAATCCGCAAGTCGGAGCTTCAAGAGTCTAGACTGGATTTAGAAATGGAGAATCTGGAGAATCAAATTGGCGCACAGTATTCCGCTGCTATGGCATCTTACCGTGCCAACATGAACGAATGGAGAAATGCAAAAGAAAACATGGACTTGTCTGAAGAGGTGTACAACACCATCAAACTTCAATACGACGCAGGTGTAAAGACTTACTTAGAGCTTATGACTGCAGAGACCGATCTGAAGACCAGTCAATTAAATTACCTGAATGCACTTTATGCGGTATTATCAAGCAAACTAGACATTCAGAAAGCATTAGGAACAGTAAACATTAGCAATTAATCAACCACAAGCAATCAAGATATAATGAAGACAAATCACATATTAACAGCACTTCTATTAGGAACAGGATTATTTCTACAATCATGTGGAAATAAAGAAGCTGGGAAACAAGGCGCAGGGCCTGGCATGCAAGCACCAGCGACCCCAGTAACAACCGCTACAGTTGGCAAAGAAGTCGTAACGGGCATCCGCTCCTACCCTTCCAATGTTGTTCCTTTACAAGAGACAGAAATACGTGCTGAAGTATCCGGATATATTACAAATATTTATGTTGCCGATGGTGCTTATGTAAGCAAAGGACAACGCCTATACGAGATTGATCGCGTGCGTTATGCTGCTGCTGTTGATCAAGCACGTGCAAATATGGAAATCGCAAAAGCGAACCTTGCTCGTGTTGAAAAGGACTTGCAACGCTATGAGAAACTTGCTGACCAGGACGCGATTGCTAAGCAGACTTTAGACTATGCTTACACCGACGTCAACAACCAAAAAGCACAAGTACAAGCTGCTCAAGCAGCACTAACAACGGCCAGAACAAACTTACAACGCTCGGTTATCGTTGCACCGTTCTCAGGAAATATCGGTATTTCTCAAGTACGTACAGGTGCTTTAGTGAGTGCTGGAACAACGCTTTTAAATACTGTGAGTTCAACAAACCCGATTGCTGTTGAGTTCCAAATCAACGAAAAAGAGATTGCTGAATTTACCGGACTTCAAACTGGCAAGTCATCTACTAAGATTAACCTGACTTTACCTGACGGAAGCACCTACGGATCATTAGGCCGCATCTCTACAATCGACCGCGCTGTCGATCCTCAAACAGGAACGCTAAAAGTACGTGCTTCATTTGATAATCCTGCAAATACCTTACGCGCAGGCTTAAACTTAACATTGAATGTAGAAAGTACAACAGCACACGAAGAAATGGTTATTCCATATCGTGCGATATTCGAACAGTTAGGATCATTCTCAGTGTACACAGTAAATGATAGTAGCGCAGTAGACTTGAAGCAAGTTTCTTTAGGTCAAAAACTTGGAGATAAGGTTGTAATTACCAATGGTCTTCAAGTCGGTGAGCGCATTGTCGTAGACGGTGTTGCCGCATTGAAACAAGGAGCTAAGATTGTTGAAAACAACAATGCGAACGCTCAACCAAAGAAATAATTTGCTAAGTCCCAACATATTCATAGATAATGATTTCAGAAGTATTTATAAAGAGACCGGTAACCGCGATGGTTATCTCCATATTGATCACGATCATTGGAGCTATTTCCATCACGACCTTACCTATCAGTCAGTATCCCAATATTGCGCCGCCTACGGTATCCGTAATGGCGAACTATACCGGTGCTGATGCACAGACAGTAGAAAAGACAGTAACAACCCCGATTGAGAGCCAGATCAACGGTACGCCGGGGATGATTTATATGAGTTCGAACAGTACCTCTGACGGTGGTTCTCGTATTACGGTAACCTTCGAAGTAGGTACAGATATCGATATCGCAACGCTCGACGTTCAAAACCGTGTAAGTATTGCTGAACCCGTATTGCCAGAGGCCGTACGTCGTTTAGGGGTAACCACACGTAAAGTGAACACGGATATCTTGATGATGATATCACTAACCTCACCTGACGGATCACGCGATGCGAACTTCTTGGCAAACTATGTCAACCTGTATCTGAAAGACGCCTTATTGCGTGTTAAGGGTGTGGGTGATGTGCAAGCCTTCGGACAGCCGTTCGCTATGCGTGTATGGTTAGATGCCAACAAACTAACGAACTTAGGACTTACCCCATCTGATGTGAGTACAGCAATTGCTGAGCAAAACTCACGTATGGCAGGGGGTAGCGTTGGTGCTCGTCCGCAAGAGAATGCACAAGTATTCGAATACCCGATTGTACTTGACTCCGATTTAGAAGAAGTTGAAGATTTTGAAAATATTGTCGTAAAAACAAACACAGACGGTTCCATCGTTTTATTAAAAGATGTTTCACGAGTAGAGCTAGGACAATTTAACTACGGTATCACGACGAAAGTAAACGGTGAGACAACATCCGGAATGATGATCTCGCAAACACCGGGAGGAAACGCCGTTGAGACTGCAGATGGTATTTACAAGGCTTTAGAGGAATTGAAAAAGTCCTTCCCTAAGGGCGTAGACTATGTGGTCGCTTATGAAACAGTTTCTGTTGTTAATGCATCCATCAGCTCGGTAATCCATACTTTGATCGAAGCATTGATCTTAGTAACCTTAGTTGTATTCTTCTTCCTTCAAAGCTGGAGAGCAACCCTGATTCCATTGCTAGCGATTCCAGTGTCCATTGTCGGTACCTTCATCTTCTTCACGCTATTCGGATTCTCGGTAAACAACTTAACGATGCTTGCCTTTGTCCTCGCGATCGGTATTGTGGTGGATGATGCTATCGTTGTGGTGGAAGCCGTGCAGCACTATATCGACCATTATAAGATGGACGCCAAAGAAGCTACGCGAAGAGCCATGCAAGATATTACGGCGCCGGTTATTGCCATCGCCCTTATCTTGGCGGCGGTATTCGTGCCGGTAGGCTTTATCCCTGGTATGGTGGGGCAGCTGTATCAACAGTTTGCTATTACGATTGCGGTATCCGTAATGTTATCGGCATTTATCGCGCTTTCATTGACACCAGCATTATGTTCCATCATGTTGAAGCCTACAGCAATCCACAAAGATTCAAAAGGCCTAAACAAGTTCTTCTACAAGTTCAACATATGGTTCGATAAAGTAACTTACCGCTACTCAAAAGGCGTTAAGAAAGCGATCAAAGCGGCTCCATTAGCGTTAATTCTCTTGCTTTGTATTTTTGTAGGAACAGGACTAATGTTCACCAATAAGAAAACAGGCTTTATTCCTGCCGAAGACGCTGGTATCTTCTTTATGGGGGTCAACCTTCCAGAGGGGGCATCAAGTGCGCGTACAGAGGCTGTATTACAGGAATTATCGGATGATTTGAGAAAGACCTTCCCAGAAATACAATATGTGACGGCAATTAACGGTATGAACTTATTGAACAGATCGGCAAAACCTAACGGTGCCAGTTTATTTGTTTCACTTTATCCATGGGAACAGCGAGAGAAAACAGTAACAGATATTACCGGAGCCATCATGGGCAAATACCGTGGATATACGAAAGCATCTGTTATTGCTGCAACGCCTCCTCCAATTCCAGGTCTTGGATCATCGGGTGGTTTCACCATGGAAATCCAGGATAGACAAACGGTGGATATCAAGCAGTTTGAAGGGATGATCGGCAGATTCTTAATGGCGGCAAATCAACGTCCAGAAATCGGAATGGCCTATACCCTATTTAATAGTAATTCACCGAACTACAAACTGAATGTAGATCGTGAAATGGCGAAAAGAATGGGTGTACCATTGACCAATATCTACAGTACTATTTCCGCCTATATGGGTAGTAGTTACGTAAATGACTTTACAAAATATGGCCGTAACTTCCGCGTAGTAACGCAGGCAGATACCAGCTACAGAATGCAAATTGAGGATTTAAACAAATTATACGTCAAGAACGTAAAAGGACAACCTGTCCCATTGACGAATTTAGTGCGTTATGATTTGATTACAAATCCTTCCATTGTGAACCACTTTAACATCTTCCGTTCGATCCAGATATCTGGGGAGGCGGCTCCAGGATACTCTTCAGGGGATGCTATCGCAGCACTAGAAGAAGTGGCAGCACAAACCTTGACGGATGGATATTCATACGAGTTCTCGGGAATTTCTTTACAGGAGAAACAATCGGGTAGTAAGACCATACAGATCTTTGCGCTCTGTATTTTATTCGTATTCTTGCTGTTAGCATCGCTATACGAAAGTTGGTCTGTACCATTCTCTATCCTATTATCTGTTCCTCTTGGTGTATTCGGAGCAATCCTTGCCCTGACTTTATTACCGCAGCTGGATAACAACATCTTTGCGCAAATTGGTTTAGTAACCATCATTGGTCTTGCTGCGAAAAACGCGATCCTGATCGTGGAATTTGCAAAAGAACGGGTGGATATCGGGATGAACTTGTTGGATGCAACGCTTGACGCCGTAAAACTTCGTCTACGTCCGATTATCATGACATCCTTAGCGTTTATCTTAGGTATTATTCCTTTGATGTTGTCAACCGGTGCGGGTGCTGTTTCACGCCAAACAATCGGCTGGACAGTATTCGGTGGGATGACCGCAGCAACATTCTTAGCTATCTTCTTCGTACCAGTGCTATTCGTTGTGATTACACGACTAGCCTACGGTAAAAAGAAACTCGCCGAATTGGAAGCGAATTTCGATGAAGAAAAGAAAAAGAACTTGAGCGCCCATTAGGGAGTAGTTAGTATTTAGTACTTAGTAGTTAGACCTATGGCGGCTACTGATGAAATATTAGTTAGTAGTTAGTAGTTAGTACTTAGTAGTTAGACCTATGGTGGCTACTGATGAAATAGTATATAGTAGTTAGTACTTAGTATAAAGACCTATGGTGGCTACTAAAGAAATAGTATAATCTTAGTATGATGAAGAAGCTGTTCGAAAGGACAGCTTCTTTTTTTGAAGCTTTGTTTTAAGTAAGAGAGTTAGTCTTGACGCAGAAAAAAGGATGAAAGTATTGGCAGGATCATTCACCATAGGTCTTTATACTTAGTACTAACTACTAAACACTATTTAGCGTCTAAAATCTAATGCCGCAATAGGTCTTATTACTAAGTACTAACTACTAGCTACTATCAAAAAAAAAAGGCTCTCCGATTTGGAGAGCCCTAAAAACTTGTAATCTGCATTAGGAAAAACATATATTTCGATCACAGTTTTTGACCCATATTTATATCCTTGAGGATTTTTGTATAATCATATTGCAAACCTCTCGGTAGCTTCTGAATTGCTTTCTCTACTTCCGAATGCTCTTTTTCTGAACGATTGATTTGATATTGAAGAAGCGCCAAGTTGACTTTATCTTCTTCTTTATCGCTTGCTTTAAATGCATCTTTACTCCATTGATGAATTAGTTCAACAAACTGCTTATCTTTTTTCTCAGCGTATTTAGCAACATCTGAAGCATATTCTATCTTTTTTCTATCACTGATTGTTCCTGCATATTTAGTGATATAAGTCTGTAGCGCAGGATAATACTTATCCCATTGAAACGCTACTCTATAGAAGTTCAACTTCGTATAATCCATTAAATCTTCCACTCGATTAGCATATTTATCTTTAAACACAGCTTCATAGACAGACCAATCTGGATTGGGATTTAGTATATAGTACCCCATAGCACTCCTTCTCCCTACATTGGATTGAATTTCTTCGAAATAAATAATTCCGCGGATGCTTCATAATATAGTGATAGTCTATGTGGATGCTACTCCTATAATCAGTTAACTACAACATATCCCTATATAGATTATAAAATTTTTTTTTATAAAAAAAGGGCATAGTTTCCACTATACCCTCTTGTTTATTGATGATCAGTCTCTCCTATTTGACAAACTCAACCTTACCAGTTGCATCGATTAACACTTTCCCTCCCATCACACTCTCGCCAGAAGGAAGCACATTGCTTATATCGGAAGGTAAACTCATGCTTAGTTTATTTTCAACGACCGTAAAATTAGTATCCGACAATTTCAAATCTTTTAAAATAAAATCCTCCGGACCAAACATCACCTGTACGGTGTATGACCCTTCCGAATTCCGATAAGCTGTAGTAATAATCGGCTTTCCACCTTCCAAATCAAAACGTTCAACTGCTTGTGCCGCACGGTACCCGGATAATACTTTTCCGTCTGTATTTAACAACATGACCCAATCGCGGTTATCTCCATTTGTGACTTGCGGATCGATCACAGATTCGACACGAACAAATCCGGGTTTCCCTTTTAGATATTCGATACGTGTCATTCCCTCGATGTGCGGAAGACCATCTATCAGCATTTTAGGCTGGCTCATATCAAAAATATAGTATTTCCCATCAGCATTGTATCCCCCAACGAACGGAAAATTATCCTTATACATTAAATTTTCTAACTGATACTTCTCTTCTACCAGCAACTTATTATTATGCACGATGTTGACCAAACTCTTATCATTACGGCTGATATTCACAAAAAAATAATCCGTAGAATCGATCGGACTCTTCATTATCGCGGAAACGTGCCGTACTTCTAATTCAAAAGGCAAGATTAATGCCTTTGCATTACCGTCATAAACCCCCGAAGCTCCATTCTTCTTTACTTCATAAAGATGATTGGAAATTGGTCTCGCATCATCATAAGAATAGGGTACTATTTCTCTTTTCTCTAGCAAACTGTATAAACCAAAACCTTTCCCATCATTGGACGCTAAAATAGTATTGCTAGAAATTACATTTATGTTTATATGCCGATCTCCATGGACAAAACGCTGCCCTAAAAAATTTTGCCCTTTCGTATCGATTAGAAAATATTCCTTGTCATCGACAATCAAATACGAAATTGTATTATCTTTTATAAACTCAATAGATTTATTCTTTGGCTCCAGTACAATCTCCTCCGACTTATTCATCGCCCCAAAGCGATCTCCTTTTCGAAATACGATTAGTGCGTCACCATCGTAGGGTAGGACGCGAATGTTGAAATCAGCTTTCTGTGTTGTATTGGTTGCGAGATCAATAATGTCGATATCTTGAAACTCATTCCATACAAATCCTCCGCCGTCGTTAAATCCATTGATCGAATTTGCGACATACGCTTTTCCCTTAGAAGAAATGAATATGAGCGGACGTTTTTCATTCAAAGTTGCTACTTTTTCGCCTGCTGCATTAAGGATAATCTTGTCATAGTAGTTCTTCTTAGAAGTCAGCAAAAGGAAGCTTTGTATCTGCTCTCCGTCATATTTCTTTTGATATTCCTTCGGTATTTCTTGCCCCAAAGAAATTGTCGCCCAAAGACTAGCTCCTAAAATTAATGCCCCTGTTTTTAATTTACGTTTCATGTGATTCTTTAATTTTTAATAAAAGTAAAAAAAACAGAATAAATATTACCCATCAGTGAGAAATATTATTAAATAAAAAAGGTAAAAAATAAATTGCAATAGAACCTTAGACTCGTCAGTTCTTTGACAAGCTCGAATTGCGCTTAAGATTTATTAATAAAAGGGAATACAATATATTTCAAGCCTGATCGAATGGCTTTTAGGGCTTATGTTAGGTTCGCTTCAACCGTTTTTTTCGGCAATCTCCAGTTCCCTTGCGATTTCTTGGGCGATAATTTGTCTGAATCAGGAAAGGAAGGAACTAAGGATGAACAGGATTCTGCCAACCTTTAAATCCTTCCTTTCCTGGTTCTAAATAATAGACAATTCTGTTTCCAGTTTGCCTCTTACGCTAATTGTCCATCCCTGAAATAGGTTGACCACAAAATGGAGGTACTAAATGCAAACAAATTTGCGGTTAATCAGGAAATCACGGGTTTATTCTGATGATTTTAAGCGGGAAATAGTTTCCCTATTTGAGAGTGGGAAGTTGAGTGTTCTACAGTTAGAGCGGCTTTATGGAATAAGTAATCCCACGATCTATAATTGGATCTATAAATTTTCTAACTTTAATGAGAAAGGACAACGTATAATGGAGATGAAATCAAGTAGCACCCACAAAGTAAAAGCCATGGAACAGCGTATCCGTGAACTGGAGCGGATGATCGGCCAGAAGCAGATCAAGATCGATTTCTTGGAGAAGATGATCGACATCGCTGGAGAGGATCTTAAGGTCGATATCAGAAAAAATTTCAACACCCCACCATCGGATGGTTCCGGGAACACGCAGGAAAAATAGATTATTCCCTCAATCAGCTTTATAGAACCGTTGGTATGAGCAAACAGGCGGTGCATCAGCGCGCTGTTCGCCATTCCCGTTATCAGGTTCAATTCGCTGAGCTGATCGAAAAAGCGGATAAAGTGCGTAAGGAACATCCCGGTTGTGGGGTGGAAAAACTGTATTATATGCTCCGTCCGGATTTTGTGGGGAGAGATCGTTTCATAGAGACCATGATGTCTTTAGGATATCGATTGAAGGTCAAGAAGAACTATCGCAGGACGACTCGCGGGCTTTCCACAGCCTACCCTAATCTGATCAATGGCTTGGTTGTAGGGACTCCCAATCAGGTTTGGCAATCGGACATCACCTACTTCTACGTGGGCGATAGGTTCTACTATGGAGTGTTCATTATCGACGTTTACACCAAAAAGATCGTTGGATATCAAGTATCCAATCATATGCAGTCAACAGCTAATCTTAAGGCACTACGAATGGCCCTTAAGAATAACGGGGCACCCCAATATCATCATTCAGACCGAGGTGCCCAATATCATGCGACAGCTTATCTGCAGCTGTTGAAAGAGAATAATTGCAGGGTGAGCATGGGCAAGAGTGCCCAGGACAATGCATACGCTGAGCGGATCAATGGAACCATCAAGAATGAGTATCTGGATTATTGGAAGCCCAAGACGTTCGAAAGCTTAAAAAAAATGGTCAATAGAGCTGTCAAACAGTACAATAAACGAAGACTGCACAACTCATTACATAGGATGTCGCCAGAGAGTTTCGAAGAAAAGTGGTTTAGGGAGATATTGTCTCCTAAACCACTAATAACTATATTTGATCAAGTTGATAAATTGTAAAAACGGTCAACACTATTCAGGGACAGACAAATGTCTAAAATCTAAAATCTAACGTCTAAAATCTACTTCAACCAAATCCCCACCGACAAATTCACACTCTGGTGGTTCATTTTTTCGCGGAAGCTCACATAAGTAAGCTGTTGGTAGGCATAGGTTGCGGAGACTGTAAAGTTCGTACGCTTAATATCATCGTAAAGATAGAAAAGTCCGATTTTTCCCATGGCGCCTTTATCATATATCCCTCCTAGTCGAACGGAATACCCGGCATTTGCGACGGCACCCACACGTGAAACATCACCGATATAGGCGAAGGGCAAACGTGCGTCAATGAAAAGCGGAAACAGATTACGATCGTATTTAAAATTACCTTCTTGTGTTTCGGTTGGATTGGCGAATTTATAGTCGCCGCGCAAAACTTCGTTTCCTAGTCCTATACCTACAAAGGCGCGTTCGTCGAAGTTACGGCCGAAGATAAAGTGCAGGCTATAACCATTAAATGTACCCTCGAAACCCGGATTGTTCACGCCGAGGCTTCCACCGCCTTGCAGTAAGGTATAATACTCGCGTTGGGCAAAGCTGTATGTAGAAAATAAAAGCAAAAAGGTGCTGATCGTAAAAAGTCGCTTTAGCATCGTATGGTTAGTTAAGTATCTTGTAGATTAGTTCGCTCATTAAATCGCCATGACTTGTCAGATGGCCAACATTCATACCCTTCGATTTTAAGTCGTATTCTTTGATCAAATGGATGATATCAAACGTTTTACGTCGATTAAAGTTTCTCGCGGCATACTCATATTCTTTCACGAAGAAAGGGTGCACACCTAAGGCTTTCGCTGCCGCCGCCGAATTCTTATCCGGCAAATAGTGATATTTAAGAATCTTCGTAAAGTAGGTACCTAGCGAACCAATAACGACCGGTATAGGGTTAGATTTCGGATTGGACGCAAAATAGTTAACAATTTGAAACGCCTTGAGGGAGTTTCGCTTCGAAAGTGCCGTATTCAATTCGAACACATTGAAATCTTTACTGATACCAATATTACGCTCAATATCCGCCGGCCCTATCTCCTGCTCCGCCGATACGTTGAGCATCAGCTTCTCGATTTCATTTGCCACCTTCGATAAATCAGTACCCAGGTAGTCGGCCATCATTGCCGCTGCTTGCGGATGAATTTTACGTCCGCTGGCAGTTAATTGCTCGGAGATCCAACCAGCAACCTTATCATCGTAAAGTTTATTGGATTCCAACACAACCCCCACCTTATCCATTGCTTTATACGACTTCTTACGCTTATCAAACTTGCCGTATTTATGCGCGAAAACCAGTACCGTGCTTGGCGTAGGTTGTTCTAAATATTTTTGCAGCAGATCATCGTCCTTCCATTTCAAGTTCTGCGCCTCTTTCACGATAATGACTTGATAGTCGCTCATCATGGGGTAGCGCTTCGCCATACTGATTAAAGTGGAGAAGTCAGTTTCCTTACCATATACCACCGACTGGTCAAAACCTTTTTGCGCTTCTTCGAGCACCTGATGTTCAATAGCATCGGAAATTAAGTCGATGAAATAAGGCTCCTCACCATGTAATAAATAGATAGGGCTAAGCTTTTTCTTCTTGATGTCAGCTAAAATGGATTGGGTATTCATGTCCCACGAAATTACGAAAAATCTTTTAGCATTCCGCGTCGAGAATGCGATAGATGAAACCCAATGTACAACCCAATCAATCCCCTTTGGGAGCGGGTTTGATTGGGTTATACATTGGGTTTACAAGGGTTTTGAAAGGGAAGTGTCTCATAGAAGTTTTATGCTAAATATTTCGTAATTTTGTAAATGTTTAGGCCAGTCCCACTGAATTTACCTCCCTTTCCAGCAAAAATAATAAAGAAAGCCAATCAGTATTTTATTTTTGATGAGCTTCGGAAAAAGCATTTAATGCTAACGCCAGAGGAATGGGTAAGGCAACATTGGGTTCATCACCTGCACAAAGAGAAAGGTTACCCGCTGTCCTTAATGAAGATTGAAGGAGGATTGCTGCTCAACAGTTTACAAAAACGCAGTGATCTTGTGATCTACAATACTTCAGGCGAGCGTATTCTTTTGGCAGAGTTTAAGGCGCCGACTGTCAAAATTACCGAAAACACCTTTCGACAAATCGCGAATTACAATACAATTTATAAAATTCCGCTGCTTTTAGTCAGTAATGGACTTGAGCACCATTATTGTAGTATAGATTTCGATCATGGGAATTTCACATTTCTGGCGGATTTACCAACATTCGCCCATGAGCAATAGGAGAATTTAAAATAAGTATTATATTAGTAAGTCAAAATTAGAAGGAACAAAACATGGATATCAATAAAGACGAATTCAGAAAATACGCGATTAAGCACCATAGAATTGGAAGTCAACACGTTGATGGCTATATTTCTCGCTTACAGCAACAAATTCCATCCAACCTTACGCCGTACATTATCGAGGAGCGTCAATTGAACGTTGCACAGATGGATGTGTTCTCGCGTTTGATGATGGACCGCATCATCTTTTTGGGTGATGGTATCAATGATCAAGTAGCAAACATCGTACAGGCACAGTTATTGTTCTTACAATCTACTGATGCTCAGCGTGATATTCAGATTTACATCAACTCTCCAGGTGGTAGTGTGTATGCAGGTTTAGGTATCTACGATACGATGCAGTATATTTCGCCAGATGTTGCGACAATCTGTACAGGTATGGCCGCATCAATGGGTGCTGTATTATTAGTAGCTGGAGCAAAAGGGAAGCGTGCAGCATTAAGACACTCGCGCGTGATGATTCACCAACCGTCGGGTGGTGCACAAGGTGTTGCTTCAGATATGGAGATCAACCTTCGTGAAATGTTGAAATTGAAAGAGGAATTGTACACGATTATCGCTGAGCACTCTGGCCAGACTTATGACTGGGTAGAGAAATCATCAGATCGTGATTATTGGATGCGTGCTGCGGAGGCCAAAGAATTTGGTATGATCGACGAAGTATTGCTTCCTAAAAAGGAAACAAAATAAAGAAAATGAGTAAATCGAACAGTAGAGACATCCATTGCTCTTTTTGTGGCATCAGTAAGAATGAAGCCCAAATGCTTATTGCAGGCGATGGTGCCCACATCTGTGACAGATGTGTTCAACAAGCTGGAGAGATTTTGGCGGAGGAATTAAAGCAGAGAAAGAACAAGTCTTTACAGACGACTTTGAAGCTTATTCGTCCTAAAGAAATCAAAGAACATCTAGATCAATATGTTATTGGTCAGGATGATGCTAAGAAAGTAATTTCTGTGGCGGTTTACAATCACTACAAACGTTTAAATCAACGTGTTGACAATGATGAGACGGAGATTGAAAAATCAAACTTGATTATCGTTGGCGAGACGGGTACTGGGAAGACCTTATTGGCGAAAACCGTTGCCAAGATTCTAAATGTTCCGTTTTGTATTGTAGACGCAACTGTACTAACTGAAGCAGGCTATGTGGGTGAGGATGTGGAGAGTATTTTGACGCGTTTGTTGCAGGCAGCGGATTACGATGTCGCAGCGGCAGAGCGTGGTATCATCTACATTGATGAGATTGATAAGATTGCCAGAAAGAGCGATAACCCTTCAATTACCAGAGATGTGTCAGGAGAAGGTGTTCAGCAAGCTTTATTGAAAATCTTAGAAGGCACGAATGTCAATGTTCCACCGCAGGGCGGTAGAAAGCACCCCGATCAAAAAATGATTACGGTAAACACGAATAATATCCTGTTTATTTGTGGTGGTGCATTTGATGGTATTCAAAAGAAGATTGCTAACCGATTGCGCACGCAAACTGTTGGTTACAAAATGAACGATGAGGAACAAGAGATCGATTTAAATAATCTTTACAAGTACATCACTCCTCAGGATTTGAAAAACTTCGGTTTGATCCCTGAGTTGATTGGTCGTCTACCGGTATTGACACACTTAAATCCATTGGATAAGGAAACCTTATTGAGCATTTTGACCGAGCCTAAGAATGCGTTGGTTAAACAATACAAGAAGCTTTTTGAATATGAGGGTGTTAACCTGAAATTCGATAAGGCGGTATATGATTTTATCGTTGATAAAGCTTGGGAATTTAAATTAGGAGCTCGTGGTCTTCGAAGCATTTGTGAAGCAATTATGCTTGATGCGATGTTCGAGATACCGACCAGCAAGGAGCAAAGCAACGAGAAGGACTTGCACATTACGTTGGACTACGCGAAGAATAAGTTCGCAAAGACGGATTTCAAGAAGCTTCAGGTTGCATAAGAATTTAACCCTCGCCCATCGGCGGGGGTTTTTTATAAAATGTAAAATTTAAAGAAAGGAATAAATATGACAAAAAAGAATGTAAAGGAAGTAGATTCACCTGTAAAAGCAGGTTTAAAGACAAAAGAGGATATTGTTAACAATTGGTTACCGAGATATACCGGCCGGCCGCTGGATGAGTTTGGCGAATATATTTTGTTAACAAATTTCTCGAACTATGTGAAGTTGTTTTCGCAAATGCACGACGACGCCCCGATTATGGGCGAAGACAAGCCAATGCAAAGTTGTACGGCTGAAGGCATCACGATCATCAATTTCGGAATGGGGAGTCCGATGGCGGCGACGATTATGGACCTCCTATCGGCCATTGCGCCAAAAGCGGTGTTGTTCCTTGGAAAAACCGGCGGTTTGAAAAAGAAAATCGGTGTTGGCGAGTTGATCCTACCGATTGCTGCCATTCGTGGAGAAGGAACCTCGAATGATTATTTCCCTTCCGAGGTGCCCTCGCTACCGGCCTTCGCTTTGCAAAAAGCAATTTCAACGACCATTCGTGATCATTCCAGGGACTATTGGACAGGAACGGTTTATACGACCAACCGACGCGTTTGGGAGCATGATAAAAACTTTAAGAAGTATCTGAAAACCATCCGTGCAATGGCGGTGGATATGGAAACTGCAACCATCTTTAGTGTTGGTTTCGCAAATAAGATTCCGACTGGCGCATTATTGCTCGTCTCGGACCAGCCAATGATTCCTGAGGGCGTAAAGACTGAGGTGTCGGATGTGTCTGTTACGAAGTCTTATGTGGAGCAGCATTTGAAAATTGGGATCGATGCATTGAGTCAATTGAAAAATAACGGCTTAACGGTGAAACATTTGAAGTTCTAAAATTTGGCTACCTTTGTGGAAGAAAACAAACAGCACAAACTTTCACCTATGTGGTACAACAACATCTTAGAAACCATTGGGAACACCCCTTTGGTTAAACTAAACAAAGTTACCAAACCCCTAAAAGGAACCATACTAGCGAAGATAGAGACGACCAATCCCGGGAACTCGATCAAAGATAGAATGGCCTTAAAAATGATTGAGGATGCCGAGCAGGCAGGCCTATTAAAACCCGGAGGTACCATAATCGAGGGTACTTCGGGTAATACCGGGATGGGATTGGCAATGGCAGCCGTAGTAAAAGGCTATCGTTGTATCTTCACCACGACCGACAAACAATCCAAAGAGAAAATAGATGCCTTACGCGCTTTTGGTGCGGAGGTTATCGTATGTCCGACGAACGTTGATCCGGAGGATCCTCGCTCCTATTATTCGGTTTCCAGCCGTTTAGAAAAGGAAGTACCAAACGCGTGGAAGGCGAATCAGTATGATAACCTTTCGAATACGCAAGCACATTACGAACAAACCGGCCCGGAGATTTGGGAGCAGACCGAAGGAAAGATTACGCACCTTGTTGTAGGTGTGGGTACCGGTGGAACCATCTCGGGTACCGCGAAATACCTTCGCGAGAAAAATCCGAATATTAAAGTCTGGGGAATCGACACCTATGGTTCCATCTTCAAGAAATACAAGGAAACCGGCATTTTCGATAAGAATGAGATCTATCCCTACATCACGGAGGGCATTGGTGAGGATTTTCTCCCTCAGAATGTCAACTTTGACCTGATCGACCTGTTCGAAAAAGTAACAGATAAGGATGCAGCCTTGATGACGAGGGAATTAGCACGCAAGGAAGGTATCTTTGCGGGCAACTCGGCGGGTGCAGCCGTTGCCGGCTTGTTACAATTAGGCGCAGAACTGAAAGACGAGGATGTCGTTGTTGTGATTTTCCATGACCATGGCTCACGCTATATGGGCAAGATGTATAATGAGGATTGGCTTCGTGAGCGTGGTTTCCTGAAGGATGAGAAACTCACGGCGAAATCCATTCTGAAGAAACGTGCCAATCAAGACATTATAACCGTCGATGTTAAACAGTCGGTTCTTGAAACTTTCAACGTCATGAAGTCGTTAAATATTTCTCAAATACCACTGACCCAACAGGGTATGGTCGTGGGCAAAGTAACAGAAGCCGATATCTTGAATGCGCTGTTGGATAATCCATCGCTCAAATCGGCCGAAGTTGAAACAATTGCTTCGAAACCATTCCCATTTGTGGATCTAAATATGTCAATTGATAAGATCTCCACTTTAATCGACAAGGATACACAGGCGGTATTGGTGGAAGATGAACTGGGAAGGATAAATATCATTACGCAATACGATATAATTAACGCTATTTCTGAGGTATAGTTTTCCTATATTTTTCGTTATCTTTAATAAGATGGCTTAAAAATAATGGAAAGAAACAATACTTTAAAAAGAATTGAATATTGGATAAAAGCTAGGTTAGGAAAAATATCCTTTATAGATATAGAAGAAAAGCGGGATAAACAATGGTACGGCAATGGCTACGGTGGATTTTATGTGGATCCGAGCCTAGTTCCGGAAAATGCCATTGTTTATTCTTTTGGTATTGGTGAAGACATTTCTTTCGACCGCGATATCATCAAAAAGCATGGAGCGCAAGTATTTGGCTTCGACCCTACCCCCAAGTCCATCAACTGGATTGCCAAACAGGAATTACCTGCAAATTTTCACTTCCACCCCTTCGGCATTGGCGAAAAGACTGGAATCGTTACTTTCCATCTACCTAAAAATCAGGATCATGTTTCGGGCTCCGTATATGAGCACAAGCTCGTGGATGAGACGAACGCCGTAGACGTTCTTTTAAAAGAGTTTAAAGAGATTGTTCAGGAAAATGGGCATACGGCTATCGATGTGCTAAAAATGGATATAGAAGGCTCTGAATATGCGGTAATGGAAGGAATACTAAACAGTGGGATTGCAATCAAGCAGATTCTAGTGGAAACCCACGAACGTTTCTTTACAGACGGCAAAGCCAAGGGCGATCTATTCTTTAAGCAGCTCTATCAAAAGGGTTATCGCATCTTTGCGATCTCAGATACCTATCAGGAAATTTCTTTAGTGAAAGCAAAATAATAAAGCCGTCTTTGTTGACGGCTTTATTTTATTTTTTGGCAGGTTCTACTTCTGTAACGATGTAGACGTCTTCATGATCTTTTTTCATCTTATATTTTTCGCGCGCAATTCTTTGTATTTCGCTCGGGTTGTATTGAACATCTTTAATGGAATTTTCGATGTTCTCAATCTCTGCCGTATAATAGGCTTTCTCTTCCTCAAGCTTTGTCTTTTCCTGCTGGAAGCTGTATTGCGTTGCAAAATCATACCGATCAAAGAATACCATCCATACGACAAAGGCAACCCCTGCGATAAGGTATTTATTTCGAATAGTATTGATAAAGCGTTCCATAGAATTGAATTGTTAAGCTAAAACCTCGATAAAGATAGTTATTTTCCCGGGAAGATTACAAATGGGAATTTTGAAGAAAATATAGGGAAATAAAAAAGGGAACCTTGCGGTTCCCTTTTTGAATTTGATTACTTCTTAGGAGCGTATTTGAACTCCTTGCCAATGAACTTGGCATTGCTACCCAATTCTTCTTCGATACGAAGCAATTGGTTGTATTTCGCGATCCTATCAGAACGGGAGATTGATCCTGTTTTGATTTGTCCACAGTTCAATGCTACCGCTAAGTCAGCGATTGTATTATCTTCAGTTTCTCCAGAACGGTGAGACATTACGGAAGTATAGCCATTCGTTTGTGCCAAATGCACCGCGTTGATAGTTTCCGTTAATGAACCGATTTGGTTTACTTTTACTAGGATTGAGTTTCCAGTATGAGTGTCAATACCTTGTTGAAGACGTTTTGTGTTAGTAACAAATAAATCATCACCTACTAATTGAACGCGGTCTCCGATTTTCTCTGTTAATAATTTCCAACCTTTCCAGTCGTCTTCTGCCATACCATCTTCGATCGAGATGATTGGGTATTTCTCCGTTAATTCTGCTAAGTAAGCTACTTGCTCTTCTACTGTACGAACAGCACCGCCTTTACCTTCAAACTTCGCGTAATCGTATTTTCCTTTCACGAAGAACTCCGTTGAAGCACAGTCTAATGCTAGACAGATATCTTTTCCTGGTTTGTAACCTGCTTTTTTAATTGCCTCAAGGATAGTTTCGATAGCGTCTTCCGTACCTTCGAAAGTTGGAGCGAATCCACCTTCATCACCTACTGCTGTAGATAAGTTACGGTCGTGAAGGATTTTCTTCAAGTTGTGGAATACTTCAGCACCCCAACGTAAAGCTTCAGAGAATGATTCAGCACCTACTGGCATAATCATGAACTCTTGGAAAGCGATCGGAGCATCTGAGTGTGCACCACCATTTACGATGTTCATCATCGGCAATGGTAATGTGTTTGCATTTACTCCACCGATATAACGATATAATGGCTGGCGGCTTTCTTGTGCTGCCGCTTTAGCTGCTGCTAAAGAAACACCTAAGATTGCATTTGCACCTAATTTACCTTTGTTCTCTGAACCATCAAGATCGATCATGATCTTGTCGATAGCATTTTGCTCGAATACATCAACACCTTCTAATGCTTTTGCAATTTTAGTATTCACGTTTTCAACAGCTTTCAAAACACCTTTACCTAGGTATTTCTTTTTGTCGCCGTCACGTAATTCTACTGCCTCGTGTGCTCCTGTAGAAGCTCCAGAAGGAACTGCTGCACGGCCTACAAAACCATTCTGTGTCGTTACATCAACCTCAATGGTTGGGTTTCCTCGCGAATCTAAAATCTGACGCGCATGTACATCGATTATCAAGCTCATTTTTTTCTTTGGTTTATTTTTCTCTTGTCTATACTTAGTGTATTCAGAACACTAATATAGTAAAATATATATCTTAATCAAAAATAGGAAAAAACTATAATGTTAATGCTAAGCAAGAGGAATTTTAATTGAGCATGGATAAAGAATAATTCATTAAAATCCTACTGTTGTACGGACGGGCATGTGATTTCTAAGGAATGTATAAGGATGGATAGAACATCACACTTTCATATTCTATGGGGAGAGAAAAAAGCATGAAAGTATGTGATAGTTTTGAAAACAGACGTTTCGAAAGAACAAAGCCTCAGAAGAAATTCTGAGGCTTTGCTATTATCGTTTTTGTTTATGCTTTGATCATGGCAACGAAGTCGTCGAACAAGTAACGTGAATCGTGTGGACCTGGAGATGATTCTGGGTGATACTGAACCGAGAATGCTTTCTTGCCTTTCACACGGATACCTTCGATCGAATTGTCGTTTAAGTTGATGTGTGTAATTTCTACTTTGTCTGAGTTTTTGATATCTTCCGCTACCACACCGAAACCATGGTTCTGTGATGTGATTTCACATTTGTTAGCAATGATATTTTTTACCGGGTGATTGATACCGCGGTGACCATTGTGCATCTTGCTCGTACGAATATCATTTGCCAACGCCAGGATTTGATGTCCTAAACAGATACCGAACATTGGTTTATCTGCTGCTAAGATATCTTTGACTGTTTGGATCGCGTAGTCCATTGCTGCCGGGTCGCCAGGACCATTCGAGATGAAGTACCCATCAGGATTCCATTCTTCCATCTCCGCAAATGTTGTTTTCGCCGGGAATACCTTCGCATATACCTGACGAGAATCGAAGTTGCGCAGGATATTCTTCTTAATACCTAAGTCTAGTACCGCAATGCGTGTTGGAGCAGACTCTTCACCGTAGAAATAAGGTTCTGTTGTAGATACTTTAGAAGATAACTCTAGTCCGTCCATCGATGGCACCTTTGCTAGTTCTGCTTTCAGCGACTCTTCATCAAGATTTTCGGATGAGATAATAGCGTTCATTGCACCTTTGCTACGGATGTGGCGTACTAATGAGCGAGTGTCAATATCCGAGATACCTACTAAGTTGCCGTCTTGAAAATAGTTTTGAATGGATTCATCGGCCATCTTGCGGCTATAGTTGATATTGTAATTCTTACAAACTAAACCTGCAATCTGAATCTTATTCGATTCCGCATCCTCTTCGTCGATACCGTAGTTTCCGATATGTGCATTGGTTGTAACCATAATTTGCGCATAGTACGAAGGATCGGTAAAGATTTCTTGGTAACCCGTCGTTCCGGTGTTGAAACAGATCTCTCCCGTCGTGGTACCAATTTTACCTGCTGCTTTTCCATGAAAAACAGTTCCATCCTCAAGGACTAAAATTGCTGGCAATTTGCTGTAGTTGGTCATTCTTATTTCGAGTTAAATTAATTCATTCCTTTGTGAAACCATTTTCCCGCCCGAGCACAAAAAAAGCCCAAACGGGCTATTATATCAATTTATGAATTGATCTGATTTACAGATGCGATTTGTGACGATATTGGGTAGAAGGTCTCTTTCATTTTATTGGGAGACAAAGGTACAAATAAAAACAAAACACTTCTAAATTTTTGAATAAAAATTTAGAAGTGTTTTGTTTTAGATATTCAGTATTTAGTAGTTAGTCGTAAGAC
Organism: Sphingobacterium sp. BN32; assembly: GCF_030503615.1. Classification (NCBI taxonomy): domain Bacteria; kingdom Pseudomonadati; phylum Bacteroidota; class Sphingobacteriia; order Sphingobacteriales; family Sphingobacteriaceae; genus Sphingobacterium; species Sphingobacterium sp. BN32. Next base: position 3,172,421 of record NZ_CP129963.1, read on the forward strand.
CTATGGTTTGTCAGGGGGATCCGTGAGAAAGTTGAATTGCCCATTTATTCTTTAAACAAGATTTGAAGGATTAGCTAGCATTAGGTCTAAATACTAACTACTAAATACTTAATACTAAAAAAGGCAGCCAATCGGCTGCCTTTTTATCGTTATTTCGTTAATTTAAATATATCGTTTCCGAAGACAAATATCATGAGGGCTACGAGAATAAAGAAGCCGACCATTTGTGCTCTTTCAAGGAATTTCTCGCTGAGTGGCTTACCTTGAATCATTTCGATCAATAGGAAGATGACGTGTCCACCGTCTAGTGCTGGGATCGGGAGGATGTTCATAAAAGCTAATGCCATAGAAAGCATACCTACAAGTCCCCAAAAGCGAACCCAATCTACCTCCGTACCAAACATAGTTGCTATACCTACAGGCCCAGATAAGGCTTTATCAGCACGTACTTCACCTTTGAAGATTTTTCCAAACCCTTTTATGTTATCCGTGATTACGGAAAATGCTTTTGCAGCACCAATTGGTAAGGATTCTAGCAAGCCATACTGATGTTGTACGAGTGGTAAGTTAGCAAATCCTAAGATCGAGGTAGTATCGGCTGCTGCCTTCAACTCCACAGGAGCACCATTACGGATAACGCCTAACACTATTTCTTTGCCCTTATTAGCTTCAATCTGATTCTTGAACTCTTCCAACTGAACCACCGGCAAGCCGTTAATCGATACGATACTATCCCCTACCGCTAATCCCATCTTGTCGGCACGCGAGTCTTTCTCAATTTTTGATACAGGAAGCATCTTGAACATAGGTTCTACGAACTCGTTCTTCTTATGTTCTGAAACATCGTTTAAGATGTCAGCAGGCATCTTAATCTTGACCTCCTGCCCTGCACGTTCTACGGTTAGCTCGGCATCGCCCATGAGGACTTCCGATGCCATGATATCAGCGTAAAACAAGTTAGTCTCTTTACCATTGACAGCAAGGATTTTATCCCCATCCTGAAGACCTACCTTCTGCCCGATAATTCCAGGTTTAACACCGTATAGCTGTTTTGTGTTCAGATCTGTTGTCCCGTAGCTAAAGGTTAGCATCCAGAACACCACAATACCGACAATCACATTGACGATAATACCGCCTAGCATAACAATAAGTCGCTGCCAAGCTGGTTTTGAACGGAATTCCCATGGTTGTGGCTCACCTTTCATTTGCTCCGTATCCATCGACTCATCGATCATACCAGCTATCTTCACATACCCTCCTAGTGGTAACCAGCCCACACCATACTCACATCCTTTATAATTGAACTTGAATAACTTCACGCCCCAGGCATCGAAGAACAAGTAAAACTTTTCTACTTTAATACCAAAAGCACGAGCAGCAAGGAAGTGTCCTAACTCGTGTAATATGATTAATAATGACAGGCCAAGAAGAACCTGTAATACCATGATGATAATTCCCATCTAATTTAATTTATTGTAATTAATATCTTCGTTCTATTAAACTTCGTGCCACTCTTCTACTTTCCTCATCATAGTGCAAATAGTCCTCTAAAAGAAGGTTTTCCTTCTGATCAACCTGACACATTGTCTCTTCGATGATGTCGCTCATCCCTAAGAAGGACACCTCATCGTTAAGGAAAGCTGCAACCACGACTTCATTAGCTGCATTCAAGACACAAGGTCTATTTCCACCTTCGCGAAGTGCTTGATAAGCTAGCTCTAAATTGCGGAAGGTCTTCATATCGGGAGTTTCGAATGTTAAACTCGGATAGTTCGCAAAGTTGAAACGTTCGAAATTGTTCTGAATTCTATCAGGATAGGTCAATGCGTATTGTATAGGCAATTTCATATCAGGAAGTCCCATCTGTGCTTTCATCGAACCGTCTTGAAATTGCACGAGTGAGTGCACAATAGATTGCGGATGAATAATTACATCCACTTGCTCCGCCTCTAAATCGAATAGCCATTTAGCTTCAATTACTTCCAACCCCTTATTCATCAAAGATGCCGAGTCTATCGTAATCTTCGCGCCCATTGACCAGTTCGGATGCTTTAAAGCTTGCGCTTTGGTCACATGCTCAAGTTCTTCTCTGCTCTTTCCGCGGAACGGACCTCCGGATGCTGTTAATACAATCTTCTCTATAGGGTTCGATTCTTCACCCGGCAAACATTGAAAGATGGCTGAATGTTCCGAATCAACTGGCAGCAAACGAACTTTATATTCTTCAACAAGTTTTTTAATCAATTCCCCCGCGACAACCAACGTTTCCTTATTCGCTAAGGCAATATCCTTTCCTTTTTTTATTGCAGCAATGGTTGGCTTCAGGCCTACCGATCCCACAATAGCAGTTAATACGATGTCAATCTCTTCGAGCTGTACCGCATCAACCAACGCCTCTTCTCCGTAAGCTACTTCGATATCCGTACCTGCCAAAGCCTCCTTCACGTGCTTGTAAGCCTGTTCTTCCGAAAGCACCACTAACTTTGGCTGAAACTTGATAGCCTGTTGAATCAACAGATCTGCATTACGTCCAGCAGTTAATACAGAAATTTCAAAGCGATCCGGAAAACAAGCGACAACCTCCAGCGTTTGAGTCCCTACGCTTCCTGTTGAGCCCAATACGGCTAAATTCTTTTTTTCCAAGGTAATGTATTTATATGATATTATCCATCAAGGTTGGCTCGGAGCCTCCTTTGAAAGCCTTCATCATATCGATATATACGACAGACATGACAATGCTAACCACTGGTATAATAATAAATGAATTTACTAAACTTAATATTCTCGATACTAACGTATATCCTAGGTATTCGGTTCCAATCTGCAATAAATGAGTCGAAGCGATTGCTAAAATAATAACCAATAAGCGAAACACATTGCCCTTAGTCATGGCTAAGCTAAACTTATAGGACCGTATGGTATTAAACCCATGTTCGATAATAAAGAATGGGTAGAAAGTCGTTCTTATCAGCACAAAGAGCATAACCACACCTGTTAAAAACGGGTGTACCTCATAGCGAACCGTATCCATACTGAGACCTACGAACAAGAGCGGAAAGCACAGCACATACATAACCATGTAGATTACGAACGCAATTAAGCTATAGATAATCAAACCGAAGATGTAATTGACGAATTGCGAAAAAGACGGAACGAACCCCCAAAAGCCGGGCTTCTTTTCGCCCTTTGCCAAGACGACAGCATTCTTCAACAACACCAATTGCAAACTAAAATATAGCCCCACAAAGGCGAGCAATAAGATAATCTTGATGAAATAGTTAGAAGAATCAAAATACAGCGCTAGGAACGTCGATAGATTCGACGTGACGAATAATAAAAAGCATAAACCAGCAATCGAAATATAATTACGCAATAAAATATCAATCGCTCTAACTACAACATCATTCGCTTTAAAAGTAATGTCTTTCAGAAATTCCAACATGGCCATATTATTAATGCAAATATGGTGATTTTTTTGGTCTAAGCAATTTTTTTAGCCTGATAAATCAAAAATATCCAGCGGTGTAAACAGCCTTACCACACAGTCATTTGCATAAAAAAGGCTAGGATTTCTCCTAGCCTTACTCTATTATTTTAAATTTTCTGGAATTGGTTTCTCCAGTAAATATTGATAGTAAAAACGAACGCGTTCTTTGAAATCGTATGCTTGTTTAGAACGTCCGAAACCGTGTCTACTTCCCGGGTAAATCATCAACTCAAACGGAACTTGTCTATCTGTCAATGCATCCACCAATTGGATCGTATTCTGCATATGCACATTATCGTCTAAATCACCGTGCATGATGCGTAATCTTCCCTTGTACTGGTCAACATAAGGCAATATCGAACCATTCTTGTAGCCTTCAGGATTTGCTTGAGGCGTATCCATCCAACGCTCCGTATAATGAGTATCATATAATTCCCATCCTGTTACAGGCGCACCAGCAATACCAAAATCAAAGTAATCCGCACCTTTGGTTAATGCTAAACAAGTCATATAACCACCGTAGCTATGTCCGGTAATCAATAACTTATCTTTGGCTACCCAAGGTTTAGCCTTCAACCATTTTGCGATCGTGATGTAGTCTACCAGCTCCCAGTTACCTAAGTTTCTGTGCATCCAAGCCACGCCTTGCTTGCCGAAATGTCCGGAAGCTCGGTGATCACATTCAATTTGAATGACACCTTCATTCGCCCAATACTGTCCATTCACACCTTTCCACGTATTCTTTACAGTACCCGCATCCGGACCGCCATAGATCGACATGATCACAGGATATTGCTTAGACTCATCAAAATCTGTAGGATAAGTAATGATCACTGGCAAATTAAACTTGCCGTCATCCGAAGGAATCGTAAAATACTCACGCTTTCCTACATTGTAGTTAGCAAACTCAGCAGACTTGCTATCAGCCAATTCTTTGATGACTTTGCCATTGTTGTCTACTAAAGCAACTTTCGGCGGTGTATGAATATTGGAATATGAAGTAATGAAATACTTTCCATCAGGAGATACTTTGACATCATGTGTATAATCGCCAAATGTTAGTCTTCTAAAATTCTTTCCATTAAAGTTTACACGGTACAAATCGATAGTCGCGGAGTTTTCTTTTCTAGCTGTAAAGTATAGAACCTTTGCCTTTTCATCGATATGAGCAATCTCTTTTACTTGCCACTCACCCGAAGTCAATGGATTGATCAGCTTACCTGATAAGGTGTATAGGTAATAATGCGCCCATCCTGTCTTATCCGATTTTAAGATGTAATGCTTATTATCTGCTAGGTAAGTAATTCGTTCATCATGATCTAAGTTGATCCATGTAGGTTGTTCTTCGTTGTATATCTCAGACTTAGAACCATCATTTGGGTTCACCGCATAGAACTTCAAGTTTGTTTGATCGCGATTCATCCATTGGACCATGATCGATTGGCTATCGAAGCTCCAATAAGGCTGGCCGAAGTACTGATCATCCTTTTCATTGAAAGAAGCCCACACTACTGGAGAGCCTTCCGCTTTCACAAAACCAACCTTCACCTCCGGATTCGGATCACCTGCTTTTGGATAGCGTGTCTCTTCCAAATAACCGTGCTGTCCCTTCGAAACATAAATCGGGAACATCGGCACGTTTGTATCGTCGAAACGCATGAAAGCTAGTTGCTTGCTATCCGGAGACCACCAGAACGCTTTATAATTAGTCGGGCGACCAAGAATCTCTTCATAATAAACCCAAGATGACCAACCGTTGTAGATAACGTCGGTGCCATCAGTTGTATATCTTATTTCTTTACCAGTACTTACATCTAAACTATATAGATCGCTCTTGCGTGTAAAGGCCACATATTTTCCGTCGGGCGACAAAGTCGGGTTTTGCTCATCAATCTCCGGCGACTGTGTCAGCTGTTTAGCTGGGCTGCCCGGATATTGGATATAGATATCTTTATCCTTTACAAAGACCTCTGTAGAGGACTTCGTAGGATACGTATAGCCCTTCTTCTCTCCAGTTTTAACATTCACCTGGAAAAGCTGACTTCCATTGCTCTCAATATAGTTTGATTCATCGGCCCATCCTCTGAAACTACTGATCGGCTTGGTTAATGAAGGAGCTTGCCCCCAAGATTGTTCAAATGTTAACTTCTTAGTTTGCGCATTTGCTCCATCCACTGCTACAAACAGCAAGGCTGTAAAAGCAACAGGTAAAATTCTGTTCATAAATAAAATTACTTAGTGAAGTCCCGAAAATAAGAAAAACAAATCGTTCTTACTCGCAATCCGTGTAACTTATTTAGTTAAGAAGAAATATTACCTAAAAGAAAAGAATAAAAAAAGCCACTATTCAGTGGCTTTTATCTTTTTATGGACAACTTAGAAGGAGAAATTGTCTTTTTGTATTAATTCTCCGTTGCTCTCGTAGTTTGAATCGTCTTGGTTCGGTTCATACCTTTTTTCAACTACTTCTTGGTTCGATTTGATATATTCTACCACATCTTGCAATCCTTCAGCAAACTTTTCAAAGTCCTCTTTATATAAGAAAATCTTATGTTTAATGAATTGTCCGTCTTCGAAGCGTTTTTTGCTTTCCGTAATTGTCACATAATAGTCGTTTGAGCGAGTCGCTTTTACATCAAAAAAATAAGTACGCTTACCTGCTCTCACCTTTTTTGAAAATACCTCTTCACGCTCTTTGTTATCAAAATCTCCCATTAGATTAGTATAAAATTTAAGTTTAACCCTCTATTTTCAGTCATAAATATATAATAATTAATTTCAATCAACCAAATTTTATTAAAAAAAAATATATTTATATTAAGGCGTTAATCTGCATGAGGTTCAAACGTTTGAGGCGACCTAAAACTATTTCACCGATTTTTTACAGCATTTCACCGAAAAAAAGACTCCGAAGACCTATTTGCTATGGGCATATCCTTATATTCGCTCTACTTTTGGGTTATACTTAATTAAATGACGCAAGGCTATGAACACACAACAAACAAACAAGAACAACGGCGAGAAACCACCAAGAAACAATAATTCGACCACGATGGCCGGTATGTTCATTGTTTTCTTCGGGGTAGCTATCTTGTTGAAAAACATGAACATGGGAAGCATTGTTCCCTCCTGGATTTTCGGATGGGAAACAATCCTTATCATCATCGGTTTAGTGATCGGAGTAAACTCAAAATTCGAAAAGAAATCATCGATTATTCTTATCGCTATCGGTAGTATCTTTCTATTAAAGAACGAATTGGACTTATCATTCGGACGCTTTATTATCCCTGTAGGTGCTATTATTCTAGGCATTTACTTAATCAAGCGTAATCGCGAAACTCCAAAACTACCTCCAACAACACCTACAGACGACGAATACGACTGGGATAAGCGTGTTGGCTACGGTGATCCAGCAACTTACGAGGGAAACCCATCAGAATCCCATACCGCAAACCCTACAAATTCCTATGCTCAAGCAGACCGCGTTGAGCATAGGGATGCTTCCTATAGAAGCTACCGTCCTGATTTCGAGAATTACCTCAAAGTAGACAACTTTTTCTCAGACACTAAAAAGATTATTCTATCAAAGAATTTCTTAGGAGGAAATATTACCTCCGTTTTCGGTAGCACCAACTTGAACTTCCTTCAGGCAGATTTGAAACAACCGGTCGTTATTGATACCTTCCAATTGTTCGGTAGTACAAAAATTATTGTCCCTACCAACTGGCGTGTATCTTCCAATGTTGCCTCCGTATTTGGCGAGCTCGATGACCGCAGACCCATGATTGAAGTGACAACAGACGAAAACAAGAAAATCTACATCACGGGGACATCAATCTTCGGCGGCTTGACCATCAAAAACAGCTAACATACGCTATGAGAAAACCGCTCAACGAACAAAGCAAACGCTCTGTAATCCACGCCTCGTCATGGATTATTTGCGTTTTATACTTCCTGATTGTCTACAGTCTATTATGGTGGTCGAAAGTTGCAAAAGATGCAGCAATATACGATGCGACCATCTCAGCATTGTCAATCACGGGAATCACCTATTTAGTTTATAGCTCATTACAATATTACCTTCCGAACAACAAAAACTTCTGGAAGCTTTTTTCTATAGCGGCCATCTTCACCCTGATTAGTATTCTCATCACCCGTTTCCTAATTATTCAATTCGTACCGGACGAAAATCTTCTTTATTTAACCTTCAGTCTACCCTTCCGTTTCGTTATCAACTTCTTGATCATCACTTGCGTCATGATTATCAACATTTTTTGGAACATACAGGAGGAATTGCTGGAAAACAAAAGAAGAAAGGACGAAAGCGAGCGCATGGTCCGCGATGCTGAGCTGTATAACCTGCGACAACAGCTACAACCCCATTTCTTATTCAATAGCTTAAACTCCATAATCGCACTCATCGGCAGCAAACCAACGGAAGCACGCAACATGGTATTCCAACTGTCCGACTTCCTGCGCGGAACAATGCGTAAAGACGATCGGCAATTTAGCACCGTAGAAGATGAACTCAATCACCTGAAACTGTATCTGGATATTGAAAAGGTGCGTTTTGGACACCGCTTATCTACGGAATTCGATTATAACGATGAGGTATTGGCTGGAAAGATCCCGGTGATGATCCTGCAACCTTTGGTTGAAAATGCAATCAAATTCGGATTATACAATGTCACCGAACAAGTTTTAATAAAAATACACTTAACTTTAACAGATAATATACTGACTATACAGATCAGCAATCCATTTGAGTCGGATCAAACCGAACAGAAGAAAGGCACGGGATTCGGACTATCGAGCATTCAACGTCGCTTATATCTACTATTCGGACGCACAGATTTATTGCTGACAGAAACACAAGACCAAACGTTTATATCTACATTAAGAATACCACAATGATAAAGACTATCCTAATTGATGATGAACCCCTAGCACGCAGCATGGTTTTAGAATACCTTCAACAGCACCCTGAATTCCAAGTATTGGCGGAATGCAACGATGGTTTTGAAGGCGTAAAAGCGATACAGCAACATCAACCTGATTTAATCTTCCTCGATATACAGATGCCGAAATTAACCGGTTTCGAAATGCTAGAACTTCTCGATAGCCACCCACATATCATCTTCACTACGGCGTTTGATGAGTATGCCTTAAAAGCATTTGAAAAAAACGCGATAGACTACTTATTAAAGCCTATCCGTCCGGATCGTTTTGAGAAAGCAATTGACAAGTTCAAAGCATCTTTTCAAAGCAATGCCAATCCGAAACTGGAAACAGAGAAGCTTCAGGAAACATTAGAGGAAGAGTCTTTAGAACGTATCGTCGTAAAAACAGGTGCTCAAATTAAGATCATCCCTGTACAACAGATTAATTACTTGGAGGCCTATGATGATTATGTAAAAATACATACCAATGATGGGATGTACCTGAAGAATAAGACCATGAGCTCCTTCGAGAAACAGCTCGACGGCAAGCAATTTGTCCGCGTTCACCGTTCTTTTATCGTTCGTGTGGATTTGTTACAGAAGATCGAACCCATGGAAAAAGACAGTTATATCGCGACCTTGAGTAGCGGAGGTAAAGTGAATATCAGCAAATCCGGATACGCCCGATTGAAACAGGTAATCGGTTTATAATTTGTTTTGTAGATTTGAGGATGACAATCAAAAAGATAAGCATATGTTTCGTTATGCTGTTCGTCTTGCTGCAAAGCACATTTGCTCAATCAGAAGACGAACGAAAGAATCGCGCAGTCTATAACAGAATCGAATTCTTGATCAATACCCAGCAAGCAGACTCCATCTACTCGCTCGCGGCACCATCTTTCCAACAAGCAATCAGTAGGGAGGACTTTATCAAAACCTCCGAGAAGCTGTTTTCGTTAGGGAAGATTCAAAACTCGGAGCTCGACAAGTTTAACAAAGGAACTGCACTATATCGCGTTTCTTTTGGCAGTACCGAACTTGGATTGGCATTGGCAATCGACTCGACGATGAAGTTTACAGGATTGATGTTTCAACCGATAGACCCAAAACAGGGACCGAAGAAAGAGACTGTTATCTCGCAAGTAGAAACCAAAAACCCTTTAGACTTCTTTGTAGACTCGCTTGCACGGACTTATGCAGAACAACAAAATGCACAATCGCTGGCAATCGCTGTCATCCACAAGAACAAGCTAAACAGCTTCTTCTACGGCGAAACCGCAAAGGGAAACAATACCCTTCCCGACGGCAATACCCTATATGAAATTGGATCTGTAACAAAGACATTTACCGCATCGCTTCTCGCAGACCTAGTCAACAAAGGGACGATCTCATTAGACGATACGATCACGAAATTTCTGCCCGATTCGGTCGCTATGAACCCAGCGCTGCAGAAAATTACGTTTAAGACCTTAGCGAACCACACTTCCGGACTGCCACGATTAGCCGATAATATCGACAAGAATCCAAAGTTCAATCAAGCAGACCCTTACGCTCTATACGACCGTAAAGCATTATTCTCCTTCTTAAAGCATGTAAAGCCAGCACGCCAACCCGAAGAAGAGTTCGAGTACAGCAACATCGGCTATGGACTTTTGGGCGAGTTGATCAGCATCATCAGCAAAAAGCCCTACATGCAACTGATGAAGGAGCAATTGCTCACGCCATTAGAAATGACCAACACCAGTGATAAAATTGATCCTAAGAACAAAAACATCGCTAAACCATACGATAAAAACGGCAAAGAGGTTGGCTACTGGCATTTCCAAGCACTCACAAGCACTGGAGGCCTCAAATCATCATTGAATGACCTGCTCCGCTATACCATCGCGCAATTGACTTTCCCAGAAACCGACATACAACGCGCAATGCACCTCACCAAGCAATTCACGTTTTTCATTCCACCAAATACCGACATCGGACTAGCGTGGCGCATGAATATGCTCGATGACCAAATCTATTTCCACCACACCGGAGCAACCGGCGGTTTCAATGCCTTCGTAGGCTTTGTCCCCGATGAAAAAGCTGTAGTCATAATGCTCGCAAACTCCGAATTAAGCGTCGCAGATTTAGGAAAGAAATTATTGGAGAAGGTATTGACGACGAAATAAGTTTAGATATTAGATGTGAGACATCAGATATTAGACTTTAGATGTTGAGAGTATTGTCTTGAACCAGAAAAGGAAGGAGAAGATTGTCTTGAACCTTTGGTTTAGAAAGGGAGTTTGTCTTGAAACAGGAAAGGAAGGATTAAAGGATTGACAGGATCCTGCTCATCCTTACATCCTTCCTTTCCTGGTTCAGACAATCCATAAAAATAGCGCCTATCTCTAGGCGCCATATGTCTTATATATAAAATCTAACGTCTAATGTCTAAAAAGAAACTAGCCCCTACGCTCTTATATCTAATGTCTCAAATCTAACATCTAATTGTACTTCTTAAGCAAATTCTCAATCACTTTCGGATAGTGCAAATGCTCCAATTGTTGACCATTGAATTTAATCACTTCTAAGGTATCGCCTGGTTCCACACGGAACTTCGCTTGGTAAATTACTTCACCTTCATCGAAGTTTTCATTCACAAAGTGGATCGTAATGCCGTGCTCTTCTTCTCCTGCTTCTAATACCGCTTTGTGGACACGATCGCCATACATTCCTTTTCCGCCGAATTTAGGAAGTAGTGCCGGATGTATATTGATAATCTTATTTGGGAATGCTTTCAACAAATTGTCGGGAACTAACCATAGGAAGCCAGCAAGAACGACAAGGTCAATATCTAATCTTTTCAAAAGATCGACAACTTCATTACTTTCATAAAAATCATGTCTATCGAAAACATGCGTAGGAATTTCAAAGTTATCAGCGCGCTGCAACACGAAGGCTTCCGGGTTGTTGCTAAGCACTAAGGCTACTTCGGCACCGTCAGAATATTTGAAATGCTCCATAATCTTTTGAGCATTTGAACCAGAACCTGAAGCAAAAATAGCGATGCGTTTTCTCACAATGTTTCTATGATTGATAAATAAATAAATGAAATCAACCCAAATATAGAGGTTTTTTTGAAAAGTAGGGGCAAAACGGCGCGCAATTGAACCGAAATCGGTAGATTTAGCTAAGTTAAAAGCGGATTTTACAAGATTATGAAGAATTTTATATATAGCCTCCTCCTATTTCTGATGATGCTGAGTACGGCACATGCGCAGGTTCCCGATACACTACCGGCTTTTAAAGGCATGTTCAAAATGGAGAACAATCAAGCTTTTACGTCGGATTCGCTATCCAAAAAAGGAACTAACATTTTAATATTCTACGATCCAGGATGCGGACATTGTCAGGAATTGGCGTCCGAGGTCGGAAAATCTTTAAATAAGTTTAAAGAGCATACCGACTTTTATTTTATTGCGATGCAGGAAAAAGGTCAGGTTGAAGGCATGCTAAACATGTTTGCCAAAGAACTCATCGGCAAACCCAATGTACATTTCCTCCACGACCCCACAGGTCAGTTTATATTGGCCTTTAACCCAAACAATTTCCCCTTTGCATATATCTATAACGCAGAAACCGGAAAAGAAATTAAGCATTTTAATGGCGAAGGAAAATTGAAGAAACTTATGCCCTATCTGGATATTAGACATTAAATTTTAGATGTGAGATTTTAGAGTGTTGTCTGAACCAGGAAAGGAAGGATGTAAGGATGAACAGGATCGGGCGTCTGGTCTAATTATCTAAAATCTAATGTCTTACATCTAATATCTCACATCTAATATCTCACATCTAATATCTCACATCTACTCCCTAAACAACAACCCACTAAACTTCACCAAATAATCTCGCCAGTTCGACCAGGTGTGTCCACCTTCGGATTCATAATAGGTATATTTCATTCCGATATCGTCTAGTTTCTTGCGGTAGGTTTCTCCGGTTTTATACAGAAAATCTGTCTTTCCCATTCCGATCCAATAGAGGGCAGTCCCATTTTTCTTTTGTTGCAAAAGGTTTTGGTCGAAATTGTCGTAAACAGCAATGTTAGCGGCATCCGATAAGCGGTAGGCTGCGGAGAATAAACCGACATAGTCAAATGTATTGGCGTAAGTGGCGGAGATCACCATGGTATGCGACCCACCCATTGACAGCCCTGCGATGGCTCTATTCTTTTTTCCTTTCTTTATGCGGTAGTGCTTCTCTGCAAAGTTTATGATTTCCTTAAAGTTTGATTCCATCTCCCCTGTCCCAACATCTGGCGTACGGAATTCGACAGCGTACTCCCCTTTTTCGGAATTGCCAGGTGCCGCAGAGTTCGAAGTATGCCCGTTTGGCATCACCACAATCATCGGCACGATCTGTCCGGCAGCAATCAGGTTATCCATGATCTGAGTCACGCGTCCTAAACTTGGCCATGCTTCCTCATCGCCACCCATACCATGCAGAAGGTATAATACCGGGTATGACTTTTTAGAGCTTTCGTATCCTGGCGGCGTATAAATGCTCATTCTTCGCTCCGCATGATTAATTGCAGATGGATACCATACTTTGGTCAATGTTCCATGCGGAACAGCATGGGTTTTATAAAGCTCTGCTTGCGCCCCATTGGTGATAAAATAGTTAAACACATTGCTCACGTCGCGAATCTGATATACATTTAAAGGGTCAGTGATCCGCACCCCATCAACCAAAAAATTATACAAGTATAGGTCGCGCCCCATAGCGTTCTGCGTAGCGGACCAAAGGCCATCGGCATTCTTCGTCATCTTTAGCTTATCGCCTGTCGGAGAGTCGGCAGACAACCAATTCCCTAACACAAAAACCTCCTTGGCCTGCGGAGCAATAAGATTAAAAGTGACCGTATTATCAGCCGCAACTTCGGGCGAGCGTACATCCGCTAGCTTTTTACCAATATTTTCTTGTCCCTCCGCGGAATGGCTAAGACACAGAATAAATAAAAAGAGTGAAATCAAAGGAGCTATTCTCATGGCGTAGAATTATCGGTTTAAATTGTAGACTCTAATATAAAAAACTTTTATGATTCCCCTGATACAGCAACAGGATGAAAGCAGGTCCAACCCGCTAAATATATACAATATCAAAAAAAACCTAAGGGCGACGATTTCCGATAACAATGATAATTAATCGACATTATTAGACAAATAATCTATTTAAATATTTATCTTTGCGGCTCCAAACAAAATACAATGAATCATCCTGTTAAGATAAAAAATGCATTGGTTTCAGTTTACTACAAAGATAACCTTGCGCCTTTAATTCAATTATTACATACTTACGGTGTTACATTTTACTCAACTGGCGGTACAGAAGCGTTTATCCGCGACTTGGACATCCCTGTAGAGCGTGTTGAGGACCTTACAGGTTACCCTTCAATCTTAGGGGGCCGCGTAAAAACGTTACACCCGAATGTATTCGGAGGTATTTTATCCCGTCGCCCATTGGCAGAGGATAAACAACAATTAGATCAATATGAGATTCCAGAAATTGACTTAGTCATTGTTGACCTATATCCGTTTGAAGAAACTGTAGCTTCTGGTGCTGCTGAGCAAGATATTATTGAGAAGATTGATATCGGCGGAATTTCTTTGATCCGCGCTGCTGCAAAAAACTTCAACGACGTGGTGATCATCTCTTCAAAAAATGATTACACAGAATTAGAGGAAATCTTAAAAAATCAGGAAGGTGCAACAAGTTTAGAGCAACGTAAATCGTTTGCAAAACGCGCATTCAATACTTCTTCGCATTATGACACGGCGATCTTCAACTACTTCAACCAAGAGGAGCCAATCGAAGTGTTCAAACAATCGGAGCAAAAAGCACAAACGTTGCGTTACGGCGAAAACCCACACCAAAAGGGGGTATTCTTCGGAAACTTAGATGCAATGTTCGATAAATTAAACGGTAAAGAACTTTCATACAACAACTTAGTAGATGTTGATGCGGCAGTTGCTATTATCGATGAATTCCAAGAGCCAACATTCGCTATCTTGAAACATACCAATGCTTGTGGTGTTGCTTCCCGCAATACCATCAAAGATGCTTGGTTAGCAGCCTTAGCATGTGACCCTGTATCTGCATTTGGTGGCGTTTTAATCTGTAATGCTGAAGTCGATAAAGAAACAGCCGAAGAAATCAACAACCTATTCTTTGAGGTGTTGATCGCTCCTTCATACAGCGAAGATGCTCTTCAAGTATTGACAGCTAAGAAAAATCGCATTATCCTTCGTCGTAAAGAAGTAGCATTGCCTTCACAACAGTTCAAAACCTTGTTGAACGGTGTTATTCTTCAAGACAAAGACAATACTGTTGAAGGCCCTAAGGAAATGACTGCTGCTACCGAGGTAAAACCTACGGAAGAGCAACTAAAGGATCTTTACTTTGCCAATAAAATCGTTAAGCATACGAAATCAAATACGATCGTATTTGCTAAAGATGGTACCCTAATCGCTTCTGGCGTAGGTCAAACGTCACGTGTTGATGCTTTAAAACAAGCAATCGAGAAAGCACAATCTTTCGGTTTCGAAATCAAAGGCAGTGTGATGGCATCGGATGCCTTCTTCCCATTCCCTGACTGTGTCGAAATTGCTGGTGACGCTGGTGTTGTTGCCGTATTGCAACCAGGTGGATCCATCAAAGATCAATTGTCAATTGATATGGCTAACGAAAAAGGAGTTGCTATGGTGACTACAGGCGTTAGACATTTTAAACATTAATTAGATATTAGACATAAGACATTAGATATAAGACGTATGTCGTCTAGAAAAGGGTCGCTTTCGCGACCCTTTTCTTTTGGAGTGTTGGGATCGGTTGTTTTTGGAAGAAAGAATGGAAAGTTTGTCTCGAACCAGGCAAGGAAGGGTGGGTTGTCTTGAACCAAGAAAAAAAGGATTGTAGGATTGGCAGGATCCTGTCTATCCGAGACTGTAACCTGAACTGTGTCAGGGGAATAATTAGATGTAATTCATTATATTCAATTATTCAAACGATACGGTCATGAAAGAACAGACCCCATTTGACTTTGAACGCTTCAAGGCAGAAGCGCTTCAAGGATTATCCGAAGGCAAGAGCCTATCTCCCAATGACGGCGTTCTGGCGCCCCTGATGAAACATCTATTGGAATCGATGCTTTCGGGCGAGATGGACAACCATCTTGAAGAAGAAAAAGCCTCAGGCAATAGTAATCGTAGGAACGGCAAGACCAAAAAGACGGTCCGGGGTCCGCATACGGGCACCTTCGAGTTGGAAACGAGCCGCGATCGATCTGGAACGTTCGAGCCTAAGATTGTCCCCAAACGCCAATTAATCATTACAGAACAGTTAGAAGGTCATGTTTTGAGTATGTATGCCAAAGGTATGAGCATGCGTGGTATCAGCGATTTCATCCGTGAAATGTATGCTATGGAGATTTCCGCGACAGAGATTTCTCGGATTACCGAAAGCGTCATGCCTGCTGTCAATGAATGGCGAAGTCGCCCCTTAGAAGCTGTTTATCCTTTTGTATTCCTGGACTGCATGCACTATAAGGTTCGTCAGAACGGAACGGTAGAATCAAGAGCCATCTACAATATATTGGGTATAGGTATGGATGGTCGTAAAGACCTGATCGGGCTTTATAGTTCAGAACATGAGGGCGCTAAATTTTGGCTTTCGGTTCTTACAGACCTAAAGCAACGCGGTGTTGAGGATATCCTGATTGCCTGTATTGACGGGCTTAAAGGCTTCCCTGAAGCTATAGAGGCCATATTTCCAAAGACTAGGATCCAGCTCTGTGTTGTTCATCAGATCCGTTCGAGCATACGCTATGTGACAGATAAGGACAAAAGAGAAGTAATAGCCGACATGAAACCAATCTACCGAGCGGTCAATGAAGAAATGGGTTATGAGAACCTGCTGCTGTTCGAGGAAAAATGGGGGAAGAAATATCCACTAGCAGTTAAGTCATGGCTGGAAAATTGGGTAAATCTTTCCACCTTCTTCGAATATGACCAGCATATACGGAAGATTATATATACGACTAACCCCATTGAGGGGATGCATCGACAGATCAGAAAGATAACCAAGACAAAGGGAGCTTTCAACTCAGAACAGGCGCTCTTAAAACTAATGTATTTGATCATCAGGGATATTTCCAAAAAATGGACAATGCCCGCACATAACTGGGCATTGACAATATCCCAACTCTATATCAAATTTGGTGATAGAATCAGGCTAGATAAGAGCTTTTAGGTTTAGGTTAATTCCCCATTGACACAGTTCATGTTACACAACCGTCTATCCTACAATCCTTTTTTTCCTGGTTCAGACAAAGTTCATCCTGATTATCCTACAATCCTTTTTTTCCTGCTTCAGACAAAGGTCATCCTGTCTATCCTCTCATCCTTCCTTTCTTGGTTCAGACAAAGTTCATCCTGATTATCCTTACATCCTTCCTTTCTTGGTTCAAAAAAACACGAATCTTCGTCTACTCAGAACCCTTTCACTTCCCTTTCAAACCCAATGTATAACCCAATCAAAGCCGCTCGGAAAGGGCTATGATATGGGTCAGCAAGGGAAGTGAAAAAGTAATCAATAAATAATCGTTAAACCCAATCCTTTCAAAATAGTATTTAGTAGTTAGTACTTAGCATTAAGTCCTATTGCGTAATATCCTATTCATCCTTAAATCTTTTTTTTCCTGGTTCAGACGAACCTCCTTTTGTGGTTTAAACCAAAGGTTCAAAACAACGCATCCCACCAATCCCTTCAGACAACATGTTTCAAAAACCAAATTTATAACCGCCATACGTCTTATATCTAACATCTCACATCTAACGTCTAAATCAAAACATTCCCCCCTCCTATTCGTTACTATACACAAATATCAACAATATGAGAGCTTTAGCATATTTAACTTTGGCGATTGTTATCTTGGCAGCCGCTTGTCAGGGAAACAATAACAATCAGCAAGATACCAAAACGGATAGTATTGAGCTCGATACAGGTCTAATTACCGAAGTGAAAGTCGATACCATACAGCGCATTCGGGACAATTACGAGCGGATCCATGCGATCAAGGACTGGGATAAAATCGATTCGGCGGAGGTGTTGGGCGAATCGACTGAGGGTGGAATTGCTTATTTCTATTACAAGAATAATGTCATGGAGAAGATGGATATCGAATATTATGGCGAGGGTGGTTACACCAATGACTATTATTACTTCAAGGACAATCAAGTTTCTTTCGTTCTGGAGGAAATCTATCGTTATAATGCCCATATGTATTCGCCTGAATTCGACTATGCTAAGACCAAAAAGGCGGAGGAATTTAGGTTCTACTATTTTGACGGGAAATTTGTAAAAGGACTTCCTGAGCAAGCGGATCCGAAATGGCAGGTTGAGCTGGCAGATCGTGCGGCAGTTTTACTTCAACAAAAGGAAAAGATTAGTAAATTGAAAAGATATTAAGCGATCGAATGGAATTTAAGTCTTCTTTTCCACCTATTATTTCTGCTGATGCGAAGGTCCTTATTTTGGGGAGTTTGCCCGGCGACCTCTCTCTGCTTCAACAACAGTACTACGGGCATCCGCAGAACAGGTTTTGGAAATTGATGCATCTGCTGTTTGAGGAGGAGCTCAGTGGTCAGTATGAGGATAGAAAGCGCCTTCTGTTAAAGCATGGCGTTGCCCTGTGGGATGTCTGTGCAAAGGCGATCCGTCCGGGAAGTATGGACTCGGATATTTCGGAAGTGCAGGCGAACCCCATTCCTGAATTGCTGGCGACCTATCCGGGCATTAAACGTGTTTTTTTCAATGGGCAGAAAGCGATGTCGCTTCACGACAAGCTATTAAGTCGCGTTGAAGGGGTAGAATATATTGGTCTGCCGAGTACCAGTCCGGCGAATGCACGCTTCCATTTAACCCTTTTGAAGGAGCATTGGACACAGATTCTTTAACCTATCTGTGCAATAAATTTATCGAATTGGATTTAAAGCTGTTTGCTGGTGAAAAACTTTCGCATTAATCAAGTGGTTTGTTTATTTTTGCAAGCAAGATGTCAGATTTAAAATACAACCAAAGAGGTGTATCCGCTGGTAAAGAGGATGTGCACAATGCGATTAAGAACATTGATAAAGGATTATTCCCACAAGCTTTCTGTAAGATTATCCCTGATATATTAGGTTCCGATGAGGAATGGTGTAATATCATGCATGCAGATGGTGCGGGTACAAAATCTTCCTTAGCCTATGTTTACTGGAAAGAGACTGGCGATGCGTCGGTTTGGCGCGGTATCGCGCAGGACGCTATCATCATGAATGTGGATGATCTACTTTGTGTTGGTGCAATCGATAACATCTTATTATCTTCTACGATTGGCCGTAACAAGAACCTGATTCCGGGTGAAGTTATTGCAGAAATCATCAATGGAACGGAAGAAATTCTTGCGGAGCTTCGTGAGCTGGGTATGGGTATCTACTCTACGGGTGGCGAAACTGCTGACGTAGGCGACCTAGTAAGAACTATTATTGTCGACAGTACCGTTACTTGCCGTATGAAGCGCGAAGATGTGATCTCCAACCACCGTATTCAGGCTGGCAATGTGATTGTAGGTTTGGCGTCTTACGGACAGGCAACTTATGAGAAGGAATACAATGGCGGTATGGGATCCAATGGATTGACTTCTGCACGCCATGATGTGTTCAGCAAATATATCTCTGAGAAATATCCGGAGAGCTTTGACCCTGCAGTGCCATACGATTTGGTATTTGCTGGCGGAAAGGCATTGACGGATAAGATTAAAGTGGAAACTGGCGAGGAGATTACGGCAGGTAAACTGGTATTATCAGCAACACGTACCTATGCACCAGTAATTAAACAGATATTGGATAAGTACCGTTCGCAAATCGATGGTATGGTTCATTGTTCTGGTGGTGCACAAACGAAAGTATTGCATTTCGTAGATGCTGTCCACGTGATCAAAGACAACTTGTTCCCGATTCCAGCGCTATTCGAGTTAATTCAAAAAGAGTCGAATACCGATTGGCAAGAAATGTACAAGGTATTCAATATGGGACACCGCATGGAACTTTATGTTCCTGAGGAGATTGCTGCCGATATTATCGCTATATCGGAGTCTTTCAACATCCCAGCACAAATCATCGGTCGCGTAGAGGCGGCAGATACTAAGAAAGTAACTATTCGCTCTCCATACGGAGAATTTATTTACGAATAAATTTGACGTGGACGGCAAGAAAATTATAGGTAGAACAGAGATCATCGATTTGCCCGAATTGGGGCTCTACGATATCGACGCTAAAATAGACACCGGCGCCGAAACTTCTGTTCTACACTGTGAACAAATGGAAGTAGTCAATAAAAAAGGGCATCTCTATGTGATCGGGCATATCCGTCCGAACCTCGATAGCGATAAGGTTTTGAAGTTGACTTTCCCTGTCCATCGTGAAAGAACGATTAAGAGTTCTTTTGGGCAGTCAGAAATCCGCTATATATTTCTAACAAAAATCCGGATGTTCAATGAGCTGTACGATATTAAACTCTCCTTTCGCGACAGATCAGCAATGTCCTACCCCATGCTTTTAGGGCGTAATTTTATCACTCGAAAATTTTTAGTGGATGTGGCTAAGAAAAATCTAGCATCCAATTTGATATAAAATATAAAAGCCCATTTATCTGTTAAAGAACTAAGAAAGTGAAGATAGCTATATTATCGACAAACAAGTCAATTTATTCGACCAAGCGTTTGGTTGAAGCTGCCGTTGCTCGCGGACATGAATGTGTGGTGATGGATCACAGCAAATGTTATGTGGGCATACAACAGGGCAAACCATCCATACATTATAAGGGCCAAGATATCGGCGAGATTGACGCCATCGTACCTCGTATCGGTTCATCCGTTACGTTTTACGGATCGGCAATCGTCCGTCAGTTTGAAGTAATGGGAGTTATTTCTGCCAACCCGAGTCAGGCGATCACGCGTTCGCGCGATAAACTGCGTTGTATGCAAATCCTTTCAGGTGCAGGCTTAGGTCTACCGATTACAGGTTTTGCGAGAACGGCATCTGATGTGGACGACCTGATCAATATGGTGGGCGGAGCACCACTGGTTATTAAATTGCTAGAAGGAACGCAGGGAATCGGTGTGGTATTGGCAGAGACTAAGAAAGCGGCATCTTCGGTAATTGAGGCTTTCTATGGCTTAGGGAACAACATCTTGATTCAAGAATATATCAAAGAGGCAAAAGGAACGGATATCCGTGCTTTTGTTGTCGACGGTAAAGTAGTTGGCGCCATGAAGCGTACCGCGAAAGAAGGCGAATTCCGCTCGAACCTGCACCGTGGCGGTACGGCGGAAGTCATCAAATTGACGCGTAAAGAAAAAGAAACTGCTATCGCTGCAGCACGCGCAATGGGACTTACCGTGGCAGGCGTAGATATGCTGCCTTCATCCCGTGGCCCACTTATCCTGGAGGTAAACTCATCTCCTGGCTTGGAAGGTATAGAACAAGCTACAGGTAAGGATATCGCCGGCGAAATTATTAAATATATCGAAAGGCAATATGAGGCTAAGCAACTCGCTAAGCCTGCAACGATAAGAACAAAGATTAAGAAACAGAGTAATCTGTAGAAATAGCCTGCTAAAGCAGGCTATTTTAGTAGTTAGTACTTAGTACTTAGTAATTAGACCTATGGCGGTAAAGATTTTCGTTAAGATTGACGTTTCTGTCTGAACCAGGAAAGGAAGGATTTTAAGATTAATAGGATATTACGCTATAGGTCTTTATACTAACTACTAACTACTAAATACTATTTCTTGGTTCAAAGACAACACATTCTGCCAATCCTTCCACCCTTCTTTTCTTATTTCAGAGCTTGGCTTACTTCAATTGGTAAATCTGATTCTAAAATAGAGGCTCCGTCGGCAAAGACTGCTCTAAATTTTTCGGCGCGTTCTTCTTTGGTTAGAAGTTTATCGTAGGTAGGTGCTGATGAAATCATGCACATGACGCCTTTTTCGTGAAAGAATTTGTACATGTCTTGATTGGCGGCTTTAATCTCCGGACCAATATAAACGATCATCCGATTAAAGGGCAATCCCGATTGAACGAACTTGTCTAAATCCTGTTGTGTTTTGATATGCATAGATAGATACTGCTTTGGGTTCTTCTCCAGGTAGAATCTTGCTTGTTCGACATTGTGCACTGTTACCCATACCCATGCATAGGCATCGTGCTTTCTGATGATTTCAGCAGTCATCTCCATCGGAAGATCCTTTTTATCCAGGTTTAGGATGGTCTTTCCCTTCGCCCAGATAATCATCTCGTCTAATGTATTGATCTTATATTTTGTTGCTTGCCCTTGCTTATCCTTCAGCTTCAGCTTCTTCAAGTCTGCCCAAGTGTAGTCGATTACTTTTCCGGTTCCAGTAGTCGTACGGTCGAGTGTCGCGTCATGCACCATCACAGGGATACTATCTTTCGTCAAGCGAGGGTCGATCTCAAAGATGGCTACCGTATGCTTCAGCACTTCCTTCATGGAAGGGATGGAGTTCTCAGGCATATGATTCTCAATCGTTCCTCTATGTCCGGATATCACTTTCTTGTCCGAAGCATATTCGAAGTACTTGTACATCTCATCTACGGTTTTGAAGTTTAGCTTATGAAGCTTTTGGGCTGAGGCTTGAAGCGATAGCATCAATATAGCGCCTGCAAAAAATAGTTTTTTCATTAGGATTTAATTGTATGCGAAATTAAGCATTCAGCTTTAACAAATTAAAACCTTTATGTTTATCCAATGTTATCAGCGTGAGTGCAGAATTCTCTTGAACGATCTTTCTGTAGTTCTTCAAAGGCATTCCAAGTTGGCTCGACATGAATAAACGGTTGACGCCGTTGTGTCCAACAACAAGGATTGTTTTGCCATCATATTTATCCATCAACTCGTTATAGAAACTATTTAAGCGTGCAATGACTTGCTTGGCTGTTTCTCCTGTGCGACCTGCCGCATGTTCTTCGGGATTGGAAAGCCAATTGTCCCAAGACTCCGGGTCTTCAGCAATAAATTCGTCGGAACGCTTCCCTTCCCAGTTACCGAAGTCTACTTCGATAAGGCGTTCGTCGGTTACAACGCGTGCTTCTTCGCCGGAAGCGATAGCTGCTGTATGCTTAGCGCGTTTTAACGGCGATGAAAAGATATGGTCGAAGCTAAAGTCTTTCAACAGCTCATTCATACGATTGGCCTGCTGAAGTCCTTTTTCAGTAAGTTCTATATCTGTTCTTCCGCAGTATTTATTTCCGTCGGCATTGTATGCTGTCTCACCGTGACGTAATAGGCAAATAGTAATCATCTATAAATAATTTAAATCGCTAAGTTTCTGTTTAAATGCTAGGTATTGCTCTTCATAGGCGGCTAGCAATGTCGTGTCGGGCTGAACTTCCTTCTCAATTTGAGTCATGGCAGATGCCGCTTCGATCAAGGAAGCATAATAGGTATTGGATGCCGCCATGATTGCTGCACCAAATGCACCGCTTGCTTCTTTACACTTGAAAATAGGCACATTCATCACCGAGGCTCTAATCTTCAGCCATACATCGGAGTTACTGCCTCCACCGGCCGAATAAACCGCCTCCACTTTCTCTCCAGACAGGTCTTCGATGATCTCATAAGCCAGGCGCTCGATAAAAGCGACCCCTTCTAAACCTGAGGTAAATAGTGCCGCTCTGCTCGCGTTTTCCGGAAAGAATGCTCTTGCCTGAGGCGCCATAATAGGATATCTTTCACCTTCTTGTTTCAAAGGCCAGGCAAGAAGTCCCGTTGGGATAAGTTTTTCTGCTTCTACATTTAGTTCTTGCAGATTTTCTGCGAAATCTAAGGATATCCAGTCAGCGCCGGTATTGCTTGCCCCTCCGGGCATCCAATATCCTTCCGGATGACGGTGACTATATAATCTTCCTAATGGATCGACCACATTGTTTTTCGTTACTCCCTTGATGACCAAGGTGGTTCCTATCGTCGTATTCCATGTACCTGGTCTAACAGCACCCGACGCCATTTGCGTGGCACATCCGTCTGTCATCCCAACAACAACGTCTATACGCGGGATTCCCCAAGTCGCTGCTAGATCAACATCGAGTTTGCCCACTACTGTGCCGGAAGGTACTACTTCCTGAAGCCAGCTAGGCTTTAAGCCTATCTCTTGAGTAACAAATGCTGGCCACTCTAGCTTTTCAAGATCATATGCCGACTTTAAAACGTTGGTATAATCGGTCGTATGGTAATTGCCGCTAAACTTGCCAACGATATAATCCGAAGCATGGATCCAAAGGCTAATTTGTTCGGCCTTTTCTGGATAGGTTTCAACAAACCATAGCATCTTAGAGATGCCCGATGAGGCATTGAACCCTGTATATCCATCCTTCACATATTTGCTGGCAATTTCCTTGCAGCGCTTGCCCTGTTCTACCGAACGAGGATCGCTGTACATAATCGCATCATGCAAAGGTTTTAAGTCCTTATCCAGTGGGATAACCGTGCCTGAGGTCGATGTAACAGATAGGGCGAGGATATCGGATTTGTTGATATGCGCAGGCAAAGAACTAATCAGATCAGCCATCATTTCCCTGCAATCCTGCCACCATAAGTCTGGAGATTGCTCCTCTCTGAATCGTTCGTCTAAGTCGAACTTACGCGCATCAGATGCGATCAGTTTACCTTGTTGATCTACCAATACAATTCTTGCTCCCTGCGTTCCGACGTCTACTCCGAAGAAATATTTGTTCATCTATGCTCCTACTTGTTTAAAGGTTTTACGCGCATTTTTCCACTCCAAATACAATTGCTCGAATTCTTCATGGTCTTGCGGATGAATTTCTTCCAACAGCTCAGGGCTGATGTTCGGTACGTGCAAGGCGTCATTACATACGAATACGCCTCCAAGTACAGAAGCCTGGCGGAATGTATCGCGTATTTTGATGCTCTTGCCGAATAGATTGGCGATAAACTGACGTAGCTTGCGGCTTTCTACTCCACCGCCACATGCCCAGATATAAGATTCGTTATGCGGCGAAACCGCGCATAAGAACTTGTAGTTTTCGTAGATGCTGCATGCGATATCCCAAAGAATAGCGAATACAAAGCTGCCACGCGTTAATTGATGGGAAACTGGCGCATTGAAAATAAAACCACCTTTGGTCAAGGGTTCTTCCTCATCGGCAATTAGTGACCCCAAGGAGGCAACACATTGCGAATAGGTAGCATCCTCTAATTCACGCTCAATAACATCATAACCTTCGTTTGGATAGAAGATTTCCTTCAGGCGCTGATAGTTCAATCCGGTAACACCGGCATTCGCTTCCAGGATGAAGTTATGCTCGTCGATATGACGGCTTGTCCAAGTGCGCTGATCCTCATCTTTCTCATAGGTATCGACGATCTTGATGATCGGAGTCGTCGTTCCTGAAACAATGACTACGTCGTTTGCAGAAGGATCCATACTACGGATTGCCAGCTGCGTATCTCCTCCCCCAACAACAACGGCAGCTTCCGCGTTGATAGCTAAGGTATTTGCCACCTCTGGAAGGATAGTTCCAAGAACAGAGGTAGCATTTTTCAATTGTGGCAATATGTTAGCTGGAAGTTGAAACAAATCCAGCAAGATGTTACTCCATTGTTTTTTCTCTACATCGTAAAGCAACGTTTCGGATGCTTGAGAATGCTCGTAGCATGTAACGCCCGAGAACTTATACTGAATCCAGTCGCTAATGCTCATCACGCAAGCGATTTTATCGAATAGATCCGGATAGACTTCCCTTACGCCAACTAATTTAAAAGCGGAGAACAGCGAAGTCGGATAGCGCCCTGATAAGTTGTAAACTGTATCCTTATCTGTCAGGTCTTTTTCCCATTTACGCCCTCTATGATCGATATTAGGCATCCCAAGTAGGGAGTTACCCTCGGCGTCAATAACAACTATTCCTTCGCGTTGGCTGGTCGCTGTAATGGCGTTAATTTTAACATCACCCGCTTCAGCCAGTGCATCTTTTGCAAGATGCAGGATCTGATCCCAAAGCTCATTTGGATTAAAGAAGATGGATTCTTCGTAGTTCGTATCGGACTCGTAATGAACATTCTCGCGTTTGATACTCAAGATTTCCCCGGTCGGAGTTGCTACCCCAACACGAGCATTACCCGTACCAATATCTACTATTAAATAGGCTTCTTTTTGTGCCATGATTATTGAATCGTTGTTTTATCTAAAACTGCTTTGTTAACCAGTTGTTTTATCGATTTATTGCCATTGATAAAGAACTCACGCAAGTTATTGTTCATAATAAATGCATGGTGATCTTCCACCTCATGCGTTGCACCGGCGATATGCGGTGTTGCCAACACGTTTTTGTTCAAGATCATTTTATAGTCGATCTCATCAGGTGGTTCGTTGTAGAATACATCCAACACAGCTCCTCTGATTTTACCATTCTCGATGATGTCCAGCAAATCCTCACGATTAACAACCGTTGCACGTGCCGTATTGACGAAGATCGCTTCAGGTTTCATCAGTGAAAGGTATTTCTTATCGATCATACCTTTCGTCTCATTAGTTACCGGCAAGTGGATACCGACTACGTCGCACTCCGCAAATAACTCATCCAATTCTACCTTTTTGAAGTCTGTATTTTCATCCGTGTAATATGGATCAAAGTAATAGATTTCACATGGGAAATTGACAAGCATACGCGCAATGTGCTGTCCGACCGCTCCGAATCCTACCATACCAACGCGCTTGCCAGCCAATTCATTGCCCTTAAATTGCAAGTATGAGGTATGTGCGCCTTCGCCCCAGTTCTTTCCTTCCAACCAGTTGATACCTGGGATGGTATTACGCATTAAGGTGATCACATTAGCAATAAACATCTCGGCAACCGCTTGCGCATTTCTTGCCGGCGTGTTAAATACCGGAATCCCTAATTCTGTAGCAACCGCTAGATCGATATTGGAAGGTGTACCGCGGCAAATTCCTACGAATTTTAATTCAGGATTCGCACGTAATACATCAGCTGTTATTTCATCGTGTTCAGAAATCAAAGCATCAACTCCCGTTTCCTGGATCAATGCAGTTAACTCTTCAGGATTATATGCACGTCCATGAGGTTTCCATGAACGGTAAACAACTTCATCAAAAAGGCCTTCCAACTCTTTCAAAGCTTTCGCATTCTCGTAAGGCGCTGTAAGTAATACTTTCATAATTATTCTATACTATTCTAAACTATTTATTGTTAATTGTGTGATTCTACTTCTTTTGGAATGGTGATAAATTTGGTCAATACAGCGCTGACTAAATACAGTCCTGCCAAAACCCAAATAACGCCCGCACTTCCAATGGTGCTAATTAATAATCCGACGATTGCCGGTCCGACAAATACCGGTAGACCTGCCCCTAAATTGAGGATAGCCATCGCAGCTCCCTTATCTTCTTTGACAAGCGAAGGAACAAGTGCTGATAATGGAACATATCCTGCGAGCAACGCTCCCCATGCGATACCAGCGGCCATTACCGCCCAATAACTCCCCCCAAACCAAATCGGTGAATAATAAAACAAGACTGTCGTGATAGCGCATCCTACGCCACCAAACCACATGATGGTATTCTGCCATCCTAAGCGGTCGCCAACAAATCCGAAGATCAGATTGAAGATGATGTTACTGGTGAAGATGGTCCCCCATATCTGCAACCATTCTTTCGTGTCGAAGCCATGCTCTGCCATATATAGCGGAAGGAATACGGGAAATGCAAATTGCGCTGTCGTGTTGATGACACGCACAATTCCGCCGATCAATACCTTTGGTTCCTTCTTAACGATGGTTAATCCGTTGCTCAGTTCTTGCATCTTAGAACCTTTGGAAGCTTTTGTTTCGAACTTATCACGGTTTAAAACCAATGCAAAGAACGCCCCTACCAATACCCATAAGATTGAACTCCATAAGGTATTTTCATATCCCCATCGCTCCAATGCCCAACTGGAATAATAGGCTCCCAATACATTTAATCCACCTGTAAATACAAACCAAAACCATCCGACTGCCCGACCTAAGATATCTTGTGGCGCTTTATAGGTTATCCAAACCATGAACGAATAAGCAAACAACGGATATCCAAATCCTCTGATTGCGTAGAAAAACAACATGGATGTGTAGTCTAATTTCGCCATCCCCATACCCACAAAACCTATCGTACCGATGATGTAAAGTAGAAGTCCCATGGCCATCGCCTTCCTTGGTCCATAACTTTCGGCTAATACGCCGGAAAACCAAGAAGAGATTGCTATGGTAATTCCATACACCGTAAATAGTAGCGAGGATTGTTCGATGGACATGCCATGTTCAATCAGATAAGGACTCAGCCATCCCTGCTCGACGCCGTCCCCCATCATAAAAATCAGAATACCTAGGTATCCCCACTTTAAATTGCTAGGTATCCCCAGCCTGTTCA
This sequence comes from Sphingobacterium sp. BN32, assembly GCF_030503615.1. NCBI lineage: Bacteria > Pseudomonadati > Bacteroidota > Sphingobacteriia > Sphingobacteriales > Sphingobacteriaceae > Sphingobacterium > Sphingobacterium sp. BN32. The sequence goes on from NZ_CP129963.1 coordinate 3,200,391, forward strand.
TTAAATTGTCTTGTGCCATTAGGTTTAGTATTGTAATTGGTTGATGTAAATATGCTATCTAAAATAAATAAAAATTAACAAAATATAATATTTTAAAAGTAATCAGACCCAAAAAAAGGAAAAGTGGGCTATTAAGAACGCTTTTCCGTTTATTTAATTCAAGTAGTTTACAAAATAAAACCTACTCGCTGGGTCACTACATCAACCTCAGTTCAGGACTAGATATAATTAATATCTGCTGACAAAAACCAATGGTCACTAGGCACAATATTCTTCCATCGATCTTTTATGATAACCGACTTCGACGCACTCAATTGACCTTTAATGAATATGAAATCGATCTTCTTCGCTTTGGCATTTCGTTCAGCATCATCCGGACGGAATGCATTGGTCGTTCCTTCAGGTTTTGCATCACCATTGCTCAATACGTAGCTATCTTTCCATCCCGCATTGATGATCTCGGGATAAAGACCGGCGCCATATCCATTGTTGAAATCTCCGGTAAGTATCTGCGGAAAGTCATCTTGATATTGCGCTGCTTCCTCTAGTACTACTTTGATCTGACCTAGCTTTGCTTCATTACTAACATGATCCAGATGTAAGTTAATCAGTCGGATTTCTCTGTTCGTTTTTTTATCCAGCAGTCGCACCCAGCTACAGTTTCTCGCTCTCGCACTTCCCCAGGAGATACTTCCTGCAATCAGTGGAGTTTCGGATAACCAATACCCCCCTGCTGTGATCAATTCAAAGCGCTTCTTGGAAAAAAGAATAGGGTTTTTCGCAATTCCATGATAGCCTTCTTTGAACTTATCCATCTCCGGACCGTCAAATCCAAAAGCAAAATAGTCTTTTAGATCATTCTTTAAATCTAAGAACTGATTTCTAAGAACTTCCTGAAAACCGATCAAGTCGGCTTGCTGTTTCTTGATTACCTGAATACAGGCTTCACGTCGATGTTGCCAACCCAGTCCTTTCTCGTTATCTTCCGGTAAATCCACACGGATATTGCAAGAAAGAACGCGGATACCAACATTTGCTTTCTGCGAATCCAATGCAAGCACCTGGCTAGAGCCTAGCAAAGGCAGGCTTGCCAGAAGGCCCGCCTGCTTTATAAAGTTTCTCCTTGAAGAGTTATTAAAATCATTCATAGGATGTTGTATTTTTTATGCGTTTGCTGCAGTTTCTTCGCCTAAGTAAGCACCTGAGTTGATAAGTTCTGCACGTAATTCTGCCACATCTACTTCCGATGGTGATACGCCCTTACGAACAGCTAATTTCGCTGCACGGCCTGCTGCCTCACCCATGGCCATACATGGCGCCATTACGCGAATTGCAGACATCGCCTCATGTGTAGTCGAGATTGAACGACCTGCTACTAATAAGTTCTTCACTTTTTGCGGAACCAATGATCTGTATGGGATATCATAGCTATCGCCACACCAAGTCAATGTACAACCGCCACCTTCGGGATGGTGAATATCTAATGGGTAACTCGCTACAGCCACTGCATCATCAAATCTGCGGCAACCTAAGATGTCATCCGCTGTCATCACGTAGTTTCCTACAATGCGACGAGATTCACGAATACCTAAGAAAGGCGCCATTTTAGTAAAATGCGAGTTCTCAAATCCTGGAACATACTCCTGCAAATAGCGTTGGATCTCTTCTACTTGCTTACGGCCTTCAATTTCACCGAAAGTCAAACTTTCCGGATTAGTACCATCTACACCGTTGATACGCGACATATTCACCCATACTTCGCCCTCACGCAAACCTGTAATCAGGATCGTACGCTCAACTGGAAGATGGTATCCTGCCTGACGAGCTTTTTCCATCACACTGCGAAGACCTACCACGATGAACTGATGATTCTGTCCGAAGTATTCCGCAGGAATGAAATCCGTTAAATATGTTCTAGGTTCTTCAGCGATAGACATACGCAATTTGTCGGTATCCACATTCGCCATACAGAACATCAAGGTCGGTGGCTGCGCACCTCCAACTTCATTCCCTTGCTCACATTCTACACCGGCTTTGTAAGCAACATCCGCATCACCTGTACAGTCAATAACCGTTTTAGCCAATATCACTTCTCTACCTGATTTGCTTTCAATGATTACACCTTTCAGCTCATCACCTTCCATCACAACTCCCGCCGAGAATACATACAGCAATACTTTAACGCCTGCTTCCTCCAACACTTTCAGACCAACATTCTTTACCGCTTCGGGTTCAACTAAAGTTAAACTCATGTGCAAAGGACATGGACGGTGCTCCGAAGCAGCATCAACTTCTTTCAATCTGTCGATAAACTTCTGTGGCAAACCTTTAATGATCTGATTTCCTTTCTGACCAAGGAAACCTAGAATAGGTAAACCAATCGTCATATTGCCACCCACAAAACTACGGTTATCGATTAATGCAACCTTCAAACCATCAGATGCGGCCGCTTGAGCTGCAATGATACCTGCAGGTCCGCCACCAACAACCAATACATCCACATCCATACGAACCGGCGTCTCTCTCGCGGGCTCAAGAATAGTCTTTACTTCTCCCATGTCGAATTATAAATAATATTTTAAATCTTTTAATTACGCTTCTATAGCTGCTTGATGCTCTTCCGGCTTCTCTTTCTTAACCATCGTCCACAGAATCAAAACAGCAATTGGATGCATAAAGGCCATTGCAATAAAGATGGTTCCAGCACCCAATGAACCCATCATTTGACCTACGAAATAGTTGAACAATACAGCACCTAATGCGCCAAATCCTCCTGCGATCCCCAGTACCGAAGCCACGTTCTTCACCGGAAATGCTTCAGCAATTACTACACTGATAGTAAACAACCAGCTTAAACAAGCTACCGCCACCAACGCAAAGATAAAGATCGTCAAATAAGGACTCGTTACATAGGTTGTTAAACAACACAAAGGAGCCAACACCGCGATACTGCTCAACATAATCTTACGAGCAAGCAACGGTTCCTTACCATTTCTCACCATCTTATCAGACCATGCAGACGTTCCAATTGCACCGATATCAGCAACTAAGAACGGTATCCAGCCGAACATGCCAATCTGAGCTAATGTCAACCCACTTTCCTCCTGCAGATAGCCAGGCAACCAGAATAAACAGAAATACCAAACCGGATCACTAACAAAACGGATAAGCAAGATACCCCATAAGGTCTTTCTGCTCCATAACTGACCCCAAGTGAAGGCTGTTTCTTCCTTTTGATCGACCTGCGCACCTGTAGCCTCCGCTCTGATTTCCGCAGGCGGCTCCGTATAGATTAAGAACCAAAGCAACGCAATGATTAATCCGACTACCCCTGCAACGATAAAAACCGTATGAAAATTATAGCGCATTGCTAACCAAGCCACCAATGGAGGCGCAATGATGGCTCCGATCGAACTACCTGCCACACATAAACTATTTGCTGTGGCGCGAAGCTTGCCGGAAAACCAAACGGTTACTACCTTTAGTTGTGCCGGAAAATTAGTAGGCTCTGCCGCTCCCAACATCCCTCTAAAAAATAAGAAAGAACCGAACGTTCTCGAGAAGCCGCCACCCAAACAAGCGATCGACCATCCCAAGATACCGCCAAGCATCACCTTGCGCTCGCCAAACTTATCAACAAGCCATCCGGACACAGGATACATCAGCGCGTAGAATACGGTAAAAACATTCAACACCAACGCATAACCATCATCTCCCAAATCAAACTCCTCCTTCAGCATAGGTTTCAATATCGAAACTATCTGACGATCATAGTAGTTAAAGACGATAGCCAGAAAGATGACGAATATGATAAACCAACGACGTTTGTGAGCTGGAATCGGCAGTATAAATTTTGACATAAGGTATTTTGGTTATTGCTGAATCTAAATCTAACAAGTCAAATGTAGAAAAAAAGATTAGAAATAAAACATTTTTAAATAAAAAAAAAGAAAGCCACAAATAGGAAAAGTCGTTTATATTTGTTAAACTTATTAACTGACACAATGAATTATGAGGAATATAACAGATAGACACGAATTCATTCTAAAAAGCTTAAAAGAAAAAGGAAAGATTACGATTGACTGGCTATGTGAAACCATGAAAGTTTCCAGCGTAACGATCCGTAAAGATCTTAAGCTTTTAGAAGACAAAAACTTGTTGTTCCGCATTAAGGGAGGTGCCTCCAGCAGTAACCCTTATGCCATTGACCGTCCGATATTAATTAAAGAAACGATTAATAGTGACGAAAAACAACGCATCGCAATTGCCGCTTTACGCCTGATTAAAAACAACGATTCCATTATGATTGGATCTGGCACTACGGTCTTCGCTTTAGCCAAGAACCTAGAGTCCACTCAGGGATTAACTGTGATCACACCAGCGCTAAAAGTAGGTTTAGAACTTAGCGGAAAGCCGAATATCGAGGTTTTACAACTCGGAGGACTCATCCGCTCCAACAGCTCGTCCGTAGCTGGACATTATGCCACGCGCATCTTAGAAGACATCAGTTGTGGAATCTTATTCCTAGGTGCCGATGGCATCGACTTGGAATTCGGGATCTCCATTTCTAATTTGCCGGAAGCTACGCTGAACCAAAAGATGTTACAAACATCACAAAAGGTAGCTATACTAGCGGATAGTTCGAAGTTTGGAAAACGCGGCTTAGGTAAGATCTGCGAACTGATCGATGTAGACTACATTATTACTGACCCAAAAGTATCGCCTGATACGGTCAAAGCTATTGAAGAATTAGGTATTAAAATGATCCTTGCCTAATCAATCTACCCTCATTTTATTCATCTACCTCAAAAAAAGATTTTTAAACGCTTGTGTTTAAAAATCTTTTTTTTAATTTCGAAACATTGTTTCAAAAACAATAACCAATACCAATTTGTGGTAAAACCCATGTTATATGTTATATTATCTTACGATTTAATAAGAATACAATATAGCCTTAACATAATGTTAATATTATAAATCTAGTTTCGAAACATTATTTAAGAAATAAAAACACGCTCCGTAAGGAAAACATTACTTATTACATTTTTACCTTCTATCATTAACAAACATCTAAATGAAAAAACAATTACAACTCATTTTAATGCTGTTAATAATGCCATTGGGAATGGTATTAGCTCAACAGCCATTACAAATAATGGGGAAAGTGACCAACACAGAGGGGGAACCTGTGCAAGGTGTCTCTATCAGCATCAAAGGTCGACTTAACGCCATTACCGCAACGGATGACGCTGGAGCCTACTCTTTACAAGCTGAAAAAAGCGATGTGTTAATCTTTAAAGGCATCGGTTTCAAAACCGTAGAAAGAACCGTATCCGGACAAACTACGATCAACGTGACGTTAGAGAGTGACCTAACCAACCTAGACGAAGTTGTCGTTGTCGGCTATGGTACACAAAAGAAAACAAATCTTACGGGTGCAGTTTCAACAATCAGCGCGTCTCAACTGGAGAATCGTCCTGCTGTATCTGCCTCTACGGCATTACAAGGTCTGGCACCAGGTGTAACCGTGACTTCACAAACAGGCGCACCGGGCGGCGACCAAGCATCGATCCGTATCCGCGGTGTAAACTCCTTCTCTTCCGCTAGTGAGCCATTAGTAATCATCGACGGTGTTGCAGGCGACTTAAACTCGATCGACGCGAACTTAATCGAGTCAATGTCAGTGTTGAAAGATGCTGCATCAGCAGCTATCTACGGTTCTCGTGCTGCAAACGGTGTTATCCTAGTGACTACAAAACGTGCAAAAGATGCGTTCAACTTAACCTACAAAGGCTATACAGGCTGGCAAGACGCGACCTTCATCCCTGAGGTGACAGACGGCCGCACCTTTATGCGTGTATTCAATGAAGCAAGTATCAATGATGGTGGTAAAGAAATATACACACAACAAAACTTCGATGAATTCGATCAATTATATGCAGAGAACCCAGACAACTACGATTGGCAGAAAGCGATCTTAAGTGGTTCAGGATTCACGCATAACCATTTTGCATCCTTATCTACAGGGTCAGGCGTTATTCGCGTTAATCCCTCTTTAAGCTATGTTAAACAAGATGGTTTAATCAAGAATACAAACTACCAACGCTATACCTTCAGAAATAACATGGATATCAACCCGAATGATAAATTGAATATCAAGGTTGACTTATCGGTTATGAACGGCGACCGCTTACAGATTGCCAATGAAGGAACCGTCTGGAATTACCTGGGTCGTATGCCTACGAATATTCCAATCCGCTATGGCGATAAATGGTCTGAAGGATGGGTTAAGAATAACCCTGTAGGCTTTATCGAAGATGGTGGAAACAGAAAAGTAAATAACATCGAGTTAATCGGTAATCTATCCCTAAACTACAAACCAGTTAACTGGTTATCCATTACTGGTTTAGTTGCTCCTCGCTATCGCACGAGAAATATTCACAACTTCTCTAAAGCGTTGATGACTTATTACTCGGGCGGAGCAGAAGCAGGTGCAGCAGCAGAGTCAACAGAATTAACAGAATCTGCTTACCGTTATTTCTACGGAAACTACCAATTCCACGCTACTGCAGCAAAAACATTCAACGACCATAGCTTAAGCTTAATGGTAGGTACTTCACGTGAAACGTACGACGAAAAATACCTAATGGGTTACCGTCGTGACTACACTTACGATACCTACGAAGTATTAAATGCAGGTGCAGACACCGAGAAAAAACGTAATGATGGTACACAAGACCAATGGTTATTAGTATCGGCTTTCTCACGTTTCAACTACGCTTACAAAGACCGTTACTTGTTCGAAGCTAACTTACGCTACGATGGTACATCCCGTTTCCTAGGCAGCAATCGCTGGGCAACATTCCCTTCGTTCTCTGCAGGATGGAGAGTAGAGCAAGAGCCTTTTATGGAAAACCTACGCTCTAAGATCAATCAATTAAAAGTCAGAGCTTCTTGGGGTATCCTTGGAAACCAAAATATCGGTAGCACTTACCAACCATTCTCGGAGAACTTAGCCCTAGGCGGTATCTCAATGGGCGGTGCAATCAGCCAATTGGTAACTTTAAATACGCTTGCTAACCCTGACCTTCGTTGGGAAGAAACAACAGCAACAGGCGTAGGTTTAGACGCGACCCTATTCGATAAATTCAGCTTTACATTCGACTGGTATAAAAAACACACGAATGGTATCTTAATGACGCTTCCAATCTCGGCATTATACGGATTGAACGAGCCATACCAAAATGCTGCGAAAGTAGAAAACTTAGGCTGGGAAGTTGGTGGTCGTTATGACAACCAATGGAGTGACTTCAAATTCGGACTAGGCTTCAACTTCTCGGATGTAAGAAACAAGATTCTTGACATGAGAAGCAGACCAGTAGGAACATTGCTTCGCCAACAACAAGGCTACGCAATCAACTCCATCTATGGATATGTTTCTGATGGCTACTACCAATCTCAAGAAGAAATCGACAATGGCCCTACTCAATTCGGAACATTGAAACCCGGAGATATCCGTTTCAAAGATATCGCTGGCGCATTTGATGCAGACGGAAATGCAATCCCTGATGGAAAAATTACTGATGCTGACAAACAGATCATCGGTAATACAATCCCTCGCTACACGTATGGTGTTAACTTAGACTTAGGTTATAAAGGATTCAAATTTAGTGCATTCTTACAAGGCGTTGCAAAAGTAGATGGCTACTTAGATTCACACTACGTAATCCCGGCAGTTAACTCATCAGCAATCAAGCCTTGGCAATTGGATTACTGGACAGAAGACAACAGAAATGCTTCACTTCCACGCTTATCCGTTACTTCGACAAACAACACACAGAACTCTGATTTCTGGTTGAAATCAGCATCATACTTACGTCTTAAGAACATCCATTTAGGATACCAATTCCCGACCGAATGGTTCCAAAACGCGAAGATCGGAGGAATCTACATCTACGCAAATGGACAGAACTTATTCACCAAAACCAACTTCTATGAAGGCTACGACCCAGAGATCAATTACAATGCGGGCGCAGCGCAAAACGTATCGCTAGGTGCCGGTAACTACTACCCACAAGTTAAAGTGTACACATTTGGTTTAGACATTAAATTTTAAGACATCATGATTAAGCATACAAAAAGAATATTAGGAATTAGCATGTTATGCGCAGCATTGATGACATCATGCGAATTGGATCGTTTGAACCTGAACGGTCCATCCACAGAAAACTTCCCATTAGACGCTAAAGAAGCAGAACTTGGACTATTAGGAGCATATAAAGCATTGACGCTGATCGATGCCTCCAGCACGCCGATATGGCACGTCATGGACAATATTACCGATATTGGCTATGCGCGTCCGGGCAATAACTATACATCCCCTATCACGAGTTCAATCACTACGGATAACGCATTAGCAACAAAGCCTTGGTCGGCACACTACAAGACCATCGCTCGCGTGCACCTGGTATTAGATAATCTAGAGCCCTTGAAAGCCAGCATGGGTGAAGAACAGTACAACAAAACCAACGCTGAGTTGCGTTTTATCCGCGCGTATTGTTACTCGCAATTAGTTGAACTATATGGCGACGTCGCATTATTAACTAAAGCATTAAAGCTAAATGATGAGCTACCGGGGCGAACTGATAAAAAGCAAGTCATTGATTTCATCATCAAAGAATTGGAAGAAACGGCAGAATACTTACCGGTTTCACAAGCAACTTCAGGCAATGTTCGCGCATCACGCGTTGCTGCTTACATGTTGCAAGCGCGCGTAGCCCTAAACTATCAACGCTACGATGTGGCTGTAGCGGCTTCGAAAAAAGCATTGGATCTAGCAAAAGGTCAGCACGCCCTTACACCATTTGACGCAACAATCGCATACGTAGGGAAAGGGCATGCAGACGGCGAGCCACAATCGGCAAACATCTATGGACACGCAGGTTATAAAGATAGCAAAGAATGGATCTGGGTGGCAGAATACAACAAAGCCATCAATGCCAATACGCACAACCAAACTTACTACATGGCATCACGCTTGGGTAAGGGTGTTTGTTACTGGGGGCCAACTCAAAACTTCATCGACTCGTTCCAAGACATCCAAGGAAAATACATCACCGAGTCAACTATCTACAACGAGGCGAAGCCATTCGAAAACCGCGACCCTCGCTTAGATATGTACACCGCACGCCCAGGCTCGCGTTACTTCGGTTTCCAATTCGAACCGAACGCAAAGTTTGCGAAAGTAAACAACTACTGGCCGGTGATCAACGGAACTGGCACAAAACCAACTTCTCAAAATAACACCGATGCAACAAATGCGTACCGTTCGTTCTCTGGTTATTTATGGAGAAAACATACGGACTTAAGCGAATATGCAACCACATCTGTATCGGGAGAATCAGACCTTAACGTAGGTATCTTCCGTTATGCTGAATTGCTATTGATCTATGCAGAAGCAAAAATCGAAAGCGGAAGCATAGACCAGTCGGTTTACGATGCCATCAACGAAATCCGCTCACGCGCGAAGATGCCGAACCTTCCTCAAGGTTTATCACAAGCACAGATGCGCCAAGCGTTGCGTTACGAGCGCAAAGTAGAGCTTGCAAACGACGGATTACGTTGGTTCGACTTACGCCGTTGGAACATCGCTAAAGACGTGATGAACGGATACATCTATCTAAACAGAGATGCAAACGCATGGACGAAAGCAGCGATCCAAAGAATCGATGAAAATGCTAACCCGGTTTACAACCATAGTGTAGCAATAAAATCGTTCGGCACGCAAGAAGTAAAATTCCAGGTGAACAAAGATGAATACTGGCCAATTGACATCAAAGAAATAGATGCAAACCCAGCGATGACTCAAAACCCGGGATATTAATAATGGATTTGTTTAAATCACAATAGTATGTAAATATCAGCAAGCGTGGCCCCCTCCAGGTCACGTTTGTTGTTTCTAATCAAAATCAACGCTTATGAAACCATACCACAAATTTCTAGCACTCGCCCTAGCCTGCTTATTCTTAAAACCGATAGATAGTAAGGCACAGGAGCAGGTTAAATTCAAACAGCCTAGTCTGGAGAATCAACAATCTTGGACCATGATTCTGCTACCAGACATACAGAACTATGTCAAGTTCAAAAGAAACCAACCCATTCTGGATGTCATGATGAACTGGATCGTGGAAAACGAAGAAAAAATGAACATCAAAATGGTGATGTGTACCGGCGACCTGGTCGAACACGATGATATCATCAACCCGGATCCGAAGAAGATGGACCAAACCGGCAAACAACAATGGGAAGCCTCCGCAAAAGCCTTTGGAAAGCTCGATGGAAAGATCCCCTATATTACCGCAACAGGGAACCACGATTACAATATTTTCAGCTATACCCACAAACCCAAAACCACCCATTTCCCGCAGTACTTCCCTGCTGACAAAAACAGCAAGAACCAAAGACTGCTGCGCGAGGTGACCGCCAATGTGTATGGAAATCCAAGCTTGGAAAATGCATCCTATGAATGGAAATCACCTCATGGCAAAGACTTCTTGTTCCTATCGCTAGAATTCGCCCCTAGAGACACGATCTTACGCTGGGCAAACCAAGTGGTCAACCACGAAAAATATGCTAACCACAGCGTTCTTTTGCTTACCCATGCTTACCTAAACTTCAAGAACGAACATATCGAGACTGCGAAATACGACCTTCAGGATGCAAACTACGGAACGTCTGTGTTCAACAGACTGGTGAAGCCATCCAAAAATATTGAAATGGTATTCTCCGGGCACATTGGATCGCCGAATGATGTGAAGAAACATTTAGGATTTAGAATCGATAAAAATGCTGCCGGAAAGAATGTGAGCCAGATGACTTTTAATGCACAAGCTTTAGGTGGCGGGACCTACGGAAGCGGTGGCGACGGCTGGATCAGAATACTAGAATTCCTGCCGGATGGAAAGACCGTAAAAGTACGCACCTTCTCCCCTTTCTTTGCGCTATCCTCCAATACCCAAAACATGGCCTGGCGCACAGAAGACTACGATGAGTTTACGATTAAGCTAAACTAGCGCACAAAAAAAACCACTCTTACGAGTGGTTTCTTTATATCTAACAAATTGATAGCGGTTTAAAACTCTATTTTACTGCGTCTACAACTGCTTTGAAAGCATCCGGATTGTTTAAAGCTAAGTCAGCTAATACCTTACGGTTTAAGCCAATGTTTTTAGCATTTAATTTACCGATTAATTGAGAATATGAAATTCCGTGTTGACGAGCTCCAGCGTTGATACGTTGGATCCATAAAGCTCTGAACTCGCGTTTTTTGGTTTTACGGTCGCGGTAAGCGTACTGTAAACCTTTTTCTACTGTGTTTTTAGCAATAGTATAAACTTTGCTGCGTGATCCATAATAGCCTTTCGCTAATTTAAGGATTCTTTTTCTTCTTCTTCTAGAAGCTACTGCGTTAACCGAACGTGGCATAATTTGTAAATTTTTGTTTGGTATAAGGTGTTACGTTTTTCAGCAATCTTACTACCTGATACCCGGTTAAAAAATATTGTTATTAAAAAAAATGGTATAAAACTTATTTACCGAGTGCAAGCATACGTTTAACGTTGCCCATATCGGCATCAGAAACATAACTAGTTGTAGTTAAGTTACGTTTTTGTTTCGTAGTTTTCTTTGTCAAGATGTGGCTTTTGAAAGCGTTCTTTCTTGCAACTTTACCTGTTCCAGTCAATTTAAAGCGTTTTTTCGCGCTGGAATTGGTTTTTACTTTTGGCATAATACTATAAATTTTATATCAATCTGTTAGATGCTTATTTTTTTGGAGAAGCTTTTGGCGCTAATGTTAAGAACATACGCTTACCTTCCAATTTCGGCAATAATTCAACCTTACCATACTCTTCCAAAGCCTGAGCGAAACGTAATAATAAAATTTCACCCTGCTCTTTGAAGACGATCGCACGTCCTTTGAAGTGTACATAGGCACGAACCTTCTCGCCACTTTCTAAGAAACGCATCGCATGTTTCAATTTGAATTCGAAGTCATGCTCACTGGTATTCGGTCCAAAACGAATCTCTTTGATTACCGTTTGCTTCGCATTGGCCTTGATTTCCTTTTGCTTCTTCTTTTGCTCGTAAACGAATTTACTGTAATCTATAATTTTACAAACAGGAGGCGTCGCATTAGGAGAAATCTCTACTAAATCCAACTCCAACTCATCAGCAAGTTGTAAAGCCTGTCTTGTAGGATAAACTCCGGTCTCTACGTTATCCCCAACTAAACGTACTTCTGGAACGCGAATGTGCTCATTGATACGGTGTTCAGGCTCCTTTTTTCTCATAGGACCTCTGTTACCGAAATTGTTACTTTTTGCCAAATGTTTTTAAATTAAACAGTTACTTCTTTTATTAATAATTCTTTAAATGCTTCTGGCGACATTGACCCTAAGTCAACCCCCCCGTGTTTACGAATCGAGATTGACCCACTTTCCATCTCTTTCTCGCCCACGATTACCATATAAGGCATTTTCTTAACCTCGGCATCGCGGATTTTGCGCCCAACCTTCTCATCACGCAAGTCAATCAGACCGCGAATATCGGAATTATTTAGCGATTCCAAAAGTTTTTGCGCATATTCTTCATATTTTTCTGATACTGGCAAGACGATAAACTGCTCAGGAGCAAGCCATAACGGAAACTGTCCGCCGCAGTGCTCAATCAGAACGGCAACAAAACGCTCAATCGATCCGAATGGTGCGCGGTGGATCATCACCGGGCGATGCTTCTGGTTGTCAGAACCTGTATATTCCAGTTCAAAACGCTCCGGTAGGTTATAATCCACTTGGATCGTACCTAACTGCCATTTTCTGCCCAATGCATCCTTCACCATGAAGTCTAATTTAGGACCATAAAATGCAGCCTCGCCATATTCAATAACCGTCGGCAAGCCTTTTTCCTCAGCCGATTCTATAATCGCTGATTCTGCTAATGCCCAGTTCTCATCAGAACCAATATATTTTGTTTTGTTCTCCGGGTCACGTAACGAAACCTGCGCTGTAAAATCGTTGAATCCTAACGCATTGAAAACATAAAGTACTAAATCAATTACTTTCTTAAACTCGTCTTTTACCTGATCCGGACGACAGAATAAGTGTGCATCATCCTGCGTAAACCCACGAACGCGCGTTAATCCGTGCAATTCGCCCGACTGCTCGTAACGGTAAACTGTACCGAACTCTGCAAAACGAACTGGTAAATCCTTGTACGAACGAGGTTTTACTTTGTAAATCTCACAGTGATGAGGACAGTTCATTGGCTTTAACAAGAACTCCTCGCCTTCTACCGGCGTTTTGATCGGCTGGAAAGAATCCGCACCGTATTTCTCATAGTGCCCGGAAGTGATATACAACTGCTTATGTCCAATATGTGGAGTTACCACCGGCTCATAACCCGCTGCAATCTGCGCACGCTGTAAGAAATCCTGTAATTTCTGACGAAGTGCGGTACCTTTAGGCAACCATAGTGGTAAACCCATGCCCACCTTTTCCGAGAAAGCAAATAATTCAAGCTCCCTACCTAATTTACGGTGGTCGCGTTTCTTCGCTTCTTCAATAAAACGTAAATATTCAGTTAGCTCAGATGCTTTAGGGAAAGTAACACCGTAAATACGGGTCAACTGCTTGCGCGTTTCATCGCCTCTCCAATAAGCTCCAGCTACGTTTGTCAATTTAATAGCCTTGATAAATCCAGTATTCGGAATGTGTGGACCACGACATAAGTCTGTAAAGTTCCCTTGCGAATAGAACGTAATCTTTCCATCTTCCAGATCCTTGATCAAGTCTAATTTGTACTCGTCGCCTTTCTCTGTAAAGTATTCCAATGCCTCTGCTTTGGAAACTGCTTTGCGCTCGAATACCTCTTTTTGTTTCGCTAGCTCCAACATCTTGTCCTCGATTTGCTTGAAATCGTCGGATGAGAACTCACGATCGCCAAAGTCTACATCATAGTAGAATCCAGTTTCAATCGATGGACCAATACCAAATTTAACCCCCGGATAAAGCGCCTCTAAAGCTTCCGCTAAAATATGCGCTGAGGAGTGCCAAAAAGTAGATTTACCCTTTTCGTCGTTCCAGGTCAATAATTTCACGTTTGCGTCCGCTTCAATCGCGCGTGATGCATCCCATACCTCTCCATTAACTTCCGCTGCTAATACATTTCTTGCTAAACCTTCGGAAATTGATAGCGCAACCTGCATAGCAGTTGTGCCTTTTTCATACTGACGAACCGAGCCGTCGGGTAGTGTAATGTTAATCATGTACAACTATGATCTTTAAATTGTGTATAAATTTGCAACCTAGCCAATGTTTACAATTACATTGATTTTTAAAGTGATTGCCTTAATTAATCGAGGTACAAAAATACGGAATATTTATGTGTAATAAAAACTTTCATGCGCTCATTAAAACAGCAAAACTTATTAGCGTCCTGGATGGACGCTAAACATGCACCAACACGGATATCAAAGAGACAGGCGTCGGAACTGCTACAGTTTAAACCCAATGTAAAGCCCTTACAACCCCAATGTATAACCCTTTCAACCCCGCTCCAAAAGGGCTTTGATTGGGTTTTGATTTAGGCTTGATAAAGCGGATAGCAGAGCAAGCCTCGACTGTATAGTGAAAAATGCTCCGCCTTTTTCGAAAACGGTCTGGATTTAATGATCCTCAAGAACTCCAATTGCGCCGACGCATGAAATGGAATGCTGAAAGTTTTTTCTTACTTTTGCACTTCTATTTACTGCATTATGTCAAATCAAGTTCCGGAAGATGGCACCATGCTTCCTTTAATGGAAGAATTCTACACGATACAAGGCGAAGGATATCACACAGGAAAAGCGGCTTATTTTATCCGTTTGGGCGGTTGTGATGTAGGTTGTCATTGGTGTGACGTGAAGGAAAGCTGGGATGCATCCCTGCACCCTTTGACCTCCGCGGAGCAGATCGTAGCGAACGCCCTGAAGTATCCGGCAAAAACGGTAGTGATTACCGGTGGCGAGCCCCTACTTTACAACTTGACTTATTTGACACAAAAATTACGCGAAGCAGGAATTCAAATTTTCTTAGAGACCTCAGGTGCGTATCCGTTAACAGGCTATTGGGATTGGATTTGCCTTTCACCGAAGAAATTCAAAGGTCCACGTCAGGATGTCTTGGCTGCGGCGGGTGAATTGAAAGTGATTGTTTTTAATAAAAGCGATTTCCAGTGGGCGGAAGACCATGCAAAATTCGTCGGCAAAAACTGTAAGCTTTATTTACAACCTGAATGGTCAAAAGCGGCAGAAATGACCCCTTTAATTATCGATTACGTAAAAGATAATCCGAAATGGGAAATTTCTTTGCAAACACATAAATACCTGAACATTCCTTAATATTTATGAATAATGCTTAGTTTTAAACTGCTATGCAGAACAAGAAACTAGGTATTTGTTTATTGATCCTATTTCTTTTTGGTTTAGGGAATCTCTCGTATTCGCAAGTTGATTCTAAAAACCGAAAGGCACAACAGGCTTATCAGGAAGCAGGAAAAGCCATCAGTCAAAATCAGCTTCTGCAAGCGATATCCTGGTTGGAAAAAGCAACCCAGGAGGATCCGACTTTTGCCACTGGCTTTCAGACTTTAGGTGATATACAGCGTAGTTTAGAGCAGTATGAGAAAGCAATATCCGCGTATGAGCAAGTACTTATCTTAAACCCTTCTTTAACCGCACTCACTTACTTTGGTCTCGGCGAGGCTTATTTGGGAGTTGGCGATTATCAGCAAGCCAGCAAAAATCTATTAAACTATAAGGAAAAAGGAAAACTCTCGGAGAAGAGCCAGCTGCTCGTCGATAAATATCTTGCCGACTGTGCTTTTTCCTTGCAGCATATAAAGGCTGGAAATAGCGGTTTAATTGCGCTTCCAGCTAGCATCAATACCGATAAAGACGAATACTATCCTAAGCTAACGGCCGACAATGCGAGCATCATTTTTACCCGCAAGGAGAACAATCAGGAGAATTTTTACGAAAGCTTTCTCGTCGATGGTAAATGGACGGAAGCGGTCAGACTGCCAGAACCGGTAAATTCATCTCGTTTTAATGAGGGCGCACATTGCATTTCGCCGGATGGGAAATACCTGTTTTTTACGGGATGTAATCGGCCCGACGGCTTGGGTAGCTGTGACCTCTATGTTTCAAAGAAAGAAAATAATACTTGGAGCGAGCCTTTCAATTTGGGTCCGGGGATAAATACACGAGGTTGGGAATCACAACCTGCAATCTCTGCGGACGGAAAAACGCTCTACTTCGTAAGTAACCGCTCAGGGGGGCAAGGCAGCTATGATATTTGGAAAGCCGAATTAGAAGCAGACGGCAAATGGTCGACGCCGGAGAATTTAGGCCCCGATATCAACTCGCCCTTCGATGAGGGTGCCCCCTATCTGCATGCCGATAATAAAACCTTGTATTTCTCTTCCAATGGCTGGCCCGGTTTCGGCAAGAACGATATCTATAAAACTGTCCGCACAAAAGACGGTAAATGGAGCAAACCCGAAAATCTAGGCCCCGCCATCAATAATCATTTAGATCAGCGCAGTTTCCATGTCAGCCTGGACGGCAGTATTGCGCACTTAGCCTCGCAAGACAGCGAACGACAATGGGATATCTATCGTTTTACATTCCCTAAGGAACAACAGCCCCCGGCTATTGCCTATATAGCAGGTTTGGTTTTCGATAAGTCCAACCATCAACCGCTGGATGCAAGCATTCGCGTGACCAATACAAACAGCAAAGAGGTAGTCTTTGAGAAAAAGAGTGATTATATAGACGGCGGTTTTATCGCGGTTTTGCCTGTTGGTGCAAACTATGCCGTACATATACAGAAGGAAGGCTATTTATTCGACTCCAAACAATATGCATTGGACAAACCGGAGTTTGCCAATAAGCGCTATCAGGACAGTATTTTCTTAGAGCCTATAAAAAGTGGCGCCATTGCGACGCTCCGCAATATTTACTTTGACGTCAATAAATACGAGATCCTCCCAAGCTCGGAAAGCGAATTGAATCTGTTACTGGGACTACTCCAAGCGAACCCAAAATTGCAGATCGAGATTGCGGGACATACAGATAATACAGGAAATAAGGCAGCCAATCAGACTTTATCGGAGAACCGGGCGAAAGCAGTTTCTACCTGGCTGATTTCGAAGGGCATTTCTGCTGGACGATTGAGCGTGAAAGGATATGGAGATGAAAAACCTATTGCGTCAAACAGTTCCGAAGAAGGGAAACAACGCAATAGGCGTACAGAATTTATTGTGAAATAAACCTGCTTGTATATTTTTATAGCTGAACGGTTTGTCCAGTCTTTACGGACTCATCGCAAGCAACAGCAATCTGCAAGCTATTTAAGGCATCTTGCATGGATTTCGATAAGTCCAGATCCTCATTTATTGCTTTCAGGAAGAAACGTTGTTCGCGATTACAAAGTTCCTGATGGTCCGGCTCGTCTGCCAGATCTATCCATTCGTCCGCACGTGTAAATTCGTTCTTCGCGTCGATATCTGCATAATGCACTTTCAAAGACTCCGCTTTAGAATGCGCATCAATGGAATCTGAATTACCCGCTTTACTAGCTTCTTTCGCAACAATCGATACACAACCTTTTGGGCCTATTACATCTTTGACGAAAAAGGCAGTCTCGCTGACCATCGGTCCCCAGCCAGCTTCATACCAGCCCACACTGCCGTTATCAAATCGAATCTGCAACTGTCCGTAATTGTAATTATCTGCAGCAATGTCATCGGTTAGGCGAGCTCCAATAGCCGACACAGAAACAGGCTTTGCTTCTGTCATCTGGCACATGACGTCTATATAATGCACACCACAATCGACGATTGGACTCAGGCTCTTCATCAGATTGCGATGAACATCCCACATGTAGCCATGGCTTTGCTGATTGAGATTCATGCGCATCACTAATGGACTTCCCATCGTCTTCGCAACCTCGATAAACTTCATCCAGGAAGGATGATGACGCAGGATATAGCCCACCACTAATTTTTTATTAGCCTTCACAGCAGCGTCGATCACGCGTTGAGCACCTGCGACGGTATCCGCCAAGGGTTTCTCGATAAAGACATGCGCGCCAGCCTCGAGAGCTTTCACGGCATAATCTTCATGCGTATCTGGATAAGTAGAGATACATACCGCATCGGGCTGAGTGGCCGATAGGGCCTCCTCGAATTCATTATAAAGCGGATAGTCTGCTCCTAGTTTTTCGTTCAGCTTATTCTTTGAATCGCCTCTGGACACTAGCCCTACGATTTCAAATCCGTCCATTTCATGATAAGCAAGCGCATGAGATGCGCCCATATTCCCACATCCTACAACAAGGATTCTTATTTTTCCCATCCTAACTCCTCTTAGCTCGTATGCCCTGGTCTTGGAATTCGTGCATTATCAATCTCCATCGCCCAATCGTAACCTTCTGAATTTGGTCCATAGGTCTTCGTCGAGTTCATGATTTCATCTAAGCTAATGGCTTTACCGGTATAGGCCGCTTCACGGGCCCAAATGGCAAGCATAGTCGAATCCGCCATCGTATCGCCATCGTTGATGACCTGTTTATTGCGAATGGCTGCGAAGAGCTCATCATGCTGCGTTTGGTACATGTTGTTCATCTTGCCTTGGAATTTCCATGGGTTCTGTCCATTGATCACATAGCTGCTCAGCATGCCTACCTGAAGATTTCCTTTGGTTCCGATCGCTTCCACCGAGTTTCGGTTCTGCGTTCCGTTTTGTTGTCTTCCGAAGTGGAAGCCCTTTAATCCGTCCCCATAATCGAATTCTATGGCAAAATGGTCGTAGACATTTCCAAATTCCGTCCAAGGTTTGCTTTGGCGGCCACCCGTTCCGGATACCGTTTTCGGCAATTTATCGTTTAGCATCCATGACATAAAGTCGATGCTGTGTATGGTCTGTTCTACGATGATATCTCCGGAATAGCGCTGGTAGTAGAACCAGTTGCGAAGTTGATCTTGAAGATCGGTCCAGGATGCTTGTCGAGGTTTTTGTGTCAATTCGCCTCCTAAGCGGAAGGTGCTCAATCCATAGATATCACCAATACTACCGGCATGTACAAGTTTTGCTAACTCGCGATTTGGAACGGAGTAGCGGAAACAAAATCCTGCCACGATATTTAGTTTCTTTTCTTTCGCTAATTTTACGCTCTCGCGTACCGAGTGCACCCCGGGAATATCCACTGCCATCGGCTTTTCACAGAAGATGTGTTTTCCCTTCTTTACAGCCTCGGCAAGATGGTCAGGTCGAAAACAAGGTGGCGATGCCAATAAAACCACGTCTACATCGCTTGCGATTAGCTTTTTATAAGATTCGAATCCTACATATTTACGGCTTTCATCGACTTTAACCTTATCCTTATGCCCCTCTTTGAGGGCCGCTAAAGCCGTTTCAATTTGATCGGGAAAGATGTCGGCCAAAGCAACAAGCTCCGTGTCCGGATCAGCCTGCAATGCTTGGAATGCCGCGCCCGTTCCCCTACCGCCACAACCGATAAGGCCAACTTTTATTTTTTTCTTGAGTTCGAATTGCGGGGTTGGAAGGTCTAGTGTAGAGGTTCCTAGTAGCACACCGCTACTTTTGAGAAAATTCCTACGGTCCATTATATATTATTTATGTAGATCTAGATGATAATTAGAAATTGTTAATTAAGATTTTTTGAACGATTACTCGGTAGAATTATCTAATTTCACAGCAAAATAACAATTATTACAAATTTATGCAAATTTCTACCCCTGAAGCAGAACCGCTAATCAGCAACACGACCGTAGTATTTGGTTTGTTGATGACCATCTTAGGACTTGTATTTTACAGCTCTAGTTTGTCCAACAAATATGTAAAAGGATTTTACAATATTATCCCGCCCCTGTTGTTGTGTTATTTTCTTCCGGGCTTATTGAATTCATTTGGAGTAATTGATGGCGAAAACTCGCCGCTTACCTCTATTGGTAGCCGCTACTTCCTGCCTGCCTGTTTGATCCTATTTATCATCAATTTAGATTTGAAGGAGATGTGGGCGTTAAGGAAGCGTGCAGGACTGATGTTTATTACGGGTACCGTCGGTATCCTTCTTGGTGGACCATTAGCGGTTTACTTAACTTCGCTAGTTGCTCCGGAAGTGGTTGGCGGCGCCGGCCCAGACGAAGTATGGCGCGGACTTGGGGCGCTTGCAGGCTCCTGGATTGGAGGATCGGCCAACCAAGTAGCATTAAAAGAAATATTGAAACCATCGCCGAATCTATTCTCATCGATTATCGCTGTAGATGTATTTGTTGCCTATATCTGGATGGCGTTTCTTCTTTATGGCGCTAGCAAAGCAGATAAGTTCAATGCATTTTTCAAAGCGGATGCGAGCGATGTGGAACATTTGAAAGAGAAAATGGACGCTAAAGCAAAGGCGAACAGCCGAATCCCGGAGACGAAAGATTTAATGCTTATGATCGCGATCGCTTTTGGTGGAACGGGTCTAGCGACTTTCCTTGCAGAGCCACTTGCCGCTTTTATGAAAACGAATTATCCACATCTGGAGACATTTTCCTTAACGAGCGATTTCTTTTGGATCGTGTTCTTCGCAACGGTTATTGGTATAGCGATGTCTTTTACGCCAGCCAAGAAATTAGAATTCGCAGGTGCTTCCAAGCTTGGAACAGTTTTATTGTATGCCTTGATCACTACGATCGGCATGCAGATGAATATCCTTGCAATCTTGGATAACCCAGGACTATTTATTGTCGGAATTTTGTGGATTTCATTCCATGCGCTGCTATTGATAATTGTTGGAAAGATATTTAAAGTTCCGTTTTTCTACTTCGCAGTCGGGAGTATGGCAAATGTTGGCGGTGTTGCTTCTGCATCGGTTACTTCTGCAGCATTCCATCCTTCGCTTATCTCGGTAGGCGTTATCTTATCGGTGTTCAGTTATGCTATCGGAACTTATGCCGGTTGGCTGACGGCGATTTTGATGCAAATGGTATCTCCAATTTAGAAGCACATAAAGCGTATGCGATAAAACATAAAACAGGCCTATCTTGAAAGAGATGGGCTTTTCTATTTATTTAATACAACTTCTGATAATTCCTTAACTATTTAGAGAATAAACATAAACTTAATATCGAAATTGGGTAATTAACAATTTTATAATCTTGTATTAATTAAGTGATTACTGTGTCGTTTTATTTTTGCGCATAGATTTAATTATTACTTATATGAGATTATTATTACTAATTGTATTTAATTTAACATGTTTATTTTCGTTCGCCCAGACTACCATCTTAAAGGGTAAGATCATGGACGGAAATGACAATTTTTCGCTTCCGGGAGCTACTTTAAAGATTTCGGATGGCAATCGATTTACCGTATCAGATGTCAATGGTAATTTCGAGTTTCTAAACCTTCCTGCAGGTACTTACACGCTAACCGTTGATTACTTAGGCTATGCGCATTATTCAGAGACTGTCACAGTGAGACCTGGTCAGGATGCTATTGAAGTTTTGCTATCGTCATCTTCGCGCAGCATTGATGAAGTGCATGTGATGGGCGATTTAGCGAGAGGTCAAGCGAAGGCCTTGAACCAACAAAAGAACAACAGCAATATTTCCAATATCATTTCTTCGGATCAAGTGGGTCGTTTCCCGGATCAGAATATTGGTGATGCTTTGAAACGTGTTCCGGGTATCACAATGCAGAATGACCAAGGTGAAGCGCGTAACATTATTATTCGCGGTCTATCGCCAGAATTGAACTCCGTTACGTTGAACGGGGACCGCATCCCTTCTGCAGAGGGAGACAACCGTAATGTGCAGATGGATTTGATTCCGTCGGATATGATCTCGACAATCGAAGTCAACAAGACGTTAACACCGGATATGGACGCTGATGCAATTGGTGGTAGCGTGAATTTGATTACGCGTCCTGTTCCAAACAAACAACGTATTTCTGCGACATTGGGTGGCGGCTACTCGCCAGTTCGTGAGAAGGGAATTTACAATGGTTCAGTGATCTATGGTAACCGTTTTATGGACAATAAAATGGGCTTGGTATTGAGCGGAACGCTTCAAAGCAATGACTTTGGCTCGAACAACATCGAAAGTTAGTGGAAGAAAGATGATAAGGGTAATGTTTTTATGAAAGATATGCAAATCCGTAAATATGATGTACATAGAATTCGTCGATCGGTGTCTGCGGCCTGGGATTTTGATTTCAATACGAGAAACAAGATTGCTTTAAATGCGATGTACAACTGGCGCGATGATTTGGAAAATCGCTTTGCCGTTTCATATAAAGACATGGAATGGAATGCCGACGAAAATGCTTACATCGGAAAATTGACTCGTCAGACGAAAGGCGGAATTAGCAATGACAAGAACAAAGGGAAACGCCTAGAGCGTCAGGACGTATTGAAACTTTCGATGAAAGGTGAACATTTATTGACATCGAAACTGGACTTCGATTGGACAGCTTCTTATTCTAGAGCCGATGAACACCGCCCTAACGAGCGCTATATTTCCTATGACTTGAAGAAGGTCGGATTCGGACAGGATCTATCGAGTACCTATCTACCATTCGTAAATGATCCACATACAGACTATGCTAAGCTCAAGTTTAATAAAATAACCGAAAACGAGAATAAGACAAATGAGGATGAATTTGGCGCAAAAGTGAACTTACGCTTTCCTTTCTCGGTTATTTCTGGTCAGAAGGGCCGTCTGCGCGTTGGTGCTCGCATACGACTGAAATCAAAGGAGCGTAACAACAACTTCTTCGAATACAAGCCTACTGACAAATTTGGTGATATGACTACCCATCCTCTACAGGTGTGGGATGCAAAACATTGGGATCAAGGCGAAAGATATGCTGCAGGTGGTTTTGTAAGTAAAGATTACTTGGGTCAACTAGACCTTTACGACAACTCTAAATTTACGCCAAAGGATAAACCTGATGAATATTTAGCTAAAAATTACCATGCTAAGGAGCGCATCGTCGCGGAATACCTGCGTTGGGATCAAAATATTACCAAGCGTACGGCTGTTATCTTAGGTCTTCGTATCGAACATACAAGCATTGACTATACCGGTAATAACGTTCTTGAAGAAGAAGAATTAATTGGCGAGATCCGCAATAAGAATAGCTATACCAATTTCCTTCCTAGCATCAATGTGAAGCACAACTTCAATAATAATTTTATTCTACGCGCTGCAGTGACTACAGGTTTGGCACGCCCGAATTACTATGCGCTCGCTCCATACGTGAATACCATATCGGAAGATAAAAAGCTGTTTGCTGGTAACCCGAATTTGAAGTCTACTAACGCGACTAACTTCGATTTAATGTTGGAGAATTACTTTCAAAATGTGGGTATCATCTCCGGAGGGGTTTTCTATAAGAATTTGAAGAACTTCATTTACATGTACAATGATCAAAGCTTCAATACCCAGGGTTTCAGCAAGGCATTCCCAGACTTAAAGAACCCGATTGCAGCTGGCGAAACTTGGAAATTCACGCAGTTCAGAAATGGTGAGGAAGTAGATGTGTATGGGTTTGAGGTTGCTTTCCAACGTCAATTAGACTTTTTACCGGGCAAATTCTTAAAAGGATTCGGTATTTATACAAACTATACCTACACAGGTTCTAAAGCAAAAGGTATTGCAGGAGAAGATGGAGTATTGCGTGAAGGATTAGGCCTTCCTCGCACGGCACCACATATGTTCAACGGTTCATTATCATGGGAGAACAATAAATTTTCAGCACGCGTATCAGCGAACTATACAGCAGCATACTTAGACGAGATCGGTGACGACGCTTTTACGGATGCTTACTACGACAAGCAGCTCTTCTTAGATGCGAATGCTTCTTACAAAGTGACTAAGCAATTCCGCGTCTTCGCTGAGGCTAACAACTTAACAAACCAACCCTTGCGTTACTACCAAGGTCAGGAGAATTTGATGCAACAGTTGGAATATTACAAGCCTCGTTACAACCTAGGTATCAAATTCGATTTATAGCATACATAAACTTTTTACAAATGAAACAATCCATCATCATATGCGGGCTCGCTGCAGCAATTCTTAGCTCATGTAATTCGGGCTATAAGTTAGCTGCAGTAGCTGAAAATGCTGTGAAGCCTACGGTTATCACAGAAGTAGTACCCAACGATACGGATGACCCGGCGATCTGGGTAAATCCGAAAGATAGTTCCGAAATATTTGTTATCGGAACAGACAAGCACGAAAAGACTGGCGGTCTATATCTATATGATATGGAAGGCAAGATCGTCAATCAAGTCACACCATTGGATCGTCCCAACAACGTGGATATTGCCTATGGTTTTAACTTGGACGGACGCATCGTCGATATCGCCGTAGTTACGGAGCGTGGTACAGACAAGATCAGAGTATTTACATTACCGGATCTTAAACCAATCGACAATGGCGGAATCCCGGTCTTTGAGGGTGAGAAAGATCGCTCTCCTATGGGTATCGCTTTGTACACAAAAGCAGATTCTACAGGCAATAAAATCCAAGCGATTGTAGGTAGAAAAACCGGAGAATCGGGAAGATACTTATTCCAATACGATTTAGTCGATGACGAAGGAACGGTAGTTGGTAAGAAAGTCCGCGAGTTCGGTAAATTTGAAGGCGGCAAAGAGATAGAAGCTATCGCTGTCGATAATCAACTAGGTTATGTCTATTATTCCGACGAAGGCTTTGGTATACATAAATACTATGCAGATCCCGCGAATGGAAATCAAGAGCTTGCCGTATTCGGGAAGACAGATTTCAAAAGAGACCATGAAGGGATTGCGATCTATCAATCTTCGGATAGCACCGGATATATCATCGTGTCAAATCAGCAGAATAATTCTTTCAACATCTATCCACGAGAAGGTGTTGCAGGGAATCCAAACCAGCATCAGCTGATTACCGAAGTTCCAGTATCTGCGGTAGAGTGTGACGGTGCGGATGCGATATCGCTTCCTATTGACAGCAAGTTTCCAAAAGGAATGTTAGTAGCAATGAGCAACGGGATGGTGTTTCATTATTACGATTGGCAGATCTTCCAAGATAGCATCAACGCAAAGAAATAGTGGATTTTATTTAATGAAACGCGATTCGCGATCTAAGCGATTATTTAAGAATAAGTTTAAAGAGTCTTCCGGATAGGGAGCCTCTTTTTTTGCTGCTTAGCTTATGTTTGGTGCAACTTTGCGGACGCAGCGGATGGGGGCGGCAATAGGTTGATACAAAACATTTGTAGAACCAACAGTAAATTTAGGAGATAGGTCATACCCTCCTGTTCTATATTCCATCATGAAATAGGTATTGGCGACATTTGTCCTAAAATAACCTATGTCTGAAGAACTAAACAAATGATTGAGCCAGCCCATGTTTGGATTTCCAGCTTTATATACGTAGTGTAGGATTTCCCCATTAGCGTTCTTATAGCCTAACGCTGTAAATACAAGATCCTTATGAGGATGCGTTGGCGGACCGATATGAGCTGCATCCTTCCATTTTATATACCAGCCCTCACGATTTAGTTGGTCTTGCTTTTCAACCATCGGATTTGTAGAGCTGATTAGTGCATTATATTCATCAGGCGTTGGAAGCCTCCAAAGTCCTTCAGGATAAACGAACTTACAAGGATCACTCTGCCCATCAGGACGCAAGTGAGGCATAGCCCCTCCATACCAGTAATCGCTATCAGCAATATTAGAAATCCCATTGTTTACCTTTCGGATATGAGGATTATCATATCGAAATCGATACTGATTCCTTTCGACGCTTTCGTCGTAGTATAAATTTCCCCTTGCCCAATAAACATCACCGCGCTGTATAGGAGATTCCAACAATTCTAATACTGCTTGATACCGATGTCCGGGTTTGGCAATAAAATCTGGAAAAGTGAAATCGACATTCTGAAAGGTACGAGGTATTAAACTTTTTGTGTCAGGAGCATTATCGTTTATTCGCTCCGAAGTCACTTTAATTTCATTGATCTTGAGTTTTAGACGCAAGACGGTAGAGTTAGCGATAGTGTAGAAATCACGATAGACTGCCCAGTCCACTGGGATGCTGTCGCTGACAATGGTATTCCATGTCCTAAATCTCAGCATATTTGTGTTGTTTGTACTGCTATAACTGCCGTTCAATAAAGAGAATAGCCCATCTTGGGGACCTGTATTAGATGCCAGAACATCGATATTTGCGGAGGTGATTTTTGCAAATATTCCTCTTGCATTAATTTCTAAGCGTATTTTTGCTAGTTGCCGGCTAAAGGTAATGCTGATTGGATTTTCTCCATCCACTATATCAGACGTTTTGATGAGCCCCGTACTGTAAAGAAAGTCGTTTTCTTTATCATGTAAGTTCGCAATCACCAGAATATGATAGTCTGTAGAATTGATATCAGGAATATCTTCTTCTCGGTTGTAGGAATAGGCAAACCACCTATAGTTCTTATTGCGATAAACTGGAATCTTCAGAGGTGATCCAACGACACCTTGTGATTGATTCACGTAGGTTGTAGCTTCTCCAGCAGCATTCGTATTGAATACGACAACTCTATATTTTTTCTGCGGGCTCATGTTGCTAACAGCACGCTTTTCAACAGGTCTAGATATGGCGCTTTTCGTTTGAATACGCAATTTGTCAGACTTCACCGTACTATGTTCCAATGGGAGCTCTTCCATGATTACGCGAGCTTCAAGTCCTTTGAATGCTGTAGTTTTACTTGCTATTATCGTTTTTTTACCGAGGCATTGATCAGAGGAAGATCCTTTTATATGTTTTATGCCTGTGGATTGGTGCTTTGGCTTTACAATAGGCTCAACGGCTTCGGAAGCATCCAAGCCTTCGACAGAAAAAGATAAACTATAGTCGCCATTTCGTATTTCTTCCTTTAAATGAGGAGGCTTTTCGCAGGCAACTATCACGAGTATTGATATAAGAAATGGGGCGAATAAATATCGTCTAATAGCATTCATAATTAATAAGGTTTTATTTGGGAATCCTCAGAATTCCATCCTATAGTTAGGCCCTTCATCTTCAACCCAATCTTCCACCTGAGGAGTGTGATGATTTTTCTCAGAAGTAAGGAATGAAGAAGTAGTGGCAAGATTGCCCTCCATATCAACAACAATCATCGATATGGAAGGTCTTATGTAGGGTAATTTTTTTAGATTTTTAATTTCGACATGACGGCGTTTACAATTCATTATTTAAATATCCTTTTTAATAGTTGACAATGTCCTTTCTTTCGATTTATTCGATGACATTGAGTGAGTAAGTGATCTTGGGATATTCAAATATAGTAAATTTTCATTAAAAGAATAATTATTTCTATTCAAATCATTAATTTAACAATTTAAATAAGTTAAAAAAGCATCTTAGCCAGGTTTTGTAGTAACCATTGCATGTAATTAGTTTTTATTAATTTAAAAAATTAATATATTAATTTTCACTTAATTAATTAAAGAGAATAGTGTACGTAGTTTTGTTTTGACCGTTTATCAATATTTGAAAATATGGGGATGATTTTATTTCCTATTTAACCTAAATTCCTGTCGATTTATTGTCTCTGCTTAGGCAACAAACACTACTTTTTATTCCTTTTGCAGGTAAACTCCTTTAGATAAAGTTTGATTAGGGATGAGAGGGTAGTTTTATTGGTCGCCGGATTGGAGGACGTGGGTCAAATTGGCGATTGCTGACGCTGCGTCTCTTGCATAGTAATCTTAGGACTCGTGTAGGGAAGCTTCTTTTTATCATTCGCTTGGCCTCCTGCTTTCTCATTCTTCATAACAAGTGAAATTAAATAAATTGGTAATAATATTTCCAGTTAAAGGATATTATTAATAATTGTGCTTGCAAAAGTTGGTTGACAGCGGTAAATATAGATTTATTGAATTTAATTTTATAATTTAAATTAAATTTATTTCATTAAAAAACATCAATGAAAGCAGCAATCTTCTGGGAATCCAACCTTCTTTTAAATGATCGCTATACAACTTTTAACATTCCATCAAAAAAGTTCTCAATTTAATAATTCAACTTTGATTGAAACTATTGCTATTTTAGACATTCAATTTAGTAAAGTTTTTTTATGGAAAATAAAGTGTTTTATGAAGGCCAGGTTCTTTGGTCGCAGATTGATGCGAATGTTCATTTAAGACATTCCGCATATGCGGATTTCTGCGCACAAGCGCGAAGCAATATGCTCAACCAACTGGGGCTTTCGCTGGCAGAGTTCTCCAAAATGAAAATTGGTCCTATTCTGTTTCGCGAAGAGCTCAACTACCATCGTGAAATCAGTTTAGATGAATATATCAAGGTTACTGTGGAAATCAGCAAATTCAACCGCAAAAACTCTCGTTTTTCTTTTCGGCATGAGATTTTTAAGCAGAACGGTGTCAGAGCGGCAGTTGTGGTAGTGGATGGTGCGTGGATGAACTTAGTAGAACGCAAGCTAACAGCAGTCCCTGAGGCATGGCTCCCCGTATTAGATAAAATCCCTCGAGCGGATGATTACGTGGAAGTTGATGAATAGTGACACGCTAGCATTAGCTAAAGCAAAACAAAATTCTAAAGCATTATTCCTTATCTTTGGCATATGTTATATATAGTCCCTACACCGATTGGAAACTTGGAAGATATGACTTTCAGGGCTATCAACGTCTTAAAACAGGTCGATATCATACTGGCCGAAGATACTCGAACAAGTGCTCCTTTATTAAAGCACTTTGGCATTGAGAAGAAGGTATTTGCTCACCACCAACATAACGAACATAAAGCTGTATCAGAGATCATCCGACTGATGAAAGAAGGACAACAAATTGCCTTAATCTCTGATGCTGGCACCCCAGCAATCTCAGACCCAGGCTTCCTATTGGTTCGCGAAAGCATAAAAGAGGGGTTGGAAGTACAATGCCTACCGGGCGCCACAGCTTTCGTTCCAGCGCTGGTGAACTCGGGACTTCCTAATGACCGCTTCTGTTTTGAAGGATTTCTTCCTGTTAAAAAAGGTAGACAAACACGCCTTAAAGCATTGGCGGAAGAAAAGAGAACCATGATATTCTACGAGTCACCTCATAGAATATTGAAAACCATCGAAGAGTTTATGCTGGTGTTCGGTGAAGAGCGTCAGGCTTCTTTGTCTCGCGAGATCAGTAAGCTCTACGAGGAGACTGTTCGTGGAACATTGACCGAATTGAAACAACATTTTGAACAAAACCCTATCAAAGGCGAATTTGTATTTTGTGTCGCTGGGGCAGAATAATATTAGAAACGCGTATTTATTTTATTAAATCTTGAATCAATGGAAAATTACCAAATTGATAAGTACATACAAGACGGCCAAGATCCGAAAGTAGTAGAAAAGATTCATGGAAAGATTCTCGACATGCTAACACCTGGCGAATCGATCAATTATATTGCTTTGCAAAAGAAACCAGCTGTTACGTTATTGCCTGATAGTATCACGGTGAGTAATAAACGTCTCTTCCTTTGCGAATTCACTAAGTTAGGTTTGGCAACAAACTTCGAAATATTTGCATGGCAAGAAGTGAAAGACATCGCATTTAAAGAAGAAATATTCGGATCTAAAGTTACGGTAATTCCTTTCACGGGGGAGAATCTGACCATAGATTACATTCCTAAAACACAGGCTCGCAAGCTATATCAATTAATCAAAGCCGCTTTAGATAACCTTCAAAATCAAAAGCAAGAGCCTAAGGAGAGTAAGATTGTGATTGAAAATAAACCAGTATATGGTTCCCCTACTCCAGCTCCTAAGCCAGAAGTAGAAAAAGCTTTCGTACCTACAGCATCTGAAGAAGCGCAACCCAGCGCCATAGAAGAAAAGAGAGAGGAAAGACCGATCCCTGCACCGACATTGAACGAGACCTTCCAAAGACAGGAGCAGCGCCCGAGCAGCTTTCAATCGCCCTCTAGTCCAACTCCATCTTACGCTGCTGCAGCGCCAAAAGCTGAAGAGGAAGATGAGATCACGCAGAAACTAAAAAAGCTTAAAACACTTTACGACAAACAACTGATCACACAGGCAGAATACGAAACTAAAAAAGCGGAGATCTTAAGCACACTATAAGTTCATGAAATCAAACTATCTGTTAGCTTTACTATCAACTTTCTTGTTGTGGCTGGCTTGGCCACCGATTCCCTACACCGCTATTCTTCTTTTAGTTGCCTTTGTGCCCTTACTTATCGCGGTGGAACAAACCATTCGTAGCGATTATAAAAACAAAGGTCGCAAAGTATTTGCATTAGCCTTCCTGACAGGAGTCGTTTGGAATACTGCCTCTATTTACTGGGTCTATAATGCCATGAACGCATTTTTAGATGCCATGCCGTCCTTGTTAATATCGCTCATCCCGTATACACTAGCACCATTGCTCATGGGACTTGCGTTCCGCCTTTACTATCAGATGCGGAAAAGAAACAGCATCCTGATTAGTTTTATGGGATTAATCTCTTTTTGGGTCGCTTATGAGTATCTACATCAATCCTGGGAGCTTTCTTTCCCTTGGATGACACTAGGCAACGGATTCGCAAATAGTCACCAATTAGTACAATGGTACAGTATCACCGGCGTTTATGGCGGTACACTTTGGATTTGGTTAGTAAATATCGCACTGTTCCTGTTCGTTTGGCAAAAGCGTAATAAGATCGAAGCGTACAGCAATAAAATCTTAATTAGTACGGTAGCAGGTTTAATCTTAATACCCTCTATTGCCTCCCTTATTTGGTACAGCCAATACGAGGAACATGTGAATCCGTCTGAAATCGTCACAGTACAACCTAATATCGATCCATTTGGAAAATGGGGTCCAATTACTCCGGAAGATCAGCTTAAGGTATTGACGGATCTTTCCCAAAAGGTCGCTAAACTGAATACCGAGTTTTTTATTTGGCCGGAAACCGCAATTTCCGACCGCAACGGCATCAATGAAGAGGAATTCAGAGAATATCCACAATACCAAAAAGTACTGCAATTCCTCGAACCATATCACAACGGTAATGTGTTATCAGGTATAGAGAGCTATGTTCTATACGCCGATCAGCGTACGCCGACTGCAAAACCTATCGGAAACATGTTTTACGATAGCTTCAATGCCGGCGTGTTGGTGGATGGAAGCAGCAAGCTGCAGTTCTATCACAAATCTAAGCTAGTTCCCGGAGCAGAACTGATGCCTTTTGGAAAGGCGTTAAGCCTTTTGAAACCCTTCTTCGCACACTTTGGAGGAACAACTGGTGGTTATGGAAGCCAAGACAAACCTAGCGTATTCTATTCCGCTAGTGGTATTGGTGCTGCGCCGGTTATTTGCTATGAATCGATCTGGGGCAATTACGTTGCTGAATATGTGAAAATGGGCGCCCAGTTCATTGCCGTGATCACCAATGATGGTTGGTGGGGAGATACCTCCGGAAAAGATCAGCACCTGCAATATGCGAAATTACGCGCGATTGAGAACCGTCGATGGGTCGTACGTTCGGCGAATACCGGTATCTCGGCATTCATTAACCAGCGTGGGGATATTGTGCAGAAATCATCTTGGTGGGTTCCAACTGCTCTTTCTCAAGAAATCAACTTGAACGAAAACTTAACATTTTATACGCGTTCGGGTGACCTCATCGTCTACCTCTGCCTCTTAACAGGTTTGATATCAATTGGTTTAATATTTGTCAGAAAACGAAATTAATCTGATTTTTTATTCTCCTTTATTTATATTTGCCGCCATGCACGTATATTTTGATAATGCCGCTACAACTGCTTTAGACAAAGCAGTTATCGACGTAATGGTACAAACAATGAACGATAATTTTGGAAACCCCTCTTCCATCCATGCGCATGGCAGAGAGACCAAAACAATCGTTGAGAGAGCTAGAAGAACCGTAGCTAAATTATTAAATGCTTCTCCCGCTGAAATATTCTTTACCTCCGGCGGAACGGAAGCCGACAACATGGCGATCGTTCGTGCGATTGAAGCCTATGGAATTACACACGCCATATCCTCTCCTATTGAGCACCATGCTGTGCTACATACCTTGGAAGAGATGCAGAAAGACGGAAAAATCCAATTGGATTTCCTACGTCTTGATCAGAAAGGAAACATCGATTTATCCCACTTAGAAGAGTTGCTTGCAAAGAACCCGAGAACATTTGTTTCCATCATGCATGCCAATAACGAGCTTGGCAATCTCACCGACATTCAGAAAGTAAGTGAAATCTGCGAACAATACAATGCTGTTTTTCATTCGGACACCGTGCAAACGATGGGGCATTATGTTCATGATTTATCGAAGTTAAAAATCGACTTTATTACCGCTGCGGCACATAAGTTCCACGGACCGAAAGGCGTTGGTTTTTTATATATCAACAGCAGAAACAAAATAAAACCTTTGATCCACGGTGGTGCGCAAGAGCGCAATATGCGTGGTGGTACTGAGAATGTCTATGGCATCGTTGGTCTTGCAAAAGCAATGGAAATTGCATACGAAGAGATGGAAGCTCATCAACAACAGATCCAAGCATTGAAAGACTACATGAAAGAACAACTGGTTCAACATATTCCAGATGTGACGTTCAACGGAGAAACGGATGCCAACAAATCTTTGTATACGGTATTAAACGTTTCCCTGCCTTGCACGGATATGGGTGATATGTTGTTATTCAATCTGGATATCAAAGGTGTATCCGCGTCGGGTGGTTCTGCATGTAGCTCCGGATCAGACATCGGTTCTCACGTATTACGTGGAATTGGAGCAGACCCTAGTCGTCCATCTGTACGCTTTTCATTCTGCAAAACCAACACAAAAGAGGAAGTGGACTTCGTCGTGCAAGTGCTGAAGGAAATTTGCACAAAACACTAAATTGTATAAAACAAAATAAAGAAAGAGCTACCTAATTTTTTAGGTAGCTCTTTTTTTTCTATGGGTATATACTTTTAACGGGCGTCAAGAACTTTAATGACCCTCGCGGCTTCTGTGCAAAAATGAAACGTTTTTCTGAGGGTGCCTATATTAAATTGCTTTCAAAAACGCTAAACCCCGTTGCAGTTCCCGTGGAAAAATAGGTGTATTATTCAAAAGGCTAAAAACAAAAGGGCCGTCATACGACAGCCCTCTATTTAAATCGGAAAAAATCCCCTTACTTAATCTTCATCAACGTATATTTATCAGCAAGATCGCCTTTGATCTCTTTCCCTGACAAATCCAACTGATTCAATTGATTATCGAGAATTTTGTAATTGTAGTCTACATTTTCTAATGACAAGATATCTTTATCAACCTGCCATTTACCAGTACGCTCAAACACTTCCTCGCTCTTTCCAACATACACATAACGTAAATGGTAGTTTTTATTTTTGTCAAGGCTCAGCAATGTACTAATCATCGTACAATCGGCACATGGTAAGTTACCTTCGTAAGTCCCTAACAAGCCGATTCCCTTCAGCGCGTTGTCTTCAGACGCAGGCAACTGATTGACATTCGTCTTGTTGTTTATACAACTTATGGCAAATATCAGTCCTATGACTACGATTAATATGTAAGATAACTTTTGCATAACCTTTAACTTCTATGCAAAACACAAAAAAAATACCACAAATGGTATTTTAAGAAAATTTAACATTATTCATCTTCGTCGAGCAAACCAGTAGCCGCCAGATGAGCGTTCCGAAGTTCGCCCAAAGCATGGAAATTGCGCTTCTGTTGGGCAATCTGTATGCCTTTTTCATAAATTTCAATCGCGCGATCTTGATCGTGTTTAGACTCTAAAAATTTTCCGAAATGGTAATAGGTACCTACGTAATCTTCATGCGCCGAAAGCAAATCCTCAAAACCAGCTAGCGCTTGATCCTCCTCCCCTAACTTCACGTATTCCATCGTTAAAGCATATTTCAAAAAAGGATCATTTGGACTCTCCTTCAAAAACTCTTGCAATTGTGTTAATCTACCTTCCATAACACAAAAATAAGCATTATTCCGCAGCGCATAGAAAAATACAATGAAAATGGCATTTACTATGCTAGCATAGAATTGACAATACAATGACAATTGACGTTTCAGATAAAATAAATGAAATTATCGTAATAAAAATCTAATTCAACCCGATTTAAATTGACAATTATCAAAATAAGACATGAATTATTAACAAAATAATATTCTAACCACTTTGTTTATGGCAATCAAATTCGCCTGTCGCTCCTTTGAAATGCATGGCAAAAAATGTAGGTTTGTGTAAAACGCTAGATTTATGAAGATATTAGTATGTATTAGTAATGTCCCAGATACGACATCGAAAATAACGTTTACCAATGATAACACCGTATTCAATACTGCGGGTATCCAGTACATCATCAACCCTTACGACGAAATCGCACTTTCTAAAGCTGTAGAGCTTGCTGAAGGCGGAAAAGGAACCGTAACGGTAATTAACGTAGGCGATGCTTCAACTGAACCTACCATCCGTAAAGCCCTAGCTATCGGTGCTGATGATGCAGTACGTGTAAATGCACAGCCTCGCGATGCTTGGTTCGTAGCAAATCAGATTGCAAACTACGCAAAAGGCCAAGGATTTGATTTAATCCTAACGGGCCGCGAATCTATAGATTACAATGGTGCACAGGTAGCTGCTTTATTGGGCGAGCTATTAGACCTGCCATCAATTTCCATCGCGAAGAAAGTTGATATTCAAGGAAACGAAGCAACAGTAGACCGCGAAATTGAAGGCGGTAAAGAAGTGTTATCTGTTTCGTTGCCAGTCGTTATCGGAACTGCAGAAGGCGTGGCGGAACCAAAGATCCCGAATATGCGTGGTATTATGGGTGCTCGCACGAAACCTTTACAGGTGGTAGAACCTATTGAAGTGGCAGAACTTGCTTCGATTGCTCGTTATGAAAGCCCTGCTCCGCGTGGAACAGTGAAATTAGTAGAAGATGTTGATCAACTTGTTCAATTACTTCACGGAGAAGCTAAAGTTATCTAATCATTTTTAAGCAAGAAAAACACATGGCAATATTAGTTTATATAGAAAATACAGAAGGCGTTCTTAAGAAATCAGCATTTGAGGTTGCATCCTATGCAAAAGCAATTGCTGATCAAAAAGGAGATACCGTAGTCGCTCTTTCCATCGGAAATGTAGCGGATGCCGAATTAGAGAAATTAGGCAAGTACGGGGTTTCTAAAGTATTGAACGCTAGTCAAGATAATTTAAAGAACTTCGTAAATAAAGCCTACGCTTCGATTATCGCTTCAGCAGCGAAGCAAGAGCAGGCTTCTATCGTTGTTCTTTCCAATTCGTTCAGCGGTAAAGGATTGGCACCGCGCGTAGCAGCGAAGTTAGACGCAGGTCTGGCGGATGGCGCAATCAACCTACCGACCTGGAATGGCGACAGCCTGGAAGTGAAGAAAACAGCTTTCTCGAACAAAGCATTTGCGACGGAAGTCATTTCTTCTGCCAACAAGGTAATCGCATTAAATCCAAATGCTTTCGAATTAAAAGAAGCAGCAACGAGCTCAGAAATCGTAGCCTTTACGCCAGACGTTAATGCGAACGACTTTGCAGTAATGGTAAAAGACATCGTACGTGCAACCGACAAAGTTTCTCTTCCAGAAGCAGAAATCGTTGTATCAGCAGGCCGCGGGATGAAAGGTCCGGAGAACTGGGCGATGATCGAAGAGCTAGCAGATGTGTTAGGTGCTGCTACAGCATGTTCTAAACCAGTTTCTGACGCCGGATGGCGCCCGCACTCGGAGCACGTTGGACAAACTGGTATTGTGGTAAGCCCGAACCTATACATCGCTATCGGTATCTCTGGCGCTATCCAACACTTGGCGGGCGTGAGCTCGTCTAAAACTATCGTCGTTATCAACAAAGATCCCGAAGCGCCATTCTTTAAAGTGGCAGACTACGGCATCGTGGGCGACGCGTTTGAGATTGTTCCTAAACTAACGGAAGCAATCAAAAACTTAAAACACAACTAGTAAAAACTAAACAATGAACGGGTGGCCTTGGATAAAAATAACAAGGTCACTTTTTTTTTGCTCCGAATATTAGCATCTTTGTAATTCCGTTAACGATTTGTCAATGAAGAAAATCAAGTTAGATATTGTAGGATTATCGTATAGCCAAACACAATCTGGAGCCTATGCGCTAGTGTTGGGGGAAGTAGCAGGAAACCGTAGACTACCTGTCATTATCGGAGGATTCGAAGCGCAGTCTATCGCTGTCGAAATCGAAAAAATGACGCCGAGCAGGCCATTGACACATGATTTATTCAAAGCATTTGCTGATACATTCAACATCAAATTGGAAGAAGTATTGATCTACAACCTCGTAGACGGAATATTTTTCGCCAAATTAATCTGCAATGATGGCGATAAGACCGTAGAGATAGATGCCCGCACCTCAGATGCTGTTGCATTGGCGGTACGCTTCGAAAGCCCAATCTACACCTATGATTTCATCATGAATACCGCCGGAATCGTGATCGAAGGCAATGATTTTGCATTCCTGGAGAATATCGAAAACGTCGGATCGTACAAACAAACGGAAACAACGACTCCCGAGGCTGAGCCAACGCCAGAACCAAAAGAGCCCGCAAAAAACAAACCCTCTCCATATGCATCACTCACGATGGAACAACTGGAGAAAACCCTAGAGAAAGCGATTGAGAACGAACAGTACGAAACCGCAGCCAAAATCAGGGACGAAATTGAGAAACGAAAATCTTAATTCATAGCTTTTAAATAATCTCACCTATAAGTATGTCTATTAAACTTAGGTTGACCATAATGAACTTCCTGCAATTCTTTGTGTGGGGAGCCTGGTTAATCACTATTGCCAACTACTGGTTTGGCACTAAACAATGGGACGGAACACAATTTGGCGCAATCTTTTCAACCATGGGGATCGCATCGCTTTTCATGCCGACCCTAATGGGAATCATTGCCGATCGTTGGGTAAATGCCGAGCGATTGTATATAGGTCTACACTTCCTCTATGCAGTCTGCTTAATCTACCTCGCACAGGTGCAAGACCCCGGAGGTTTTTTTAATGTGATGCTCTTGGCCATGTGCTGTTACATGCCAACCCTCGCATTATCCAACTCCATCGCCTATACTGCGCTTACGCAGGGCAATTACGACCTCATCAAAGCCTTCCCTCCTATCCGTGTTTGGGGAACCGTAGGCTTTATCGCAGCCATGTGGATCACCAACCTGACGGGCAGCAAAGCAACCGAAGGTCAGTTTTATATAGCCGCAGGTGGATCTGTCCTCCTCAGCGTTTATTCCTTTTTCAACCTACCTAAGTGTCCTCCGCAACATCATCTGAAAGAAAATGCTAGTCTAGCGCAAATGCTCGGACTGGAAGCCTTTAAATTGTTTGGCAATTTTAAGATGGCTATGTTCTTTATCTTTTCGATGTTCCTGGGTGCAGCCTTACAGTTAACCAATGCCTATGGTGATGTATTCTTAGATGAATTTAAGTTCTTCCCGAAATGGGCGGATTCTTTCGTTGTCGAATACTCCACCATCATCATGTCGATCTCGCAGATTTCCGAGACCCTATTTATCCTCGCTATCCCTTTCTTCCTGAAAAGATTTGGTATCAAGCAGGTCATGCTAATTGCCATGGTCGCTTGGGTATTGCGTTTCGCATTATTTGCATACGGAGATCCATCCGCCGGCTTATGGATGATCATCCTTTCCTGTATCGTCTATGGTATGGCATTTGACTTTTTCAATATCTCCGGATCCCTATTTGTCGAAACCACGACGAACAACCAGATTCGCTCATCAGCGCAAGGTTTATTTATGATGATGACCAATGGTTTTGGCGCTGTACTAGGTTCTCGTGTGTCGGGATGGGTGATCGACAAGTATTACACCCTTTCTTTCAACGATACAAGCTCGCTGGCGAGCTTTTTAGATACAACCCCAGACAACCAATCACTATTGAATTTTATTGGCTCTCGCGGCGTAGAAATAACAAATGGTGTGTTTGATAAAGTGATCCATCTAAAAGATTGGCAACATATCTGGATTGCTTTTGCCCTGTACACGCTTGTTGTAGCGATTTTGTTCGCTATCCTCTTCAGACATAAACATCAAGCAGATACCCCTGTTAAACACTAACAGAGTTTTCACAAAACATATTACAAACACCCGTTGTGGCTCTATCTATGCCCAGCGGGTGTTTTTATTTGCAAGGTATTCTACTGTACATTTCGAAATACCTAGCTGCTTGCATTTTCCCTTTATTAAGATGCCCTCGAATATAGGAGATATTTCCTTCAGCTCACTTCCCTTTCAAAGCCCTTTCAAAGCCCTTTCAAACCCCATGTATAACCCAATCAAAACCCTTATGGAGCGGGTTTGATTGGGCTATACATGGGCTATGGTTTGGGAATTATTCAAAGAAGGTTGGAAAAGGGCTAGACAAGATGATCGAATTGCTAATACAAAAAAGCCTCCAATTGCTTGGAGGCCTTAAAATATGTACTATGATTAATATTTTAGAATTTGAGAGTCGGCTTAGAACTTGTAACCAGTCCAAGAGAATGCTGATGCATCAGCACCTTTTAATCCGTCTTTCTTCGTGATTGTTGCATTCACGTCGTTTTTGATCTTAGCTTTATCTAATCCGTTTGCAGGATCGATTGTGTACTCAATTGACGTTCCGCCGTTACCAGCACCTTTACTATCTGTTAAGTCGATTAAATCAGC
The DNA here is from genome assembly GCF_030503615.1 of Sphingobacterium sp. BN32. Classification (NCBI taxonomy): domain Bacteria; kingdom Pseudomonadati; phylum Bacteroidota; class Sphingobacteriia; order Sphingobacteriales; family Sphingobacteriaceae; genus Sphingobacterium; species Sphingobacterium sp. BN32. The sequence goes on from NZ_CP129963.1 coordinate 3,239,256, forward strand.
TACAGTAGTACCAGCTCCGAATTTAGCATAAGCGTTTTTGATTGTCGCTTTTGCACCTCTACGGATTTTGAATACATCATGCATCGTTAAGTTTGCATCAGCACCTGGAGCATTGTTTACGATCGTGATACCGTTGATAGTGAAATCTGATTGGTTAATGTCTGTAGGAGTTGCTCCATCTAAGTTACCGTCAGCTTCAACACCACGAGGATCTTCCGTTACAGGTAAGTATTTCGCTTCTCTGATACCGTAAGCATTTGTAACAGTACCTCTATATCCTTGAGAGAAATCGAACATATCGTCTGTACAGTTTACTACTAAAATGTTCGTTGCATCAACTGTTCCACCGAAGAACTCGATAGCATCATCATCACCGTAAGAAATGTAGATGTTGCTTAATTTTGTTCCTTTACCAACGCCGTTCAATGTTAAACCATTGTGTTCTGCTGTTTGGTCGATACGAGCACCTGTATATTCGATTTTTACGAAGTTTAATACACCTGAGTTATCATTTACATCATCGCCACCAAATTTGATTTTGTTGTTGATTTCTGTACCTGCATCACTTGCTGCACCTTCTTTTCTTGAAAGAGGAGCTTTACCGTTTAGGATGATACCGCCCCAGTCACCTTGTTTCGGAGACGCTGCATTCGATGTAAATACAATTGGTTTGCTAGCTGTACCGTCAGCGATTAATTTACCGCCTTTTTCTACAAGGATGTAGATATCTGTACCATTAGCCGCAGCTTTGATCGTAGTACCTGCAGGGATTGTTAATGTCGCTCCTGAGTTTACTAAAACTGTTCCCGATAATGTGTACTCAACGTTTGCATCTAATGTTGTGTTTGCGGAAATATTTCCTTTTAATTCAGCTTTACCACCTGGAGTTGGTTTTACTGGTTCATCATCTGAACATGCTGTGAATGCGAATGCACCTGCTGCTAAAATTGCTAATAACTTTGTTTTCATAATCATTTAATTTCTATACAAAAGAACCACGTTAACATAACTTACAAGTTATCTGTATGTTAACTTTACATTAAAACTTATAAGATAAACCTGCGCTGAAATCCATACCGCGCTTGTAGCGCTCCACCATCAATTGAGGGGCTCCATTCGAGAAGTCCATCGACAGTTCACGATAAGGGTTGATGATGTTTTCAGCTTTAACCGAGAAGCCAATCTTCTTATTTACAGTACCTCTCAAATTGAAATCCAATGTTGGAACACCTTTCTCCATGATGTTACCGAATCCTCTAGTACCGATTGAGAAAATACGATCTGAGAAGTAATTGAACACCACCGTTGGCATCAATTCCACACGGTTTAGGTTTAACTTATACGTTAAATCTGCATTAACCATTAATGGTGATGCGCCTTCTAATTTGTCCGACTCCTTCGTGAATTGCGCTAATGGATTTTCTAACTTTTGCTTAGAGTGTAAGTAAGATACGTTCAAGCCTGCAGACAACACGTTTTCACCATTTGCTGTTGCCGTTTTGATTAGGTCTTTCTTGATTTCCATTTCCGCACCTAATACATCTGCCGAACCACCTACGTTCAGGAATGTTAGGGTATTACCTCCCGAAGGAATGGTAGATCTGCCGATTGGGTTTTTAATGTGCTTGTAGAATACACCGAAAGAGATCAACTCGCCGCCTTCCGGGTATAATTCCCACTTCAAGTCTGCGTTGTAAGTCTCTGCAGGGATCAAGTCGGAGTTACCTTCCGTATTGTTATTTTGTCCGGCGTAACGCATTGGCGCAATTTCAATAAATTGAGGCAAGGTATAGGTTTTACTACCCGATGCGCGAAGGATCATCGCTTCACCTAAGTTATATTTCAAGTTAACACTTGGCAATAAGAATGACTTATCAATTTTCGATGGACCGATAATCTCACTTTGCGTTACGTTGGTATAGAAATCAACATCTTGCGTCACCTTCTCGAATCTTAACCCTAGCATTGCGGTAAAGTCTGCATTGAATTGGTAAGTCGCGTTTGCTACCGCAGCGTGAATGTTCTTTTTACCGTTATAGTAGAAAGGAAGGAAAGCAAATTCATCGCTCTTACCTCTCAAAGTAACCAGATTAAATATACTGCCTAACTTTTCTGTATTGAAGTATTGGTCTGGATTAGCAATATCGATGTCGCTACCATATGGTGGCAAAAGTTCATGATTGAAGATCGTCGCATTGAAGTCTCTTTTGGTTATATTTCCGTTGTATCCAAAATCGATTTTTCTATCCAATCCCTCTTCGTTATTCAATTTATAAGTTACGATGGCACGGCTTACGATTCCTTTTTCTGTCATATCAGAGAAATAACGCTCATTGTTTCCGGACGAATTGGTACTGAAGCGGTACTTGCCTCCGTTTTCCAAAAATCTGTTTACTCTTCTATCCGGTTCGTTTCCGACAACATAGTTGAAACCAACGGCAACATCTGTACTCCAATTCTGATTGAACTCGTATTTTCCTAAGATCTGAGATACCGAGATGTGGTTGTCATTGATTTGCTGTCTTCTAGCAAACTCGCGGTCTCCTTCTACTTCATTTGCGTTGAATCCAAAAAATTCAGAGAAATCTTGTACTTGGTCATGGATATATAGGGAGTTAAAGCTTAGCATTCCTTTGTCAAAAGCATAACGAAGGTTCACCATCGCGTTCTGCGATACATTGTACTGATTTCTGATGTATGTTTGATCCTGGTAAACTTGACCGATGGTCGTCGCTGCTCCAACAACACCTTCCGCAAACCTGTATTTGGAATCCATCCCTCCGGTGAAGAACAAGCTTAATGTCTTGCCACCTAGATCAAAACGACGGTTTCCTAAGATCTTAAAGTTGGAGTTGATCAAATTATCAATTGGTTTAGCAACCCAGCTGTTTTTGAATGAGTAGTCGTTTAACGTATTGATATGATGTTTTGAACCTCCATTTAAAGATCCGAACCAGCTTGTTCCATCAATTCGCTTAAAGTTATCTTTTCCAATTGTTTGGGAGTTCGCCCCGCCTGATACGGCAACCTCTAAACTATTTCCTGTTGCTTCTTTTGTAAAAATGTCCACATTGGCACCCGCAACGTCTCCACCAATTGTAGGATTAAACGTTTTGTTAACATTGATGCTCTGTATAACATCTGAACTGAAGAAATCTAAGGAGATATTTTTATATAATGGGTCCTCAGAAGGTAGTGGCAAACCGTTAAGGGATGAAGAATTGTAACGATCGCCTAGTCCACGTACGAATACGTTTTTAGCACCTTCTTGTCTGGATACACCAGCCATTTTAGTAAGGGCTGCGCGCGCGTCGCTTACGCCTTTTCTTGATAATTCTTGTGTACCGATAGACTCGACCATTAGGTTAGATTTGCGTCTTTCCTCCAAAAGCGCAAGCTCTGTAGCCTTCTCTCTGCGTCTCGTAACCACAACCTCTTCAATGACAGCATCCTTGTTCTTTAAAGCAAAAGATACAAACTCTGTGTCTGAAGCACTTAGCGTGAAAGTAATCTCTTGTCCGTCGTACCCCATAATGCTTGCGCGAATAAGATATTCGGCAGGTTTGTTACTTGGTAGTGGGATGTAGAACTCGCCTTTTTCATTGGTCGTTGTCCCTAATTGAGAGTTAGCAATCGTAATGGTTGCCCCTTTTAATGGCTCGTAGCTTTCAACGTCAACTACAACCCCTTTTACACCGTATGCTACTTGTTGTGCATTGGCAACTAGCGTCGCAACACATAATAGCATAACCGTAAACAATGTTTTAATACAATTCATAGTATGTTAATATTATGTTGCAAAACTATAAGCTAGTTGTTATGTGAATATTAACGTTCCATTATCTTAATATAAGCGGTTCGTTAACGAATTGTTAAGAAGTAGATGGCCCAGATTAATGGTTTTTATATTGGGAGAAACGGGTAATTAGTGTTAAATTGCAACAAAGTAACATTATGAACGATTTTGTGCTACACACAGAAAGTTTGTCCTATCAATATCCTAAAGGATCCAAACTTATATTTGAAAATCTTAATATCCCGAAACAGCAGCATACGCTTATCTTAGGCGAATCTGGCTCTGGAAAATCAACGCTGTTGAACCTGATTGCAGGTTTTTCGGCACCCACAACGGGAAAAGTCTATATACAAGGCCAAGATATCTACCAATTACAAGAGACCAACTTGGATAAGTTCCGTGCAAAGAACCTAGGATTTATCTTTCAAGAAGCACACTTATTAAAGAACCTGACGGTTGCCGAGAACATCAAGCTTGCACAGTCGCTTGCTGGTTTCCCTGTCAACGAGTCGGAAGTAGCTAACTTGTTAGAAAAGCTACAATTATCCACTTTATCTAATCGCAAGCCGAATGAGCTCAGCCGCGGACAGGTGCAGCGTGTTGCAATCGCCAGAGCATTGATCAATAAACCTGCCTTGTTGATTGCCGATGAACCTACTGCTTCTTTAGATGATAAGAATACTTTCTTGGTTATTGAGCTCATCAAAGCATTGGCGGACGAACAGGGTAGCACCTTGATTATCTCGACGCACGACAAAAGATTAAAAGACGAATTCAACAATAACTATCAACTATCGGCATTATAAGATGAATATATTTCAACTAGTCTGGAAGAATATCACGCAGCAATGGGGTTCGACCTTCTTGAGTATTATTTTAACGGCCTTCGGTGTAGCGATATTGGTCAGTATATATATTACAAGCGATACGTTCGAAAAGCAATTAGACAATAATAGTAAGCAGGTTGATTTGGTAGTCGGTGCGAAAGGGAGCCCGCTGCAACTAATCCTGAGTACTTTATATCATATTGATAACCCAACGGGGAATATCAAGCTTGCGGAAGCCGAAAAACTAAAGGAGAACCCTTTCATTGAAACGGCCGTGCCGATTTCCTTAGGCGATAACTTTAAAGGACACCGCATTATCGGAACTGACACCAGCTACATGGGGCTTTACGAGCTTTCATTGGCGGAGGGGAAATTATGGGCGAAGAGTTTCGAAATCGTATTAGGTAGTGAGACCGCGCGCAAGCATCAGCTGAAACTAGGCGATCAGATTCATAGTGCGCACGGCCTGGCGGAGAATGCGCATGTGCATGACGAGCATCCTTTTACCGTAGTGGGAATCTTAAAACCATCCGGCTCGGTTGTTGATAATTTGATACTTTGCGACTTGCAAAGTGTGTGGGACGTGCATGGAATCAACCATGATGATCATGATCATGAGCACGAAGGCCACGAGCATGCGCATGATGACCATGATCACGATCATGCGGATCATCAGCATGAAGAACATGCACATAACACAGCGGCTAGCTCAGAAGCACACGACCATGAGGGGCATGACCATGAAGGACATGATCATGAAGGTCATAATCACGACGCACATGAGCACGAACATGCTGCCCTAAGCCCTGCAGATGCAAAACAAGCGGCAAGCAGCGAGCAAACAGACAGCATCGTTTCCGAACGCCCTAGAGATAATGTCTTTGTTAAGAGCATTGCCGATGATGTGATTCAGGATCACAGCTTGGAGATTACCGCATTATTGGTGAAATACAGCTCTCCTGCTGCGATTGGCGTGGTACCGAAGTTGATCAATCAATCGACCAGCATGCAGGCGGCATCGCCCGCATTGGAGACTGCTAGGCTGTTTTCTCTATTAGGCGTGGGTATCGACTCCTTGGAAATATTGGCCTATGTGATCATGATTATCGCCGGCTTAAGCGTATTTATCAGTTTATATAACGCGTTGAAAGATAGAAAGTACGACTTGGCCATCATGCGTGCATTGGGCGCTTCGAAGGTTAAACTATTTGCATTGCTTTTGGTCGAAGGATTGGTGATCACCACGATTGGTGGATTGCTGGGATTGTTATTCGGACATTTAGGCTTGTACTTTATCAGTACGCAGACCAGCCAAAGTGCAGATATCATCCAAGCGTTTAGTATTTATAGCAAGGAATGGTTAATTTTGCTGACGGCTTGTCTAATCGGCGTCATCGCTTCGGTTATTCCGGCGATAAAAGCATACAACACAACCATATCGACGATATTAGGGAATAAATAAGATGAAGAGAATATTATTAACAGTATTATTAATCACATTAACTGTCACTTTTTCGAAAGCACAGATTGGGAATTATAACCAAAATCAGGTACCTGATCATACACCAATGATGAACAGCACCTGGGAGGCGATTGATAAAATGATGTATAAGGTGTCAACGGTTGGTAACAAAAAGGTGTACACGCCTAGCTACCCTGCGCCTTTGAAGAAATTAGAAAACACGATTGTCGAGCTTCCTGGATATATCGTCCCGCTGGTAAGCGGTAGAAATCACAGTACTTTTATGTTATCCGTATTACCAATTACGCAATGTCAATTCTGTGGTACGAACGGTATCCCTCCGATGGTGGAGATCTTCATGAAGAAAGGTACAGTGAAGTTTTCGGATGAGCCTATTAAATTGAAAGGAAAGATGAAGTTCAATCCGGAGCCTTTAAAAGGGAATGCCGAGATTCAGATCTTTGATGCTGAGTTAATCAATTAACGATTCAGGAGCGCAATCTCCAAACAGGCGTAGAGGGCAGCAGTTTCTGTTCGCAACCTTGCCTCGCCTAAAGATATAGGATGGAATCCAGCAGCTAAGGCTTGCTGGATTTCTTTTTGAGAGAAATCGCCTTCTGGCCCGATCAATACAAGATAGCTTTGGTTCTTAGGAAATACTTGGTTTAAGTATTTCTTCTCATCATCTACGCAATATGCAATGGCTTTCAAGCTTTCGGAGTCCTTTTGCTGAGCGAGGAACTTATCGAAGCTTATAGCCTCGTTTATGCGCGGCATATAAGCCTTCAGCGACTGTTTCATCGCCGAGACAACTACTTTGTTCAGTCGATCTACTTTGACTTCCTTACGCTCCGAATGCTCGCTTATTAAAGGAGTAATTTCTTGTATACCGATTTCTGTTGCCTTCTCTAAGAACCATTCGATTCGATCGATATTCTTGGTCGGTGCAACAGCGATATGCAAATGATAGCTTGGCTTTTGGAATTCGAATGTTCTGGAAAGAATCTGAAGCGTGCAGCGCTTTGGATGAGCATCAATAATCTCCGCCTCATACATGCCCCCACTCCCATCGATCAACTGTACAGTATCCGTAACTGCTAATCGCAACACGCGTACAGCATGTTTGCTCTCTTCCTCACTTAACTGATAGTGAGAAGCCTGTGTATCAATGTCGGGAGTATAAAATAAGTGCATGCTTAAATCGTCTTATTCCTCGTTGTCGTCGTTTGCTGTTTCCACCAGATCAAGCTTCACAAACTCGATATTCTGTTGTGTTTTCTTCATGATCGTGAAACAGTAGCCCAATGCCTCAGTGCTGTCGCCCACATCGGGGATACGCTCAAAGACATGGCTCACCAAGCCTGCGATCGTATCGTAGTCTGAACTTTCCGGAAGCTCCAATGGCAGGTAGCCATTCGCATCATGAACGCTTGCTCCGGCATCCACCATGAACTCTGTTTCCGAGATCTGCTCCACTACTGGAGTTTCTTCATCATACTCGTCCTGGATCTCTCCAACAAGCTCTTCAACGATATCTTCCAATGTCACCATACCGGCGGTTCCTCCGAATTCATCCAATACAAAAGCGATTTGGATGCGCTTCAACTGAAACTCTGTCATTAAATCATTGATTTTCTTCGTCTCAGGAATGAAATAAGGCTTGCGCATGATGTTTTTCAACACAACTTCCTTACCCTTTACTAACAAAGGAAGAATGTCCTTCGTATGCACAACACCAATAATTTGGTCAATATTATCATCGTAAATTGGAATACGAGAGTATCCCTCTTCCGTTACGGTCTCGATAAAGTCTTCTGCAGTTTCGTCTTGTTCTACGGCTACAATCTTCGTACGTGGAACCATGATATTCTTTACGATACGTTCGTTGAAATCAAATACGTTTTTGATCAACTCATGCTCGGAATTGTTCAAAGCACCGCTTTCTTTTCCTTTTTCCAAAAGATACTGCAGTTCTTCCGACGAGTGACTAGCTTCATGTGCACTCACTTGAATTCCGATCAATCGTAACAAGAAATTAGCGAATCCGTTCAATAAGTAAATGATCGGTCTAAATACGTAATAGAAGAATTGCAATGGAATTGCCACTTTCATCGTCGTTGCCACCGGCTTCTGTATCGCAATCGACTTTGGTGCTAATTCACCGAATACAATATGCATAAAGGTGATGATACTGAAGGCCAACACATGACCTAAGTTAGTCGCCAATTTACCGGACAGCTCAACATTGAACCATCCAAAAATTTGATGAACAATCTGGGTCATAACCGCCTCTCCGACCCATCCAAGGGCAAGAGACGCGAGCGTAATACCTAACTGCGTAGCAGCAAGATAACCATCCAGATGTTCTGTTATATTCTTCGCGATTTGCGCTACTTTACTTCCTGATTTAGCCTGGAGTTCTATCTGAGAAGCTCGAACTTTCACAATTGCAAATTCAGCTGCAACAAAAAAACCATTAGCCAGCACTAAAAAAATAGTCCAAAAAATATCAATTGCCATTAGTTAGGTCTTTATTTCCGAATTGTGTTTTGTATAGTTCTAAACTCTCTAATATAACATTTTGGGCATCAGTTTGCCCAGAAATATTTTCAATTTTTATCGACTTGTTATCGATGGATTTATAGGTCTGAAAGAAATGGGTGATTTCTTTCATGCTATGAGGGGGAAGTTCTGAAAGATCATTCAGATAATTTAGGCTTGCGTCATTCTTGGCGACAGCAATGATCTTGTCATCTTGCTCGCCAGAATCAAGCATGCGCAAAACACCGATAACCTTCGCATCAACGAGCGAATACGGTTCTAGGTCTTGCGAACATAACACTAAAATATCTAGGGGATCTTTATCACCACAGTAGGTTTGTGGGATGAAACCATAATTAGTTGGATAGAATACCGAAGCATTCAGTACCCTATCCAACTTTAATAGACCCGAGGTCTTATCAATTTCGTATTTCGCTCTAGAACCTTTACTTATTTCAATGACAGCAGTTACTACTTTCGGAGCTTCATTGCCCGGAGAAACCTGATGCCAAGGATGTTGCTGAGCATTTGCAGAACTAATTCCGACAAACAGCAACAGTATTATGGTCCAGAGCCTATCGACGTCGTCCATATTGATGGTTATTTGTTTCGAATCTCCTTATTGTACAATTCAACGCTTTCTAAAATAATGTTTTGCGCGTATGAACGTCCATATAAGTTTTCAATCGTCACGTTTTTACCTTCAAGGGCTTTATAGTCCTGGAAGAAACGAACGATCTCTTTCATAGTATGTGGAGGAAGTTCTGATAAATCGTTGATGTAGTTAACCGACATATCGTGCTTTGCAACCGCAATAATTTTATCATCTTGCTCGCCATTGTCGATCATGTGCATAACACCGATAACTTTAGCCTCGATTAAGCTCATCGGATAAACATCAACTGAACATAAAACAAGAATATCCAAAGGATCCTTATCATCACAGTAAGTCTGTGGGATAAAGCCATAGTTGGCAGGATACATTACGGAAGAAAATAGGACGCGGTCCAACTTGATTAATCCACTATCTTTGTCGATTTCGTATTTCGCTTTTGAACCTTTAGGAATTTCGATAATAGCATTCACGGAATTAGGCAAGTCTTCTCCGGGAGAAACTTGATGCCAAGGATGTTGTGTACTCATTAAAAATTACTGTTTGTTTATGTCGTCTTTCTTTGTTTTTCTATTTTTCAACCAACGCTTCAATAAAGCAATTACGATAGGCAAGAATGCAATAACAATCAATGCCACGATAATATACTCTACATAGTTGATAATTTCTGGAAACTTAATACCCAAATAGTACCCTGTCAATGTCAATAAAGAAACCCATAAAAAGGCTCCAAACACATTGTAAAATACGAATTTGCGGAAGTTAAGTTGCACTACACCAGCAAATATGGGTGCAAATGTACGAATAATAGGGACAAATCGACCAATTATTAATGCTGTTCCGCCATATTTTTGAAAAAACTCCTCCGCCATGATGACGTATTTCCGTTTGAAAAGCAGGGAATCCTTTCGTTTAAAGAGCATGGGTCCCGTTCGATATCCAAACCAATATCCCGCAAAATTCCCGAGAATACCGGCGGAAAGAATACCAAAATAAAGCGTTACAATATCAACATCAATCTTATTCGCTGCACAGAACAGTCCAGCTAAGAAAAGTAAATAATCACCAGGCAAAAAGAAACCGAAGAACAAACCGGTTTCCGCAAAAACAATAAGGCAGACGATGTAAAAACCACCGTGACTTAATAGATATTCAGCATCTAGCAATTGTTGAAAAGACAACAAATATTCTTGCATAATATATTCAATAGTTCCTTCTAAACCTTAACCCAACTACAATAGTGAAAACACACTATCGGAACCGTTCAAGTCAAATTATTATGGATTGGTAATCGACGAAATGGCCTCGCGGATATTCTCGGCGATAGACTCCATTACATCTTTTTCCAATGTCAGCTTCGGTCTTTCAAAATTCATGTCCTGCACATGATTCAACGGAATCAAGTGAATATGTGCATGCGCTACTTCAAGTCCTACAACAGCAACACCTACTTTTTTACATGGAAATGCTTTTTTAATCCCTTGTGCTACGATTTTCGCAAATACCCACATACCCATATAGTCGTCATCTTCGATGTCGAATATATAATCAGTCTCCTTTTTCGGGATAACTAATACGTGACCTTCAGTTAGTGGATTTACATCTAAGAATGCTAAATAATCATTGCTTTCGGCTACTTTGTAGGCTGGCACCTCTCCAGCAACTATCTTAGAAAATATTGTAGACATAAACTAATTGTTCAATCGTGAGAAACAAAGATAATAAAATTCTACACATATGCACGTCCAAAGAAGGTATATTATCGGTCATATTTTAGAGGAATAGGCAAAAGAAAAGCCCCAATTTCTTGGGGCTATATAGGGTAAGGATGTGCGGTTATGGCATCCCGCACATAACCTAATATCACTTATCTACTAATCTCTAGGACTTCTAATTCCATCTGACCCGCCGGCACTGCAACCGAAGCTACATCACCAACTTGTAAGCCTAATAATCCTTGAGCAATCGGCGACTTCACAGAGATTTTCCCTGCTTTCAAGTCCGCTTCCGTCTCAGAAACTAGTTGATAGGTCATTACTGCACCTGTCTTCTTATTCTTGATCTTTACAAAAGATAAAGCCAGAACTTTAGATGTGTCTAGATTAGACTCATCAATGATTCGTGCAGATGCTAACACCTCTTCTAACTTTGCAATTTTTGCCTCGTGAAGCCCTTGAGCCTCTTTCGCGGCATCATATTCTGCGTTCTCCGATAGATCGCCCTTATCTCTTGCCTCTGCAATAGCCTTTGCTATGTTTGCACGTCCTTCTGTTTTCAGGTATTGAAGCTCTTCTTTTAATTTAGTCAATCCTTCTTCAGTGTAATAAGTTACTTCTGCCATAATATGAACCTTTTACGCGTTACTATAATTTTAATTTATAAACAAAAAAAAAGAACAAGACCATACCATCCAGAGGGACAACATGGTCTTGTACTTCTTACGAAGTTAAAAAATATTTTCTAATAAAACAAATTTACGAAGCGCCTTCTTCTTCCTCCTCTTCACTGATAAATCGGTATCCAAGACCTCTTACAGTTTGCAGATAATAAGGCTTATCCGGATTCGTCTCGATCTTCTTACGTAGGCGAACCACGTGCATATCCAAGGTGCGGGTGTTCACATTGGAACTGTAACCCCAAACAACTTCCATCAACTCTTCACGAGTAATATCTTTCCCTTTATTTTGCAAGAAATGAAGCAAAATACGGTTCTCCAATATCGTAAGCTCGATCTTCTTACCATCTCTGATCAACGAATGCACATTAGGATGATGCTCCGTATCACCGAAGTAATACACTTCGTTTTGAACTTTCGGCACAAAGAAGCGCACTTTGTTCTCGATCATAGCCACCAATACATCCATATTGAACGGTTTGGTGATATAATCCGTCACACCGTAGCTATACGCGTCGATCTTATCAATATCCTGTGATTTTGCAGTCATCATGATAATGATGTTTTCAAATCCGGCTTTGCGGATTCCCTCGCAGACTTCGATCCCTTCTTTGCCAGGGAGCATCCAGTCGAGCAATACAATATCAGGAGACGATTCTAAGATCAACTTTTCAGCCTCCAAACCGTCGCTACATTGGATCACATTGTAGTTCTCAGTTTGAAGTCGATGGCTTACAAGAAAACGCAAATTATCGTCGTCCTCTACAACTGCAATAGTTATTTCTTTGTTCATAGTTAAATACTAGGGTTTATCTTGGAAATATCAATGTAAATACGGTTCCTTCACCTTCAATGCTACTTACTTTAATCTCTCCGCCCATAAATTCAGTAATTTCTTTACAAAATGCCAGTCCTAATCCTACACTGCCGCTTTGATTGAACTGGTTCTTAACTCTATAAAATTTCTTAAATATATTCCTAAGCTCGTTTTTATTAATTCCAATTCCTTTATCCGAAAACTGAATCACAAAATTCTTCTTATTTTGTTCTACACTAATATCTATAAATTTTCTTGAAACTTCGGAATATTTATAGGCATTATCAATCAAGTTTTGGAATACCGAATTTAACAAAATCGGATCGGTATACATACTGCTATCCACGTCGATTTTGGAAGTTAAATTCAAATCTGGATATTTAATCTTCGTCGCTGCAAATATCTCCTCGCAAAAACTGTTCAAATCAACGTATTCTCCCTTAAATTTAAGCGATTTATTTTCTATCTGCGTGAAAGACAGTAGTTTATTCATCAAATTATTTAACTTATCCGCTTCCTGATCCAAGATTTTACCATACATATGTCGTTCCTGATCAGAAATCTTATCCGCACTTTTGATGTTGTTACCAGCAATCTTAATCACGCTAACAGGCGTCTTAAATTCGTGGGTCAGGTTATTGATGAAATCATATTGCAATTGAAACAACCTGCTATTGATCGCAATATTTCGATAAATCAAGTAAACAATTAATAGCAAAATCGCATACAGCAACGAAACGCCTAACACCACCGGAAAGAACTGTCTATTAATCTCTCCACGCAAGAACTGTTCCGATGAATCAAATTGTAGCTTATATTCTGATAATGCGCCCGCCAGCGGCATCTCTGTACTGATAAAACCTTCCTCTTCGGTCAGGTTAGGATCAGCAATCGCCAAGACGCTTATTTTCTCATATAAACGTGGCTGAACGTTCTCAATCTTGATCTTTGCGGGGTTTATCTTGTAAACGAACAAATCCTGATCATAGGCAACATCGTTCGTCACGGTATCTTCCATCAACGTTTTATACGCTCGCAACGTACTCACACGAGGGATATTCAAATAAGTGACTTTTCCGGGCACTGTATTATAAAATATACGATAAATATCATTCTCCGTCAGCGAAGTCGAGTCGTCCAACACGTCCAAAAAGTTCACCATCTTAATAGCCATATTGTTAAAATCGTCCGAAGTCGGTCGATTTTCCGTTTCATCTATCCGGTTCCGAAGCAATTTATGACCCTCGTCCAATTTGAAAGAGTAAATCGACTGCGGGAAAATCAACAGGTTCTGAAAACGAACACCTCTAACGGCACTATTCTGATTGGTGAAAAGGACGTCGTAAAACACAACCTCATCAACAAAAGGATTTTTTCGAAGTATCTTTTCAGCATAGGTAACAGCATGTACAGAATCTAGATAGCCCTGATAGTTAGAGACCTCCGAAATGCTATTGTTAAAGAAATTATTGAATGGTTTAAGGGTTGCATCGAAAACATCGACCTTGCGGTTATAAAATTCAGATTCGACGTAATTTGACATCATCACACGAGCCAAGAATACAGCGATGATGTAAAGAATGGTCAGGAAGGCCACAAAGGCAACCAACAAACCCAAATTTTTCCGGTATCTACTCGTTTTTTTGATCATGCCGAAGGCTATTTCAAATTCTCAGCTAAAAAACGCTCTATCTCTTGGTAGTATTCAACGACATTTTCTTCGTTTCTAAAACGCTTACCTTCGTCTTTCTTAAAGATGTATCGCACAGGAACCTGGTTGCTTTTCAATTTGCTGACGAATTGATTCGCATCCGTAACGGATGTGTACTTATCTTTCCCTCCCTGGAAATATAAAATCGGAATACGCACCTTGTCTGCATGGAAGATTGGCGAAATCGCCTGGAACAACTCCGATTCCTTCTCCGGATTTCCTATGATTCTATAATAAAGTTGCACATAATGCTTTAAATGCGGTGGGATTTCCCTGAAATAAGTAAATAAATTACTATATCCGGAGGATGAAATAGCACAACGATACATTGGATTAAAGACCGACGCATACAATGCGGAGTAGCCTCCGAAGCCAGCGCCCATGATCGCGATCCTGTCCTTATCGGCTATTCCCTGATGAATCAACCAGGCAACACCATCCGATATATCCGATTGTATTTTTCCGCCCCATTCTTTGAAACCCGCGGCCCAAAACTCCTTGCCATAACCAATAGACCCTCTATAATTTACTTGGAACACTGCGTAGCCACGATTCGTCAGAAACTGAACCTCAGCATCAAATCCCCACTCATTGCGGCGATTGGGTCCATCATGAACTAGCACCACTACCGGGCAGTTCTTTTTTCCTGATTTTGGATAAGTAATGTACGCATGAATGGTTTTGTTATCCCGAGACTGGTAGCTCACCTCTTCCATCGCGTTGAGCGGCAAATCCTTAAGCTTCGGATTATCCTCCGAAAGCAATTTCAACTCCTTATTACTTCTATTGAAATAATAAAGCTCGCCAGGATGTACATCGCTATAGGCTCTTATGATAAAACCATTCAAAGAAGTATCATTATCAAAGAAATCAATCTCCATCTCCGGAAATTGAGACTTCAAATACTCATAAGCCTCTTTGAATGAAGGGTTGATCATCGACTTCTTATTTCTATTGACAAATGAACTGGTATACAAAAGCTCTTGTAGATTACTCGAATACCCCTCCACATTCAAATCGGCTAATTTATCCTCATATAAATTGCGTATTTCCTTCCCTTGCGATGCGTCAAATTCCACTAGAGACATCTTATCTCGCTGGTCGTTGGATAGCGCGTATATCAGCGACTTCGAACCCTTCACAAAGCCCATCGGAATAAATGTAGTCTCGAAATCATTGCGCATCACCTCGCGGAATGGCTCTGCCTCCGACGCTCGATAGAGAATAGACTCCTGCACGCTATCACTAGTCAGTGCCAGACGAACCACACCATCCGGTGATCCGATCCAATTGACAACATTTCCCGGATTTTTATAAATCATCTCGCTAGGGCGACCATCCAGATGAACGCGGTACAAATCAAAAAGTGAGGAATCACGCTTGTTCATCCCTACGACCAAGCTTCCATTGCTGCTTCGCAGTGGACCAATCCAACGCAGCTTCACATCATCCGTTTCTACCAACGGATGTCGCTCCTCGGTGTGTACATTGATACGAAACAAACGCAAGCTATCGCTGATCGATTGTGTATTCGAAAAAATTATCTGCTCATCATCTGCCCAAAAGAATCCTTGCACGTTAAGGCTGGACTGATAGGTAAGCTGTTTGGAAGAATCGGGCTGAATTAAATCAAGAACAAAAATATTCTTACAATGATCGTGCACCCCTAAGTATGCAATCTTACTGCCGTCGGGCGACAGTCGGAAATTACTCTTGTCGGGTTTTACAAAGAAGTCCTCCACAGGTATGATTTCATCGCGTTCATTTTTTGACTTACAGGATGCTGCAGCCAACAAAACACTCACAAGAAAAATCAAAATTCTAAAATTCATATAATTAACCAGTCTCTTTATCAAATATTAGAAAAAAATGTCGGAAAGTACGTTTTGCAACCTTATTTTTACAGCGCAAAACAACCCTACAGCATTATGTTTTTATACAATGTTTCTATTATTATCGAAGACTCTGTTCATCAGTCCTTACTTGATTGGATAAAACAACAACTATTAACTAACGGTGATCCAGCATTAAAATTGTTAAAAATGCTTTACTCTCCTCACGAAGGACAAACCTATTGTTTACAGATAGTAGTGGAGGATGAGCAGGCAATTGAAGACTTTAAAGCTGGACTTATTCAAATGCTACAGGAGCATATCGCAAGCAACTATCAAGATAAAGCTTTTATTTTCGATAGTGTGATGCAATACATCCCACAGCAGTAAGTTCTTAGAGCTTATTTTTAACTCCCGCGTATTTTGGGTTAAAAGATACCTTTGGCGATAAATAATGCAAAAGGACTAATCTGGAATAGCGGTAGTTAAAGGGCGCAAAAAGTACAATCGTCGTGAAAAGAACGATGATATAGGTCCAAGGCGATTCGCTCTTTGTTGCTAAGGCGGTTACCAAGGCCATGCATAGCACCTCTCCTACTGAAAAGGCATAACTTACGTACATCGCTGCATAGAAATAACCCGGCTCTATCTCAAATTTGAATCCACAGTGCGGGCAATGCTCGTGCATTTTCTGCCTAGAAAGTCCATATGCAGAGCCGGAGAACATCTTACCTGTTCTACAACGTGGACATTTCGATGAAAGTACTGCTTGAAATTTTGAAATAGACATCTATTCTTCCACTCCCTTTGCTACCGTAAAAGAATTGGAAGAACCGGTATGGCGGAATTTTTTATACCATAGCAATCCAACACCCGCCGCAATGAGAAAAGGCATCGCTAAAAGGAATAAGATTCCATCATTAAGCCCTTTGCCTTGGGTATTGCCGTCTTGCGTACTATTCTCTGCGTTTAGAGAACACATTGCACATTGAGCTGAAGCCGTAGTGCTATAACCGACGCCAGAAAACGTCAGGAACAATACGAACAACAATCTAAAGGAATGTTTACGAATCATGCTACAAAGTTAAGGATTTAATCTAACAATCTTATACCTTATCGTTTAGCAGGACATTGAATTTCTCCCAAAACCCATCCACCGGAAGCGGTGCTTTGATCAGCGTAGCTTCTTCTTTAATAGGATGTTCAAACGCGAGGGAACGAGAATGTAGACAAATTGTACGCTTTAAACTGCCCCGTGGATATCCGTATTTATTATCTCCGACTATAGGACAGCCCATATAGGCCAGCTGACTACGAATCTGATGTGTGCGGCCGGTCAGAGGATTTACTTTTAACAGGTAGAAACCATCTAAATGACCGATCACCTCGTAATCAAGCTCGGCAAAACTTCCGTTCTTAACCTCACGGTCATAAGCCTTAGTAATCATTTTCTTCCGATCGCGAAGCAACCAGTTCTTCAATGTGCCTTTCATATGCGGTGGCTTTTCGCGAACAACCGCCAAATAAGTCTTTTTTACCTTACGATCATGAAACAAGCGGTTCATACGATCTAATCCCTTACTAGTCTTTGCGAATAAAATCATACCGCTAACCGGACGGTCCAAACGATGGATCACCCCGAGAAAAGCGCCATTAGGCTTCTGATACTTCTCGGCAACAAAGTCTTTGACCATTTCTTCCATCGACCTATCGCCCGAGGTATCGACCTGTACGATATCGCCGCCACGCTTATTGATCGCTATATAATGATTGTCTTCGTATAAAACATCAGTTTCCGTAATATTTGCCATTTCTTGTCCTTCTGGTTTACAATACAAACCTATTGTATTTAAATAAAAAAAGCGACCCATGGCCACTTTTTAATCTTTTTTATTGGAGCAGCGTGCTGCTCCATGTTTACTTAATTTTTTAACGTATCCTGTGCAGCTTCTTCTTTTGCTTTCTTCTTGAAGAATCCTCTTAGGAGGAAGTTACTTTGTAAAGCTTCCATATTTTGATCAAGTTTCTCTGTTCCCATGTTCAGGTTCTTCAAGATCTGCTTAATCTCATTAGCGGCTTCCGCATCATTGGTAAGCACACCAATAGCATTGTTCTTATCGTTCAAACGCGCTGTTGTCTCGTTCAGGTTCGCCATTAATGCCGAAGCAGTTTGCGTTACGCCCTGCAACTGTGCTGCAGACTCGCGTAAACTTGCAAACACTTGCGTATCGGTCGATAAATCATGAATTAAACCCTGATTCGAATTCAATTTATTGGTCAATGTCACCAAATTATTGACAGCAACATTCGCTGTACTCATCGTTGAATTTAGCGAATTAACAGACTTTCTCAAGTTATTGGCTATTTCTTCATCGGTCATTAATGCCCCAACAGCCCCTTTTCCTTCCACCATCTGCTGAGATAGGGTCGCAAAGTTCTTTGTAATTTCTAACAAGTTTTCATTATTTACTTGCAAAGTAGAAAGCATCGCTTCCATACCGCCAGAAACACCCGATTTAATCACATCCCCATCCTGTACGGCAGGAATATTTTCGCTACCCCCAACCAAACTGATGATTGCATTACCGATCAAACCGTCTGAACTCAACGTCGCAATAACGTCCTTGCGGATAAATTGGCTAGATTTCTCCTCCACGCTCATCATAACTCGCACATTCTCGACGCTCTCAAACTTAATTTCTTTGATGATACCAACCTTGACACCGGAGAACCAAACGTTGTTACCAACCTTTAGGCCCTTCACATCCTTGAAATAAGTTGTCAATGCCAGATTCTTGCTAAATTTATTTTGTTGTGTACCCAACACTAAAATACCAGCCACCAAAATAACTAATCCTATCAAGGTAAATAAACCTACGATAATCGATCGTTTTCTCTCTTCTGTTGTTGCCATAAATTGTATTATACAATAAAATTATAATCATAGAAAGGCTTAACCCTTTCATCATTTGTATCAAATATCTCGTTGAATTTACCTACGCGCTCAAATCGCCCATCTAATAACATCGCTATGCGATCGCCCACCATCTTCGCACAAGCTAAATCGTGCGTGATAATAATGGATGAAGTTTTATATCGTTCCTGCACCTCATTAATCAAGGTGTTAATATCTAAACAGGTAATCGGATCCAAACCTGCAGTCGGCTCATCATACATCATAATATCAGGGCGCAAAATCAATGTTCGCGCAATACCGATACGCTTACGCTGACCACCAGAAAGCTCCGATGGCATTTGGTTAATTGCAGTAAGCAAACCAACACCATCCAACACGTCTTCCACTTCGCGATTGATCTCTGCTCTTGTCAGATTACGCTTATTGCGAACCAAAGGAAATTCCAGATTTTCCCGAACTGTCATACTATCGTATAACGCTGAGTTTTGAAAGGAAAAACCGATGCGCAGGCGTAGCGCACGTAGTTCTTTTTCGCTCAATTCGTTCACCGTTTCGCCAAGCACGTGGATGCTTCCCGAATCTGGTTTCAAAAGTCCCGAAATCAACTTGATCAATACCGATTTACCAGTACCCGAACGCCCTAGTACAACCAGGTTTTCACCATTATAAAGCTGCAAATCCACATTACGCAACACGTGCAAATCACCAAATGATTTACTCACGCCATCGACGTGGATAACAACGTCATCGTAATTAATCTGAGCTACTTTTTTATCTTCCATACCTGATTACCCCACTAAAGCTAAAATTTGAACAATCAGTAATTCTTCAATAAAGACAATAAACATCGAGGCGACAACGGCGCTATTGGCGGCCTTTCCTACTCCCTCTGTTCCTTTTGAAGAATAATAACCTACGTATGTACTCACGAAGCCAATCGTAAATCCAAAGACAATTGCTCGGAATACCATTGCAAAAACGTCTTTTGGAGCGATCGCTTCAAAAACTTGCGTTATATAACTTAATACGCTGAGTTGGTCTTTCGATATAATACTCAGGTAGCCCCCAGCTAAACCAATACCGGATACATAAAAACACAGTACCGGAATCATGATGGTTGTTGCAAGAATACGCGTGCTAATCAAAAATTTAAATGGATTGGTACCGGAAACCTCCATCGCATCAATCTGCTCCGTAACGTTCATCGAACTTAATTCGGCACCGATCTGCGAACCAACCTTTCCGGAAGCAATCAAAGCCGTAACCAAGGGAGCCAAGGCCCGAACAATAGCGATAGAAATTAAATTAGGAAGCCATGATGCCGCACCAAATTCTTCCAAAGAGGGTCTGGATTGTTTCGTGAATACAAAACCTACGATAAATCCTGTTAAACTGATTAATGGGAAAGACTTCCAACCCACTTCATAACACTGCCTAACAATCTCTTTGAATTCATAGGGTGGACTTACTACCTCGCGAAAAAAACGTATCAGAAAACGATGCAACTTTGCAAATTCCAGTAGTAAAGATTCTATTTTCTTCGCCATTAAAATCGTATAGTTAAAATGATAAGCCGTCTCTCCTACGGCAAACAACCTGCCAAAGGTACAAACTTTTATGAATACACTTAAGGCAAGTTTAAATATTAACTCCAACAATTCAATAAGTCAAAAAGTTTTACAAAAAAATTATATAGTTAAACCTTTTGCAAAAAACCACTGTCATAGAATTAAAATTGGTTGTAAACTTTAACAATTAAGGAAATGAAAAACATAAGGACATACAGCTTTCTAGCATCCCTGATCTTAATGATCGTTGGGGTCTTTAAATCCAGCGAAGTATCTGCACAAGGATACGATGATGTCACCTTTGATGACTTCTATTATGAGCTGGATCCTTATGGTGATTGGGATAATGACCCAGAATATGGGAATGTATGGTATCCTGATGTCGAAAGAGACTTCAGACCCTACGGAACCAACGGGTATTGGTCAATGACCGAATATGGAAACACTTGGGTTTCCAATTACGATTGGGGTTGGGCACCCTTCCACTATGGCCGTTGGGTTCACTCCTCTCGCCGCGGATGGGGCTGGGTTCCGGGATACGAATGGGGACCAGGATGGGTGAGCTGGAGATCCGGTGGTGGATACTACGGATGGGCACCAATGGCGCCTGGAATAAGCGTGAATGTATCGTTTAATTTGCCAATAGATTTATGGGTATTTATCCCTACAGCGCGCATCTATGACCCTTATATGCACAGACACTGGTCGTATGGTTCTAGATACCGCAATATCTATAACAGAACAACCGTTATTAACAATACGTATATTGTCAATAACCACCATTACTACAGTGGACCATCGCGTCGCGATATTGAACGCAATACTGGTCGCCGCGTAGATGTACGTAACGTACGTTTCGACAACAACAGAGGCGCAAGCCGTGCCGACCGTCGCAACGTATCGATCTTCCGCCCGAACCGCGACAACATGGAGCGTATCAGAGGCGAGCGTGGCAACAGCAGCAGAAATGGTCGCGTAGAAAACAGAGGCAACTCCCGCGTAGAAAACAGAGGCAACTCCCGCGTAGAAAACAGAGGAAATGCGCGTGTAGATAATAACAGAAACTCGCGAATTGAAAATCGCAACGATAGCCGCACAAACCGTTCAAATGAAAGCCGTGTAAACCGCAACGATCGTTCGAACAGCGATTACACGATCAAACGTAACGAGCGTGGGCAACGTGAAATGCACATCGGAAACTCAAACGGAAGAAACGAGCGTTCTACCGTAACTAGACAACCAAACAGCACACGTACAGATCGTGAAGCGGGAAACATTCGCAACGAAAACAGATCGAACAGAGAAAGCAACCGTCAGATTCAAAGAGAGCGACCAACTCGTCAGATTGGTACTTCTGAATCTCGTCAGCCACGCTCTTCGAGCCAGGAACGTACAGCATGGGATCGCGGCGCTTCATCTAGACCATCTAGAAGCGAAGCAGCTCCACAACGCATGGAACGTAGCCCACGCCAATCAGCGCCTAGCTCGCGTGAGCAACGTGCGCCGCAACAACGTGAACAACGTGCGCCACGCATGCAACAACAAGAGTCGCGTCAGCCGAGCCGCGTTTTCCAAGCGAGCAACACACAACGAAGCAGCATGGAAAGACCATCGCGTTCATCTCATGTTGAACGTAGCTCGTCTAACGTAAGCCGCGAATCGGGAAACCGCTCAAACGGCGGTAGTGCACGCGTAGAACGTGGAAACGGACGCGGAAGAAACTAGTATTCTATTTAGTTGAAATAAATTTTCAGAAAGAGCTGCCTCAAGGGCGGCTCTTTCATTTTTACGGCTATCGCTATCCCCTTACCTTTGGTTAAAGCCTATTTTAATAATTGTTTTTCATCGCTGCCGACAGTTTTTTGTTTGCTAGAAAACCTGCACATTTGTATTTATTTTTTGTTAACTTGATATTTAGCACTAATTGATTCGATATATGGCGAGACTCACTTCAATCTTAGATAACGACTTCTATAAGTTTACCATGCAGTATGCCGTGGTCAAACTATTCCCGAAAGCTAAAGCGCGCTATCAATTTATCAATAGAGGAAAACATGAATTCCCGGAAGGTTTCGCTGAAAAACTGCGCGTGGCGATCCATCATATGGCTGAGCTAAAACTAAGCAAAGCAGAGAAAGAATTCTTCGCCAAAACCTGTCCTTATATAGACCCTACTTATTTCGACTTCCTACAGGGCTATCAGTATGATCCTGAAGAAGTGAAAATCACGCAAGAAGGAAGCAACCTCGAAGTACATATAGAAGGCTATTGGTATAGAACGATTCTTTGGGAAGTTCCGGTAATGTCACTGATCTGTGAATTATATTACGAAGAAACCGGACAAGAACGTGTATCTGACGCGGAGGTAGCCCAGATTGTTAACGACAAAATGGACAAATACGATAAGCTAAATATCACAATAGCCGACTTTGGAACCCGAAGAAGACATTCTTATGCGGTGCACGACTTGGTAATCAAAGCACTGCGCGCCCATGATTCCAACACATTCATCGGAACCAGCAATGTGCATTTCGCGATGAAGTACAAAACAAAACCAATCGGCACCCATGCACATGAATGGTTTATGTTCCATGCCGCCAAATACGGCTATAAAATGGCCAATCTATTGGGATTGGAGCATTGGGCAGATGTGTATCGCGGTGACCTCGGAATTGCCCTATCGGATACTTATACGACCGAGGCTTTCTTTAAACAATTCGACAAGAAATTGACAAAATTATTTGACGGTGTTCGTCATGATAGTGGAGATCCGATTGAGTTCGCGAAGAAAACCATTAAACATTACGAAAGCAAAGGGATCAACCCGCTAAATAAGACCATCATCTTTTCCGACGGTCTGGACTACGATAAAGTCGTCAAAATTGTGGATTTCTGTAATGGAAAGATCGGGCATTCTTTCGGTATTGGAACCGACTTCACAAACGATGTTGGTTTGAAACGGATGAATATCGTATTGAAAATGACCGAAGCCTACCCTGACGAAGGCGAATGGACACCTGTAATCAAGCTATCCGATGAGCCCTTAAAACATACCGGCGACCCGGAAGAAATCAAAATGGCGAAACGCTTTTTAAATATTCCAGACCATGCATAGAGATGTTTACGGCGAGGCCCTTTACGATTTTCAAGAAAAGGGCGAATTAGCGGAGCCCCTACTCCTGCACAGCAGCTATGGCGATATCGAAGAGATGCCCGTGGAAGTGTTCTATCGTGAAGAGGATGACCTTCCTGAGATGGAGTTCATCGCCCTTTCCTTATGCGACGGCAAGGTGTTGGATGTGGGCGCGGGTACGGGAGTGCACGCCTTATATCTGCAAGAGAAAAATTTCGATGTCACGGCGCTTGAAGTCTCTGAGATTGCCTGCAATATTATGAGAAACCGCGGCGTACAACAGGTAAAACATGAGGATTTCTTCAAGTTTCATGGGGAACAATACGACACGCTTCTCTTTCTTATGAACGGTATCGGTATTGCCGGAACCTTAGCTGGTTTCAAGGCATTGCTACAGCATGCAAAGACCCTGATGACCGATCGCGGGCAGTTGCTATTCGATAGCTCCAACATCGAATACTTGTACGAGGAATACCACATTAAACGCCCTGACCACTATTACGGTGAAATAAGCTTCCAATACGAATACAAAGGCCAAAAAGGCGAACCTTTCAAATGGCTATATATCGATCAGCAAACCTTGATCAAAATAGCACATGAGGAAGGCTGGGTCGTGCAAATCCTATTCGAAGATGAAAACGATCAGTATTTAGTAAGGATGGAGCCTAGAAAAAAAGATAGCTAGTACCAGTCTCATCTTAATCAAAGCCATTACAAAGCCCAATCATAGCCCTTTCGAAGCGGCTTTGATTGGGCTTTGCATTGGGTTTGAAAGGGAACTACAAGGGCTTTAACTCGAAGCATTTCTAAATAAATTTCGAGTAGGATATGGAATTCTATGCTATATTGCATCTGTTAGGTAAAACTTTCAATATGGCTTACCGACACGCAAAACAAACCAATATGAAACGACTCTATTCACTTGTCCTCATGCTGATACCGGCATTGCTATGGGGACAAACTAAACAGGAAACTTCATCAATTATGAATAAATGGAAAGAGGTAGATCGCTTGATCTCCATAAAGAACTATGAACAAACAAAACCCTTACTAGCAGATATCAAAGCCTATGCGCTAAAACATCAAGACGACCCGATGTTTGTGAAGGCTTTTCTTGCCGAGTCGAATGTGTATAGAATAAATAACGAAGAGGAGAAGTTTTTCGAGCTAGGGCAAGCGCATTTTGAAAAGAGTATTGCAGCGAGTAAGAGCACATTGGTCAAAAGCGTGTTGACCAATTTTTATGCGCAGTATTTGCAATCCATGCTTTATCTAAATTATAGCGAGCCAAAGAACGTCTTTTTGAAAAAAAGTCGCAAGGAACGTATGCTCTTCATCGATTCGCTATACGCAAGCTCTTTGAAAAACAAGGAGAGACTAACCCAGGAAAACCTTTCGAAATGGGCGGCGATCTTCGCTGACAAAGAAAATATATCTCTTAGCCCGACGATGTATCATTACCTCGCTTATTTCTATATTTCATTTTTGAATTCAAGCGATGCCCCAAATCCGAAATTAAAAGCTCAACTTGTCGAAGATCTTTTGCAGCAAAGTAGGGCTTTGAAATCCGCAGATGCAATTTCCTATTTACTATATCTTCAACTAGACCGTTCGAAATTCACAACGCTAAAAAAACAAGCGGATGCTTACTATAAATTAATTGAAAGCAACAAAAGCGATTATAATGCCTACCTCTATTTTGAGCTGGCGAGTGCATACGAATCCGGACGCAAGTATACAGAGGCGTTGCAAATTATAAAAAAAGCAAAAGAAGAGTACCCAAAGAGCAAATGGATCAATTCGGTAAAGAATTTGGAAAATGAGATCCTACGCCCACAGATCGGGATCAGTCATAAAAAGTTTGAGCCCTCCGAGTGGTACACTCCTTTTAAATTGAATTTCAAAAACTTGGAGAACTTATACATTCGCGTTTATAAAGCACCCTATTCGCCAAAGGACTTAACCGATTATCAAGTTAATCGCGACAGTTTATCGCAATTAGTGAGTGTAAACTCGACTGTGGTTTATGAAGATCAGTTAGATCTGAAAGCATGGAATGACTTCAATGAACATTCGACTATTTATAAAATCAATCCCCTCCCCTTTGGGAAGTATATCCTCCTCTACTCCAATAATGCTGAATTTAAAGACGATGGTATTCTTTCAAAAGTTGTTAGCACTAGCATACAAATCAGCGACTTAGATATTTCAAATGTGCAAATGTTGAGCACCTATGAAGTACGCAAAATGCAAGCGCTCTTACTGAACAAGAAAACGGGGCTTCCTTATGCAAATAAAGAATTAGCGTTTTATGATATTGTCGATAAACAAGCTAAGCTTTTCAAACAATTAAAGACAGATAAAAACGGTTTAATTGATTATTCAACCAAAGGGTCAGTCAATACGATGAGACTCAAAGACTATGTGTTTTATATCCCGGAAGAAAATCAATTTATCGACATCCATTCGCTTCAATATGGTAGGGATGGATTCGAGGAAAACAAAGATGCTGAGGAAGAGAACTCAAAAACATGGGCAACGATATTGACCGACCGGGCAATGTATCGTCCTGGACAGGAAGTTCAGTTCAAAGCAATCGTGTATAATAACAACCCGCGGAAAGGCCATACGCTGGAAAACATGAAAGTAGAAGTATCGCTGTTAGACGCCAATCGGCAAATCGTCGACTCGATCAAGTTAACGACAAATGCTTTTGGCTCAGTGCACGGCAAATTGAATATTCCGACAAGCACATTGAATGGTCACTTCATGATCAGGATAGGAACCAAAGATGAAGATTTCGGTAAGCAATACGTTCGTGTCGAAGAATACAAGCGTCCAACTTTTAAAGTTACGCTGGATACCAATAAAGAGACCTACAGCAAGAAAGACACTGCCGTTTTCAAAGGAAATGCAGCAATGCTTTCGGGAGCTCCGTTGATCGATGCAGAGGTTAAATATAAGGTACAAGTTAACACCTACCAACGACGATATCGACAATTTGAAATAGCCGATACCAGCACATTTACCGATGAGCATGGGAATTTTGAATTTAAAATTCCTTTAATGGATACTGCTTTGGCCGAGCTAACGAACTTTACGCTTTCTTATACGGTAGACGTCGCTAACCAAACTGGCGAAATGCAGTCTATATCGGCTGCATATACCTACGCGGATAAGCCATGGAACTTAGCCATTGAAGTTCCTTCGCCGACCGTTGAAGGAAAATGGAAGGAGATCAAGATCAACAGCACAAATCCGAACAATCAATTTCTGCCCATGAAGGGCACTGTAAAGATTTACAAGACTACTGATCCCGATAAGGTAATTTCGGATAAGTTCATCCAGTATTTTAACGAAGTCGAGCGTCTGGTTTTAAGTTATGCAGATTATGAGCGCTATTTCCCTCATTATTTCGACAAGAAAGTATTGAACAAGGAGGTTCGGCAAGAATTGGTAGCGACTTATGATTTTAATACTGCGGACACCAACTTAGTTCGAATCGATAGCCAGCTGTTCACAAAGGGCATCTACCGCATCGTCGCGAGCAGTAAGCCCGACGCAGATAGCATAAAAGCGGAACGAACAATTTTTGTGATTGATGAGGATACGAAAACCCATTCCGACAAAACCTTCTTCACTGTATATACGGACAAGCCAGTTTACAATACAGGCGATAAAGTTACCATACATGTAGAATCGAAGAAACAGGATGCAAAGAACGTTGTTCTTCTTTCGCTATCAGGCGATAAAATGAGAACGCCAATTCATTTGGCATTAAAGGATGGAAAAGCAAGCTACTCGTTTACACTTGATGAAAATGCGCTTCTTGTACCATTAAGATGGAGAGCATTGTTTATGATGGATAATCAGTTAAGCTATCAGGAAATCCCTATCTACGTCAACAGAACGGATAAAACTATTGTAATCAAAACTGCAACGTTTAGGGATAAGATTATACCGGGGATGAAAGAGAAATGGAGCTTTACGCTATCATCAAATAACAAAAAGCTAGAAACGGAAATTTTAGCGAGTATGTATGATGCCTCATTGAATCAATTTGGAGAGCTCCATTATCCATCAGCTTTCCAATTGGCCTATACTTACTATTATAATGACTATGATTACATTCAGAGCGGTTTTAACATGTTGAATTACCAAATGGGAAGATTTCCTTTAACTACTGCTTTTCCTTCAGTTCACAACCACTTACCTGTAGTCAAAACTTACCATTTTTGGGAAAACGACGGGATTCCTTTCCCTAGCGCCATCGTTTTCGAAAATGAAGGTATTGTGGGTCGTGCGCCTGTTGAAGGAAGTATAACGGGATCGACAAAGGGAGTAGAAGGTAGAGGTTCTAACAATGTAGCCTTATACGACGAACTACGAAACCCTAACTTACGAAGAGAGGTTGCGGAACAATCAGCACGTATGAAAGCCCCTAATGGTGAATTTGGTCCTAAAAAGTTAGAAGATCTCGATCAGGTTAAAGCTCGCACTAATCTACAAGAAACGGCCTTCTTCTACCCTACGCTATATAGCGATGCGGAAGGCAATGTATCCTTTGCATTCGACTCTCCGGAAGCATTGACCCAATGGAAGCTCCTATTGTTTGCACATGGTAAGAATTTAGAGGCTGGTACAGCTAGCTTCTATGCACAGACGCAGAAAGAACTGATGGTTCGTCCGAATCTTCCGCGCTATTTCCGCGAAGGTGATGAAATGACCATCAAAGCGCAAGTTCAGAATCTATCGGATAAGCAGCAAGATGGGCAGGCGAAGATCCAGTTGATCAACCCGGTCGACAACAGCGATGTGACGACAGCATTCTTGCAGGAGGATGCGACGAAGTCTTTCGTGTTGGCGAAAAAGAATAACCAAATTGTAGAATGGCGGATTAAAGTTCCGGCAAATTACCCAACCATTCAGGTGAAAATAGTAGCTGCATCGGCTGAGTTCTCCGATGGAGAGATTCAAGAGTTGGCTGTATTGCCAAACAAAGTCTTGATCTTGGAGAGCGAGAAGGTCGTACTTAAAGCCAATGAGGCGAAAGAATTTAAGCTGGAGAGCGCTGCGAAAGAGAACTTGATGGCGAAGGTACAGGTGCAGAGCAATCCGATCTTGGAGATTATATCCGCACTAGATTATTTGAACCATTACCCATATGAATGTACAGAACAGAGCAGCAGCCGCTGGTTTGGGTTGAAGATGGTGCAGTATATTGGCAATCATTATCCGGCCATTGCTGACTATTTCAAAGAAATCAAAGCGAAAGAAACGAAGAGCAGACTGGAGGAGAATGCGAGTCTGAATGAGCTGAAAATGCAGGAGATGCCTTGGCTTCGCGATATTCAGGGCGATGAGAAAAAGTTGCAGGCTATTGCGGATCTATTCAATTCGAATATAAATGCTGAGTTGCAGCAACTGGAAAGTAAATTGGCGAATGCACAATTGGCTAATGGGGCTTTCCCTTGGTTCGAGGGAGGGAACTCGAATACCTATATCTCTATCCGTATTTTAGAGGTATTCGGTAAAGTTCTTTATCTTGATAAATCACTGATCAATGCGCCGATTCAAGATCAGATGAAGCGATTGACCAATTATTTAGATGTGGATACCAATATTTATAAGGAAAAAGCGTCGGCTGAACTTGCCTTGGACTATCTGTATGCACGTCATTTCTGGAATGGTTATTTTAAGCTTTCTAAGGCGACTTCTGATAAATTGAATAAGAAGATTGCGACGGCACCAATGATTACGGCTGAAGGCCCGGCAGGCTTGGCGGCGAAGGCTTGGATTGTTAACCAACTGTATGGTTCTGGCAAAGAAGCGAACGAGTTGAAGAACAGAATACAGCAGGAGGCGATTTTCGACAAGGACAAAGGGACCTATTGGCCATCGAATGAGCGCTATAATAGCATCAGTTTGCAGACCTATTTGGTGGAAGCTTTTAAGAGCTATGACCCGAGCAAACTGATGGATATTACACAATGGTTATATTATAAGAAAGAGGCTAACTCCTGGAGAAGCACCTGGATGACCGTTGATGCGATTTACGCCTTACTGTATGCGAACAATCCGAAGGACTTTGCCATGGAGAATACGGTGAATGTTTTGGTCGATGGAAAAACTGCGGATATGAACAGTGCTGTTCTGGGACAGGTCAGCAAGACGTTTAACATTTCGGAATTAGCGTCGAACAAAACTATTCAGATTACCAATAACAACGATAGAACGATTTATGGTGCTGTTTATCATCAATACTTTTTGCCTGTGGAACAGGTCAAGGCGAATACGAATGAGCTACGCGTGAGCAAACAATATTTGGTAGAGCGCAACGGCAAATGGGTAGAAACGAAAGAAGCGAAGCTGGGAGAGCGCATCAAGGTTAAGATTACGGTAGTTAATGATAAACCTTTGCAATATGTGCATCTGAAAGACAGCCGACCTGCTGGTGTGGAGCCTGTTTACAGACCTTCGGGATATCAATGGCGCGGAAGTTTCTACTTCACGTTGAAGGATGCCTCGACAAACTACTTCTTCGATTACCTGCCAAAAGGAACTCGAGAATATGAGTATGAAGTTAAAGCCAATAATATTGGTTTGTTCAATTCGGGCTTAAGTACCATAGAATGCATGTATGACCCGACCGTGAATGCAAGATCGGAGAATATAAAGCTTACCATTGTTGAATAGCATATAACAGCAAAGGCCGCCCGTTAGGGTGGCCTTTACTTTTTATTTGTATGTGTTTGATGCAATAGCGATCGTAGAAGCTATTTCCACCAGTGATGGGTTGCCAAGAAGAAAGTATTATTGAATTTCTTTATTGACTTCCTTCATCACAATTACCTTTTCCTTCAGCTCTTGTTTTTGCTTTTTAGCCTGTTCGGCAATATGATGTCCTCCCAAGATTGGAGCGATCACCAAGCCTACCAGACAGGTTAATTTAATCAAGATATTCATGGATGGTCCAGAAGTATCTTTAAATGGATCTCCTACGGTATCTCCGGTTACTGCGGCTTTATGCGCATCAGAACCTTTGAAGGTCATCTCGCCATTGATCATGACGCCGGCTTCGAAGGATTTCTTAGCGTTGTCCCACGCACCACCAGCGTTGTTTTGGAAGATAGCCCATAATACCCCTGATACCGCAACCCCGGCCATATAAGCTCCCAAGGCCTCTGCCCCCATCACAAAACCTACGATAATAGGTGTGATAATCGTGATAGCGCCTGGCAACATCATTTCACGCAATGCGGCTTTGGTCGAGATATCTACACATTTACCGTATTCCGGTTGTCCTGTGCCTTCTAGGATTCCTGGAATTTCACGGAACTGACGTCTAACTTCGTTTACCATATCCATCGCAGCTTTACCTACCGATTGCATAGCAAGCGCAGAGAAAACTACTGGTATCATCCCGCCAATAAACAATGCGGCTAATACGTCAGCTTTAAAGATATTGATACCGTCGATTCCTGTGAAGGTGACATAGGCTGCGAAAAGCGCTAATGCGGTCAACGCCGCTGATGCAATTGCGAATCCCTTTCCTACGGCTGCCGTCGTATTACCTACGGAGTCTAACACGTCGGTTCGCTGACGCACTTCCTTCGGAAGTTCACTCATCTCCGCAATACCTCCAGCATTATCTGCAATCGGACCGAAAGCATCAATTGCTAACTGCATTGCCGTCGTTGCCATCATTGCTGACGCAGCGATTGCTACGCCATAGAAACCTGCTAATTCGTAGGATCCCCAGATCGCTAATGCAAATAATAATACCGAAGAGAAGGTAGACTTCATCCCTGTCGCCAAACCAGCGATGATATTAGTAGCTGCACCGGTAGATGAGTTCTGAACGATATTTAAGACTGGCTTTTTACCCAATCCTGTATAATACTCAGTGAAAGATGAGATCAACCCTCCTACGGCAAGTCCAACGATAGTCGAGTAGAATACATTCATCCTTGCGATCTCTTTATAGCCTTCTCCAAAAAACTTCATGTGGATAGTCTCTGGGAGCATGTATTGAATAAGGAAGAAACAAGCGATTACCGTTAAAATAATCGATGCCCAGTTTCCTGTATTCAATGCTCTTTGCACCTGTGCTTCTTTGGCATCATTGCTACTGACCTTTACTAAAAAGGTCCCAATGATAGAGGCAAGAATACCCACACCGGCAATAACAATCGGTAGAAGAATAGGTCCCATACCATTAAAGGCATCCGTATAAGCAGTGCCTGTAGCCTCCGACATATCCTTGATGATGTAATTACCAAGCACCATGGAAGCGAGCACCGTCGCAACGTATGACCCGAACAGATCGGCTCCCATACCTGCAACATCCCCGACATTATCTCCAACGTTATCCGCAATCGTAGCCGGATTACGAGGATCATCTTCCGGGATGCCGGCTTCTACTTTACCTACTAAATCTGCACCCACGTCGGCTGCTTTGGTGTAAATACCACCACCAACACGTGCGAATAAAGCAATGGATTCAGCTCCCAGCGAGAAACCCGCTAGGGCTTCCAATACGACGGTCATCTCATTATAAAAAGTCGAAGTATTGGTAACAAACATTTTAAGGAACAAAAGAAAAAAGATACTAAGACCTAATACGGCCAATCCGGCAACACCAAGGCCCATAACAGTTCCACCAGTAAACGACACTTTCAAGGCCTGTGGCAAAGAAGTACGAGCCGCCTGCGTGGTTCGCACGTTAGCTTTTGTCGCTATACGCATACCTATATTTCCGGCTAACGCTGAGAAAAAGGCTCCAAAGATAAAAGCAACGACAATAATCCAATGTGTTGTCTCTACCAATGTTGATACGACGAATAAAGCGACAGAGGCAATTACTACGAAAATTAAAAGAATGCGGTACTCCGCTTTTAAGAAGGCCATCGCGCCCTCTTGGATACTTTTGGAAATGAATTGCATTCGGCTTTCTCCCGCATCCTGCTTCCCAACCCAACTCGCTTTCGAAAGCATAAACAGTAACCCCAAAACAGCGAGCACTGCAGGTAGATAAATGATAAATTGTTCCATATAAAGTCTATTTGGTTTACTTTAAAGGTATCATTTTTTTTACATCAAAAAAAATGCGCTAAAGTACATTTTTATATGATATTTAGACAGTTAAGCAAATGTAGAAGCTATAGCCTAGGTTTAGAAGACAGGCCAGGAATATAGGTTTTCTTTCAATAGCACCTGCTCTGTATCCAGCAATTCGCGAAGTACTTCCAAACGTCGATCCTCTTTCCCAATTGTCAGTGTGTCCATCAGCTCATGTAGCGTCATTGCTCGAGAAAGCAATACCTGTTGAATCTCCTGTTCAATTTTCCTACGTTCATTCTTACGAAAATCTCTGGTCACACATAGGTCACATACGCCGCAAGGCTCATTTGTGTCCTCTCCGAAATACTGCTGCAGGGCTATGCTACGACAATCTTTGGTATCCAGATAATGGTAAATTGCCTTCACTTGCTCTTGCTTAAAAGCCTTGCGAGTCGCAATAAATTGCATATCGATATATAAATTCTTATAATCAACTCTTGCTTGTAGGAATTGCAATTGCGGTTTATCAGTCTTTGCGAGATAAGTTCCCATCTCATATTGCTGCATCATTTTAAGCATATGGATGACCTCATCAACGGACTTCCCGATTTTACGCGCCAGTTCGAATTCATTGATGGGAACAAAGTAGTCAAACACTCCGCCGTAAAGTCTCAATATGGCCTTCACAAGGTTATCATATGCCACACTGCTTACTTGAAACTTATAGAGCTCCTGAAAGCCTACCTCGAACTTAAAACGAGCAGGGATATAGACCGCTTCTGACAAACTTAGCCACTTATCACGTTCTAAAAACTTCAGCGCACTAAGCGTCTTTGCTAACTCTAGCTTATATTTCTTTGCAAACTCGACAACATCAAAATCAAATGTCAAGCCTTGTCCCGCGCCTATAGCGATCTGGAAATGATTGCATAAGTAATGGTAGCATTGTTGAATGAAAGCAAAATCTGGAAAGCTAGATTCGACGTTTTCCCAAAGGTCATCTCGATCGGCTTGCTGATAGAGCAAGACCGGATAGGCTTTCTTTTCATCTCTTCCCGCCCGTCCGGCTTCTTGATAATAAGCTTCTAAGGAATCTGGAAGATCAAGATGGATAACAAATCGTACATCGGCTTTATCGATCCCCATCCCGAAAGCATTAGTAGCAACAATAACTCTCGTGTGGTTCTTTGTCCAATCCTCCTGCTTCTTATTTCGAACTGCCATTTCCAGTCCAGCATGATAAAAGTCTGCCGGGACGCCATGATTAAGTAAATAGCGAGCAACCTCTTGTGTTTCGCGCCTATTCCTCACATAAACGATTCCCGTTCCTCCCATCTTCTTGATGACGCGCAACATCCTTCCCATCTTATTCTCTTCGTCGAAAACCATATAGCCTAGGTTTCCTCTCCTAAAACTTTTCGAGAGCACATTCTCTTCTTTAAAGCCTAGCTTTTCTTGGATATCTGTAACCACCCTCGGGGTAGCGGTTGCAGTCAAAGCTAAGAAAGGAACATTGCTATGCAGTTCGCGCAGCTTGATTAGCTCCAGATAAGAAGGTCGAAAGTCGTATCCCCATTGAGAAATACAATGGGCTTCGTCGATGGCAAAGAGATTCACTTTCATATGGCGAATCCGTTCCTGTACTAAATCCGAGTAGAGGCGTTCTGGTGCAAGATATAAGAATTTGATATTACCAAAGATGCAATTGTCGAGTGCGATATCAACCTCTCTTGCTGACATCCCGGAGAATATGGCGATAGCAGGGATATTTCTTTTGCGGAGATTCTCCACCTGATCTTTCATCAGCGCAATCAAAGGGCTGATTACGATGCAAATTCCACTTTTCAACATACTAGGAACCTGAAAGCAAAGGGATTTTCCCCCTCCGGTAGGCATCAAAGCAAGCGTATCCTTTCCTAACAGTACCTCATGGATAATCTCTTCCTGTAAAGGTCGAAACTTCTCATATCCCCAGTATTGTTTTAATATAGAAAGGCTCGTTTGTTCCATCATTTATATGTCCCAAACATACGCAAAATTCTCTTTCAAAATGTAGTAGCGACGCCCAAGAGCATCTAATTCCGTCGTCTTTTCGTTAATAAATGACCAAGAATTGCTTCCATCCAGAATGATAACACTTTGCGTATTAGTATTCGTCGGTGCGATGTTGTTTCGTAATAGAACGAAGGCGGCATCCGTCGTGCAAGCTTTATTACAGATGGCTATCATCTCCACTCCTTCTTTGAGGATAACGCGGTTACTATCCTTAGGCAACTTCACAAAAATTACCTCCTGAAGGGCTGAAAACCTCGTGAGATCATTATGGATACTAAACTGTAAGTTCTTCTGCGACAATGAATCTGCGGAGCTATAGACATATACTGCCGACCTTTCAATCATGGCAATAGCGAATTCTCTTCCCAGCTGATAGAATCGTAATCCTTCATACGACTTGAGCACTACTTCCTTTCTAAACTCATAGGCGATGAACAGAAATAAGCTTAGAACACTAACCCACAACACGCGCTTTTCTTTAAATCGAAATGCTATCAGGAGGCCAAGCAATATGATATGCATCAGAACCATTTCTTGCCAACTCCAATAAATGCCTTGAATAGACGAGCATGGTAAAGCCTCGACCTGCTGAAGCGCGATATAACTATAGGCTAAAGTCTTTTGGAGTATTATCCCGACAAGTTCATTAACAACATCAACAGGACATAACATCAATATTATACCGCCTATCATAATAATACTAGACGGTATGGCCATAATGAAATTCCCAAGTAAGAAGTAAGTCGGAAACTGATGAAAATAGAATAAAGCCAAACTGGTCGTACTCACCTGTGCGGCAATACTCATATAAATCATATCTAGGGTCTGCCTTATGCCAAACTTATAGGAATAATACATCCGCTGCAGGATCGGCATGACGGTCATAATTCCGAACACCGCTAAATATGATAATTGAAACCCCATATCCAACAACATTAACGGATTGATGCATAGTAGAATTAAAGCAGAACCTGCCAAAGAGTTCAAACCAATCAGATCTCGTTTGAGACTTAAAGAAAGCAGATATAGACTGAACATAAGCGTTGCGCGCAGAACAGCAGGCCCCAGCCCACAACAAACAGCGAATAGCCAGATGCAAGCCAACGAAATCCAGATACTCAGAAGCCTAGTCCGTCGAACGAAGCGTAGAGGAGATAACAGAAATGTTATCACAGCGCATACGATTGCTACATGCATGCCGGATACACTCAAGATGTGAATAGTACCCGTCTTTGAGAAGGTCTGCATTAGTTCAGCGCTGAGTTCTGCTCGGTATCCGAAGGTAATTGCCGATGCCAATGCGGCATAACTTTGTTCGGGGATATACTGATGAAAGCGATCGTTTAATAACTGTCTATTATTTTCAATCAATAGCGGTAAATAATTCTCTTTATTTCTAACAATTGTTCGAAAAGATTTAGCAGTAAACCAAATCTGATATTGGATCGCCTGACTTTTCAAGTAAGCCGAATAATCGAAAGCATGAGGATTTCGCGCCGGAGTGGTCTGCGTTATTTTTCCGCGAATCAGTAGCGTATCGCCCAGACCAAAAGATACCGACAGGCTGCTATCTTTCCACAACAGCCCCTGGACTAATACCTCTTGATTCAACTCTTTAAACTCCTTAGCCTCCTGTCGTCCCATTACTTTTAAGGTCATCCGATAAATCTTATCCCGCTCCACGGGCGATTCATCTATTAGAGCCACCCACACATGTTCTGAATCGCGAAGATCTTCATCCAAGGCCGGAAGGCAATTCACAGTCAACTGTATTCCAAACATTAGAAAACAAAGGAATAGATAAGCAGAAACCACAAAGCTTTTCACCCTGTTCCTTACGATAAATAGAATTGGCAAAAGGCCAGCGAGGTATATAAATCCATAATGAACAACAACTTGTTCAATAGGTAGGAAATAAGCGATCGCTATTCCCAAACAGAAAGGAACAAGCGCTTTAATACAGGGCGCTTTTGAAACATTCAGTTTAAAATCATACGTACTCACCAGCGGAACCTCACCTGCAAACGAATCTCACTTCTATGATTTTTGTCTATTCGATCTAACCCAGATCCCAAATGCGCTACATCAAAATACCGACTATAGCCATATTTGGTCCACAGCGTCCATTGGCTATTGATGTTCCAGCGCTGATTGAAATAAAAACGACAGCCATGATTATAGAAGAATGGAAATGAAAACGAATAAAGCATATCCCTTTCAAAACTATAGATTCGAGCATTAAAGCTATCAATATTGAAATAAACCAGTCGGCCGCTTGCCTTCCAACGCCGCGCAGTTCCTGTCCATTGCAGGTCTTGATAAGCCAATACTCCATACTGAGGCGGCTCGCCAGATTTTAAAAATTGAACAAATTCAAGGCGGTTCCCTATCTCCCAGTTATTAGAAAGTTGGTATCGAAAATTAAGTCGCATCTGATCCTTTCGAACTTCGGCAAGTTGATCCCGGATCTTCAACTCCGCTAGGTAGTTCTCTTCATAAAACCTATACTGATACCGCAAACTAAGTTCGCCTTTCTTATGCCAAGTCCGTTTTAGCTGACTGAAAAACACGATACCCTTGCTTGGAAAGTCAGCTCTAAAACGCAGTCAAGGAAATCGATGAACATCGAAACTTGTTGCCCATTCCCAGTTCCGAGAAAGACGATATAAAAGCCCTAAATAGATTCCCTCTTCATTCCCGAGCGACGACAATCGACCATAACCCTTCGCATAAAACTGATGGTAATCACGTTGGTAATTCCTGTAAGCGATAGAAGTCGAAAGCTTTGGACTTAAGGATGCGATAGCTCCGTAGGCATGCGCCCATCCCGAATTAAAACTGTGCGCAGACTCGCCAAACGTAAAAACATTACGCCAGGTAAAATGTGCATAGGCGCCCGTTTGCTGAAGTTGTCTTCCTCGAAAACGATAGGCGTTGTAATCCCGTTCTGCCGGTGAAAAGTAGTCTTTAAAATGGGTACTAAGGTAATTGAGCCCTAGCCTCAAGCTTTTCATTTCATATTCTGAATTCAAGCCATATAACCATTGCTTCACCGTTTTTCGATTGCGCTGTTCGGATGGCGTTCGATGCAACCCAGACCCGTTGATACTGGAAACAACAAGGGTATCCCCTTTGAATCTTAGCGTTCCTGTCAATTCGTTGAACGCTGCATAGGGCGTGAACTTAAATCGACCTTTCTCGGCGGTAAATGCCATACCTCGTAAGAACCCCGACTCTCGCATGCCGCTATGTTGCCGAATCCCAGCGCCTATATTTGCTACTTGCAGGACCGGATTCCCTCGCCCGAATTGCCCACCGGTCCAAATCGCAAGGCCCTGCCCAAACTGAATATGGTAATCTCCGACGATAATACGTTTGAAAATGCCATTATCTCTAATCAGAAGGGATCCTGAATTATAATCAAAACCATAGCGCTGTGCCAATTTAAAGAATGGTTCTCCAGCATCTTTAGCTGCATTGAAAGTGAGATAGTACTGCTTCCTATACTCCTGCCGGAGGCGAAGCCTAAACTTATCGGCCGTCCCCAAATATCGCGACCGCGAAGGCTCATCTATCTTAAAACCTCTTTTCTCTTCCAATTGTCGAAAATAACTGCCCATCACATATCCCTTCCCCTCTTTGACCATCATAGCAAATTCTGGCGTCAAAGCTTCACTCACTTTCACAAAAGGAAGGACTGCCTGAATAGTCCCCAGATCAAAGCCGCTAATTCCCTGCAACTCATAAACTGATGTGAATGCTCCAACCTTTTCCCGATGGTATAGAAACTGCTCAATCTGAAAGGAACTGAGAAAATAAAGCTGGTCCAAATCAGCTCTATCAGCTTTATTTAAGTCAAGTTGCCTCCTCCGCAATGCCTCTAGCTGCTCTATTCGCTCCGAAAGCTCCTCATCTGTACCTTCCTCATCGACAATATTATCGCTGATTATGCTGTTCAAATCAACCTCCCTTTCTTGGCAGAGACTTTCCAAACTGAGAAAGATTAATAGGAATAAACCAACGATTACGCGAGAAAACATACAGCTAAACTTGTTTATGCTAATCTATAAAATCATATTTCCTGTTGCGATATATATTTTCTTATTTAATAATTTAATGATATGGATTTAACTGTCCGGTGGCCGCGATATTCCGTAAAAATATTGATTTGCAGTACTTTGGCTACAGATATTTAGGAATTCTCAGGAAAACCTTTGCCTCGCCATGATTCTAGTACAACTTTTGATATGGTAAAAATCATACATATACTATTAAAATAACAAGCTAGATTGACTGCCAGCAAAACCGCCAAGCTACGCTCTAAAAAATATCAACGATGAAAATAAAGGTTATCATTACGGGCGCAACAGGCATGGTCGGAGAAGGCGTATTACAAGAGTGCTTACAGAATGATCAGGTCGAAAAGATTCTTCTCATCAATAGACGATCGGCAGGATACCAACACAGCAAACTTGACGAAATATTAATAAATGATTTTTTCGACTTAGAGGCAATTAAAAATAAAGTGGCTAACTACGATGCCTGCTTTTTCTGCTTGGGTATATCGTCGATCGGTATGAAGGAGCCGGAGTATACCAAAACAACTTACGATTTAGCATTAAATTTTGCGGGTTTATTAGCAGAAGTAAATCCAGGAATGACCTTTTGCTACGTCTCGGGCGCAGGGACCGACACATCCGAAAAGGGAAGATCCATGTGGTCACGGGTTAAAGGGAAAACAGAAAACGACCTGCAAAAGCTGTCGCTAAACGTTTATAATTTCCGTCCGGCATTTATGAAACCGTTTAAGAATGCAAAACATATAAAACCTGCATTGAAGCCGATAATCAGCATATTTTCCTTATTCCGCCCATTTAACCCGACTTATTTTTTAACGCTGGAAGAAGTTGGAAAAGCGATGATCAATGTGACAATCCACGGTTACTCGAAACATGTGCTCGAAACAAAAGACATTGCTTTTATGTCCAGTACCAAGTAATAAAAAAGGGAAGTCAAAAAATGACTTCCCTCTTTCTTTACACAGATTCTATTTCTAAAATCTCATGTTTATCTAATATCTGAATTAAATATCAATTTTTGCGTATTTAGCATTGCGCTCGATAAATTCTCTACGCGGAGCTACTTCATCGCCCATTAACATAGAGAAGATACGGTCGCTTTCTGCCGCATTCTCAATGGTAACTTGGCGCAATGTGCGTCTTTCAGGATCCATTGTTGTCTCCCATAACTGTTCCGCATTCATCTCACCAAGACCTTTATAACGTTGAACATGCACGCTATCTTCTTTACCGGCACCTTTCAGGCGCTGAATTGCTGCTAAGCGTTGGTCTTCGGTCCATGCATATTCAAACTCCTTACCTTTCTTAACCATGTATAAAGGCGGGGTTGCTATGTACACATAACCACGCTCGATCAATTCCTTCATGTAACGGAAATAGAATGTCAACAATAAGGTTGCAATGTGCGAACCGTCGACATCGGCATCCGTCATGATGATTATCTTATGGTAACGAAGTTTGTCCGTATTCAATGCCTTCGAATCTTCGGCAGTACCAATGCTGACACCAAGCGCCGTAAACATATTCTTGATCTCCTCATTTTCATAGATCTTATGTTCCATTGCTTTCTCCACGTTCAAAATCTTACCACGCAATGGCATAATCGCTTGAAACATACGGTCGCGACCTTGCTTCGCTGTACCACCCGCCGAGTCTCCCTCGACAAGGAAC
Organism: Sphingobacterium sp. BN32; assembly: GCF_030503615.1. Taxonomy (NCBI): domain Bacteria; kingdom Pseudomonadati; phylum Bacteroidota; class Sphingobacteriia; order Sphingobacteriales; family Sphingobacteriaceae; genus Sphingobacterium; species Sphingobacterium sp. BN32. Next base: position 3,279,736 of record NZ_CP129963.1, read on the forward strand.
AGCTCACATTTTGCCGGATCATTATTAGAACAGTCAGCCAACTTACCCGGAAGACCTGAACCACCCATTACCGTTTTGCGCTGCACTAATTCGCGCGCTTTGCGGGCAGCCGCACGTGCTTGTGCCGCTACGATTACCTTCTGAACAATTAACTTAGCCTCTTTTGGGTTCTCTTCTAAGTAAGAACTTAAAATCTCCCCCACCGCTACGTCAACCGCCCCCATTACTTCGGAGTTCCCTAATTTCGTTTTAGTTTGTCCCTCGAACTGAGGCTCTGCAACCTTAACGGAAATAACGGCAGTCAACCCCTCGCGGAAGTCATCCCCCTGAATATCGACCTTCAGGTTTTTCAATAAACCAGAATCATCCGCATATTTCTTCAACGTACGTGTCAGACCGCGACGGAAACCAGCAACGTGAGATCCGCCTTCGATGGTATTGATGTTGTTCACATAGGAGTGAACATTCTCCGAATAGGTATCATTATATTGGAAGGAAAGTTCTACAGGAACGCCTTGCTTAATTCCCTCTACATAAATTGGTTCTGAGATAATAGATTGACGGTTACCATCCAAGAATTTAACAAACTCCTGCAAGCCGCCTTCAGAGAAGAACTCGTCTTTCTTAAAGCTTCCATCCTCTAAAATTTCGCGCTCATCGATTAACGTCAAGCGGATTCCTTTATTCAAAAACGCTAGCTCACGCAAACGGTTCGCTAATGTATCGTAGTTGTAAACCGTAGTGGTCGTAAAGATTTCGGGATCTGGATGAAAGGTAACGATTGTTCCGTTCTTCTCGGATGTACCGATTTCTTTGACATCAAACTGAGGCTTCCCTTGTGCATATTCCTGCACAAAGATCTTACCTTCACGATGTACTTCTGCACGTAATTTAGTTGATAAAGCATTCACACAGGATACACCCACCCCGTGCAAACCACCAGACACTTTATAGGTGTCCTTATCGAATTTACCCCCTGCGTGCAAAACCGTCATCACCAGCTCTAAAGCCGATTTATTTTCTTTCTTGTTGATACCCGTAGGGATACCACGACCATTATCGCTAACAGAGATGGAATTATCTTGATAAATTGTGACAATGATATCATCACAATATCCCGCAACAGCTTCGTCGATAGAGTTATCTACGACCTCATATACCAGGTGATGTAAACCTTTAACACCGGTATCACCAATGTACATGGAAGGGCGCTTACGCACTGCTTCCAGACCTTCTAATACCTGAATATTGTCTGCTGAATACGTAGATGCATTTTTATTTTCTTCGCTCATGAAAATACCTTAAAATTACGTTGATTAACTTTCAAAAATACGAAATTTTAAGCTAATTATCAAACCGTAAAGCGTTAAAAACAAACCCAAAAACAGGCGCTTTTTTTGCACATATCAACATAGTTTTTTAACGGCTTTTAACCTAAACGACTAGAATATTTAAAATTTTTATCTTAGGTTTGTCGTTTATAAAATTGAAATACACATTAGAATGAATAAAATAGCAAAATTGACCCTAGGCCTAATCGCTACAGCATCGGTAGTGGCTTGTAACCAACAAAGCGAAACTAAAACTCCAGCAGCAACGACGACGACAACAAATGCTGTCGCTGAAGCGAAAGAAGAGAAGATCGTTTATGTAAATTCTGACTCCCTTTCTGAACAATACCAATACTTTAAAGATATTCGTACGAAACTTGAAAATAAAGTAAAGAAAGCACAAAACGATTTGCAAGCAAAAGGTCAAGCTTACCAACGCGAAGTAGCTGAATACCAACAAAAGGCGGCTACCATGAGCGCAACAGATCGTCAAGCTACTGAAGAACGCTTGGTAAGACGTCAGCAAGAAATCCAACGCCTAGATCAAAATGCTTCTCAGTCTATCGCACAAGACGAAACTACTGAGTTTACTAAAGTATATACAACAGTAACAGATTACTTAAAGAAACACGCAGAAGAGAAAGGCTACAAATTTGTATTGACTTACTCGAAAACTAACCCTGCTGTTCTTTACGCTGATCCTGCATCTGACATTACAAAAACTGTAATCGACGCGCTGAATAGCGAATATAAAGCTACACAGACTTCAGAGAAGAAATAAGCTGGAAAAACCTAGCAACAAAAAAAGCCGCTAACTTTGTTAGTGGCTTTTTTTGGTTAGTAGTAAGTATTTAGTAGTTAGTATTTAGACCTATGGCTACTTTTAGAGGTTAGATGTGAGACGTTAGATTTTAGACCAGATAGCGGCAGGACCAACCATGCGATAAATCAGTACTTAACATGAGGCTATTCTAACCCATATCAAAGCCCTTTCCAAGCGGGTTTGATTGGGTTATACATTGGGTTTGAAAGGGAAGTGAAAGGGTTTTAAGCAGATGAAGGGTCGTTGTTGTGACGGAGAGGATTTGTCTTGAACCAAGAAAGGAAGGATTTTAAGATGACCATGATCCTGTCAATCCTTTTATCCTTTTTTTCCTGGTTCAAGACAATGCACCCTGTCAATCCTTTTATCCTTCCTTTCTTGGTTCAAGACAAACGTCTAATGTCTTAATACTAAATACTAACTACTAAATACTTACCCAACAATTTGCTACATTTGACTATGGTAAAACAGATTTTGAGCAAGGCACAACATGGATTTGATTGGTTTGATATCAGCAATCCTGCTATCGAAGATTTTGCAGATTTAAAAGACCGTTACAGTCTAAATGATGCATCGATCAAAGATTGTTTGGAAACGGGGCATCTTCCGAAGATTGAAGAGTTTGATAGCTATCATTTCCTCATTATCCGTTTTATCGCTGAAAACTTTCCTGAAAACTCCGATCATCTGATTGAAGTAACGAATAGGATTTCTATTTTTTATGATGAGGATTTCGTTATCACTGCCCACCGCTATGATATCCCTGTTTTGCAGGAGCTCATTGATATGGATAAAAGCAATAAGCGCTTTAAGTCGAGCAAAAGTCTGATCAATACCTTGGTATCGCTGTCTATCAAATCGTTTGAAAATTTGGTGGTCAATAGCTTGGCAACAAAGCTTGACCTTTATGAGGAAATTGTTTTTCTGCACAACCGTAGAAAACCATTCTTACGCAAGTTATACTACCTGAAGCGGCAGATTGACCTTATCCGAATTATTCTAACCTTCTATAAGGATATCGTTGAGTATTTCCATATGCCGGAATACCAGAATATCTATACACAAGATTTGAGGGATCTGTATTCCAGGACGAATACGCTTTATCGGAATATTGGTGAAAATACCGCACAATTGCTGTCGATTTATTTTAACATTGAGTCCAATCATACCAACGAAATCATGCGGACACTGACCATTATCTCGGTCTTCTTTATGCCGCTAACTTTTATTGTGGGTGTCTATGGCATGAACTTTAAGCACATGCCAGAACTCGAATGGTATTATGGATACGCCGCTGTAATGGCTGGTATGGCCATTCTATCGATCATTATCTATATCTGGTTCAAAAGAAAACGCTGGCTATAACAGGGGCGATTTCTTCGGCGCAGTTACCATGAAATCTTTCAGGTAGTAAGGTTCAAAATAAGCGACATCTTCAAAATCTCCAGCTTGGAATTTTTCGTAAGCTAGTGCATCTTGAAAACTTGCCTTGGCATCGAAGCCCAATGCAACTTGAATGGAGGCATTTTCTTTGAACTGCTCGTCAAATTTGTCTGCTCCTGAACCGAAAAAGATGAGGTGATGTCCATCTGCTAAATAGCTATCAAAAATTCCTGCATCAACAATCAACGCTTTTGTAGACTCGATAATTTGACCTTCGCCAGTTAATACCTGCGTGTACACTTCCTGACGTCGAGCATCAATCATCGGAAGCAGCAATGTCTTGTCTGATACTTGGGGAGAACCTGCCATAAAACCGCGATACATAGCGTCTAAGGTATTATTAGCAATCATAGGTATATCTAAGGCATAGCACAGTCCTTTGGCCGCAGACACGCCGATTCGCAATCCCGTGTATGATCCTGGCCCCTTACTCACAGCGACAGCCGAAAGATCATTCATCGTCAAAGAAGTTTCTTGAAGCAGGGATTCAATAAACAAGGTAAGGGATGAAGCATGCATGTTGGCCTCCTCGCCCACTATTTCATGTAGCGTTACACCGTTTTTTGCTAAAGACACTGAGCACAGCGGAGTTGCTGTTTCTATTGAAAGGATATAAATATCTGACATAGTAATTTTAAGGAACAGGGTCGTGGCCATGGCCACCCCATGGATTACAGCTTACAATACGTTTAATCGTTAACCAGCCTCCTTTGAAAGGTCCATGCTTCATAATTGCCTCCTTGCCATATTGCGAGCAGGTCGGCGTATACCGACAGTTAGCCCCCAGAAAGGGTGAGATAAAAAGCTGATAGAAGCGGATGATAATTAAGAACACCCATTGCAGGGGCAGCTTAATTCCTTTTTCCCAAAGTAGACGCAGCAAGTTCATGTGATAGTTTTTCTAGCAACAACTTCATTTTATGATGAAGATCAGTAAAAGGTATCTCCTCTTTACCGATGTATTGTATAGCTAATAACAAATGTAGGGAATGTTGGTTCAAATAATCATAAAGATTATGTTTTTCTAAACGATAGCACTCACGTATCAACCTTTTTAGGCGATTACGTGTGACAGCATGTTTAAAACGGCGTTTAGAAACGGAGGTAATTACTTGAACCGGGAAAGGTAGTGCGACTTCAGTGCGCGAAAATATCACGCGATAGGGATACACAACAAAAGAAGAACCATTATGGAAAAGGCCGTCAATTAACCTTTTGCTGCATAATCGTTCTTCTTTTGAAAATGTATATTTCTTCATCTCGATGAATAGATCCGGCATATTAGCGCTCGGCTCGTGGATCACCGGAGACCGAATAGATTACCCTTTGTGACGACCTTCGTCAGAAACAGTAAGACGTTTTCTACCTTTAGCTCTACGAGAAGCTAATACTCTTCTACCATTTGCAGAGCTCATACGCTCTCTGAAACCGTGTTTATTTCTTCTTTTTCTTTGTGAAGGTTGGAATGTTCTCTTCATGACGCTTTTATGCTTGTTTTAATACTTTGATTCAATTTCTCCCTCCGAAGAGGAATGCAAAAATAAAGTTTATTTCACAATTCCGCAACACTGAAATAATAATTAATAAAACTTTCAATGAAAAACAACACTCAGAAGTTCCTGAGCGCCATTAGGAAGGGGAAATAGCCAATAAAAAAGCAGATTATTTCGACCTCTAGTCTCTATAATCTGCTCTACGATAGAATCCTATCTTATTTATTTCTTAAGATATCGCGAATTTCAGTAAGCAATACTTCTTCTTTTGTAGGAGCCGGCGCTTCTTCTGGAGCTGCTGGCGCTTCACGTTTCAATGAATTGATGCCTTTGATCACCAAGAAAATACAGAAGGCAATAATGATAAATTGAATCAATACGTTGATGAATTCGCCATAACCGATTGCAACCTCTTCTACGCCTGCTGCCGGGTTAGCCTCTTTCAACACATATTTTAAGCTTGAGAAATCGATACCACCGGTTAACATCCCGATTGGCGGCATAATGATTTTATCAACTAGGGCAGTAACGATCTTCCCGAACGCTCCACCGATAACCACACCGACTGCTAAGTCGATTACGCTGCCACGCATGGCAAACTCTCTAAATTCTTTAAAAAACCCCATAATTTTATTTTTGTTTTAGTGCGAAAATTGCCGGCCAATTCCTAAGCCAACGCTTTAACAAACGCAAAAAAAATGCTTTAACACCACAATCTAAAATATTTTTTAGAATATATAGTAGATATTCGATAGAATTATTGGCAAATTGAAAAATAAATACAACATATGATAAACAAATATCAGAGAAACCGTTATATTTATAGCGTAAATATATAGTCTTAGTCATTAAATGACCTTAAGATATTTACGTTTTAAAATAATTTTTTCGTCATAATAATAAACTCGAGCTCGAGATTTTGTTAGACAAATTTATTAAATTACAATACAACAAAGTCTACTAAAGTAACAGCAGATACATGAAAAAAATACTAATAGCTGATGACCACATCATTGTTCGGTTAGGAGTATCTACAGCCATTAAGGAAACCCTAAAGAACACCGAAATTGTACATGCTGAAACCTATGATGAGGTCTATGACAAATTATCAAAAAGCCGATTTGACCTATTATTGCTCGATATCAATATGCCCGGGGGCAATAATATCAAAGTAATCAAAGAATTATTGGACATACAGTCTGACCTTAAAATCTTGGTATTTTCGTCTTACGATGAGAGCCTTTACGCGCTACGTTATATTGAAGCGGGCGCTGCGGGATATGTTAATAAGACCACTAGCATGACGGAATTCACAAATGCGATTAACAGCATTTTCGAACGCGGAAAGTACATGTCAGATGCGATCAAGGATCTTTATGTACAAAAGCTAACAACCAGCAAATCTAAAATTGATAGCCTGAATCCGTTGTATAAATTGTCTAACCGCGAAATGGATGTGGCAAGACATCTTATTGAAGGCTTAGGAATTATTGAAGTCTCCAGTCGTTTGAATTTAAGTTCCTCGACCGTGAGTACCTATAAGAGTAGAATATTCGAGAAATTAAATGTGCATAATATACCAGATTTGATTTCACTGTTTAAGATACATGCAGAAAAGGAGTAGTTAAACTACTCCTTTATTTTTACCGCCGTTTTTGGGTATCTAGCTAAGCAATTGTGCCATATCCACGACCGGTATATCTTTACGATCTACCATCTTTAATTCCTGTTGATTCCTAAATGTATAACCATCTTCATTTAGATTCCACAGAAGAGGCGCCAAGAAATTGATACAAGCTTTTGCGCCTTGATTTATCGCCCCCATGTTCTGCGTATCTTTAGAATTCTTAGCCTCATTTTCAATTTCGAACGGACCGCTAAATTGTAACTCATGCAATGCTCCGACAAACGCATTCCAGTCCATATCGTCTGTACCACCGAAGCCGGGCATCATGGCGGTATAATGATGTCTATCCCAATCGTGTTGCGGAATGGCCACACCGGCGGATGCTGCAAGTTCCGCATCAACATGTTGCATGGGATACATCCCTCCCCACTCTACTCTTGCTTTTCCGTGGTTCATCTTGGTCGTTTTTACATGGATGCGTTTTAGGCGGCTAATATCCATCGCTTTGATGACATCAACCGGGTTTACATTCTGCCATATATCATGCGAAGGGTCATAGATCTCTCCATGCGCCTTGCTAGGAATCATTGCATACATGAGCTTACGAGCAGCCAGAACGGCAGGCAAATTATTGTATGTACTTGAATAGCGCGAAGAACGCCAGCCCTCCATCGGGCAGTTTTCATATACCACTGTTACCCCCAGGTCCTCGGCATATTTAATGATCGGTCCAAAGATTCGCTTATACTCGTCTAAGTTCTTTTGGAAGCCATCAATCTCGTTTCCTAAAGTATGGTTATATCCGACGAAAGTTCCTACTTTGACGTCGTTCTCATCGCCACCCAACAGGTGCGCAATCCGAATAAGTTTTAATAAGTGATTTTGGTTTTTTACGCGTTCGACTTCATCGCCGCCGATCATATTCTCGAAGGCGCCTAAAGACAGCCTCAATCCCATCGTATTAAAGCGCTCTAGGGTAGCTTTCGCCTGTTCGGGTCCAAACCCTTCATAGTCTAAGTGCGTTGCTGTGTGATCCTCTCTAGTGCCATCCTTCCGGAACACGCAAAGATCGACACCCTGCGCACCATTGGCGCGAGCAACTTCTAACAATTCTGTTTGATTTAATTTATCATAGGCCGAGCTCATCAACCATATCGGGTTTTGTATTGATTTCATAGCGTTGAAGTTATCAAAATTTAGGCAGTAAAAAAGCCCTGACGGGCTTAGAATGTAACGAGACTCGAAGAAAAGCTTATTTCTTATTCTTTAAATCTTGAATTCCTAGACGCAGCGACTGCGATAGCGTTTTAATGTCTTGAAGACCTTTTCTCACGCGCGTACCTGCAGCGCTATTGCCTTTAGAGAAGAACTTTTCTGCATCTCCTTCCAAACCGTCAATAAGAGATTTTAATTCTTTGAATTTATCAATACTTGCCATAACTGTTAGATTTATGTGTTTATATTTAGTAACTAGCTTAAAATTAACATCTTTTTTGAAGAATCAAAATGTTAAAACAAAACTTTCATGTTTCCATGAAACCATTTAAAGGCATCAACGTTCTTGATGGCAGTTAAAAATAAACAGCCTAGGACAAAAAAAAGGTGACCTTCGCAGGCCACCCTTTTTTATTAAATAGGATAAGATTAATCAACGTTGTCGTGTAGGAACGAGTTGTTTGGTCTGATTTCAGTTTCTCCATCGTCGAACGATAAAGTGAAACGAGACACTTGCGACTGCGAAGAATGTGGAACATCTTCTAAAGTCTTCTGCTTTCTTTTGTAAGCAGGCTCATTCTCTAATTCTTGAAGTCCATTGGAAGACTTTAATTTCATGCTCAACTCTTTCAAACGTAAGATACGCTCTTTCGTTTTCAATAATTGATCTTCGAAATTGATCTCTTCTTTCTTCGCTTCTTCCAATTCTACTTCAGCAACAGGAAACTGTTCAAGTGCTTCTGCAGAAATAGGCGCCTCTTCTTCTTGCTCTTCTGCCGGTTTGTAAGCATCAAATACCGTTGGCAATTTGAACTCGAATAATGATGGCGTAGTTTTTAATTCGAAACCGTGTGGATTTGAATCTTCTTCAACTTCTTCGACCTCTGAAGCATTATCAAACTCTAAGGTATGACGAATGATCTTGTCACTGTTTTCAGCCACAGCAGCTGTACTAGGACTAGTCACCGTTTTATTAGAGAATAGATCTTGCGGAGGTTGTGCCGAAGGGTTCTCTACCGGTTGAGAAGGCTTTACAAAAGCACTTTGATCAACAGCAGGACGTTCAGCAAATTGATTCTGAGAAACAGGTTTTACAAAAGCAGAAGTTTGAACTTCTGGTGTTAAGGGAATAGCAATCTTCTCTTTTTCTTTCTCCTTAACGCGCTCTTCTGATGTTTGGAAACCTGTAGCTATAATCGTAACAGAAAGTTCTTCGTCGTAGTTCTCATCGATACAGTTACCCCAGATTAAGTCAGCGGATAAACCAGCTTTCTCCTGAATGTAATCTGTAACAATAGCAACCTCGTCCATAGTTACCTCGCGTTTTCCGGAAGTAATATTTAACAAGATATAACGAGCACCTTCAATTTCATTATCTTTTAATAATGGCGATGCTAAAGCACCAGTAACAGCGTCTAATGCACGTTGTTCACCAGTTGCGATGGCATTACCCATGATTGCCACACCACTATCATTCATTACTGTGCGCACGTCTTTGAAATCGACGTTCACATATCCTGGAATGGTAATGATCTCTGCAATACCTTTTGCAGCTGTTGTTAAAATATCATCTGCTTTCGCAAATGCAGCTGTCATGGTCAAGTTACCGAAGATCTCACGTAAGCGATCATTCGAAATAACTAAATAAGAGTCCACATATTTACGTAGTTCGCCAAGCCCTTCCTCAGCTTGCATACGACGTCTTTTACCTTCGAACGTAAATGGAGTAGTAATAATAGCAACGGTTAGAATTCCTAATTCTTTCGCAGCCTTCGCTAATACCGGACTTGCTCCAGTACCTGTACCGCCACCCATACCAGCAGTGATGAAAAGCATCTTTGTATTGGTACCTAACATGCGTTTGATATCCTCAATACTCTCGATTGCTGAGTTCTCACCAACATCTGGGTCAGCACCTGCCCCCATACCTTCAGTTAAGCTCGCGCCTAATTGAACCTTATTTGGAATCGGGCTCAGCTCCAATGCTTGCGCATCTGTATTACAAACGATGAAGTCTACACCAGAAATCCCTTGCTTATACATGTGATTTACGGCATTCCCACCGCCACCACCAACACCAATTACCTTGATAATTGATGAATTCTCCTTTAACATTTCAAATTGTATCGACATATATGTTATCCTATTTAATTCTTCCTCAAGCAATTACGTTATCGCAATTTGACTCAACAATTCTAATGTAATATTACCAAAATCTTAACAACAGTTTTCCACATTTGTTAAAATGTGGAAAAATTGAACGATGTGGAAAATTATTTCTTTCCGATGAATGTATCATCGTCGATATCGGCGCCATCCTTGATCCAATCGCCTAAGAATCGCGTCAACCAACCTTCCTTTTTTGATTGTCCCTCCGCTATTTCTTTAACGCCTTCCTTCGCTTTTTCTTTTGTTTGAGGAGCTTTTTTAATTACTTTTTCTTCGTTGCGCATCTCCTCCTCTTCAATCGACTGAATACCTTTAATCAACAGTCCGATACCCGTTGCATACAATGGGCTCTTCAACTCGTCAAAGGCTTGTTTATTCAACATCTCTGTTTTTGCTAAATACTCATTCGGATATCCGATACGGCAATCAATTCCTGTGATATATTCAACTAATTGAACTAAGTGTTTCAATTGCGCACCACCACCTGTAATAACAATACCTGCAATCAATTTATCTTCATAACCTGAAGATTTAATCTCGTAGTAAACATGCTCGATGATCTCTTCCATTCTAGCTTGGATGATATAAGCTAGATTCTTTACAGAGATTTCTTTTGCTTCACGACCGCGGATACCAGGTACACAGATCACCTCGTTATCTTTGTTTTCGTCAGCTAATGCAGAACCGTAACGTACTTTCAATTGCTCTGCTTGATTGCGCAATACAGAACATCCCTGACGGATATCTTCTGTAACGATATTACCACCCAATGGAATTACCGCTGTATGACGGATAATACCCTCGTGGAAGATCGCTACGTCTGTTGTACCACCACCGATATCAACTAACACCACACCTGCCGTTTTTTCCTCTTCATCCAACACAGCTTCGGATGATGCAAGAGGTTCTAAGATCAATTCTGAAACTTCCAGATCTGAATTGTCTACACAACGCTTAATGTTTTTGATGTCAGTAACACGACCGGAGATAATATGGAAATTTGCTTCCACACGACGGCCAGCCATACCGATAGGTTCTTTGATACCAGGTTCGTTGTCAATAGTAAACTCCTGAGGCAACACGTGGATAATCTCCTCTCCCGGAGGCAAAACCAACTTATACATGTCCGAGATCAAACGCTCAATATCTAAACGTCCGATTTCATCATCATCGTTCTTGGTTAAGATACCACGGTGTTGAATACTTTTAATGTGCTGACCCGCAATACCCACGTTGACAACCTTGATGTCTACGTTTGATTGCCCTTCCGCTACGGCAACGGCCTCACGAATACTTGTAACCGTTTTCTGGATATTTGCTACTACCCCACGGTTAACACCTGCGGATTCAGCCTTGCCGACACCTAAAAGCTCCACCTTATTGACCCCACTACGACGACCAACGGTTACACAAATCTTTGTTGTTCCGATGTCCAATCCAACAATAATTGGATTCTCTTTTTCATTTTCTACAATTCTAGGTTTCATATGCTGTGTTTGATGCTGTATGTTATTAATTCTTTCTGTTTACTTCTTATTCATTTTCATCTGCAAGCTATCGATGAACCAATCACCATTGCGCTCGCAAATAATTTGGCCGCCATATTTCACATTCACTTTGCTATAGGCGCCAGTCCCCACTCTTGGCATAATATGCTTATAGAAGGTCGTCAATCGATTCAATTTATAATCCAATGAATCGGCGCTTCCGATAATCAAGGCTTGCTCACCAACACGAGGAACAATCTCTATATCGCGATCGCTGTTGACAAAGAGCTGTACGATTTGGTTGCTCCATAGTTCGTCATGCTTAGTATGCTCAACAACATTTACTAGATCTTTGACTAGCGAAGATTGTACAGGCTCCAAAGCTTTCTTATAACCTTCTTTGATATTTCCGTTCGCAACCATCACATGCGGAACATATTTCAAGGTCACCGGAATCTTTTTGTTCTTGGAGTCTACATAATACTCCTGCCCCATCTGATTGATGACACGAAGTACAACCTCGCGCTGCATAACCTGCACCTGCATCGTTCCATCCATGTCCATATGCACATCCGCTTCCGATACGTAAGGCGATTTCTTCAACTCGTTCTCGATCTTCTGCAATGGAATTTCATTCAGATTCTTACCCACAACACGACCAAACTTGTCTTGAATCATCGAGGAAATATCCTGCTGATCGATGAACGTCTCTTTACCCTCTACTAAAACCTTCAGTGATGTACATACCTGCACCTGATCTTTCTTCGATACCAGGCTCATCAACATACCGACTCCAACCAAGGATGCAATTCCTAGGAAAAAGTAGCCTACTTGGCGCCACTGTATGTTTCTAATTTTATTAAGCATTTGTCAACACTTCTTTAATCGGTTTAACCAACTTATCAATATCTCCTGCTCCCACAGTTACAACCAACTCCGGACTTTCGGCTTTTACAATCGCCAATACTTCTTCCGGACTTACCAAACGCTTGTTTTCTAAGCGAACCTTTTCCAACAACCATTGCGAATCCACTCCCGGAATCGGCAATTCACGTGCTGGATAGATCTCCATCAACAACAGCTCATCTGCTAAAGCTAAAACCTCTGCGAAGCCATCGACGAAGTCACGCGTACGGGTGAACAAGTGCGGCTGAAATACAACCGTTAATTTCTTATTCGGATAAAGCTTCTTCATTGATGTCAAAAATGCACGCAACTCCTCTGGATGATGCGCATAGTCATCGATGTAAATATGCTCTGGCGATTTAAAAATATATTCAAAACGACGCTTCACGCCTGCGAATGTCGACAATGCATGAACGATCTTCGGAGCAGCAATTCCTAATAGCTTTGCAACAGTAATCGCAGCAACCGCATTCTCTACATTATGCAATCCCGGAATACCTAGATGAATATCCTTGATCGTCAAATCTTCCGAGTGATAATCAAAATAGAACTCGCCATCTTTAACAACAACGTTCTCCGCGTATGCATCGCAAACTTCTTCACGAGCATAGTTGATATCTGCCGCAAATGGCAATCCTTTTCTTACGATCTTTTGGCCATCCTCTACCACGCGATCCAAAAACATCTGGAAAGACTCCTGAAGCTTGCTCGCCTCGCCGTAGATATCCAAGTGATCAGCATCCGCAGATGTCACGATCGCAATATTCGGATGCAGCGTCAAAAATGAACGATCATACTCATCCGCTTCAACAACCACGACGTTATTATCGCCGAACAAAACGTTATTTTGGTAGTTCGTACTGATTCCGCCTAAGAAAGCAGAACAGTCATAACCACTATCTTTCAATATATGAGCAACCATGGTCGACGTTGTTGTCTTGCCATGCGTGCCTGCAACAGCAATCGTGAAACGACTTGCTGAAATAAAACCTAATACCTGAGAGCGTTTATACAGCTCATGACCCGCTTTAATGAAATGTGACTTCAAAGCTAAATCTGCAGGAATAGCTGGTGTAAAGATGATTAAGGTATCTTCACCTGCCGAGTCAAACGATGCTGGCACTGCCGCCACATCATCTGTATAAATAATCGGCATCCCCTCTTCCTCTAATGTTCTGGTCAACTCTGTCGACGTACGATCATAGCCCGCAACCTCACAACCTAAGCGACTAAAATAACGAGCAAGACCGCTCATACCGATACCACCGATACCCAATAAATAAACTCGTTTAATCTTGTCGATATTCATCTTTACTTTCTTATTAAATTCAATACTTCTTGTGCAATCACCACATCAGCATCTGCTAATGCCAGTTTATTGATCGCATCGCCTAAAGCCTGCATCTTCGGTTCATCATTCAGCAAGCTTAATAGCGTGCTGACCAAAACCTCACGTGCCTCATTGTCTTTCACCATGATAGCCGCGTCTTTGCTGACTAATGCCATCGCATTTTTCGTCTGATGATCATCCGAAACATTCGGTGAAGGAACCAATACTACTGGCTTTCCAACTACACATAACTCGGAAATAGTACCAGCACCTGCACGTCCCACGATCACATCTGCCGCCGCATACGCATAGTCCATACGGTCTACGAAGGCCATCAATTTGATCTCTTCGGGAAGCGAGTCGCCTAGCTCCTCTTTTAGTTTCTCATAGTAGTAACCACCACATTGCCAAATCACCTGAACGCCTGCCGCAACAAATTGCGGAATACCCGCTTTGATACAATCGTTCAATGTCAAGGCGCCTAAGCTACCACCGGTAACCAAAATGGTCTTCTTATTCATATCCAATGCAAAGGCATTGATTGCTTCCTCGCGCTTATTCTCAATCGCCACGGAAGACTTACGAATAGGATTACCGGTCAACAGAATGCGCTCGGCTGGAAAGAAACGATCCATACCCTCGTACGCAACACAGATCTTCTTTGCTTTTGCGCCCAACTTCTTGTTGGTCACTCCGGCATAAGAGTTCTGCTCCTGGATAATTGTCGGTAAACCCATCATATTGGCCATCATCAATAATGGACCCGATGCATAACCGCCAACACCAATTGCCACTTCGGCGTTAAACTGTTTAAGAACGCTGCGCGCTTTCAAAAGACTCTTTAGCATTTTGAATGGAAGCGCTAAGTTTTTCAATAAAGATTGGCGGTTGATACCGACGATATCCAAACCTACAATCTCATATCCTGCTGCTGGCACACGCTCCATCTCCATCTTGCCCTCTGCACCAACAAATAAAATCTCCGTGTCGGGCGCCAATTGCTTCAAAGCATTCGCAATCGCAATCGCCGGGAAAATATGTCCTCCCGTGCCGCCTCCACTTATGATTACTTTATGCGCCATATATTTATATAGTACCCACTACCACCTTACGAGCAGCTGGCTTTTTAACTACGTCTAATTCTTCTTTATGCTTCAACTCTTCAATGTTACGGCTCACACTTAGGATAATCCCTAAGGCCACACTCGTAAACAAAATCGACGTTCCTCCCATACTGACCAAGGGTAATGGAACACCCGTTACCGGGCCAAGCCCTACCGCAACAGCCATATTGGCCAACGCCTGTATCGTCAAACTGAAGCCCAAGCCTGCTGCCAAAAAGGCCCCGAAGGCTCGCGGACTTAAAGTCACGATTCGGATGCATCGATACATCAAGGCAATATATAGGAACAGCAATACTGCACCTCCTATCGTGCCATACTCTTCAATAATAATCGCGAAGATGAAATCCGAATATGGGTGAGGCAATACGTTACGTTGAACTGAATTACCGATACCTTTTCCGAACATCTCTCCTGTTGCAATTGCAATCTTCGCGTTGTTCGCCTGGAAGTTTTTATCCTCCTGAAATGAACCTTTCGACTCATGAACCTCCTCCGTTTGGAAGAAACCCTGAATACGACTAATATAGGTACCGCGACGTGGTCCTAATAGCATAACCAGTGTCAGCAACACCGCTCCGCCCAGACATACCACTGCAATCTGTTTAAAGTCGATACGCCCAATCATCAGCAATAGAACACTTACACCAAACAGCATCAATGCGGTCGATAAGTTTGCTAAGGCAATTAATACGAATACCGCACAAACGGCGCCCATGATAGGGATGAACGACTTTTTAACGTCTTTAATTTCTTCCTGCTTTCTCGACAGCATACGCGCCAAGAAAGTAATCAAGGCAAGTTTTGCTAAATCCGACGTTTGGAAGGTCTGATTAATGATCGGAATAGTCAACCAACGACTCGCCTCATTCACCTTGCTACCAAACATCAACGTGTAAAGCAACAATGGAATCGTGATCAACATCAACAGTTTGGATATTCCAGCATAATAGCGGTAATCTAACTTGTGCGATAAGTACATTAATCCTAAGCCCGCCACAACGATAAAAAGGTGCTTGAACAGATACATCTCGGTACCTTTGCCTTCTTTATAAGCCAAAGTACCTACAGAACTGTAAACTGCTAGTAGTGACCAAATGGATAACAAGATCACAATGATCCAGATCCACTTATCGCCTTTTAGTTTAGAAAAAATGTATTCCATAGATCCCCCTTCTATTTTTATAAAGCCATTACAGCTTCCTTAAATTTATCACCACGCTCTTCGTAGTTCTTGAACCAATCAAAGCTTGCACAAGCAGGCGACAACAAGACTGTATCTCCTTTTTTCGCAAGATGAGAAGCAATCTGAACCGCATCAGACATCGACGCTGAATTAACGATCACATCCGTATCATCCTCAAAAGCCTCATGAATGCGACCAGTATCTTTACCAATACAGATAATCGCTTTTACCTTTGACTTTACTAAATCGCGCAACATATCGTAATCATTGCCTTTATCCACACCACCCATAATCAAAACGATGTCTGTAGAGAAACTCTCCAAGGCATACCATACCGAGTTTACGTTTGTTGCCTTTGAATCATTGATATAATTCACGCCACCAACGCTAGCCACATGCTCTAGTCTGTGTTCAATATTTACAAAGGATCCCATACTCTCCTTCATCGACTGATTGCGCAATTCTTGAACTTTTGCAATCAATCCCGCCGCACTGTTATTGTAAACATTGTGCTTGCCCTGTAACGATAATTCTTCAATATTCATGGTAAAAACTTCTCTATTAGGTACTAAAATGTTCAAATTGTTCTCCGCATCAACAAAAGCCCCCTGAGTCAATGCTTGATCCTGTGTAAATGGCAAATGAATAGCCTTTGTAGGATGCTTATCCAATGCCGCTACTGTTTCCGGATCATCTAAACAGTAAATGAAGTAATCCGTCTCGCGTTGGTTCTGCAGCATTCTAAATTTAGAAGCCACATAATTCTCCATCTTATAGTCGTAGCGATCTAAATGATCGGGCGTAATATTTAAGATGACAGCGACATCTGCACGGAAATGATACATATCATCCAACATAAAGCTGGAAATCTCCAATACATAACAGGCATGCGGATCGCGAGCTACTTGTAAAGCGAAACTGTTACCGATATTTCCTGCCAAGCCAACATCCAATCCTGCATTTTTCAACAGCGTATAAGTTAGCATGGTGGTTGTCGTCTTGCCGTTAGAACCCGTAATGCAATATAATTTTGCATCGGTGTATTGCGCAGCAAACTCAATCTCCGAGATCAATGGCTTATTTAAAGAACGTAACTGTTTGATCAATGGAGCCTTCTCCGGAATACCCGGGCTCTTCACTAGCAAATCAGCATTCAATATCAGTTCCTCACTGTGCTTACCCTCTTCAAAAGAGATTTGCTCTTTTTCCAAGATCTGCTTGTAAGAATCAGCGATCTGCCCCATATCGGAAACAAATACATCAAAACCCTTATCCTTACCTAAAATTGCAGCCCCTACGCCACTCTCGCCCGCACCTAGGATTACTAGGCGGCCAGATTGTGGATAATAGGTATGTGCTATATTTGACATCTCTTTATTTTTATCTAACTTTCAACGTAACTATGGTCAAAATCGCCAGGATAATCGACAGAATAACAAACCGCGTCACGATCTTCGATTCATGATATCCTTTCTTTTGGTAGTGGTGATGTAATGGCGACATCAAAAAGATACGTCTGCCCTCACCGTATTTCTTCTTCGTGAATTTGAAATAAGACACCTGAAGAATCACCGATAGATTCTCGATTAAGAAAACCCCACATAATACCGGAATCAACAGCTCCTTACGGATCAAGATTGCAAAAGCCGCAATTATACCGCCGATGGCCAAACTTCCTGTATCGCCCATGAACACCTGCGCAGGATAAGCATTGTACCAAAGGAAGCCTGTACATGCACCGATAAAAGCACCAGCAAAAATTACCAGCTCACTCGAGTTCGGGATATACATGATATTCAGGTAATCCGAGAAAATGATGTTACCGGATACATAGGCTAAAATCGCCAGGGTAATCCCCATAATTGCCGAGGTTCCCGTCGCTAGCCCATCTATCCCGTCCGTTATATTGGCACCGTTCGAAACCGCCGTAACAATAAAGACCACGACTACCAAGAAAACCATAAAAGTGACCCAAGGGTTATTCACGCCCAAAAAGTCTAAGACTTTCGAATAGTCAAACTCATTATTCTTATAAAAAGGAATATTCGTCTTGGTCGACTTTACATTTTCTGCATATATCTTTTCGCCTGTTGAGGGGTTGATAACCACTTCAACTGGTTTGGAAGAAGTCGGGTTGGTCACTTGCTGACGAACCACGATGTCCGGATGGAAGTACATTGTAATCGCAATCAAAACTCCTAAACCAATCTGACCGATCACTTTAAAACGGCCCGCTAATCCTTCTTTATTCTTACGGAATACTTTGATGTAATCATCTAAGAATCCAATGGCACCCATCCATACGGTTGTGATGATCATTAAGATGACATAGATATTATCCAGCTTCGCGAACAGTAAGGTTGGAATCAGGATACCAGCGATAATGATCAATCCACCCATCGTTGGTGTTCCTTGCTTCTTCTTCTCGCCTTCCAAACCTAAATCGCGAATTGTTTCGCCTACTTGCTTCTGATGAAGCAAACGAATCAAACGACTACCGAATACCGTCGTAATAATTAACGAAACAATAACTGCCATGGCCGTCCGGAATGAGATATACTGGAACAATCCAGCTCCCGGAATATGAACATGTTCATTAAGCCAAGTAAATAAATAATATAACATCCTCTCTAATTGATCTCGTTAAATATATTTTCTAATTCCTCACGGTCGTCAAAGTGATTCTTCACGCCATTGATCTCTTGATATTTCTCGTGTCCTTTGCCCGCAACGAGGATAACATCTCCCGGTTGTGCTAAGTGAACCGCCGCGCGAATTGCTTCTCTTCGGTCGGTTATCGAGAATACATTTTTCTTCTTCTCCGCCGGTAAGCCCGCTTCCATATCTCTGATAATCTGTACCGGATCTTCCGAACGTGGATTATCCGATGTCAAAATCACCTTGTCGCTCATTCGAGCAGCAACTTCCGCCATCTCCGGGCGCTTTGTTTTATCGCGATCGCCCCCACAGCCTAATACCGTCAATACCTGTTGACCTTGCTTTCTCAAATCAAGAATCGTCTCCAGTACATTCTCTACTGCATCCGGTGTATGTGCATAATCCACGATAGCCACAATCCCATTGTTCGAACGAACGGTTTCAAAACGTCCCTCTGCACCAGAAATCTCGCTCAAAGCCGTTAGAACCTTCATGGTTTCTTGTTCCAATAAAATGGCAGCACCGTAAACCGCTAACAAGTTGTAGGCATTGAAATGCCCAACCAACTTCACCCATAGCTCCTGGCTGTCAATCTGCAACAACATGCCATCTAAATGACTCTCCAAAATCTTAGCCTTGAAATCAGCCATCTGATGCAGACCGTAAGTTTTACGATGTGCAAATGTATTTTGAAGCATCACGACGCCATTCTTATCATCGATGTTGGTCAATGCGAAAGCATAGCGATCTAAGTCGTCAAAGAATTTCTTCTTTGCCTTAATATAGTTGGCAAAAGTGCCGTGAAAATCTAAGTGATCGTGCGTGATATTTGTGAAAATTCCACCCGCAAAGCGCAATCCTGCAATACGTTGTTGAACAACCGCATGCGAACTCACCTCCATGAAACAATAGTCGCAGCCATCATCCAGCATCTCGCGCAATAATGCGTTCAGAGAGATAGGATCTGGTGTGGTATGTGTAGCAGGAACAATGCGATCGCCGATCTGATTTTGAACCGTTGATAACAAGCCTACATGATAACCCAGCTTCGTGAACAGGTTGAACAACAAAGTTGCCACCGTCGTCTTGCCATTCGTACCTGTAACCCCAACTAATTTTAAATCTTTGGACGGGTTGCCATAAAAATTCGCCGCAAAAACGCCTAATGCAAAGGAAGAATCATCAACCAATATATAAGTTACTCCTTCGGCAATTTCCGCAGGATATTCTTCCAATAACACTACACTTGCGCCTAACTCAACAGCCTTTGCGATAAACAAATGACCATCGGTTTGATGCCCTCGAACTGCTACAAAAGCTGAACCTGCCTGTGCTTTTCTTGAGTCCAGACATACCGAAGTCACCGCTGTATCGAGCGAGCCTTGGTAATCCTTTACCGGGATAGCATGTAACAATTCTTTTAACAACATATTAGTGTAATTCAATTAACACCTTAGTACCCGACTTCAAACGCTGTCCGGCAGCTAATGATTGATTAAAAACTTTTCCTTTTCCACGTACAGTGGTCTTGAAGCCTGCATTCTCCATCGCAAAGATGGCATCTACCAAGCCCATACCTTTGACATCCGGAACAACACCTTCTTTAAACTCTGCGCTCGTAAATGGCAGGGCATTCGTGCTGTTCGCTCCTGAATCCGATTGCACGATCGCATTCCAATTCACGGATTGAATACCCAACAGCTGGTAAACCTTTGCGGTAGCATCCTTCGAACCTTTCAATGTATATGGAACTTTAGTCCCTTTGAAATTTACTTGGCGCTTATCTAATGTACTATGCAACGACAGGTCGTTCGCATAAACCATGTCCGCTAACTCGCGAAACACCGGACCGGCAACAGACCCTCCGTAATAACCATTTCTAGGGTTTCGGATAACGACGATCATCGAGTACTTCGGATTTTCCGCAGGGAAATAACCCACGAAGGATGATTGATAGCGACGAGCGCCATATCCTCTCGATCCGTCTGCCATCTGTGCAGTACCTGTTTTACCTGCCGAACTGTACAAAGGGCTACGCAAGCGCTTACCTGTTCCTTCTGTCATCACCCCTTCCATCATCTTCTGCATCTTGCGGATAGCATCTTCTGAAGCCATTTGTTTATTGATAACGCGAGCATCAAACTTGCGCACCGTATTCCCCAAATGTTGAATTTCCTTAACAAACAAAGGAGCTAATAAACGTCCATTGTTCGCTACACCATTCACCAATGTCAAAGTCTGTAACGGAGTCAATTTTAATTCGTAACCATAAGCCATCTGCACCAAAGACAACTTGCTCCATGAGCGGCTATCCGGCATCTTAACCCAAGGCTTGCCTTCTCCAGGAATCTGCAAGCCTAGTGGATCATTTAAGCCCCACTTATGCAGTTTACCAGTATATTTTGCAGGGTTGCTACCATAATGCTGATTAATCAACTTGGCAACACCCACATTCGATGACTCTTCGAACGCTTCTTTTGCGGTTACTCTAGATTTCTTCGGCGGATGCGAATCGCGAATCGTATGGCTCGGCACTTTGTAGGTACCATTGCCAATATCAACAATCGTATTCGTGTCGATAACCCCATCATCCAAAGCCACTAAGTAAGATGCAATCTTAAATGTTGAGCCTGGATCCGCACCTTGCGCGATCGCATAGTTAAATTTTTCTCTATAAACGCCTTCAGTATCACGTGTGAAATTGGCAATCGCACGAACTTCACCGGTATTCACTTCCATTAGGATCACACAGCCGTTATCCGCATTGCTTTGGATCAATTGTTTCTCCAATGCGCGCTGCGCCATATCCTGCATGTTAACATCGATGGTCGCGATAATATCCGAACCGTCGGTCGGAGCAACTTCCATCTCTCTGTTCACCGGTATCCAAACACCACCTGCAATACGCTGCATTAATTGTACACCACTACGTCCTTCGATATAATCTCCGAATGCACCCTCTAAGCCCACACGAACGGTATCGCCTTTGGTATTTTTATAACCTATGGTACGAGCCGCAAGATTAGTAAACGGCAAAATGCGCTTGTTCTCGCGCACCGCTATCAAACTACTGGAATAGCGTTTCTTATTTTCTTTAAACCCTTTTAATAAAGGAAATTGCTTCAATGCCTTTAACTGTTGATGCGAGACCGCTCGCTTAATCAACATGTAGCGCTGTTTCTTGGCACGCGCTTCTTTCAGTTGACCCAAGTATTGTCTAGACGACTTATCACCGAAGAATTTCGCCAATTGAATAGCCAAAGAGTCGACACGAGCATTGAATACATCGTTCTCCTCTGCAGGAATCGCCATTGCATCAAATCGAATGTCGTATTCAGGTACTGAGGTCGCTAATAAGCTGCCGTCGTTTGAATAAATATTTCCACGAGCCGCTTCAACAACACGCTCGCGAATAGTCAAACTATCAGCGATTGCTCTCCAACGGTCACCATCCACATACTGTAAATGCAAGAGCTTTCCGAAAACCAATAGGGCACCAAATACCATTAGCCCGAACGCCAGGTACACCCTAATCAATATGGATTTCCTAATATTCATGTAATGGTTCTTGTATTTACTGTTTAACTTCTTTTACTACTTGCAATTTGATCGGCGGTTCGGTTCTTTCCTTCAGACCTAGTGTATCCGCACGTTTCGCTATTTCTGTCTGCGTCGTCAATTTCATCAACTCCGCATTCAACGATTTATAATCCCAACTCAACTCTTTCACCTCTTTCCCTAGGCGGTCGATTCGACGAACCGTGTTCTCCGCAAGGTGTCGGTTTGATATGTAAAGCAAACCCAACAAGGCCAAAAAAGCCACGAACGGTAGGTTCTTGGCAACGAGATAAGTAGAGAGCTTCTTTTGGGAGAAAATGGACTTCAGGAAATCTTCCGTCTCTTCAACCTTTTCTTCCAAGGCATCAGACATCTCCTCTTGCACTTCCTCGCTTAGCTCTTTATTTTTTATCGTATTCCTCGCCATTCGCTAGTCTTTGCTTCAATTACACCTTTTCTGCTATACGCAATTTCGCACTGCGCGCCCTGTTGTTTCTCGCCAACTCCTCTTCATTTGCCACAATAGCCTTCCGGCTGATTACTTTAAATGGTTTGATTTCATTCCCGAAAAAGTCCTTCTCCACCTCTCCTTTGAACTTACCCTTCGCCATGAAATTCTTAACCAATCTATCTTCTAAAGAATGGTAAGACATCACCACCAATCGTCCGGACTCTTTCAAAACCCCAACCGTCTGCTCCAAGAACTCCTGCAGGGCTTCTAACTCTTTATTTACCTCGATACGTAAAGCTTGAAATACCTGTGCATGGTATTTATGTTCTTTACCTTTCGGAACTAATTTCTTGATCACCTCTTTTAGCTCAGCAACCGTATTGATCTCTTGATTTAAGCGAGCAGTAACGATTGTCTTTGCCAAAGTCTTTGCATTGATGATTTCACCATACATCCCGAAGATGCGATGCAAATCTTCTTCGGCGTAGGTACGCAATACCTTGCGCGCATCTAAGTCCGAAACCTGATCCATCCGCATATCCAAATCCGCATCAAAGCGAATGGAAAAACCGCGGTCAGCATCATCGAACTGATGTGAGGAAACGCCTAAATCAGCTAAGATGCCATCAACAGAACGAATCCCCTCTAAACGCAAATAATTTTTTAAGAACCTAAAGTTTTGATGTATCAACGTAAAACGAGGATCATCCAAAGCATTCTTAACAGCATCCGGATCCTGATCGAACGCGATCAAACGACCCTTTGGCCCTAAGTGTTTCAATATTTCTTTTGAATGCCCACCTCCACCGAAGGTCACATCCACATAAATCCCGTCTGGTTTTATAGCAAGTGCATCAATACACTCTTGAAGCATCACTGGTACGTGGTAGCCGATTTCGTTACTCATTCTCCAACCCTCCGAAATCAAATCCACCCATAACGTCTTCCGCTAAAGCAGCAAAATCATCACCCATATCTGCATCCATAATCGCATCGTATTCTGCTTTCGACCACACTTCAATCTTATCAAACTGACATGCCAGAACAACATCCGCTTGAATACCCGCGTATTCTAACAAACCCTTCGGCAACAACACACGGCCTGCAGAGTCCAAAGACAATTCCGTTGCACCACGCATAAATTGACGAATGAAGTTTCTGTTCTTCGCATTATATTGGTTCAGCTTCGACAGCTGCGCCATCTTCTTATTCCATTCATCTCTTGTGTAAATCACCAAATTCTTCTCAAAACCTCGGTTCACGACAAGCCCTTCCCTCTCCGCTTCCGGCAGCTGCCGTTTAAGCGAAGCTGGAACCACCATTCTTCCCTTGGTGTCTAGCTTACATTCGAATTCTCCGATTAATTGATTCATTCAGTATACGTCTACACTAATTTTAATGTAAAAGTAGACACTTTCCCCCACAATCTCCCACAATCCCCCACAAAAAAGTTTTCCACATCATGATACGACTACAAAAACAGCCTCTAACGCAACAAAATCAAAGGATTATATTGAATTACAATAAATTAAAAAATGTATCAAATCGATTGAAAACCATCGATTAAGGAAAGGATATTGGAGGCTTTTCCATAAAAAACTAAGGAAATAAGATCAAAGTGGTTGAAAGTGGGAGAAGAAAAGACAAGCTCAAGTCAATGCCATTCTAAACCCCTTTCAAACCCAATTCAAACCCCAATCAAACCCGCTCTGGAGCGGGTTTGATTGGGGTTTGAATTGGGTAGTATTTAGTAGTTAGTAGTTAGTAGTTAGACCTAGGGCGGTTATTAGGTTTTAGAGATTAGACTTTGTCTTGAACCAGGAAAGAAAGGATGTAATGATTGACAGGATATTTGGCATACAGTATTAACGGGTGGAGACATAATGGTCGCTATAGGTCTTTATACTAAGTACTAACTACTAAATCCTTCCTTTCTTGGTTCAAGACATCCCCCTTCCACAACCAAAAAAGCGCTCCTTCCTTCTACCTAAAATCCAATTCTTTATTTTAATATAAATCCGATAATTTTGTCCTTCTATAATAAAGACAGTAAATCATGCACAGAACACATACTTGTGGCGAACTAAGAATTGAAGATATTGGAAAAACCGTAACCTTAAGTGGTTGGGTTCAGAAATCACGCGACCTTGGAGGGATGACCTTCATTGACGTTCGTGATCGATATGGTATTACACAATTAACCTTTAACAGTGATGATGACGAGTCCCTTCGTAGCCGCGCACGCGAGCTAGGGAGAGAGTTTGTGATCAAAGCTACAGGAACTGTTATTGAGCGCTCAAGTAAGAACAGTAAAATCCCTACGGGAGAGATTGAAATTAAAGTGAGCAACTTGGAGATTCTAAACGAATCGAAGCTACCTCCATTCACTATTGAGGATGAAACGGATGGTGGTGATGATATCCGTATGAAGTATCGTTATTTGGATATTCGTAGAAATCCGGTTAAGAACAGCTTACTTTTCCGTCATAAAGTAACGCAAGAGGTTAGAAACTATTTATCGAACCTTGACTTCTGTGAGGTGGAGACCCCTTATTTAATTAAGTCTACTCCAGAGGGGGCGCGTGACTTTATCGTACCTTCACGTATGAACCCTGGGCAGTTCTATGCCTTACCACAATCGCCTCAAACATTCAAACAGTTATTGATGGTCGGTGGTATGGATAAGTACTTCCAAATCGTTAAGTGTTTCCGCGACGAGGATTTACGCGCAGACAGACAGCCGGAGTTTACACAGATCGACTGTGAGATGTCATTCGTAGAACAAGAAGACATCTTGAATATCTTCGAAGGCATGACTCGCCACTTATTGAAAACAATCCACGGAATAGAATTAGATCAATTCCCTAGAATGACATTCGACGAAGCGATGCGCACTTACGGAAACGACAAACCGGATATCCGTTTTGGAATGAAGTTCGGTGAGTTAAACGCCGTTGCTCAGCATAAAGAGTTTGCTATTTTCAACAATGCCGAACTTGTCGTTGGTATTGCTGTTCCAGAGGCAGCTTCTTATACTAGAAAACAGATTGATGAACTTATCGAATGGGTAAAACGCCCTCAAGTTGGTGCATCAGGAATGGTCTATGCAAAATACGAAGCTGATGGCAGCATAAAGTCTTCCGTAGATAAATTCTACGATCAGGCAGACTTGTTGAAATGGGCAGAAGCCACAGGCGCTAAACCTGGTGACTTGATCTTGATATTATCGGGTCCGGCAAATAAAACACGCGCGCAGTTATCTGCATTACGTATGGAATTAGGAAATCGCCTAGGCTTACGCAAGCCTGATGAATTTGCACCGCTATGGGTAATTGACTTCCCATTATTGGAGTGGGATGAAGAAAGCGGACGCTTCCACGCGATGCACCACCCATTCACCTCTCCAAAATTAGAGGATATGCCTTTATTAGACACCGATCCGGGAAAAGTACGTGCAAATGCATACGACTTAGTCCTAAATGGTAATGAAATTGGTGGTGGTTCCATCCGTATCCATGATAAAGAAATGCAAGCCTTGATGTTTAAGCATTTAGGATTCACGGAAGAGCAAGCACAAGATCAATTTGGATTCCTGATGAATGCCTTCCAATATGGTGCTCCTCCGCACGGCGGATTAGCATTCGGACTTGACCGTTTAACAGCAATTCTTGGTGGACAGGAGACAATTCGTGACTTTATCGCATTCCCGAAAAATAATTCTGGACGTGACGTGATGATCGATGCTCCTGCGACAATTGCTTTAGAACAGCTAGATGAGTTGAATATTGCGTTAAAACCTCTAACAAAATAATAGGAATCGGTTTTTCCACATCCACTCATTAACGGATAAATTATTATCTTTATAAAAGTTGACCATATCCCGGTCAACTTTTATTTTTGTATACATCGCACACAATACCCTATGGCAGCATCAGTAGCAGACAAATTCCTTCAGGACAGTAAGACGAAATCGTTCGATTTGCGCCATCGGCAGATTATCAATACGAATATTGATAAGTATAATGTGGCTTTTGAGCGTGGCAAATCGAAATTTCATGACCTGGAGAATTCGAAACAGAAGGCTAATCTGATCAAATGGAAGGTGATCGAAAATCTGGATCGATATTTATTGGATTTCGAGTCTAATTTCACGAAGAACGGCGGCCATGTGATCTGGGCGAATGATGCGGAAGAAGCAAGACAGGAGATTGCGAAGATTATCGAACAGCACAACGCGAAGTCGGTCATCAAATCCAAATCGATGGCGACGGAGGAGATTGAACTGAATCACTTTCTTGCCAAGAAAAATATCGAAACCATTGAAAGCGATTTAGGTGAATTCATTATTCAACTATTAGATCAAAAGCCTTATCATTTCGTTACTCCTGCTATGCACCTTAGTTTGGAAGATATTGCCAAGCTATTCCATGAGCGTTTCGAGACACCCATGGAAGCGACAGCGGAGGAATTGACCATGAAGGCGCGTGAGATATTACGCGAGAAATATACGACTGCAGATATTGGTATCAGCGGTGCGAATTTTTTAGTTGCAGACTCAGGAAGTATCGCCATCACAGAAAACGAAGGGAATGCGCGTCTGACGACCTCCTTTCCGAAAGTTCATATTGCGGTTGTCGGCATTGAGAAGGTTATTCCCAGTATGGCCGACCTGGATTTGTTCTGGCCGCTCCTCGCCTCCCACGGAACCGGACAAAACCTAACGGTTTACAACACCCTCCTAAGCGGGCCTCGCAAGGCCTCCGAAACGGACGGTCCGGAAGAAATGTATGTAATCCTATTAGACAATGGACGCAGCAATGTATTAGAACAAAAAGACCAACGTCAAGGACTATACTGCATCCGTTGCGGCGCCTGTCTTAATGTTTGCCCTATCTATCAAAATATTGGCGGTCATACCTATGAAACGACCTATCAAGGACCTATTGGCTCTTTGATTTCTCCACACCTGAATGGCATGAAAGAGTTTAAGCACTTGAGTTATGCCTCTTCGCTATGTGGAAAATGTACGGAAGTATGCCCAGTAGGCATTGATATTCAAAAAATGCTCTTGTTGAATCGTCGCGACTCGGTTCAGGAGAATCTAACGACCGGTGCGGAGAAGAAAGCATGGGGCCTGTTTACCTGGGCTATTCAGAAGCGCAAGATCATCGATTTCTTCGGCGGTAAAACCAAAAACTTCTTTATCAAGAATTTCTTTAGAAAGGCATGGGGAGAAAATAGAGAACTCCCTAAGATTGCGGAGAAATCTTTCTCTCAGCAATATAAGGAAATGCAGAAAAAGAAGTAATCAAAAGTTTATCTGGACGCCAATGCGTAGAGCCCTTTCATTGAAGGGCTCCGAAAAGAAATTCTTTACGCATTGTTATAGAATCCTAAATCTTATACCTATCGCTTGTCCAAGACCGCAGCATTTTCTGCCATGCGAATAAATTCTGCTCTGTAGCCCTCATCATCTTTTCCTTTGGCAGCTTTTGCACGAGCCACTAAATTGTTATAACTTGATTCTTGCTTATAGTCTGAATTACGCAGCAACATTCCCAATTCGGCTACTGCTGTCGCAAATCTAAAGTCTTCGCTCATTTGATCCATGCTCGCCATTTTGTTGGATACAACGACCTGTTGCAATTTACTCTTATCACTTTCCGGTTCTTTATAGCGGAATTTCACAGTTGCCAACTCTCCATTTAATGTACCTTGGTTTGCTTTCTTATTGTCTTGATATTTCAAGGCATCGACTGTACCGATGATGCTGCTCTTTACGCCTACTGGCACAATTTCATAGATCGCCGTCACGCTATGTCCTACACCCATATCGCCACCTAACTTGGCGTCGTTATTGAAATCATCCGCAGCGAGCAAGCGGTTCTCATAACCTACTAAGCGATATGCTTGTACATAAGCTGGATTAAATTCGATCTGAATTTTAACATCCTTGGCAACGGTAAACAATGTTCCTCCAAACTCGGTAACCATTGCTTTGCGCGCTTCGGAGATATTATCGATATAGGCATAATTCCCATGTCCTTTATTCGCCAACAATTCCATCTTACTATCCTTTAAGTTACCCATTCCAAAACCTAACACCGTCAAATGCACACCACTTTCACGTTCTTTGCTGATGAGTTTTTCCATATCGTCGTCGCTTGATGCACCGACATTAAAATCGCCATCCGATGCTAGGATGATACGGTTATTTCCGTTCTTCATGAAGTTTTGGCGGGCGATATCGTACGCTTTACGAATACCAGCACCCCCAGCTGTGCTACCTCCTGATACCAATTCGTCGATCGCTTCTTTGATCTTCATCTTCTGACTGCCTGAAGTGCTTTCCAATTTTACTCCGGCACTACCTGCGTAAGTAACGATGGCAACCCGGTCTTGATCGCGTAATTGATCCACTAATAATTTCAAAGAGGATTTTACGAGTGGCAGTTTATTCGCTGCATACATGGATCCGGAAACATCGATTAAGAAAACGAAATTTGATGCTGGCAGTTGTGCCGATGGAATATCCTTCGCCTTCAAGGCTATGCGAAGGAGCTGATGTTCTTTGTTCCACGGGGAAACACCCAATTCGGTGTAAATTCTCACGGGATCACCATTCGTAGGCGCTTTAAGATCATATTGGAAATAGTTGATCATTTCCTCTACGCGTACTGCATCACGATCAGGCAGGTTGCCTGCATTGATCATCCGACGAACATTGCTATATGATGCCGCATCCACGTCGGCCGCAAAAGTTGATAGCGGGTCTTTTAAAGGTGATTTAAAAGCATTCTCATCAATATTTTTATAAGTTTCAGCATCCTCAGCCATTGGCATTCGTCCAAGTATAATGCCTCGCGAAGCACTTGCTACTTCATAACCAACCGTGTTCATCTTAGGGCTACCCTTTACTCCTGTTACAACAATTTCCTCTAAGACCTGATTTTCTGCTTGTAAAGCGATATTGATTACTGTCTTTTTTCCAACTTTAACGGTCTGGGTTTGAAAAGCGATGAAGCTGAATACTAATTTATCCCCATCAGCCGCTTTAATTGAATACTTCCCGTCTTGCCCTGTGTGTGTACTTCTATATTTACCTAAGACTGAGACCTCTACCCCTTGCAAAGGGAGATTCGACCCGCGATCTGTCACTTGCCCGGTGACAACCTTTTCCTGCGCATGAGCTCCGCCTACTAAAGCGAAAAACACCATCAAAATGCTGAGTATACTTTTCATGATTCTAATTTTTTGTAGAGGGATGCAGATATGTGCAGATTTCCATAAACGAGAAAAAAAAATTATTTTACCCCTTGAATTTGCATTAGGATCTTGTCAAAACCAACATTACAATCTGATGAAGAGTTATTGGACACCTACCTACGGGAGGGTGATCTCGCCTGTCTTGGTGATCTATACCAACGTCACAGCGAGATGGTATTCTATGTATGCCTGCGTTATTTCAAAGAACCGGAGCGCAGCCGAGATGCGGTAATGCAAATTTTCGAAGAGCTCATCGAAAAAGTTAAGAAGCAGTCTATTCAAGATTTCCCGCGCTGGCTTTATGTGGTCAGTAAAAACCACTGTCTTATGGCATTACGGTCGGCAAAAAGCAAACCTGAAATTGTTACAAATGACTTTGTGGAATTTGCGGCAAACCTGCATCAGGAGGAAAACTATAAAGAGCGGGAGGAACAATTGTCGCAATTGGAGAGCTGTATAGATCGATTAATAGAAAAACAACAACAGAGCATCCGTCTCTTCTTCATTGAGGAGAAATGCTATAAAGAGGTTGCCGAGATAACCGGATACAGTATGAACGACGTTAAGAGCGCCATTCAGAATGGAAAGAGGAACCTCAAAATTTGTATGGAAAGGGCACAACATGAGTAATCATTTTGATATCGCTTATTTACGTAGGTATGTGAACGGCGAATTAAGCTCCTCCGAGATGTACGCTATTGAGAAAGCTTCGCATCGGGACGAAATGCTGATGGATATCATTATGGGCCTGGAAGAAGAGCAACGACTGAAGAGCAGCCTGAATCCAGCGGAGCTGCATGCCGCGATTTACGAACGCACGCATCCCGAGAAAATAAGAACGCTGCTTCCTTATAAAGCTTTGGGAATTGCTGCCTCTTTATTATTGGTACTGGGAATTGGAACGATTTGGTATTTGAATAGACCGGAAGATGCAGCTGAATTAGCGATGGCACCAGCCGATATTGCTGAAACGGCCCCTACCGATACGACCTTAAACAGCATTGAATTAGACCCTTTTGAAGAGGATTCGACGAGCAACCCGATTGCCGCAGTACCCGAATTGAGCGAATCTAAAACACAACCATCGCCAACACGGACAGCAAAACGCTCCAACAAAATGGAAGAAACGCGAAAGAAAGACCTGGTTATCAGCCCGGACTTATTTATTGATACAGTTCAGGTGATTTCTGGAAAAATGCTTGCGAAACGCTCTCCGGCCAACAATCCAAACGTCATCAGCTTACAGGGCAAGGTATCGGGTATCAATGTTGCCCCTCAGGCGGAGATGTCTGCACGGGTGGGCAGTCCACAGGACTACAAACGTATTATTACAGGTGAAGTTGTTGATCAAGAGTCGGGATATCCAATTCCACAGGCGACGGTTAGAAATGTGAAAACGAATGAAGTGGTGATGACGGATTCATCAGGAAGTTTTGTGATGCCTTCAGCGATAGAATCTACCGAACTTGAAATATTATCCATAGGATACCAGTCTGCACGTATTCTGGCGAGCAATCAACAAACCATCCGACTGGCACCAGATTATGC
Organism: Sphingobacterium sp. BN32; assembly: GCF_030503615.1. Taxonomy (NCBI): domain Bacteria; kingdom Pseudomonadati; phylum Bacteroidota; class Sphingobacteriia; order Sphingobacteriales; family Sphingobacteriaceae; genus Sphingobacterium; species Sphingobacterium sp. BN32. Next base: position 3,311,348 of record NZ_CP129963.1, read on the forward strand.
AACATTGGATGAGGTAGTGAGCGTTCGTCCTGGAAAAACTGACAGCAAGATAAAATCGGAACCATTAATAGGTTGGAAAGCCTACAAAAAATATATTAATGACCATAGCAAGGAATCTCTATATGGTAAAGGCGTTGTAACGCTTGTTTTTGAAATCAACAATTTTGGTCGTCCGATGAATATTGTTGTTTTGAAATCCGCCAATCCATCGCTAGATCAACAAGCGATTCAGATTATTAAGAATGGTCCGGATTGGAAAAAAGGCAATGACGGAAAGAAAATGGAAGTGAAGATTGAGTTCAGGCAGTAGTTTCGATGTATGTATGCTTGAATTCGATTTTCTTACTTCATTTCCCGTTTTGTCGTATCTAGCTTCGGAATCGGCTTGAACAGCAAGTCGCTGTTGGATCCGCTCCAGTTCCATAATTTTCTCCAGAACTCACCAAGCGTATTAAACTCCTGACGGTAAATCAAACCTACGGCATTGATATAATCGTCGGTTGGGGTGAATAAAATATTTCGGGTATTCAATCGATTGTATGCACGGAACATTAAGTTACCATCCCTACGCAACTTAAAGGTTAATTCGGCATCGGTTGCTACTTTATTAGAGAAGAAGGTTAAGTCTGTGGTTTGCACATTTCTTCTATCCACGATCCCCCCTGTCAGCACAAGTCGGTCGTTAAAGAATCGGAAGGATGCAGACGCATCGTTCAGCGAGCGGATATTGAAATCTAAGAAATCGATCTTGAGCGATTGTGCTAAGATATTGTTCAACTGGTTGAAGGCGATTTCTGTTCCTGCGGACAATAGTGTATTATTCACCTCGCGCCCCAATTCATTGTTAGAACTTGCGGTAAAGCTTCGTCTTACGATCAAGCTCAGCGCCTGCTGATTGACATTGTTGGCATCACTAAGGTAAGCCTGAAGCTCATCTTTAACATATGGTGTTTGCGGGAAGTTAAGATCGAAGGACACATCGGGCTGGCTCAATGTTCCTTTAATATTCATATCCGCCTGCGCCATAACGCGCTCATCCTGTCCGGAGCGTCCTGCAGCGTTATACAATGGAGCGATTGACGTGCGTTGTTGATAGATCGCCGTCATATTGATGGTAGCCCCCGATGGGGAGCCTGTCCAACGAATCGTACCGCCTTGTTTGATATCGAAGAACTTATTAAAGAAATCCTGCGCGGTAAAATGGAATTTTCCGGAATTAACGGTGTAATCACCAAACATCTCAAAATCCCCAAGACTGGAAACTTTTAAGGTGATTTCGCCGGTTCCATTTCCTTTCAACGAACCTAAGTCGGTTTGGAGGTTGACTTCTGCGGTTGGCGTAAATTCAATATCCATGTTCATGGTCATCCCTTTCAAGAGATACTTAGACTCCTGCTGTTTATTTTTGCTGGAATCATTGCTTACGAAATAGATGAAGTCACTATCGGTGACCGTCATTGCGGAGTTGAACGGAATGGTAATGGAAGTGTTATCCTCCGATCTCGCTTTGATGTTGATGTCGATTGCAGAGGTCGCTCCCTTGAATTTAAAGGTACCGGTGGCATAAGCCGTCCCGAAGTAAAGGTTATTATCTTTATAGGTCGTATTCAGAATCATGGTATTGTTCGTCACGACATCGACATCGATATAAGGATTGCTCAACTTATTCAGATTGACAATGCCGTTGGCAACGGCTTGATGGCCTTTGCTATCATGGAAAGCCACCTGGTTCAACATGATGCTGTTCTTGTCCAACAATACCGTTTGATTACTGATATTATAGGAAGTTTTGAGGTAATTTACGTTGAAAGAAGCATATTCTATTTTCGAAATAGCGTTGAATTCCGGATTTTTCAGCGTTCCTCCAATCTGAATTTCAGCATTCATTCTGCCCTGCAACTGGGAGGTTAAGTTCCGCACGAATGGTTGGAAAAGAATCAGTTCCATCTGATTGAGGGAGCCTTTAAGGTTCAGTTCTTGATCGGCAGCAGCAATTTGATAGGTACCATTCAACTTCAAGCCTTTGTTGAGATCGTCCAAGAGCTGTAGATCGAGGTTCGCTTGTTTGGTCTCGGGATCAAAATCTGCTAATAAACGTAGTTGCCCGATTGGGATTTGATTGTAAACCAAAGGACTAGTTTGCACATTGGCAGAGAGATAGGGCTTCTTAAATGCGGAGTGCAATTCAATATCTCCATTTAACTCCCCATCTAGGCGTATACCCAAGGGTTTCAGCACCACTTCCAGGGCATTCAAGTTAAACTTGCTGAAATTGACTTCCAGCTTATCGTCTTCATTTGATAATACACCGTTGAAAGCAACCTTTTGTTGACCTTGGCTCGCAATGAGATTGGTCAAGTAGAATTTACCCTTTGACACACGCATTTCTGCATCGGTATTTAACGTCCAAGGTTCTTTGTTGATAATGATTGACGATTTATTGAAGTGTATATACGCCGGCTTATTATGTGCGAAATGTATATCGCCGTTTAGGCGGAGATAGTTGAGATCGGTCTCTTTAGCGCCATTTATGCTGAACAGCAGACTATCATTAGAAAGTATATTATTGATTTCAATATCGGTTACAAAAATGCTATCGCTCAAAAAGAGCTTGTCGGCCGTAATATCTAGAGAGAAAGCGTCTTCATCGGCATTTTCACGGATATGTATATTTTGCAGATTGACTCCCTGATAGCGCACGAAAGGGCTGAATGCAGTGAATTGCGCCGTATAGTCTTCGGACGAGAAGTGTGCTTCCAATGACGCTCCATCATCCAGTATAAGTGTTGGGTCTAGAAATGCCGATACCGGCTCGAAGGATTTAACATTCAATTGCAAGTCGAATATCTGCGGATTGTAGGGTTCTACTGTTAGGCCAATTGCTGGAGCATAGCGCATCGCTAAGGCTTTGAAGTAAGGGATGAGCGTATTTAGGTCGATCACTCCTTTCATTTCCGCATCCAGCACATTAGACCGCAGGGTTAGCAATCGATCCATCTGCGTTCCTTCTGCAGAGAAGAAAAGATCGTCGACCGTGAAATCTCCTTTTGTAGTTCGCATGTTAATCTGCTCGGCAATCACTTCACCGTTCAGGTTATTGAGCGTGTTGCCGGTAAGATGGGTATTGATTTTAGAATTGAAGATGACAATGCTGTCTTTATCCACAAACCCCAATTTTTTCAGGTTAATCAAGTCTACATCCGCAGACAGGTCGTAGCTTGCTTCTTCGGATTGTAAATCCACTATAGCATCATACGCGAGCTGTGCATTCGGATCTTGGATAAAACCGGTTACATCGATAAGTTTTTGATCCAGCAATCCTGATACTTCCACACTATCGTAGCTGTAGTTGCCAAATTGAAAATTGCGCAAGCCTCCATCCAGTTGCAGTTTCATTTTATTAAAATCAAGGCTATGCCCGTCGAAGTCAAATGCTAATGCCGTATTTTTGATGGACTTGCTACCGATCAGTTCACCTAATTGAAAGGCACTGGACGCCAGGTGACCTTGATAGGTTATTTCCTTTCGGATATCAATTTTACTATCGGTATGAACTGCTCCTAATTTGGTATCGAAATCACCTTTAACATCAAATAAATCGTATAATCCTTGAAAAGTCCCTGCGAATTTGATCAGTCCAAACTGATGCAGTTGCTCGGGAAGGGAAAACTTGGCGCGGTTCGCTAATTTAGGAATCAGTAATTCAAGATCTTTTGCCGAGGTCTGGAGATTGCTAGCATCAAAATCAAAAATGGTCTTATCCATATCCGGCAGCCCTTTGATGCTGAAGTCGCCTCGAAGTATAGTTTCCTTACCTGTTTTGATATGTGCATTTCGCGTGCGGATATTATTTACCGTGCCTTCAACGGAGGCCTGCGGTACACTCGCTGTAAATTGCACCTTACTCATGGTTGGTGCAAAAAACTCTATGTCACGCGAATCGACATAAACTTCGTCCATCGTCCCTTCGATATGCACCTTCTTGATGAAGTCCCCAAAATCTGCGAACTTTTTATACGAGAACTTCAGATAACGTGCAACTTTAGAACGGTTGGTTTCCAAATCCAACTGATCGAACTCCATGCTGGTATTACTAATATTGGCCTTCGCAAGAAGACGTTTAATCTGGAATCCTGATTTCTCCTGTAGCGAAAGCTCCTTGATGTCCGTTTTAAACGAAACAGAATCAAACTTGATGTTGGCGAGATTGACATTCAAATGTTGGAGTTCAATATCTGAAAAGTCTACACCGCGGTTATGATGCTTTTGCTGATGGTTTAAGATTTTGATATGGTTGTCGACCAGTCTCAGATTGTGCAACTGCAGTTCGAGTGGTTTTTTCTTTTTACCATCGGATTTCTTTTTCGGCGCGAAATAATCGACGAGGAATTTAAAATTGGAACTGTCTTTATAGATTTGAAAGTCTACATAAGCCTTTTGCAATGCTAAATCTTCGATAACGATTTTGTTTTGGAAGAAATGTCTGAGCATCATATTAGCGTGCAGTTTCTCCGCACTTAACATGGGCTTCCCTTTCTGGTCGCTGATTTTGAATTCAGTCAGTGTTAGTTGATCAAATGGACGGAAGTAGATTTGTTTAAGCTCAACTTTGGCATTCAGCTCGTCAGAGAGGTAGTTTGCGACACGTTTGGTTACAAATGTTTGAACCGACGCAAATTGTAGGGACAATACGACAAGGCAAAGCAGGGCTATTAAGCCGAGCAAGCTATACAACGTTATTTTAAGTATTTTTTTGATACTTTTGTGCTTTATTTATAATACATCCCTCAAATGGCTATCATACTCGGTATAGAATCATCCTGCGATGAAACTTCCGCATCTATCTGTATAGACGGCGAAATTCGTTCAAATATTATTGCAAGTCAAGCAATCCATGCGAAATATGGAGGGGTTGTACCAGAATTGGCGTCCCGTGCCCATCAACAGAATATCATTCCAACGGTAGATCAAGCCATTATTCAAGCAAAAATAAGCAAAAAAGATATAGATGCAGTGTCTTTTACGCGCGGACCCGGACTTTTAGGGTCTTTATTGGTGGGAACTTCCTTTGCAAAATCCTTCGCTTTGGCGATGGATATTCCATTAATCGAGGTTAACCACATGCAGGCGCATATTTTAGCACACTTTATCGATAACCCGAAGCCTTCTTTTCCATTTTTATGTTTAACGGTTTCAGGTGGTCATACACAGATTGTTTTGGTAAAGGATTACTTCGAGATGGAGCTTCTTGGCGAAACCTTAGATGACGCTGCAGGAGAAGCGTTCGATAAAACTGCCAAGATCTTGAATCTGCCCTACCCCGGCGGACCATTAATTGATAAACATGCGAAAGGCGGAGATCCCACAGCATTTAAGTTGCCAGAGCCGCAAATACCGGAGCTTAATTTTAGTTTTTCGGGTCTTAAAACGGCTATCCTATACCTCGTACAAGCAGAAATGAAGAAAAATCCAAACTTCCTTTCAGAACGTATGGATGATCTTTGCGCTTCCGTTCAAGATCGCATCGTTTCCATCTTGTTGAATAAACTTAAAAAAGCCGCTAAACAAACCGGCGTTAAAGATATCGCAATCGCCGGAGGTGTTTCTGCAAACTCGGGACTGCGCAGCTCGCTATTAGCAATGGGCGAAAAGTATAAATGGAACGTCTTTATCCCTAAATTCGAGTATTGTACCGATAATGCCGCCATGATCGCTATAGCTGGTTATCATAAGTTCCTGAAACAAGACTTCGTTGGACAGGATATCTCTCCGCTGGCAAGAATGCATGTGTGAGGTTAGATTTTAGATGATAGATGTGAGATATTAGACCTGCAGCAATGCGGGTTTTTTGTTCTGAACCAAGAGCGGGCTTTTTGTTCTGAACCAAGAAAGGAAGGATACAAGGATATTCAGGATCCTGTTAATCTTTGTATCCTTCCTTTCTTGGTTCAATGACAAGTTTCCCATTCCTATTTGAAAATCACACACTAATGTCTAAAATCTATTGTATAAAGTCTAAAATCTAACCTCTACTAAATACTAGATACTTTTAAAAAATTCACTACCTTTATCGGCAAAACAATCGAAACATTTATACTAAAAAATGAGTGCAGATATAAACAAGCTTGAACAAACAGCTTCTCAAGTAAGAAGAGACATTGTTCGCATGGTACATGCATGTCAATCAGGACACCCAGGGGGATCTTTAGGTTGTACAGATTATTTTGTGGCATTGTACTTCCACGCGATGAAACATGACCCTTCATTCAACATGGATGGCATTGGTGAGGATTTATTCTTCTTATCAAATGGGCACATTTCTCCGGTATTTTACAGTACTTTGGCGAGAGCTGGATACTTCCCGGTTAGCGAATTAGCGACTTTCCGTAAGATTGATTCACGTCTTCAAGGACACCCGACAACACATGAACACCTTCCAGGAATTCGTGTTGCATCAGGTTCATTAGGACAGGGACTATCTGTAGCGATCGGTGCTGCTCAAGCGAAGAAGTTGAATAAAGACAACAGCTTAGTTTATGTCTTGATGGGTGACGGTGAGTTGCAAGAAGGACAAGTTTGGGAAGCAGCATTGTATGCTCCTCACAACAAAATGGACAACATCATCGCAGCAGTTGACTACAACAATGCGCAGATTGATGGTTCTACAGACGCGGTTCTTTCATTAGGCAACCTACGTGCAAAATGGGAAGCTTTTGGATGGGACGTGTTAGAAGTTGAGAAAGGTAATGATATGGCATCTGTTGTTGCTGGTTTAGATGAGGCTAAGGCTCGCACTGGAAAAGGTAAACCAGTAATTATCTTATTGCATACGGAAATGGGTAATGGTGTTGATTTCATGATGGGATCACATAAATGGCATGGTGTTGCTCCGAACGATGAGCAATTAGCAAGCGCATTGAACCAAATCCCTGCAACAATTGGTGATTATTAAGATAACATTTGTTAGACTTTAAATGGCTTTGCCATTCTGAACGAGACTTCAAAAAATGAAAAAATATACATATACAGAATCAAAAGATACACGCTCAGGTTTCGGTGCTGGCTTATTAGAAGCTGGTCAACAAAACGAAAACGTCGTAGCGTTATGTGCTGACTTGATCGGTTCATTGAAAATGAACGACTTTATAAAAGCTTATCCTGAGCGTTTCTTCCAAATTGGAATCGCGGAAGCAAACATGATGGGTATTGCTGCTGGTTTAACCATCGGTGGAAAGATCCCTTTTACAGGAACTTTTGCTAACTTCTCTACAGGTCGTGTTTATGACCAAATCCGTCAATCGATCGCCTACTCAGGTAAGAATGTGAAGATTTGTGCATCTCACGCTGGATTAACGCTAGGGGAAGATGGTGCCACTCACCAAATCTTAGAAGACATCGGATTGATGAAAATGTTGCCAGGCATGACCGTTATCAATCCTTGTGATTATAACCAAACAAAAGCCGCTACTATTGCGTTAGTAGACCATGAGGGGCCAGCATATTTGCGTTTTGGTCGTCCTGTTGTTCCTAACTTTACACCTGCAGATCAGAAATTCGAGATCGGTAAAGCTGTGATGTTGAACGAAGGTACAGACGTAACGATTATTGCTACTGGCCACTTAGTATGGGAAGCGATCCAAGCTGGTGAGGAATTGGAAAAAGCAGGCATTAGCGCTGAGATTATCAATATCCACACGATTAAGCCTTTAGATGCAGAAGCTATCTTGAAATCTGTGGCAAAAACGAAATGTGTAGTTACAGCCGAAGAACACAACCGCTTAGGTGGTTTGGGTGACAGCGTAGCACAGGTATTAGCGAAAGAACTTCCTACTCCTCAAGAGTATGTTGCGGTTGACGATAGCTTCGGCGAGTCGGGAACACCAGCTCAGTTGATGGAGAAATATGGTTTAACAGCTGCAGACATCGTTAAAGCAGCGAAAAAAGTAATTAGCAGAAAATAATCCAATATGGAAGATTCCCTGATCATTGCGAAGTTCGCCGATGAGAAGACTCGTGAGGAAGCATTTCGCGAGTTATTAAAAAAGTACCAGCAGAAGATCTATTGGCATGTTAGAAGAATGGTTATTGACCATGACGATGCTGATGATGTTGTGCAGGATATCTTTATTAAGGTTTGGCGTAATCTCGAAAAGTTCAGAGAGGACTCGCAGCTATATACTTGGTTATATAGAATTGCGACGAATGAATGCATTACTTTCTTAAATAAGAAAAAACAAAAGCAGAATGTTTCATTGGATGATGAAACATCTGCTTATCTTTCGGATACTTTAGCGGACGGATCATACTTTAATGGTGACCGCGCGCAGCAGAAGTTGCAGGAAGCCTTGTTAACACTTCCCGATAAGCAACGGTTGGTCTTCAATATGAAATATTTTGAAGACATGAAGTACGACGAAATATCTGAAGTATTAGGCACAAGTGTCGGCGCCCTAAAAGCGTCCTATCATTTGGCCGTTAAGAAGATAGAGAACTTTTTTGCCAAGAATGATTAAACCTTTGGCGCAAAAACGATTCTATTAGTGTACTATGAAAGAAAACAACACATATTACGACAACATGGAAGGCAATAACTTACCTGATTCGTTGCGTGTTAACCCTTTCATTGTACCCGACAATTATTTCAATGAACAAACCAACAGGCTATTGTTCTTAGCAAAATTGGATCGTACAAGCAAGGATCAACGTGCTGGCTTCGATGTTCCCGAAAGTTATTTCGGAGAATTGAGCGAACAGATTATGTCGCAAGTTAAGATTGACCAGTTTCAGCAACATGAAGGTTTTGAAGTTCCGGCGAATTACTTCGCAGACTTAAATGATCGTATCATGCAGCAGGTACAGATCGACCAATTGCAAGAAGAACAATTTGAAGTTCCTGAAGGCTATTTTGCAAACTTGAGCGATTCTATTATGGCGAAAGTTGGCGAAGAGAATCTTAAAGAGCAAGTTCAAGAAAGTGGGTTTGAAGTTCCAGATCAATATTTTGAAACTTCTGCTGATCAGATTATGGCATTCATCGCCGTTGATGATTTAAAATCTAAGGTTCAGACGGATGGATTTACTGTTCCGAATGGATACTTCGACACATTAACGCAGTCGATATTAGATCAGGTGGAAGATAAGAAAGTTATCCAAATGCCACAGGCTACTCCTGTGACCGAGCGGAAGAAAAGCAGACCGGTTATTTGGATAGGTGCAGCCGCAGCAGCATGTGTTGCAGCATTTGTTGGTGTTTCTACTTATAATAGTGATCCTAACAATGTAAATTCTGCAGCAACTGTAGCGAATGCGCAACAAGTTTCCTTAGATGAAATTCCTGAGGATGAAATCATTAGCTATTTGGCTAGTCATTCGGATGGCACGGATTTAGCATATTATGCAGAGTACATCTATGAGCCGGAGGAATCAGCAGCTATTGGTAGTCAAATTGATGACAAAGATTTAGAAGAATACTTAAATTATAATACATTATAATGCTTCGTTTGAAACATATTATTACGACATTCTGTTTGGCTTGCTTATTTTGTTTGGGAGCAAATGGACAATCACGTCAAGATAGATTTGAAGCGATAGAGAATCAAAAATCTGCATTCATTACCAAACAGTTACGATTGACTCCTGCGGAGGCTCAACAATTTTTCCCGATTTACAATCAGTATACGAAGGAAATTAGAGATGTAAAATCGCAGAAGAGTCGTGGTGGCGATCGCAGACAGGGTGGCTCTAATTCTTTTAGACCTGGAAATGACGCTATATCCTTCGATGCGAAAGAAGTCGAAATCAAGAAAAACTATAGATCCCGCTTTGCGGAAGTAATCGGGCAATCCCGAGCTTCGCAGTTCTTCTCTGTAGAACAAGAGTTTATCGAATTACTCTACAAAGAGCTGAAAGGCAGGAATCACAGAAATTAACGAAAAGAAGCTCTTACTTAGAGCTTCTTTTTTCTTATGGGGTTTACTATTATAAAACCCTCCAGAACTTTCATTATTGACTCTACTTTAATGGAAGTTTGAAATTAATTGTTATTGAATAATACCCAACCATGATTAGCAATAGAGAACTATTTTTACAAAATACCGCGCAGACATCTGAATCCCCAAGACTTATTGAAGTAGAACGTGCTGAAGGCATTTACCTTTATGGACCAAACGGAAAATCCTATATGGACTTAGTTTCAGGATTTAACGTAAGTAATATCGGTCATCGCCACCCCAAAGTGTTGGAAGCAATTCAGAATCAGCTTGAAAAGTTTATGCACGTAACGGTATATGGCGAATTTGTGCAAGCACCGCAGGTGCAATTTGCGACAGATCTATTAAGTGTTTTACCAGATAGCTTTGGATCGGTTTATTTAACGAATTCGGGTGCTGAAGCAGTCGAAGGCTCAATGAAGATCGCAAAGAAATTTACGGGTCGACAGGAAATTATCGCAGCAAAGGAAGCTTACCACGGTAGTACACAAGGCGCATTGAGCTTAATCGGAAATGAGGATTACAGAAAAGCATACGCTCCACTCCTGCCCGGTATTTCGTTTATACAATACAATCATTTGCCCGACCTAGACAAGATCAGCGATAAGACCGCAGCTGTAGTTGTTGAAGCGATACAAGGCGAAGCAGGTGTCCGCGTTCCTGACAAAGCCTACATGCAGGCGTTGCGTAAGAAATGCGATGATACTGGCGCTCTTCTGATTTTTGATGAAATACAAACTGGTTTCGGTCGCACGGGGAAACTCTTTGCTTTTGAGCATTTCGACATCGTTCCGGATATCCTGATGCTGGCAAAAGGTATCGGCGGGGGTATGCCGCTGGGTGCTTTCGTAGCCCGAAAAGAAGTGATGGACGTAATCAAAGCCAATCCAATGCTTGGCCATATTACCACCTTTGGTGGTCATCCTGTATCCTGTGCTGCTGCGAAAGCGTCTTTGGAGGTCATTAAACAGGAAAAACTTGTGGAGCAGGTCGATACTAAAGCGACATTGTTTCGTAATGAACTTGACATCCCTCAAATCAAGGAAATCCGTGGATTGGGCTTGATGATGTGTTTGCAGTTGGAAAATTTTGAACAGGTATATGCGGTCAGTAACTACTGCGCAGAACAGGGATTGATCATCGACTGGTATCTACATTGTGAAACGGCCCTTCGTGTTGCACCTCCACTAACAATTACTGAGGAAGAGATAAAAGCGGCGTGTAAAATTATTCGTGAAGGGATTGCCAAATTTTGCTAGTTTCCTTATCTTGTATAGGAATAATCAACCTATCCAAAGACCATGAATTCAAGAAGAGATTTTTTAAAGAAAAGTATATTGACTGTGGGGACTACAGCCATGGGCAGCGCATTGTTGCATGCCGAGGATTTTTCATCTGCAAAACCTAAGGTTGGTATCAGCATTAACCAGAACGATGTGATTCTCTTTCAGGGGGATTCCATTACGGATGCGGGCCGGAAGAAAGATAACCTGAATCCGAATGAAATGAATGCCTTTGGTGGCGGATATGCGATGCTTGCTGCAGGCGTATTGTTGAACAAATTTGCAAGCAAGAACATCAAGATTTACAACCGTGGTATTTCCGGAAACCGCGTTCCTGATTTATTGAATCGGTGGCAAGCCGACTGCATCGATTTAAAACCCAATATTGTATCTATCCTGATCGGTGTCAATGATTTTTGGAGAACCAAAGATCGTGGTGCTATCAATACCCCAGAGCAATATAAAGGACAATATAAAGAGCTGTTGGACAAAACCCTAACCGCGCTGCCAAACGTGAAATTGATTATCGGCGAACCCTTCGGATTAAAGGATGTGAAACATATCAACGATAGTTGGTATCCTGAATTTCCGAAATACCAACAAGCAGCACGCGACATCGCAAAAGAATATAAAACGGCGTTTATTCCTTATCAGGATATCTTCGATAAAGCATTAAAAGCCAATACCGGTGCCTACTGGACTACCGATGGGGTGCACACCTCTTGGGCTGGAGCCAACCTAATGGCAGAAAGCTGGCTATCACAAATCAAAATCGGATAGTATTTCAGAGTTGAAGTAAAAAGAAAGTGCCGCCCTTAACGGGCGACACTTTTTTTTAAACAACACGCATTATGTAAGGATAATCTAAATTTTTTCTAAAAACGTCTGTTTTGAAAAACCAACAAGAATTTCCATCCTTTTTGATGTTTATGTAGAGAGTTCTTATTTCGCAGTTGGTATATCTCTAATACATCTAATTGGCACCCTATCGTCGCGCGAAAAATAAGGATCCTTCAATCTGTAATAAAGCATGTTCTGTGTATTTCCACTCACGTTATCTACAATCATCGGCATATGGACTTGCCAGTTTACATTGCTAACGGCGACGCCTTGTGTTCCATCGATCGCCATGTAGTGTGCATCTTTGTCATTAAAATTATGGGCCGCATCATCTACTGAAATATTGTTGATAACAAAGTTTCGCTTACGTCCGGTTTTATAGAATCTCAGTTGCGCTGCTTCTCCACTGCCTTGTTGTACACCGTCGAAATAGATATATGCGAAGCCGGTTTTTGCACCATTTGGCTGCCCCCCGTCAAAGCTTCCTATTTCACCCGCACTATTGATAACCTTAAAATTTCCCAGCGCCGCAAAATCTGCTAAAGTTGGCATACGCCAATTATTGCCCGCTACCAAGCGACAAGGATCTTGTATTACGTCTGGAATTTTAGGTGCTATCGCCTCCAATCCTACAAAATAATCGTCCGGCACGTTCATCGCCGGCAACAAAGGAGTTTCCGCAGAGGCAAAATTCCAATAATCTGATGCATGGTACGCATACCCACTCTCTTCAGGAAAACTACGGTTAAAATACACGCCATCCACATAGGCTAAGTTACCTCTTGCCCATACATTCCCTCCTACAGTAATTCCGTTCGATTCGATCGTAAGTTTGAGTTGATATTGAATACCGGGTCGAATCACAAGATCTGTGATATTGGCTAAATCTTTCCGAACTGCACCACCATTTAATGCGATTTCCAGAATCTTCAGTTCTAACTGTGCGCTTTCTGCATTGCTTATCGTTGTAGGCGTGCTCGTCACGGTAGGCAGATTTAACGTTGGAAAAGCGAACATCAATGCGGAAGGCGTACTAGGATGTGTAAGTGCGCCATCATTTAATCCGATATTCACCGTTGGTTCTGCAGTGATACTAGCCTTTAGGGCGCTAATTGACCCGAGTTCCGCAGCAGCAGCCATGGTTAACACAATGCTGCTAAAACGATTCTTAAAAACTAAATTCAACAAATTCTGTCCTCCCTTTACAGTCATTTCTTTATTCATATATAGAAAGTCAGTACTAGTCGAGATATTCGAGAGGCTGATTTTGTCCGATGAAATGTGCGGCACTTCAGGAATGGCTGAAGTATTGTTAAATGAGTATGCTATAAATCGATAGGTACCTGGTTCGAGTTCAAATCCCTGCGTATTCGTCGCTTCTCCCACAATAAACTCTTGTTGATCAACATAGCTATTATCCATTTTAAATATAAGAATCCGATAACGAACTCCTTTTTCAACCGGATTGACCACGTTGCTTCTAGTAGATCTCCCCTGTGCTTTTAGCTCAGTACCAATGGGCTTTAATGAAACCACTAAATTGTAGTCTCGGTTGAAGGATACTTCTTTTACCTGTTCGGATAAGCCTGGCAGTAGCATATCCGTCCCCCCTCTAAAATTGTTGGTTTGCTCGGTTTGAGAAACTTGCACGGCGCTAATTTTAACCAGGGCCGCTCCACCTTTGCCCTGCAGATCTTTCTTACATGCGTAAGTCGAAAGTAAAGATCCTACAATAATAACGAAACTAAAGATTCGCTTAAATGTCTTCATAAGAGTCGATAATTTTTTTCCAGAGCAGTATAAAAATCGGGGTCAAAATACATGTATATTGAAATTTTGAACGTGATAAGACGAAGCTAAACGAACAGCAACTCGAAAAAATTACTGCCTGCTAGCTTAAAAAATCATATTCTGCTTCTCGCATGTGTTCGGACGCCACGCGACCTATATTGCTTTGTGCAAATATTATACAATTATCCTATTAAGAAAATGACACATATCACTAATTATTGCGCCGACTTGATGGGCATTCTAAGTCCTAGCACGAAAAGCTAAACAGAAAAGGCGGCCAAAAACGACCGCCTCATCGGAACAACATGCAAACATATAAAGTTTAGAAACTAAATCATTTATAACAATATAATTAACCAAGATAACTCATGTAAATGATGATTTTTAAAAATATGCGACATGCATGCGCAAGCTAAAACTACGTTAGAACTCGATGAAGAAAAAGAACTAAAAAATAGATTTAAACATATACAAACATGTCACAATCATGAATTATTTGTAACAAATATTAAAGTAATAACCTAATGGGAAAATGACCAATATCATACATTGATGTTACACGAACAAGCATGTAAGTCGATAACTTTAAAAATCAATCAGTTAACATGATATAACATTTATAGGGAACCATGTAATGATGGTTTTTTGTAGGCTGATATCGACAGGACAATATCAATAGTTAATCCTATAATGAAAAAGGGATCAACATATCTTGTCGATCCCTTTTTTATCACTAATATTTTCTCCTAAAGTACGCGTACCAATAGTCCCTTTAGGTACTCACTTTCTGGAAATGATGCTCGAACAGGATGATCTTCTGGTTGGCAATATTGATAGATAAATTGAATTTCTTTTCCTGCATCTAGCGCTGCCCAAGCTAACACCTGTTTGTAGGTATCGATATCCATCGCTCCAGAGCAAGAAAAAGTTGCCAATAGGCCGCCCGAGTTCAAAAGCATCAGGCCCCTACGGTTTAAATCCTTGTAGGCACGCGAAGCCTTTTCTAGTGTGGATCGTGAAGGTGCATATTTCGGAGGATCCAAAATGATCAAATCAAACTTCTCGCGCTGCTCGCCCAACTCCCGAAGGTACTTGTTGACGTCGGACTGTACAGCAATATGTTTTGAAGAATCAAATCCATTCAATTGAATATTCTTCTGCAGCGTTTCGATCGCTAAAGCCGAGCTGTCAACAGAAGTGACAGAAGCGGCGCCTTCGCGAAATGCATTCAGCGTAAATCCGCCCGAATAGCAAAAACAATCTAATACGCGCTTGTCTTTAACATATTTCGAGGTGATATATCTATTGTCGCGTTGATCGCAATAGAATCCAGATTTCTGCCCTTCTACGATATTCACCTGATAATGTATTCCATTTTCAATAATGTCGACAAATGGAGGAGGCATCTCGCCCGCTAATAAGCCATTGGTATCTGCCAAGCCTTCATGCTCTCTTGATTTCAGATCGCTGCGCTCATAAACCCCTTTCGGATTTAAAAGCTGCTGCAATTCATCCACCACAATCGCCTTTACGCGTTCCATCCCAGCAGCATGCACCTGCACGGAGATATAATCCCCATATTTATCAGCAATAAGCCCCGGCAGGAAATCCGCCTCGGCAAATACTAAACGAACCGTATTATTCTTGTCGTTCAAAAGGTGAGTTCTGTTTTTGACAGCTCGCTGCAATCTATCGCGCCACCATCCTTCTGAGATCTCTTTTTGTGGATCCCACTCCAATAAACGTACTGCCACACGCGATTGCTTATTGTACATTCCATAAGCAATAAATTCATCATCATGATTATATACGGAAACGATATCACCGTTTTGAAGAGATTCAGACACTCGAGCTATGGCACCGGAGAAAATCCAAGGATGTAACTGCCAGGCCGCCTTATCCTTTCCTTTGTTGAGGATTATTTTATTCATCCCCGCAAAAGTAAATAGAATTGAAAAAAAATAAATCAGCTAAATGAAAAAAAACAGTCAAACCTTAAAGCAGTGACATCCTTTTCATAGCCTATTCAAACCCATATCAATCCCCTTTCAGAAGGGTTCTGATACGGGTTTGTATTGGGTTTGAAAGGGGTTTAAAAGGGGTTTGAGTTGTAGATTTTATATAGTAGTTAGTACTTAGACATTAGACTAACAGATATTAGACAATAGAGTATTGTCTGAACCAGGAAAGGAAGGATAAAAGGATTGACATGATATTACGCTATAGGTCTTTATACTAAGTACTAACTACTAACTACTAGATACTAACTACTACCAAAAAAATGGCGACCATCTCTAGCCGCCATACTCTAAAATCTTATGTCTAACGTCTAAAGTCTAAATCTACTAATTATTCACTAGTAGATAAGTTTTAAATGTTTTATAGTCTACCGGCATTTCGACGGCTTGCTTTTCTTTTTCTGCTAGAGAAGAAGCTCCTTCGGGCAGCGTCACATGTTGGAAAACCTCTGCTTTTATGGCTTCCGGGAATTTGCATGGATGTGCTGTAGATAGGAATACCGATGCGTATTCGCCAGGCTGTTCACTACGATAAGCTTTGGATGCGAGGTAAGCAATCGCCGTATGCGGACAAGCTACATACTTGTATTTGTGGAACAATTCTTCCATTCCTGCTAAGATTTGCTCATCGGTATAAGTGTAGGAACTAACCTTCGCTTTTAGCTGCTCGAGGTCTTGTCCAAAGAGATCCTGTATGCGGGCCCAATTGCTTGGATTACCTACATCCATCGCATTTGCGAGGGTTTGTATGGAAGGTTTAGGTTCGTATACTCCGTTTTGTAGGAAGCGTGGAACTGTATCGTTGACATTCGTTGCTGCAACGAAATGTGTAACCGGAAGTCCCATTTTATAGGCCAATAGGCCAGCACCGATATTCCCGAAGTTTCCGCTCGGTACGGTGAAAACAATTTCGTCCATTCCTTGCGATTTCAATTGCGCGTAGGTCCAGAAATAGTAAAACGTCTGCGGAATGAGGCGAGCAATATTGATTGAATTGGCCGATGTCAGTCGCAATGCATTATTCAGGTCTGGATCATTGAATGCTTCTTTTACCAGGGCTTGGCAATCATCAAAAGTACCCTCTACCTCGAGGGCGCGAATGTTTTGTCCGTTGGTGGTAAGCTGCTCTTCCTGTACTTTCGATACTTTTCCTTTAGGATACAAGATCGTCACACGAGTGCCTTCTACACCCAAAAATCCGGAGGCAACCGCACCGCCGGTATCGCCTGAGGTCGCTACCAAAACGTCGAGCAATTGATCTCCCTGCTTTGAGAAATACCCCATTACACGGCTCATGAAACGTGCCCCGAAATCTTTAAACGCATAGGACGGTCCGTGGAATAATTCCAAGACAGCTGTTTCGGCGTCAAGAAACTTAACAGGCGCTTCAAAATTGATGGCGTCGTCGACAATCGCTTTCAGGTCTGCATCGGGAATATCGCTTCCGATAAACGCCTTAGCGATGGTGAAAGCAATTTCCTGCAAGGAATACTGCTGAATATTTTTGATAAAATATGGGTCAAGCTGAGGGATAACTTCCGGCATATACAAGCCTTTATCTTGCGGTAAGGAGTTGAATACCGCCTCTTGAAAGGAAACACGAAGCGCTTTATTATTTGTACTGTAAAATTGCATAGCTATTATTTTAGGTTGATTACTTTAGGACCCGCGACATTGACGGAGGACACATATTGCAAACTCTCGATTCCGTGCGATGTTAGATGCGCTTGGATTTTATCTACGGCCTGCTGCGCTGCTTCTTTACCTCTACTAATGGCAACAACAGATGGTCCGGAGCCTGATATACCGAAGCTGAGCACGCCGCATGAAAGGGCGATTTCCTTCATTGCATAAAACTCAGGAATCAGGATTGCGCGGGTCGGCTCGATAAGCACATCATGCATGCTCCTGCTAATTAAATCGTAATCGCTTCGGTAGAGGCCGGCAACAAGCCCAGCGATATTGCCCCACTGCACGACAGCATCTTTTAAAGAAACCTTCTCTTTAATCAATTGTCTAGCATCTCTAGTCGGCACATCAACTTGAGGGAATACAATCCCCGCTACCAAATCTTCGGGCACGGGCAGACTGATCATATCCAGCGGCTCATATCCTCTAATGAGGGTAATGCCGCCCATTAATGCCGGAGCGACATTATCGGCATGTCCATGCCCGCAAGCCAGGCGTTCGCCTTCCACACAAAATGGCATTAGCTCTTCCTTGCTTAGGGGTTCGCCCAGTAGGCTATTGATCGCAAAAAGACCTGCAACCGTACTCGCGGAACTAGAACCTAAGCCACTGCCAATCGGCATATGCTTCGTTAATTCAATTTCCACCCCGATGCTGTCGCTGAGATCCAAATGCGCCAATAACATCTGAACGCAGGCACTGACAGTATTTTTTTCTGGATCTAAAGGAAGGCGTCCTTCATCGCCATGAATTGCTTTAATAGTAACCCCTGGTTTTTCGGTTCTTCGCATCAGTACCTCGTCGCCCGGGAAGTCCACTGCAAACCCGAGGATATCAAATCCGCAGATCATGTTGGCAACCGTTGCGGGAGCAAACACACGAACTTCTTGCTTTATCTTTTCAAAATCTACTTTATGTTTCTCTTCCATGATGGAATCTTGATTAGTCATCATATTCATTGCTTTATTTAGCGCCTACATTCACTAGATCGGCGAAAACGCCTCCGGCTGTCACCTCCGCACCCGCTCCAGGCCCTTTGACGACTAATGGCCTTTCTTTATAACGCTCCGTTGTGAAAGAAATGATATTATCACTTCCTGAAAGCGCATAGAATGGATGTGTTTCATCAACCATCTGTAAGCTGATCGATACTTTTCCATCTTCTAAGTTACCGATATAACGGATAACTTTCCCTTCTTTGGCGGCTTGATCTTTCAAATTGTTGAAGTAATCGTCAGACTTCAATAATTCTGTATAAAACTCATCTACGGAACTCGCTTTTAAGCAGTTTTCCGGAAGGATATTTCCTAAGTCAACGTCTGTGGACTCAATAACGTGGCCTGCGTCGCGAGCAAGGATAAGCATCTTGCGCATAAAATCTACGCCGCCTAAGTCATCGCGTGGATCAGGCTCGGTATATCCCAGCTCCTGCGCTTTCTTCACGACATCGTAGAAAGAGGCATCGCCATGGAAGTTATTGAAAATATAGGAGATGGTGCCGGATAGAATAGCCTCAATCTTCAGGATACGGTCGCCACTAAGCATCAGGTCCTTCAATACGCGTACAATCGGTAGGCCAGCTCCAACGTTGGTTTCATAAAAGAAGTCTACGCCATGCTTTCTTGCTGTTTCATGCAAGGAGCGGTACTGCGCATAATCTCCTGAATTTGCGATTTTATTGCAAGTAACGATCGAGATGTTAGATTTGAAGATCTCCTCGTAGTAGGTCGCCGGTAATTTGCTTGCGGTATTATCAATAAACACACAGTTCGGCAGATTCATAGCTTGCATCTTACTAACGAAAGTTGCTAAGTCTGCAACCTCGCCTTGCTCGTCCAGAGCTGCTTGCCATTTCGATAAATCTACGCCATCCGCGTCGAAAAGCATTCTGCGGGAGTTCGCCAAACCAACAACTTTGATTTCAATATCGTTATGATCCAATAGAAAATCGTGCTGTTCGTGTAACTGCTTGAATAACGTTGCACCGATATTGCCGGTTCCTAAATTGAACACGTGTAGTGTTTTCTTGAGCTCGGCAAAGAAGGCGTCATGAACGGCATTTAATGCTTTTGCTAAGTCCTCTTTATTAATAATAACCGATATATTGAATTCGGACGACCCTTGTGCGATCGCGCGAACATTGATACCATTTCTTCCCAAAGCATGGAAAAGGCGGCCCGACATACCCGGTGTGCGCTTCATGTTCTCTCCAACGATAGCCAGGATTGATAGGCTTTCTTCAATTACAGGCGCTGAAAGTTTATTAGCCAATAGTTCCAATTCAAACTCGGTGTTTATGAGCTTTACAGCCTTCTCTGCGTCGCTAGGATTGACTGCGAAGGTGATACTATGCTCAGACGAAGATTGTGTAATCAGGATCACATTGATTTGCTCTCTGGCCAACAAGGTGAACAGACGCCCACTAAACCCTGATTTCCCTACCATTCCGCTACCTGTCAGGTTGATTACGGATACGTCGGCGATGGAGGAAATACCTTTGATTGGGTAGGAAGACTTTCCGCTTTCAAATTGAATAACGGTTCCTGCAAGCTCTGGCTGAAATGTATTGCGGATAACAATTGGAATCTTCTTCAAGAAAGCAGGCACCATGGTCGGCGGATAGATTACTTTCGCGCCAAAGTACGACAGCTCCATGGCTTCGGTATAAGACAATACAGGCAGTGAAAAAGCCTTTTTCACGATTCTCGGATCTGCGGTCAACATTCCATTTACGTCAGTCCAGATTTCGATTGCTGATGCATTTAGAACCGATCCGAAGATTGCCGCAGTATAATCTGAACCACCGCGACCCAAGGTCGTCATACGTCCCTGCTCGTTCGACCCGATAAATCCTGTTACAAAGAGGAGTTTATCGGCGTGGGTGTGAGAAAGGGCTTGGATGAGTTGGGTGGTTAGTGGTTCGTTGAGGTGGGCATTCCCGAAATTGGAGTCTGTCTTCACATAATAGGAAGCGTTGATGTACTCAGCTTCCGGGACTTCCTGTTCCATGACTTTGGCGACAAGGTAGTTGCTGCAGCGCTCTCCAAAGGAAACAATTAGGTCTCGACTTTGATTGCTCAATTCCTTTAGCGCGGACACTCCTTGTAAAAGTTCTTCTAACTCGTTGAAAAGCAACTTTAAGCGTGTCAGAACAGGATTCTGATATTTTACAGCAATTAGTTTTTTAACCACATCGAAGTGTCTTTCTTCTAATTGCTTTAAACCTTCGTCAAACGGCTTTCCAGCTGCTGCATCTTCAGCCATCTGTGTTAACAGGTTGGTGACCCCTGACATGGCTGATAATACGACTAAAGGTTTTTCGCCAGCGTCAAAAGAAGCTTTCACTATTTTTAACACGGCCTGGATGCTCTCTACGGAACCTACGGATGTTCCGCCAAATTTTAAGATTTTCATTCTGTTCTAGCTTGTTTTAGGGTATGTTAATAAAAAAAGCCTTCCCCGAATGGAGGAAGGCTTCTAATATCTGTACTAAATTCTATACAATAGACTACTTCCTCCTAAGTTTTATCCCGGTGGTAATAATAATTGTAATAGAAATAGTATTGTTTTGCATTGTTGTTGATTATGATTTCTCAAATATATTACAATTCTTTTTAAAAAATCAAGATTTATTTAAATTATTTTAAATTCCAGATTATCGCTAGGACAATCTTTCATCGGCTTAGCGAATAAAAAAATGAACGAGTTTTTATTAAAATTCAGCAAACTGGCGATTGTTAAAAGTGTTAAAATTTTGTTAAATACATTGAAAATTGTTTTGAATTCAAGACAGTATGTATTACATTTGCTTCAGCCTGTTGAAAAAATAGACAATAATGTGAATAACTCAACAAGCTGATGGTTGTAATAAAAAAGCGATTTAATGAAAACAAAGAAACTAGTGGCAGCAATGCTTCTCATAGGCTTATGTCTAGTCTCGCAGGCACAAACCAATAGTCAAAAGTCATCTGATCCAGATAACCTAGCTAAAGAATACTTCTCTCAGATCATGGGCGTTGCGGCAAACGCAACTACAAATACCAAACTTTATCAATTTGTTTACGAATGGTTAGGAACTCCGTACCGCTTAGGTGGAGATTCTAAAAGAGGCATCGATTGTTCGAAGTTCTCCCTAGCTGTTTACGAAAATGTATTCAATACAACAATCGGATACAACAGTCGTAATCAGTACCAGAACGTAACGCCAGTTCGTAAAGGCGAGTTGGAAGCTGGAGATTTAGTATTTTTCAAAATCAGAAGCAAAAGTATTACGCATGTTGGTGTTTACTTAGGCGATGATAAATTTGCGCATGCATCTTCAAGCCGCGGTGTTATGGTTAGTAACTTAAACGAGGCGTATTGGAAAAGATATTACTACAATGGTGGCCGTCCGAAAGTTGATGATGCAAAAATCATGACGGCAGATGCTAACCCGAAAGAGAAAAGCAATTTAAATTAGACCAAACTCTTCAAATTTTATAAAAGGAATCCCAACGTAAAGACGTTGGGATTTTTTATTGTAACCCTATACGGGGCATTAGTTAATTGTTTTCGCTGAATAGAAATTAGCAAAGTTTTATTAAATTTACCGGCAACAAAAGAATAGCAATGTCATCTAAGAAAACGCTTATATTAAACAAGGAACAGATCCTTCAAAAATCAAAACGAATTGCTTATCAAATCATCGAAGATAACTTCGACGAACCTGCCATTGTATTAGTAGGAATTGCAGATAGAGGTTATGTTTTCGCGCAGCGCCTGCAGAGGTTGTTGTTAGAGATTGACCCCAGCAGATCCGTGGAATTATTGAAAGTTACGATCCAGAAGACAAAACGTAGTCTGGAGTCATCGACAGATCTACCGATTGATACAGTAAAAGATAAAGTGGTTATTCTAATTGATGATGTATTGAACAGCGGCAGAACGTTAGCTTATGGTTTAGGAGTGTTCTTGAACGTACCATTAAAGCGCATGAGAACTGCAGTGTTGATCGACCGTAGCCACCATCAGTTTCCGGTTTTCAGTGACTATTACGGATTAAAATTATCGACAATCCTCAAAGAACATGTGGAGGTATTGCTTGAAGAATATGACAATACAGAAGATGCGGCTTATTTATCATAAGCCGCATCTTTTTTTATAACATGATAGAGTAGCCTTCGCTTCTCTAGCCTTTTCCTTTGTAAATCTTTAGTTTCTGGCCAATCTTTAAATGGCTTCCTCGGATATTATTGTCCGACTTGATACGATTCACTGAAGAACCGCGATGTTTATCTGCAATATCGGATAGTGTATCACCTTTTCTTACGGTATATGAAACGAAAGTAGGATTGCTCTTCGCACTTGCCTTGGTCTTCGTAGCAGCAATAACGTTTTTAGCCATTTTGCTATCCACTCCTTTGCTTAAAATCAGATTTCTACCCGTAATACTACTTTGAGCCGAAAGTCTGTTCCAGGTCCTTATTTGCTGTACAGAGACACCATACTCCTTAGCGATACTTGCTACGGTTTCTCCGCGTTTTACTTGATGTCTTTGCTCATCATCGCTCTCTACGGATGCCAACGCTTGCATAACTTCAACGCGTTGATTGTTAAGCGCTGCATAGATCAGCGAATCCGACATGGATTCATGATAAGGAATAATAAGTCGGCGAGGCTTCGCTGCCGATCCAGACACAACTGCCCCTTTATAACCAGGATTCAACTGCTTCAATAAATCCGCGGAACAATTAAGGCCCTGCGCAACATTGCTCAAACTAACCGCTTTATCAACCATCAACACCTTATGATCGGTCATTAGATCATTCTGTTGGGGCACTAAGCCATAAAGCTCAGCGTGATTGAGGACATAGGTCATTGCAATAAATTTCGGAATATAGTTTTGCGTCTCTTTCGGCAAAAATGGAGACAGTTCCCAGTAATTTGGATTCACTAATCCAGAACGCTGAATAGCTCTCCTCACACAACCCCTTCCGCAATTATAAGATGCTAAGGCTAGCAACCAATCATTGAACTCGTCATGTGCTTCCTTCAAATAAGAAGACACAGCGTAGGTAGTTGAATAGACATCCTTACGCTCGTCGAAACCACCATCCATCGTCAGATTGTAGATCTTTGCCGTACCGTAGATAAATTGCCATGGACCAACTGCTCCTGAAGTAGAAACAGTATGAGGGTTCAGAGAAGATTCTACAACAGATAGATATTTGACTTCGTCGGGAATTCCCTGCTCGGCAAATATCTGATCGTAGATTGGGAAATAGTAATTACCCAGTCCGAGCAACTTTTCCATGTAAGGCTTGTAGTTTCTTGAAATGTACTTATCAAGATACACCTTTACCCGATCGTTGTATTCTAATGGAATTGTCTTCTGAAGACGGTTAATTCGCTGTGCGATGTTAACATCTTCTGCGGAGAAATCGGTCGTCCCTCCTGCTTTTTGTTTAACGGAATCAAGATGAGAGTAAATTAACTCGCGCTCTTTTTCCACTTGATCAATAACTTGGTTTTGAAATGAATCGTTAAACGTATGCAAGTCCGTTCGAACTTCTTGTGCCACACTTAATTTCAAAACACTTAGGCCTATTGTAACAAGAAAACTAATTTTTTTGTTCATAAGTAGATTATACTGTAAACACTTTTGGTTAGTTCTTCGCTTATCGTTGGCGAACCGAGCCACAGCTCGTAGATAACTTGAAAAAAAAGTTTCATCAAACTAGCGAATGTCAGCTTAATGAAACTCTATAAATTTCTTTAATGTACGATATTAACGTTGGTTGTTAACTGTATCATTGTTTGCAGTGTTGCTTGGATTATTTTCGGCATCAGGACCATCTTTTTGTCCTTCTTTGAATTCCTTAACACCTCTACCCAATCCACGCATCAATTCAGGAATTTTCTTTCCCCCGAATAATAATAATGCCAATACTACGATGATGATGATCTCGTTAGTACCGATAAATAATAATCCCGATGTATACATATTTCTTTAATTTACTAATCTCTCGTTTAAGTGTATCTAACAAATATAATAATTATAATGGAAAACATTGTAACTATCTTGCTATCCACGAGCTCGGATTCATATGGGTCTGGCCGCGATAAACACTCAAGTCTACATACGAATATCCAGCATCTGGATCCGAATCTGTTGTTCCGATTACCGTTCCTGTACTAATCTTTTGACCGTTACGAACCGATACTGATTTCAGGTTTGAGTAAACCGATAAATACTCACCATGTTGAACAATAACAGCAGATGATCCCATATTAATTACTCTAATGACAGTACCTTCAAATATTGATTTCACGGATGCATTATCCGCTGTGCGAATACGGATGTAATCGTAGAAGTCGCGAACACCACGTTCTACCGTAACATTACCATAGTTACGCACGATATTACCTTGACTTACCGGCCATGGAAGGCGGCCTCTGTTCGAGCTAAATCCTGCCGATAATTTGGTGGCCTCTGGCGAGTTATTCAATACAGCACTACCTGTTTTCTTTTCAATCTTCTTCTCTGCTTCAGCAACTGTAGTTCCTGACTTCTTAGCTTCCGCCTCGGCTAATCTTCTTCGGCGTTCTTCTTCCGCTTTCCGAGCTGCTTCCACTTCGCGAGCAATCGCCGACTTAATAGCTGCATCTAAACGACGTTTTTCTTGCTGTTTCTTAGTTAACTGTCCTTTAAATCCACGCTCCTCCTTAACAATCTGACTTAACTGCTGCGAGTGTGCAGCCTTATCCTTCGCAATTACATTACGTTCCGCCTGTTGTTCTTTAAGTAAGGCTTGTTGGGTTTGCTTATCGCGTTGTAGCTGAGCTAACTTCAGCTCGATTTGCTTTTTATGGCCTTCAATCTCCGAAACCTTCACCTTACGTGCATCTGTAAATTGTTGCAGATACTTCACACGCTTAAAGGCTTGATTGAAATCTTTGGAAGCGAAGATGAACATCATCTTATTGTATGAGTTCTTATTGCGGAACGCAAATAGGATCATTTTCTCATAATCCTGTCTAAGCTTCTCTAATTCGTCTTTGAGTTTATCGACTATCTTGTTGTTGGATGCGATATTGTTGTTGATGATACGAAGCTCACTATTGATGGTGCTGATTTTGTCCTCACGTAAATCTAGCTGTTTGCTTAACGCAGAAACTTCTCTTTGGGAGAGTAGTTTCTCTTGTGTTTTGGCGCTTAAAATCTTCTGAAGTTCAGCAATTTCCTTATCAAGTCGTTCTCTTTGTTTTTTTAACTCCAAGCTACTTTGACCAAACCCTACACTAACAAAAAGAAATATAGAAAATATACTTAATACGATTTTTTTAAATTCCATGAAACGCTAAATTCTTAATATCGTTTATTTTAAAACGTCCAAAAATAAGGATATACTTAATACGAAGTTAATAAAATCCTAATTTTATTTCCCATCCCTACTTCGTAATTATTTGATTTCCTTATATCTTGAAGGCACATTGAACGGCGTTTCAACAGCCGAATTAAACTCTGATTTATTGTAGAGCATATCCGCAGAAACCTTATCGCCAGCGCCCTCAATGTTTAACGTGAAACGTTGAGGAAAATTATATCCGCTAATATCTGCGAAGTCACTATACGTTGTTTCCAACTTTTGGTTCTTACCTAATTCTATCAAATTGAAAGTAAAAGGTCGATTCTTATTATTAACTCCATAATGAAAAGTCAGCCCATCCTTAATCCCGATTACTTGAACATCATCGGAACTTGTAGCGACTTGAAGCTGATCCGTTCGTAGCAGATCAACCGTCATATTTCCCACTAAAATATCTTGCAACATCCGGAAGCTCACTCCTTTATTCGTGTAATTATAGATATAGGAAAAGGGCTTAGCGATATACTCGCCTCGCAACTTATTCATAATCTTTACACTATCGGGGGTAATTAAGACGCGAGCAGCTTCGACACCCAGCAACGCTGTCACCGAAATCCAAATCGACTTATCTCTGTCCATCCGAATATTGACGGTCGCATTATGCGACTCCTCACCTACCTGCAATTTTGCTTTTGCTCGCCCGCTGAATGTGTGAAAATTCAAATTACTCAACTCGTAATTCTTCAGCAATTCCGCCTCTGTGCTTGCTCGTGGCAGGAGCTCATCTTTTTTTGCGACTCGTTTCTTGCTTGCGCAAGAAGCAATTATTAATACAGTTAATACTAAGAAACCAAGCTTAGTCCAAATATTTCTTCTCACTGATTTTCTTTTTTAATTTTTCCTTATCCACAGCGCTGCTTGCATCCGCACTGCTCAACGCCCGATCCCACTGCTTCAATGCCTCTTTGCTTTTTCCAAGCTTCATCAAAATATCGCCATAGTGTTCAAATAAAACAGCGGAAGGTTCTGAGTTCTTCATCGCACGCTCGATCCAAACCAATGCCTCTTTATAATCTCCGCGCTGAAACAAGACCCACGCATAGGTATCTTGAAAAGTGCCAGAGTTCGGTTCCAATTCATTCGCACGAGCTGCATATTCTGCGGCCATATCTAAGTTCTCTTTTCTTACAGACAAATAATATGCATAGTTGTTCATGGCCGTCACATTTGTGCTATCCCTTGCGATAGCCTCCTCGTATGCAATGTCCGACGCCGCTTCCAAATCAAGCTCATGATACAGATCCCCAAGCCCCGCATATATCATCGATTGGACAAAACCATTTTCATTCACACTTTGATCTAATGCTCCCTCCAGATATTGACGAGCTTGCTTGTTGTCCTTTTTGATAAAATGTGCCATTCCAACAAAGTAAGTCAGCACAGGGCTTCCAGGGTTATGCGTCAAAGCCTCATTCCCATGCTGGATAGCTTCATCTAGCTGATTTAAGTTCAAATCAATATTGATGAGCTTGCTCCAAGCGTCAATATGTCTAGGATTCATTCCCACCGTCGTAAGAAAAAGAGACTTCGCTTGTGTCAATTCTCCCTTTTGCCAGAGGATATCCCCTTTGAACATATGGGTATCCGGGATACGAGGATGTTTTAAGACTAACAAATTCGCTAGCTCTTGCTTCTGATCAAGCGTTAGAGTCGATTTTCCGTTCAATACAGTCATCATCACACGATGCTTATCCAAAAAGTTCACCTCTTCAGATTCAAAAGCCTTCTTCACATAATCAAATGCCAGTTTTTCTTTATTTGCCGCATTATAAGCGTCAGCTAGATCAAGATACAGCAAATCATCTTTGCTATTCTGAATTCCGCGTTCAAGGACAGCCAAAGCATCCTTGGTATTCTTCTCGTCTAAGTATATATAGCTTAAGGTGCTATATACTTGTCGGATCGGGGATTTCCTTTTATCCCAAACCTGCAACACTTGCTTCGCATCATCAGGTCGCTTCAAATCCATCAATATCTCAGCTTTCAGCACATCTAAGGTATCTGATTCGCCAAACTTAGCTTTTGTAGCCTCGTATTCATTCAGTGCATCTTCCGATTTCTTTGCCGCATGCAGCAACATGATCTTCTCGCGAAATAACTCCGGTTTATCTGTATGCTTGTCGATGACCTTATTTATTAATCCTACTGCCGAATCAAAATCACCTTCCGTCTTATAAAGTTCCATCAGATGGTTTCCGAACATGAGATTCGCAGGGTCTATCTCCACAGCACGCTCAGCAGCTGGAATAGCAACCTCGAAATTACGCGCTTGAGCAAACAGTAAGGATTTCGCGTAAAACACTTCAGCCCCCTGAGGATACTTCGCAATCGTGGCCTCGATACTATTCAGGGCATTCCCAACATCCCCTCTCTTCAATTGCGATTCGATAGAAGCGAGGCTTTCCTTATAACCAGCATCCTGCTTGATATCTTGTTGTGCAAAAGCAGATGTTCCCAACAGCACAAACAATCCCGCAATCCACATTCTACACTTAAACATTCTTCTCATTTTCTCTTTTTTATTTTTCACCTCGGGTTTTACCCAGATAGATTAGGGTAAATCAAGGTAATAAATTAATTTTAAAGAGCACAAAAATGCTGAAAAGTTTAAACCAGCACGCCTTAATTAATGTTAAATCTTGATTAAATCGAACCAATAGCCCCTAGAAAGACCATTGCAAATAGGCCGAATTTATCCGATCAGCGACAGCACCAACTGCATTAGAGCCCCCCAGCTTCCATTTGGCATTCTCCAAACCTAAACGATAACCAACTCGCATAAAATGATTCGTCCATCCCTTCGAATTCCGCTTCTTTAGCGCCAGTCCAAAATCAACAACCGGAGTAAAATGCTCCATCTCGATTACATTCCCTCGGTCCGACTGCAGCAGTCCTTCCACTTTAGCTCCCTCCTCCTTAATACGAATTCTAGCGTCTGTAGATTGCAAACCAAAGCCAACAAAAGGACTTACGATCACCTCCCCCGCCTTGATCTTATTTGTGGAAACAAACAATGCTGTGCGTCCAGTTCTAACCCTAGCTTTATCCGAAAAATTAATACTTGCCTCCAAATCCACTCCCAACAGCACCGGCCCCAAGTCGTAGCCTAAACCCAGCCCTAGGCCAAACTGAAACTTTGAGATTTCCGGATAAGCATTCGCTCGCAAAAGTTCGTTTAAATTCGACAGATTCATGTACGAAGCCTGAATCCCGAAGTATTTGTCAAGTTTGGATCTAAACTTCCAATATTTACTGTTTTGTGTAGAATCGCCCAGTTCTTGAGCGAAGGAACATTGCAATGAAGCAAAAAGCATCAACACAACGGCGAACACACTTTTAAGATTTCCTCTCATATATTTAAATCACTTGGTTTGAATGTTTCAAATATAAAATCATTGGCTCTACTTAGAAAGAATAAAAACCGATGCGAACAGAAAAAATATTAAAAACAACGATGCTTAGGAACACATTAAGGCAAAAGATATTCCCGATTGTCACAATGACTAGCTATACAGTATTTCAAGTTTTAGATTCAAAAAACACTAACTATCAGAATTTTAAAAAACGCTTTGCGATTACAATTTAAATAGTGTACCTTTGCGAACCTAATTGTAGGGATTACAATTGGATTTAAAACATTATTAATTAATTAAATAAAAGCAAGTGAATACGTTAAGTTACAAAACTGTCTCTGCTAACAAGAACACCGTTAACAAAGAATGGATCGTTGTTGACGCTGAAGGCGAGATTTTGGGGCGCTTGGCAAGCGAGATTGCGAAAGTGATCCGTGGAAAACACAAGCCAACATTTACCCCACACGTAGACTGCGGAGACAATGTTATTGTTATCAATGCAGACAAAATCAAATTGACAGGAAACAAATTAGGCGACAAAGTTTATGTTCGCTACACAGGCTACCCAGGTGGTCAGCGTTTCGTTTCTCCGAAAGAGTTAATGGCAAAACACCCTGAGCGCATCATTGAGAAAGCGGTACGCGGGATGTTACCTAAAAACCGTTTAGGACGTCAATTATTCAAAAACCTTTTTGTTTATGCAGGATCTGAGCACAAACATGAGGCACAAAATCCAAAACCAGTTAAATTCTAAGGAGATCGATTATGTCAACAACTAACACTTCAGGAAGAAGAAAAACCGCTGTTGCCCGCATCTACTTAACTGCTGGTAATGGAAATATCATTGTTAATGGAAAAGACTACAAAGTATATTTTCCAACTTTGCCTTTGCAATATGTAGCTACACAATCATTATTAGTAGCTGAGTCACTTGCAAATTTTGACATCAAAGTAAACGTTCAAGGTGGTGGAGTAAAAGGTCAAGCTGAGGCTGTACGTTTAGCGATTGCTAAAGCGTTAGTAGAGCTTAACCCAGAAGTAAAACCAGCATTACGCGCGAAAGGTTTAGTTACACGTGATGACCGTATGGTTGAGCGTAAGAAACCAGGACGTCGTAAAGCTCGTAGAAGATTCCAATTCAGTAAACGTTAATTTAAGGAGGGTCAAAAAATGGCAAGAACAACATATCAAGAATTATTGGATGCAGGTGTTCACTTTGGTCACCTTACTCGTAAGTGGGATCCGAAAATGGCTAAGTACATTTTCATGGAACGCAACGGTATTCACATCATCGATTTGAACAAAACCCTAACTAAGTTAGAGGAAGCTGCTTCAGCAATCAAACAAATCGTAAAATCTGGTCGCAAAGTATTATTCGTTGCAACTAAGAAACAAGCTAAAGAAATTATCGCTGAACAAGCGAAAGCTGTTAATATGCCTTTCGTTACAGAGCGTTGGTTAGGTGGTATGCTAACTAACTTCGCAACTGTGCGTAAGTCTATTAAGAAAATGTCGAACATCGATAAAATGCAAAAAGATGGTACATACGATGTATTATCTAAGAAAGAAAAATTGATGATTCAACGTGAGCGTATTAAGTTAGAAAACCTTTTAGGTGGTATTGCTGACTTAAACCGTTTACCTGCTGCTTTGTTCATTATCGATGTAAAGAAAGAGCACATTGCAGTAGCTGAGGCGATGAAATTAAACATCCCTACGTTTGCAATGGTAGATACAAACTCTGACCCTACAAACATCGACTTCCCTATCCCTGCGAACGATGACGCTACTAAATCTATCAGCTTAATCGCTGCTGTAATTGGTAAAGCTATCCAAGAAGGATTAGAAGAGCGCAAGCGCGATAAAGAAGAGGACGCGGAAAAAGAAGCTGCAGCAGCAAAAGCGGCAGTAGACAATGGTGAAGCTACTGAAGCGACTCCAGGAAAACGCACTCGTAAAGCAAAAGACGTAGAATAATATTCTATACTATTCCACCGGATAGACAAGTGTTGGTTTCTGGAAGTCAGCTTCCGTAAACTGCTCCTGTCTATCCGGTTTTTTTCTAAATAGGATAACCCATTTAGGAAAGAACAGCAAAATCACATAACGACCCGCTGTAAAACATTAAAAATTAACATTCTGTTGTTTTTACAACAAAAGATTGTTAACACTTCAATCGTAATTTTAACAAAAAAAATACTATGTCAGTACAAATTTCTGCATCAGATGTAAACAAACTGCGTCAACAAACTGGCGCTGGTATGATGGACTGTAAAAAAGCGTTAATCGAAGCAAATGGTGACTTCGAAGCTGCTGTAGATTACCTTCGTAAAAAAGGTGCTAAAGTTGCTGCTAGCCGTCAAGACCGCGATTCTAACGAAGGTGTGATCATTGCTAAAGCTGCTGCGGATGCTAAATCAGGTATCGTAGTAGAAGTTAACTGTGAGACTGACTTCGTAGCGAAAAACGCTGACTTCATCGCTTTCGCTGAATCAGTAGCTGAAGTTGCTTTAACTAACCAACCAGCTTCTTTAGAAGACTTAAAAGCATTAGAAATCGGTGGTGTTAAAATCGCTGACTTATTGATCGACCAAACTGGTAAAATCGGTGAGAAAATCGACGTTTCTAAATACGAGAATATTAGCGCAGAGAAAGTTGTAGCTTATATCCACGGTAACTACCGCCTAGGTGTATTAGTAGGTCTTTCTGCTGATGCTGAAGGTGCGGAAGAAGCAGGTAAAGATGTGGCTATGCAAATCGCTGCAATGAACCCTGTTGCTATCGATAAAGATGGTGTGGATTCAAAAACTATCGAACGCGAACTAGAAATCGCTAAAGAGCAAATCCGTGCAGAAGGTAAACCAGAAGAAATGGTTGAAAAAATCGCTGCTGGTAAATTGAACAAATTCTACAAAGATTCTACTTTATTGAACCAAGAGTTCGTAAAAGATTCTTCTAAAAATATTGCACAATTCTTAGACTCAGTTTCTAAAGGATTAACTGTTACTGCTTTCAAACGTATCCAATTAGGAGCATAAGTTTGACTGTAGCCATACAAAGGCTTTATTTAAATCCCGTTCGCAATCGAACGGGATTTTTTTTGATAGCTACTGTTTTCAAAGTCCGGCGGCAACTTAAATCCCTGTTGCTTTGTAATGGAAATATGAAAGTTTTTATCCATACTGCTAATTAATGACGAATGCTAAGCAAAAATTCGCTAAACTTGTTTAGAGAATGATCTTGCCATGCAATACAAACAAATCAACAACAATTCCATCAATCAGATCATGCTGATCATTATCATCATCCTGATCTGTATCTTAATTTTCACCAATCTCTATTACTACCTTCCCGGATTTCTAGGGGCTATAACGCTATACATTCTTTACCGCAGTTCCTACAATAAATTAACGGAACAACGGCGCTGGAATAAGTCGGCAACCTCGCTCCTCTTTATCCTCATCTCAATCGTATTTATCGTATTGCCAGTTTGGGCGATGGTCGATTACCTCGCACCACAAATCAGCGCACTACTCGGCAATACCGACAAAATCGTCGAACAATTTAACTTGCTCAAAGAATATATGAGCGATAAGCCACTGCTCAAAGACATCGACATGTCTGATGAGGCATTGCTAAACTCCCTGCAAAGCTTAACAAAATACCTTCCCAGTGTATTAAACTCGGTTGCTGAGGTCGCTGTGAACATATTAGTCACCTTCTTTGTGTTATTCTTTATGCAAGTACATAACAAGAAAATGGAGGCCTACATCATTCACGCAATCCCCTTCTCCTTACAAAGTAAAAACGAAATATGGACCGAGGTAAACCTGATGGTTCGCTCCAATGCCATCGGTATCCCTATTTTAGGCCTTTGTCAGGGCATCGTTGCGATGTTAGGTTACTACATCTTCGGTGTAGAGAACTTTGTGTTAATGGGCATCCTAACAGGCATCTCATCCATCGTCCCTTTTTTAGGTACCATGACTATCTATATTCCCCTTTCTTTAATTACAGTCGCCGCCGGAGACACCGGAAATGCGATCGGTATTTTTCTTTACGGATTATTATTGATCGGAAGTATCGACAATATTCTTCGTTTTACTATCCTCAAAACCCTAGGCGATGTTCCACCATTAATCACCGTCTTTGGCGTACTACTCGGCCTTAAGCTTTTCGGCATGCTCGGACTAATATTCGGCCCGCTTATCCTCTCCTCTGTAGGGGTGCTTATTAAAGTATATGCAAATGAATATGGTAAAGGGAAGAGTATTATAATTTAGATATAAGATATTAGACATTAGATTTTAGACGTTTGTGTCCTGAACCAGGAAAGGAAGGATAAAAGTATTGGCAGAATGCTCTTTCGTCTGAACCAGGAAAAAAAGGATACAAGGATTGACAGGATCCTGCTAATCCTTACATCCTTTTTTTCCTGGTTCAAAACAACCCAATTCTGCTTAATCCAAAGATTCAAAACAAGAATCCTATTCCGCCAATAGCCCGTCTACTCTAATATCTTATATCTAATGTCTTACATCTAATCTAATTGTAAGATTTCCCCCTTAATTTCCTATTTCCGTCACAATCTGTGGAAACAGTGACTTGCGTCACAATAACAGCGCATCATTATTCGTAAATTAACTGTATCACAGCTGCTAAACATAAAGAGTATATGAAACAATTAGAAAATAAAGTGGCCATCGTAACTGGGGGAGCCTCAGGTATTGGCAAGGCAATCGTCGAACTATTCGTTAAAGAAGGGGCTAAAGTGGTCGTTGCGGACTTGAATGAAAAACTGGGCGACCAATTGATCGATAGTTTAGGCGACAGCAACATCATCTTTGTAAAAGCTGATGCTTCTTCTGCGGAGGATAACAAGAAAATCGTAGATGTAGCCATCGAAAACTTTGGCGCGTTGCATATCGCAGTGAACAATGCCGGTATTGGCGGCGACTCCGCTACAGTAGGCGATCTGACTATTGAAGGATGGAAAAAAGTAATCGACATCAACCTCAATGGCGTATTCTATGGTATGCATTACCAACTTCCTGAAATAGAAAAAGTCGGCGGTAGCATCATCAATATGGCATCGATCTTAGGGCAGGTAGGATTTGCTAACTCATCAGCCTATGTTGCTGCAAAACACGGTGTTGTCGGGTTGACGAAGTCTGCAGGTTGGGAATATGCAACCAAAGGTGTAAGAGTCAATGCGATTGGTCCTGGCTTTATCTCCACGCCATTAGTGGACAATGCCCTAAATGCTGATGCTTTAAAATACCTGGAAACCCAACATGCTTTCCAACGTCTTGGACAACCAGAAGAAGTAGCCGAACTTGCGCTATGGTTAGCATCGGATAAGTCTTCCTTCGTAACTGCATCCTACTATCCGGTAGATGGTGGTTACTTAGCTAAATAAGCCCCATAATTAAGTTTATATGTTAAAGCATCCGACTTCGGTCGGGTGCTTTTTCTTTTTATTGCGGTTCAACTTTTAGAAATTAAAATAAACTGCAAAAAAATCCAGCCTCATTGGGGGATTCTCCTAAAATTCCACTCTATATCTTAAAGCGGCACACCGCAGACCAAAAAACGTAAACCAACAAGACTAGCAAAAAAATGAAAGGAGGTATCCTATAGAAATTACGTTACGAAAACGCTGATTTGTCGCAGCAAGGCAGCAACCTATTTTTGATTACCTAACTATGAAAATAAACGCTAAAAAATTATGAAAATCTCATGGAATGAAAAACCAATCCGGTTCTTCTTTAAAATCCTTACCATAATGAAATTTCTATTTTTCATTTCTGCATTTACCCTACTCTATGCAAACAATGTATTGAGCCAGCAGCTAAACTTCAAGATGAAAAACGTCAGCATAGATCAAGTGCTTCTAAAGATCAGCCAAGAAGTAAAACACGATCTAGTCTATGACTCTAAAATATTCAACGGTCAGAAGAAAGTTGATATTGATTTCAAAAACATCACCGTAAACCAAGCCTTAACGCAGCTATTCGACAAAACTCCCTATGTTTTTGAACTCAATAAAAATGTCATCGTCGTTCGTAAAGTCGTTACTAAGGCGGATCAAGCAGTAAGCAGTTCCGTCTATCAACAAAAAATAGTCGGTACGGTAAAAGATGAAGCCGGCAATCCATTATCGGCTGTAACGGTCAAAGCGACAAATAATGCAACCGCTACGACGACCGATGCCAACGGTAATTATGAAATAAACCTTCCCGCCGGAACGCAGAGTCTCCGTTTTTCTTTGCTTGGCTATGGAGATCGACAAATCGAAATCAGCTCCAGCACACGAATCGATGTCACCATGACCGCATCCGTCAGCGACATTGATGAAGTAGTCGTTGTCGGCTATGGTACGCAAAAGAAAGTAAACTTAACGGGCTCAGTAGCCCAAGTATCCAGCAAAGACCTCTTGAAACGAAATGCCTCGAACACATCCATCGCTTTACAGGGCTTGATTCCCGGAGTTTCTGTATCTACGACATCGGGTCGACCGGGTTATGATGGTGCGGGAATAAAAATACGTGGTACGGGCTCGTTAAATTCTGAAAATGGTCCCTTAGTATTGATCGATGGTGTTGAAGGCTATATGAACTTTCTAGACCCCAACAGTATCGAAAGCATTACGGTGTTAAAAGACGCCGCTTCGGCATCAATCTATGGTTCCAGAGCATCTAATGGTGTCATCTTGGTAACGACAAAACGAGGAAGAGAAGATGCACTAAGCATCAACTACAGTGGGTTTGTAGGAACGAATATGCCGACGAACTTTCCCGAACCGGTAAGCGCTATCGAATATATGGAAGCAATTAACGTGGCGCGCAAAAACAATAACCAAACGCCACAATACAGCGACGATATTATCAACATCTATAAAACACAAGGTGCTGATAACTTCAATTTCTATGATAGCAACTGGAAGGATCTGCTCGTTAGCAACAATGCGCTCACCCATAACAATTCCTTGAGTTTTTCCGGCGGATCAAAGCGCATACGTACCTTTGCCAACTTCGCCCATTACTATCAAGACGGCAATATCCCCAACAATAAATACACACGTTCTACTTTAAAGTTGAACAACGACTTTACGATGAACAGTTGGTTGCGCGGCGGAATAGATTTGAATATTCGCCAGTCTAAAGTGACGGCACCGGCGAACGATTCGCCCGAAGCATTATTCAATAAGGTGACGACCTTTGTTCCCGTGTTTTCCGCCATCAACTCCGACGGAACCTGGGGCTACGGTCAGAATGGTGACAACCCCATTGCATCAGCAAAAGCATCCGGTGTATCAACGACTACCACACCCGAGCTCGCTATTAAAGGGTTCTTGTCATTGACGCCCCTGGAAGGTTTGGAAATTTATACAAACTACAGTCAAAACCGATTGGAGAACAAAGCCGATCAATTCTTAAAACCTTACGACACCTATGAAACCGGCGTTTATAAAGTCACCTATCCGACTACCGGAAATGATAAATCCGAAAGCTGGGGACAAACGATTATCAATCAGTTCAATCTACAAGCATCCTATGAAAAAAATCTAGGTTCGCACTATTTGAAAGTATTAGGCGGTATGCAAACCGAAGAATTGCTCGGACGTTCATTCGCCGCAGGTAGAAAATTCTTTAAATATGCTGGCTTCGAAGACCTGAACAATGGCGATGTACTTTCTGCCACAAACTCCGGCTCGCACTACGAATGGGCGATGCTATCTTATTACGGTCGCTTAAATTATAACTATTTAGAACGTTATCTTCTCGAGGTAAACAGTCGCTTTGACGCTTCCACGCGTTTCAAAGGAAAGAACCAATGGGGATACTTCCCATCGGTATCTGCCGGTTGGCGTATTTCGGAAGAGCCATTCTTTCAAAATATCAAAAACAGCATCAACGACCTGAAACTCCGTGGATCCTACGGTACTTTAGGAAACCAAGCAATTGGGAGCTACTATCCTTACGCCGCAGCAATATATAGCGGACAGGGCTATTGGTTCGACTACAACCAAGGGACAGGGGTAGCACAAACGGAAGTTGCTAATGAAAATATCTCCTGGGAAAAATCACGACAGTTCAACGTAGGCTTAGATGCCCAATTATTCAATTCCCGACTCGGATTAACCGTCGATGTTTTCCGCAGAAAGACATACGATATGCTTCAACGGTTCCCGATTCCAAGTTATGTGGCATTGACTCCACCATGGGAGAACCGAGGAGATATAGAAAATAAGGGCTGGGAAGTTTCCGCAACCTGGAAAGACCAAATAAACGACTTTAATTATTCGATTACCGCAAATGTAACCGATATACGAAATAAAGCGCTAAACCTTTATGGTAATGAATACATCGATGGCATCTATACCACGAGAGAGGGCGAAGCGTTATCCTCTTTCTTCGGCTATGTTTCCGATGGGCTCTTCCAAACGCAAGAAGAAATCGACAACTCGCCGGTATATGGCACTAAGGCAAACACCAAACCTGGATATGTGCGCTATGTGGATATCAGCGGACCAGATGGGGTTCCAGATGGCGTCATCGACACCTACGACCGGACTATATTAGGTTCAAATATGCCGCGTTATGAGTATAGCTTAAACCTGTCTGCCGAATGGAAGGGCTTCGATTTAACACTCTTCTTTCAAGGGATAGGCAAGAAAGACTTGTTTTATACCGGTTCGGGCGTTCGCCCCTTCTTGGTGGGCCGATCGATGTTTAAGTATCAGTTAGATTACTGGTCGGAGGAAAATCGGGATGCTGAATTCCCTATTCTTTTGATTGATGGATCAGGCAACAACCCGAACAACATTGCTTCAGATTTCTGGATGAAGAGCGGTGCATTCATGCGGTTGAAAAACTTGACGCTGGGCTACACCTTACCAAAAGCCTGGACAGAACGTATGCAGACCAAACAATTC
Source organism: Sphingobacterium sp. BN32 (assembly GCF_030503615.1). Lineage (NCBI taxonomy): Bacteria > Pseudomonadati > Bacteroidota > Sphingobacteriia > Sphingobacteriales > Sphingobacteriaceae > Sphingobacterium > Sphingobacterium sp. BN32. The sequence goes on from NZ_CP129963.1 coordinate 3,349,657, forward strand.
CGCGTATACTTCAATGCGCAGAACCTGCTTACTTTCTCCAATGCCTATGAAGGTTATGACCCGGAGAATGCATTCTCCAGCGGTAGCTTCTATCCATTGATGAAAACATTCACCTTCGGACTAAATGTTAACTTCTAAGCCTATTATGATGAAAAAGTCAACTCTATTTAAATCTATCGTCGGAGCATTTCTAGTCTCCACCACGCTTTCCTGTAAAGACTTTTTAGACCGGGAGCCAACGAGTTATTCTTCCGCAGGCTTCTACAAGTCTGAAGGCGCGGTGGAAGATGGCGTCTCGGGAATTTACGCAACGCTCAACTTCACTTTCGCAGCATCTTTACCTTTCCATATTATATATGACCATTGGACGGGTCTTGCTTTCGAACGTGCAGAAAACACGACCATTGGTGCTGGCGGATCTCTCAACCCGGAAAATGCAGTTATAGCAACCGCCTGGACCAACTTCTACAAAATGATCGATCGTTCCAACGAAGTACTTACCGGTGCGGAACCCTACCTCGAGACTTTAACAGGAAAATCAAAACAGTATCTAGCAGAAGCTAGGGTTTTACGCGCATTTGCATACAGCAATCTCCTAACGATGTACGGCAAAGTCCCGTTCTTCCAAAAACCAGTTACCCCAGAGGAATATAATGTGGAAAGAACCAATGAAGATGTCATCGTCGACTTCCTATTGGCTGATTTAGATGCTTGTCTAAATGATTTACCTTGGATAGCTGATAATCGAGGCCGTGTAGACCGAGCGGTAGCTTACGGAATAAAAGCAAGATTGGCGCTATTGGGAGGCAGTTTGAATTATGGTGGAAAAGGCGCAGCCTATTATAAAATAGCCGCCGAGTCGGCTAAAGCAGTCATCGGACAAAGACAACTCGCAGCGAAATTTGATGACCTATTCAATAAGACCGGGCAACAAAAGGCGGATGTAAGAAACGAGTCGCTTTTCGAAATCATCTATTCCGATAAGGGTATCAAAAAATCTCATTGGATTGCTTTCGGTCAGGTATCGAGAAATTATGGACAAACAGGTAGACACCCCTCGCAATTACTCGCAGATACCTACGAGTGCAAAGATGGTCTTCGGATCGACGAGTCGCCTTTGTACGACCCGAAGAAACCATGGGCTAACCGCGACCCTCGATTCCGCTCTACGCTATGGATGCATAAAGACACGGTGGAAGGCAACACAAATGGTACATCGACCGGACTCATCAAATTTGTCCTTGATCTCTATCAGCCTACCACGCAGTTCTACAATTACAACACGAAAACCTGGGCTAGCGGAACGAACGCCGATATCAACTCGGGTGCTGCATGGACCAGTTTCGCAAACGCGGGCGTAGGTTATATCTGGAAAAAATACAGCAATGAAACGGTGGAAGCCGTAGGTACGCAAACCTGTAACGCTATTATCATGCGCTATCCGGAAATCCTACTCACCTATGCAGAAGCAAAAATTGAGCTGAATGAGCTTGATGCATCGGTCTATGATGCCATCAATCAGGTTCGCAATCGGTCCAAAATGCCTAATGTTGCTGCGGATCGAATCGGTAACCAGCAAAGAATGCGTCAGCTCGTACGCCGCGAGCGTAAAGTCGAGTTCGCACTTGAGGGTTTACATTTTTCCGATATGCGCAGATGGAAAATCGGTGACCTAGAAAATGAAGGCCCATCCTATGGTTATCCGCTTCCTACTCGCGCAGCAAATGGCAGCATTCTTCAAGAAGGCTATGATTTGGTCACGCCGGACATGGTGCCTAACTTCAAGAAAACAGCACGGCATGACCTGAACGATATCGCAAATTACGATGCGTATAAATCAAAACTTAAAGTTAGAGACTTGAACCGTTTCTGGGATGATAAATTCTATCTATTCCCTATTCCGCAGCGCGAGCTTGACTTGGCGCCTGCATTAGGACAGAACAACGGTTACTAATTTCATATACGACAGAGAAACATGAAGAGAAGAAATTTTTTACAATTAGCTGCCCTTACGGGGCTGGGCAGCTTAAATCTACCTATTGTATCCGCAGGAAGTTTGGAAAGCGAGACCAGAGCAAAAGCACATGACGGATCCGATGAAATAAAAACCGACGTCTGCATTATCGGGGGCGGTCTGGGCGGATGTGCTACGGCTTTGGCTGCTTGCAGAAATGGCCTTCGTGCAATCATGACCGAAGAGACCGACTGGATCGGCGGACAGATATCGCAACAAGGCGTTCCGCCAGATGAGCACCAATGGATAGAAACGCATGGAGCACCTAGCTCCTACCGCGATTACAGAACTCGCGTTCGCGATTTTTATCGACGCAACTATCCACTCACTCCGGAAGCTAAAAACAAAGTCAACTTAAATCCAGGAAACGGCTCGGTATCTCGAATATGCCATGAGCCCCATGTTTCCGTCGCTGTACTCTACGAAATGTTATTGCCCTACCTCAGCAATGGACAGCTACAGATATTCCTGGGATTCAAAGCCAACACGGCTCTAATTCAAGGCGACGATGTGAAAAGTGTCGCGATTCGCTCGGTCGACGAAGATACGACGATCAACGTACTGGCGAAAAACTTTGTGGATGCCACGGAATGTGGCGATCTGCTGCCGATTACCAAGACGGAGTACATCACAGGAACGGAGTCAAAGAAAGAAACCAATGAACTGCATGCCTCCGAAACCAAAAGACCACAGAACCATCAAGCTTTCACGGTCTGTTTCGCGATGGACTACCAAGAGGGCATCGATAATACGATCGATAAGCCTACGGACTACGATCGATGGAAAAACTACGTTCCTAAACTGAATCCGGCATGGTCGGGTAAGTTATTAGATCTATCCTACTCCAATCCGCGCGACCTCAAGCCTAAGCGATTGGGATTTGATCCGCGAGGCATAGATACGCCCGGTATGTTGAACTTATTCAATTACCGCCGTTTGATTCATAAGGACAATTTTACGCCTGGTTTTTACGATGGCGATATCACCATTGTGAACTGGCCACAGAATGATTATATGATGGGCAATCTGATTGATGTGTCGGAAGCGGAATTCAAGAAAACGGTGGAAGATGCAAAAAACCTGAGCCGTTCCCTATTCTACTGGCTACAAACAGAGGCCCCACGTGCTGATGGCGGCATGGGCTGGAAAGGGCTACGCCTACGCGGGGATGTGATGGGCACCGTTGATGGTATGGCAAAATATCCTTATATACGCGAATCGCGAAGAATCAAAGCACAGTTTACGGTATTGGAAGAACATGTAGGCGCAGAGAACAGAAAGCTGGTAGCCGGCGAAAAAGAAGGAAAGAAAGCTTTTCAATTCTTTGATTCTGTGGGCGTAGGCTACTACCATATCGATCTTCACCCCAGCAATCAAGGCGATAACTACATAGACTTCGGATCCTTGCCATTCCAGATACCACTTGGCGCCTTATTACCGCAGCGCGTCAACAACTTGTTCCCTGCCAATAAGAACATCGGAACAACGCATATCACCAACGGCTGCTATCGCCTGCACCCCGTAGAATGGAGCATCGGCGAAGCCGTAGGCCTATTGATTGCCTACAGCACAAAAAATAAGGTCCATCCAAAACAAGTTAGAAGCAATAAAAATAATCTTAGCGCTTTCCAGAGCTTTATTCAGCAACAAGGAATAGAGCTAGTATGGAAGGTTTAGATTTTAGATATTAGACATTAGATTTTAGACCTGCAGCAATGCAGGTTTTTTGTATTTGGGGGGACGATGTTTTGTCTGAACCAGGAAAGGAAGGATGTAGGGATGGGCAGGATCGGATATAGTGTTGGATATCGGTATGCATATCGCACATTTACAGTATTTGTATCATACGTTACAGGAGACGTTTAGTGAAACGTCTCCTATAAAAAATACAATTCATCCCATTATTCGGCACAAAACCCGACCCTGCAAATCCTAAAATCCTTCCTTTCTTGGTTCAGACAAAATCTCTTTAGACCACAAAATTCAGACAACTACCCCTTCCAATCTCACATCTAAAATTTAAAATCTTATTTCTAAAACCTAGTAACCCACCCTAGGTCTAAATACTAACTACTAACTACTAAATACTACCCCAATCAAAGCCCAATCAAACCCGCTTCGAAGCGGGTTTGATTGGGCTTTGATTGGGGTTATCATTGGGTTTACAAGGGGACTGAGTCGAAGCAATTCCCTTCCATTCTCGAAGAGCTTTCGTAGGATCTCTGATGAGTTTTCTACTCAAAAACCTGTAACTTAGCAAGAATTGGATTTCAGATGCCTGCTATTCTTAGGATATTTGAGTATGGTAAAGACACAACAAGCAATCAATTACGCCCGTATCGCTCAGGCGATACAGTATATTCAGGATAACTTTCAGCATCAGCCGAGCCTGGAGGAAATTGCTGAGCATGTACATTTGAGTCCCTTTCATTTTCAGCGGATGTTTTCTGAATGGGCTGGTACGAGTCCAAAGAAATTCTTGCAATATATTCAGATTGACTATGCCAAGAAATTATTAAAAGAAGAGCAACGCACTTTGTTTGATACCCATATGCTGACCGGATTTAGCAGCACCAGTCGATTACATGATCTGTTTGTGCAGATTGAGGGCATGACGCCGGCAGAATACAAGCATGGCGCTGCAGGTTTAAGCATTGCTTATAGCTTTCAGGAAACGCCATTCGGCCGCTGCTTAGTCGCTTCGACCCATAAGGGGATATGCTACATGGCTTTCATCGATAATGAGGAGGATGCCTTGCGGACATTGAAATCTCAATTTGAACAGGCAGAGTTTGTCGCTGAAGAGAAGGAAAGCCATCGTCAGGCTTTAGCGATTTTCGATCCGGCGTCGGAGAATCCTGTGGACCGTATCAAGCTCCATTTAAAAGGTTCTCCTTTTCAACTGAAAGTATGGCAAGCCTTATTGGAAATTCCTACAGGGAAACTGAAGACCTACAAAGAAATTGCGGAGGCAATCGAGCGCCCTACAGCATCGAGAGCGGTCGGTACCGCGATAGGACAGAATCCAATCGCATATTTGATTCCCTGCCACCGTGTGATCCAGACTTCCGGAAAATTCGGTGGTTACCGCTGGGATCCTTTACGCAAAACAGCAATCATCGGTTGGGAAATCGCGAAACAAAAACCAGCAATGAGCAATGAGATTATTTAATTCTGCAGATCCGAAAAAAAATTGGCTTCCGTACGATGGTACGGTAAATTACTATGGTGTGGTAATCGAAGACAGCGCAGCATATTTTCAGAGTTTGATGCAGGATATTGCTTGGAAGAACGATGAGGCGATCATCTTTGGAAAACATATTTTAACCAAACGCAAGGTGGCATGGTATGGCGACACCGCTTTTGAGTACACTTATTCGGGAATTTTGAAGCGTGCCTTGCCTTGGAATGAAACACTCCTGCGTTTGAAGGAAATCGTCGAACAGGTTTCAGGTGAAACATTCAACTCCTGTCTATTGAATCTCTATCACGACGGCAGCGAGGGAATGGCATGGCATAGCGACGGGGAGAAAGACCTGAAAAAGAATGGCGCCATCGCATCCTTAACGTTCGGGGCAGAAAGGAAGTTTTCCTTTAAGCATAAAGACAGTAAAGAGAAAATCGATTTGCTGCTCGAAGATGGTAGCTTGTTGATCATGAAGGATACCACACAAACCCATTGGTTGCATAGACTCCCTCCAACAAAGGCCGCCCATGGGCCAAGAATTAACCTAACGTTTAGGACAATTGAGGAAGTCTAGTTATTTTGTCACTGTTTTTTTCTTTCCTCCTGTTAGCATTTGCCTAGATTCATCTGATTTACAGTATCTCTCTATTTGTTTATAAAGAAATTAATTTTTATTTTAGAGAAACTAATTTTACCAACGCCTATTTTTTAGATTATGAACAACTTTCAAAGATTCCTCTTGGCCCCGCTCATCTATACGGTCTTTATGTTCGTGTTTTTTTGGTTTGAATATGATCCTGTTAAAGCCATTTTGGGTGGATTAATGGCGGGTCTGATGTTCGGTATATTTTACTACTTCTATGAGACCCATAGAATGAAAAAACAATTGAGGGAGGACGGACTGGATAAAGAGCAAGTCAAGTTATTCAATGGTGCGAATTATGTTACCAAAGAAGATTCGCAAGCCATTAGATTATACCTTCTTTCCGATCGATTGGTCTTTAAATTTCATAAGCCAAAGACAGCGGATGCCAAAAGAGAAATCCCGCTTGAGCAGATTCAGTTAGTCGAAACGGATATGTCGAAGGGACTATTATTTAAAGGATTGGGCATAAAAACGAACAGTGGCGAGCTGCTGGATTTCCGAATATTCGCTCCGAAAAAATGGAAAGCGGAAATTGAAAGCGCAATGGCAAAGGATATGTCCGCTGGCTAAGCGTAGTTCAACCGCGCGATTCCTCTTAACTCGTCAATAGTCGAATTGTGCGATTTTTTTCCTTATCTTTGTATCAATCAAAATAAATAGCAGTATGTAATACCCCTCTTTCTATCGTTTTATTCCTGCACCTAGGGGTGCGACTTATGGTTTCACAAACATTGAAAGAGCTATGGTTATTTTACAGAACGCTACTTATATACATCCTAATAAAGATGTCCTATTTCAGGACCTTCAATTCACATTAAATAAACAAGAAAAGATCGCGCTCATTGGTCACAATGGTGTCGGCAAGTCTACCCTATTGAAAATTATCGCCGGACTTTTGACGTTGAATGGCGGTCTATTATCCGTTGAGGCAAGTCCCTATTATGTTCCGCAGCTATTTGATGCATACGAGCACTTTAGCATTGCGCAGGCATTGGGAATTGCTGAGAAGCTCAAAGCTTTGCAAGGAATCACCGAGGGTGATGCATCGGTGGAAAACTTTGAGATTCTTAACGATGATTGGGATATTGACGAGCGAGCGACCTATGCACTTCAGGAATGGGGTTTGGCAGACTATGCATTATCAAATCCTTTGAGTTCCTTGAGTGGTGGGCAGAAGGTGAAGGTCTTTCTAGCAGGAATTTCCCTGCATCAGCCGGAATTGATATTGATGGATGAGCCTAGCAACCATTTGGATTTGGCGTCGCGCCGCAAACTTTACGACTTAATCGAGGATAGTAATGCGAGTATGCTGATCGTGAGCCATGATAGGACATTGCTGAATTTGTTGGACATGACGGCGGAGCTCAGTCCGAAAGGCATTCAGCGCTTCGGAGGAAATTACACGGAATTTACCGAGCAAAAGGATGTGGAGAAGAACGCCTTGGACCAGCAGCTTCAAAATAAAGAAAAGGAGCTTCGCAAGGCGCGCGATAAGGAGCGGGACGCGGCGGAAAGGCAGAATAAGTTAAATGCCCGAGGTAAAAAGAAGCAAGAGAAGGCGGGCGTAGCGCGTATTATGATGAACACCTTGCGTAATAAGGCTGAGGGAAGTAGTGCTAAATTGAAGTCTGTGCATCAGGAGAAGATTGGCGGTATCCGTCAGGAACTTCATAATCTACGGATGAACCTCTCCGAGCTGGATCAGATGAAGTTTGGTTTCGACAATTCAAACACCTACAGCGGGAAGAATCTTATCGATGCGCAGGGAATCAATTTCTCGTATGATCAAAAGATGTTATGGTCGACCGACCTTTCCTTTAAAATATATCATGGCGATCGCGTTGGAATCTATGGCGATAATGGCGCTGGTAAATCGACCTTGATAAAATTATTATTGAATGAGCTGCAAGCGCATAAGGGAACTATTTATCGTGCGGATTTCACATACATTTATATCGACCAGGACTACTCGATCGTCCGCTCGGAAAAGAGTATTTACGACATGGCGGAATCTTTCAACCAGTCCGGTCTTCAGGAGCATGAAATCAAGATTCGATTGAATAGATTTCTCTTTGGAAAGGAATCGTGGGGAAAATCCTGCGCTGTACTGAGCGGTGGCGAGCGCATGCGATTATTGCTATGTTGTTTGAACATCTCCAGCAAGGCTCCGGACATCATTATGCTCGATGAGCCGACGAACAACCTTGATATTCAAAACATTGAAATCCTAACCTCTGCGCTGAATGATTTTCAAGGTACGCTGTTGTTGATTTCGCACGACAAGGTATTTATGGAAGAGTTAAAAATCGACAAAAGCATAAATTTAAACTAGAATTAAAGGATTTCTTTTTGATTTAAAATTTCTTTGATGTAAATTCACATGGTATTAAGGAATATCCTTTTTAGCAAACCTCTCAAGACCATAAAGAACCATGAGATTGACGCTGCTCTTTGTCTTTGCTTTTGGCTTACTCTTCGGATGTAAGGAGGATGATATTGCGCCAGAAAACCGGACGCTAGATGTTACGCTATTGCAACAGTACAGCTGGGAAAACCGTTCGGAAGTGGAAGAGCAAGCTGTGGAACAACCTGTGGTTTACAAATACGCAAAAAGGATTACGCTCCTGTTCAACGAGATACAATTTGCTCATAAAACAGAGTCCTACTTTCTTACGAAGCCAGAGAAAATGGGAAACATCAGTTTTTTGCCCGCTTTGGACAACGGAGAATTTTATGGGGACTATACGGTCTCGGCTCCCGACTCCATCCTGACTTTTAACTTTTCCTATAGCAACCCCGTCAATAACCGTTGGAATGCTCATGTGGATACGGTAAACTCGAGCATCAAATACAAGATTCTGCAGTTAGATCAACGGAAATTGGAAATAAAACCGCTGAGCGATATGCAAATTGATGGTACGCATCAAAGTATTATTTTTCAGCCAAGTGGAAAGTAATGTCTTTATAGATTGGGGTGATATTCTCGATTAATCTGTTCCCGAAGTTCCGGATGCTTCTTGACATACTTAGAAACAAAGGGACAGTATACCATGACCTTCTTTTTCTTTTCTTTGGCAAATGCAAAGGCTTTTTCGGCTAAAGCAGACGCCACCCCTCGCCCCTTCATACGCTCAGGCACTACCGTATGCATCATCGCGATATTGTTTTTATAGAAACGATACTCTAGCCGTGCAACCTCCTCGTTATCATGATATTCAAATTGTAGATTATTTTCGTTATTGATGATGTCCATAATGTGATATTGTACTAGTATAACGCTGGATTGTGGGCGGATGTTTTGAGCTCCTATATGTTTATTCTAAGTCCTGCGGACAGGTTTCTCCCCGGTAGAGGAGTGAGGTATTTTAATGGAGAGTTTTGCGGCCTAGCCTCTACGTTCAAGAGATTGTTTCCCGATACGAATGCGACAACTTGATATCGTCGAAGTGGAAAAAGATAACCGATTTGAGCCGATAGCATAGCGTAGGCAGGCATTGCCTTTTCCAGATTGATATTTTTTCCCAGGTATTTTTGTTTCATAAACTGTGTAAATGATGCATTAAGATTAAGCCTTTTTATGTCCGCACGTGCTTGCATTCCGTATCGGCTAGTTGGAAGATTCGGCATATAATCTCCTTCTGCCCATTTCCGCATCTCGTCATCGGAGGTGTTTTTGTTTTTCACCAAGTCGGCAAACCCTTCGATCTGAATGCGATGCTGTTCGTTCAAACGTTTTAGATACTGTAGCGTCATTTCAAATCCCGAGATTTCTGTATCGGAAGCTCGCCACTCCTTTTTGACAAATCCTCCCGGATTCGACAGGCCCGTATGCGCTAAATAGATATAATTGTTGAAGTGACTATGATAAATATTAGCGACTAGAGAAAACCCCAGGTAATTAAGCTTTGCTTCGGCTTCAACACTATTTGCTATTTCTGGGTTAAGTCTATCATCCCCATTCTCTTCGGTAATAATCGCGAAGTGGTTATTGCCGGCGTATAATTCATTGACACCCGGCGCCCGCTCGGCATGGTTATAGGAAAGTCTAATCTGCAATAAGCTGTTATGCTGCCATTGTAAAGCACTGGTGAACTGATTAAGTTGGAATGATCTAGGGCGCAGATTACCACCCGCTAGTCCTCGCGAGGTTTTGTAATCTGCATCAGCATGAGCGCTTCGATCGGTCCAGTCGCTTCTGTAGCCTAGATCTATCTGAAAAGCATGATACTTGAATTGATGTAGCGTAAAGATCCCCGTCTCCCGGCTTTCCACATTCGGCAGATAGCGCATCAGACCTTCGCTGAGCATCGATAGGTCCATATATTCGATTCCTGATGTACTCTTCCAAAATTCGCGGGACTGCAGTTCGAGTTCAGATCGAATAGCATGCCGACGGCTATTGAACTGATTGACCTTATAGATATCAAGCAATTCGCGGTTATCGCCATAATGAAAGCTGTAATTGACTGTGACTTTCTTTATCAATTTATGAATCGGTTGATAGGCGGATTCAAATAATCCCTCATAATTCAAGCTTCGGGTATTGATGGGTGAATAAATCGCTGCTTTCGCAGGGGCGTCATGATCGTGATTGTGTGCTGCTTGCTCAATTTTCGCAAATGCAGGAACTCCGAAATATCCTTCATTTGCCTTTAGCCCCAATCCTATTCTAAAATTATCGTAAATGAAACTTGTTCCTAGGTTGATGGCTTTACTTTCACCATGGCTATTAGGCATCATCCCTTTTTCTACCGGATGATAATCCCGAATTCCATAGACTTCCCGCACATAGCGCGGTGTATTTTCCGGTTGACCGGCAATAAATTTATCATTATTTGGATTCTGCACATTCACTCCGCCAATGACCGAGTAAGGTCTGTCGGTATAGAGATCTTCTTCCGACAAACCGTGATCGGGTTCCTTCATTTTTTCTATTACGTATTGGCTCAAATAGGGATACAGGCTCACGTTCTGAACATTCTTTGCATTCACAATTACCTGTGCCAGGTTTTCTGTACCCGGATCGATATCGGAATCATAGACTAACGCTGGCTTTGGGTTTCCCGGGATTTTAAAGCGATCATTCTTGTAGTTCATCCCTCCGAAATGCCAGCCCCAGTGCTTTCCGATTTGTCCAGTGAGCCTTACGGACTGCTTATGGCCCTCATTCGTTCCAGCCTCAACATGGAGGCTACCCTTTATTTTAGCCCCATTTAGATATTTCGGAATGGTCTGATCGATTAAGTTGACCGCCCCTCCTATCGCCTTTCCCCCATAGAGCACATTCGCGCCGGATTTGTATAATGTGATGCTTTCAATGTTATCAAAATCTACTTGAACGCCCAGGTTGGGTGAGATGCCCGATAAATCGTTGGCAGCAACGCCATTGTGTAAAATGCCAACTCGATTGCCACTTAAACTTCGAATGCTAGGCATACCGATATAGGGTCCATAATTTGAATTGTGAATTCCAGGGATATTGTCTAGGGTTTCCCCCAGCGAGCGTGACTGCATGCTCCTTAGCTTCAAACTGTCGATATACAGGACCTCTGCATATCTTGTTAGTCTTTTTTCCACACGAATTTCCTCAAGGCTTATTCTTTTTATAGAATCCGGAGTCGGCGGTTTCTGGGCAATCAATTTAAAGGAAATAAATACAAAGAGCAATAATAAGTATTTGCTTAAACCTAGCTTGAGTATCATTTTAACTATTGTTTAGTGCGGTAAAAGTAAAAATTATTCTTTAGATAATGCAACATTATTGCATTTACTAAATAATAATTTTTACTTTTACCGCAATCAAATACACATACATGAAAATTATTATGAAACCAACTTTCACCTTTTCCTGCTTTATCATCTTGCTAACTCTTTTATTTTCATCATGTAAAAAGGACAGCCCATCGGATCAGCAGATGATTCAGGAGGAAGCCTCCGACTTTAAATTAGTATTCGGCCAGGATACAACATTGGCATTTACATCCCTTGGAAATATAAAGGATCCTGTGGATTATGTTTTGTCTTTTGACGGGACAGCGGACATCAAGATATCGACGTCTATAAACCTACATGATCGGCTAAAAGATGCCATACAAATCGATAGGGAGAACAAAAAAATTGTCATTAAAAGCGGATTACTCTATCCCAACTCGGAGGTGTCTACCATCAATGGGGTCGCAATCCCACCGATATATAAAGTGGCACTACGTGCGGTAGCAAAGGATGGCAAGCTGCTGGCTGAAAAACTGATCAGTTTTGTTTTGCAAAAGTCATCGGTTCACTTACTGCGCTCAAATGCTGAGTCATCAGACTTCATTTATACCCTCTTTAGCGATAAAGCAAGTTCTTTCGAACTCCATAGCGAAGCGGCGAGAATTGCCGGCACGAGTTGGAATGTAAATTCCAAAGGAACTGACGGGGAAACGGTCAAGATTGAGGCCAATAGCGTTGTTTTCGCCGGGACCTCCGGGAGTTTGACACAAAAGGATGAGAAATCCTATGACCTAGAGCCTCAGTTATTAAAGGACGGCTTCCCAGTAGCTTCCGGTAAAATTAAGTTTATTTTTATCCCCGCAATTCAGTTTGTGTATGGCACATATTATCCGGACTTGAATTTAACGGTAAAATACAATTACCTTTTTGTTGATCTGCAAGCAGGCTATGTCTCGAAAGCTCCGGCATTTTATCCTGAATCCTACAAGGGGAAATTCAGTATTGACAAAATCGAGTGGAACAACAAGCCGTACGACAACAGCAATAGCATATTTTCGATTAATGAAGAAACAGGTATCATCTCGACGAAGGCTAAGAATGATTTACCGAAGGGAAGTTATAAATTGACTGTGAAAGCAACGGCGAAACATGGATTAGAATTTACGACGCCTCTTACTTTGGTATTGGAGTAGCAATGTAGGCGGACGGCAAACCGAACTATAGTATTATTGTTTTAAACTATAGGACAGTCACTTTCGAATCGCTAACCTTTTCGAAAGTGACTACTTATTTCTGTTAATAAGCACGATTGATATATGGACAAGAAAAAACAAATTTTTGAAATCATTAGTTTCACAGCTGATGATAGAGAATACTATCCGGCATCTATGGAACACGAAAATTGGATGCCAGATAACTTTGTAAAGCATACGGAAATTGACATTGCTTTAGGTCAGTCTCGATACGGCGGACCAATAGTAGATTTACCTCCGGGAGTTCAATATCCGGAAAATCTAAGATTTGCAGCACAGCTTGACTTATCCAAATTCTCACCCTATGATAAAACAGGGTTATTACCCAAGAAAGGACAGCTTATTTTCTTTGCAGAAATAATGAACGACACGGGAAAGGTGATTTATGCCGATGTTGCTAACGAAGAACTAGTTCGAACGACCAAAGAACATGAAGACAATTTCTACACTGGAATATTAATCGATAAAATATATGCTGACACCGAAACACTAGAAGAACGCTATGAAGAACCGGAAGATGATGAAGAAGAGCTAAATGAACAAGATGAGGTTTGGGGCTATTTTTCTGGTTGTGAAAAGTCAAAAATATTCGGGATTTATACGAATTGCCAGTTGCAGGAAGAAGAGATTGAGGAAGTTGCTTTTTCAGATAAGGTTGTACTGTTGCAGATCGGTGAGAATGGATTCAATGATGAAGGAGTTTTTAGCGTATTGATCCCAAAAGAAGATCTAAAAAATTTGAACTTCGATAATTGCGAATTTATTTGGGCCCAATCTTAAGAAAGATTGGGATACCTCTTGGAGGATTATTTATACTAAAAAAGCTCATCTTTCGATGAGCTTTTTTCTAGTAGCGGGGAGCAGGATCGAACTGCCGACCTCAGGGTTATGAATCCTGCGCTCTAACCATCTGAGCTACCCCGCCGTTTTTCGGTATGCAAAGATAGCAATAAGGAATAAGTTTCAAAGAAATTTTGAATAAAATAATTCAAATTCTCTACTTTATTTTCTCCTGCCGGCACAACGGTTTTATAATCAAAAAGATAGAATCTAGCATCTGGGTCGCTATTTTGAATAGCGTATAAAAAACAGCTCTCCGCGTCCGTGTTGATAACCGTTCTAATGTGTAAAAAAAGATACTGCCTTGCTTTTGGATTACAGTTTTATTCGCTATTATTACAAAAAGTAGGTATGCAAACATACCCACTTGAATAACTTAAATTGTTAGAGACTTCTACTTTGAATAAATATGTCGGAAAAAATTAAACTAGATTTAGAATATGTACTAAATTCTTCTCCTCGAATTTTATTTCCTTACTTGCAGGAGCCAAATGAGCTGGCACAATGGTTTGCTGACGATGTAAACTATCATGATGGTATATACGAATTTGTATGGGATAATGAGTCGCATCGCGCGAAGCTAGTCGCTGTCAAAGAAAATAAAAGCGTAAAATTCAAATGGATCGATGATGATCCTTATTTTTTCGAAATCGAAATCGTGCAAGATGAGTTGACAAACGATGTCGCACTTAGCATCACGGATTACGTCAAGGAAGACAACTTGGACGATCGTAAGAAAATCTGGGATAATTCAATAGGATACTTACAAAGCGTTATTGGCGCATAAAACATTCGGTGCACCCCGGCAACTCCTTGGGGTGCACTTCTTTTTCCCTCTCCTTTCCAACATCTTTTACATTAACAATTGCGATTCTCGATTGATCATTAACGTTTTTCTAACACATTTCAAGACGTAAAAATTGTATCTTTGCGGATAAACTAGGATGGATAATCTTTTGACTTTCTCCCTAGAAGGCATAGGTTTATATGAAGAAAATACATTTATTAATTCTACAAGCATTTATTAAACCGTTCTTGGTCACATTTTTCATTGTGATGTTTGTATTATTGATGCTTTTCTTGTTTAAGTATATCGATGACTTAATTGGAAAAGGCTTCCAATGGTATGTGATTTTAGAGCTACTGAGCTACCAATGCGCCGTGCAGTTGGCAATGGCTTTGCCACTATCCATGCTACTATCTTCTATTATGACGTTCGGGAATCTGGGCGAAAGCTATGAGCTCGTAGCGATCAAAGCTGCAGGGGTTTCTTTAAGGAAAGCAATGACACCGCTTTTCGTCGTGGTAGCACTTTTCAGTGCCGGATCATTTTTCTTCTCAGATTATATATTGCCAGTGGTAAACCTCAAGATGGGTTCACTGCTGTATGATGTTCGTAAGAAAAAAGCCGACTTCTTCATCAAACCGGGTGTATTCAATAGTACTATCCCGGGTTATTCTATTCGTGCGAAAGCAAAGAGCGAAGACGGTACGACGCTTTATGATATGATGATCTATCAACATCAATCAGGCGGTACAGCAGATAATGTCACCTTCGCTAAAGAAGGCTATGTACAGAACTCTCCCGATAACCGCTACATGGTATTAAAACTGATCGATGGAGTTCGTTATGAAGATGCCCGGGTGAAGAACGCGAAGCGTTATGACCCGAGGCAGCAGTTTACCCGTTTCAGATTCAAGGAAACAACGACTAAGTTCGACATGAGTTCCTTTGATATGAACCGTACAGATCAGGATCTCTTTAAGTCACATCATCAGATGTTGAACTTGAAGCAACTACGTTTATATTCTGATTCCAATCACGTTTACATCGACAGCTTAAAACATGTTAATGCCGTTGAAGCGAAACGTTATATCAATCTTTATTCAACCTACTTTCAAAATGGAAAACCACCTGCAAGGAAAACAAACGTTCATCTAGACGATATTGCAACTAAAGAGCAGTATAGGATGGCATTAAATAATGCATTGAATCAGGCACGTCAGGTGAAAGATCTTGCTGTGAATAAGCAGATGGAATATGCTCCTTATCGAGAGAAAGACATTCGCTATGATATAGAATGGCACCGTAAGTTTACATTGGCGGTATCCTGCTTGCTATTGTTTGGTATTGGAGCACCATTAGGAGCTATTATCCGTAAAGGAGGTCTCGGCCTCCCTGTGGTTATGGCGATTATCTTCTTCCTGATCTACCACGTTATTGCGACCCTGGCAGAAAAAGCAGCGAAAGATGCAAGCTTAACACCTATGTGGGGTATGTGGATGGCTATTATTGTACTTACGCCACTAGCTATCTTCCTGACTTACAAATCAACTACCGACTCCAAACTATTCGATGCCGATCAGTATAAGCTGAAAGCCGAAGCCCTATGGAAACGTATTGTCGCATTTTTTAATAGAAAAAAGAAAACCGATTATAGCAAAGGCTAGGATATTATGACAGCATATTAATAAATTAATGCATGATATGCCCTACCTTTGTACTGATATTTACTACAGAATGGAAATTAAATTAAACACGATAGAGGAAGCTATTGAGGATATCAAAGCTGGAAAAGTCATAATCGTCGTAGATGATGAAGATCGTGAAAACGAAGGCGACTTCGTAACTGCTGCGCGCAATGCGACGCCAGAAATTATCAACTTTATGGCCACTCACGGACGTGGGCTTGTATGTGCTCCACTGACGGAAGAGCGTTGTCGTGAGCTGAACTTAGGCCTAATGGTCAACAACAACACGGCTGTTTATGAAACAAATTTTACCGTATCTGTCGATCTACAGGGTTATGGATGTACTACGGGTATCTCCGCATCCGATCGTTCAAAAACTATCAAAGCATTAATTGATCCTAATATCCGTCCTGAGGAGTTAGGACGTCCGGGACATATCTTTCCATTGATTGCTAAAGATGGTGGTGTTCTTCGTAGAACAGGCCATACCGAAGCATCAGTAGACTTAGCGCGCCTAGCGGGGTTTGAACCTGCAGGTGTATTGGTCGAGATCTTGAAGGATGACGGAGAAATGGCTCGCCTACCGGACTTGATTAAAGTAGCAGAACGTTTCGATCTGAAAATCATCAGTATTGAAGACCTGATCGAATACCGTTTGAAGCATGACACATTAATCAAAGAAGAGGTTACTGTGGAAATGCCGACCGAATGGGGTGATTTCAAAATGAAAGCATTTACACAAAAAAACACGGGTGAGCAGCACCTAGCCTTATACAAAGGCGAATGGAATGAGGATGAACCTGTCCTAGTCCGCGTTCATAGCTCATGTGTTACAGGTGATATATTCGGTTCTTGCCGTTGTGACTGTGGACCACAGTTACACAAATCAATGGAGATTATCCAGAAAGAAGGTAAGGGGATTATCGTTTATATGAACCAAGAAGGTAGAGGAATCGGCCTGGTAAACAAGCTTCATGCTTACAAACTACAAGAGCAGGGTTCCGATACGGTAGATGCTAATATCGAATTGGGCTTCAAACCCGATTTAAGAGATTATGGCGTCGGAGCGCAAATCCTTCGTTATATGGGAGTTACAAAGATGCGTTTGTTATCTAATAACCCAAGCAAACGCGCTGGACTAATCGGATACGGACTAGAAGTGGTAGAAAATGTGCCCATTGAAATCCAACCCAATGAGTTCAACGAAAACTACTTGAAAACAAAAAGAGACCGCATGGGTCACACCCTAAGCAACTTATAAGAATAGCAAGAGGAGGATTGAACATCCTCCTTTTCTTTTCGTATCTTATGCTAAGCTTTATTTCAAATCAGCAGCGGAAATGAACAAAACCCTGATTCATACGTTGCTAAGAAAAAGAGATCATGAAAAACACCCTATTGATAGAGAAGGCCTATCTCAATGGTGCCTTTATTACAGCCGATAAGACTTTTGAAATCATCAATCCCTCCACGCAGAAACCCGTAGGCGTTCTACCGGATCTGTCGGTAAAGGATGCAAAGAAATATATCAAGGCCGCGCATGACGCTTGGCCAACATGGCGTAATACCGCCGTTGGAGAGCGTTCGAGAATACTGCGACGCTTATTTGACCTCATCAACGAAAACCGCGACGAGCTCGCAGAAATCATGACCTTGGAAAGCGGCAAGCCGATCAAGGAATCACAAACCGAAGTGGATTATGCCAATTCATTCGTTGAATGGTTTTCGGAGGAAGCGAAGCGCGCTTATGGCGAAACGATCCCCTCGACAGCGGGAAACAACAGAATGCAGACAATTAAGCAAGGCGTTGGTGTTGTTGCGGCTATCACCCCCTGGAACTTCCCATTGGCGATGATTACGCGCAAGGTCGCTCCTGCCCTAGCCGCAGGATGCACCGTAGTGCTTAAACCAGCCTCTCAGACTCCTTTCTCTGCTATCGCTTTCGCTAAGTTAGCCGAAGAAGCCGGAGTGCATAAGGGCGTCCTCAATGTGATTACATCGAAAGATAGTCGTGGACTGGGTGAGGAAATGGCAACCAATCCGCTAGTCCGCAAGATATCATTCACCGGATCTACGGCCGTAGGGAAAACCCTGATGTCGCAGGCTGCATCCACAATTAAACGTATCTCTTTAGAGTTAGGCGGCAATGCCCCATTTATCGTCTTTGATGATGCGGATATCGATAAAGCTGTCGAAGGTGCTATTGCAGGTAAATTCCGCAATACCGGACAAACCTGCGTTTCCATCAACCGATTCTATGTGCAAGATGCCGTTTATGATGAATTTGCAAAGAAATTGACAGCCGCGGTTAAGAAGCTAGAAGTTGGAGATGGCTTAAAGAAGACCACACAAGTCGGTCCACTCATCAATCCTGAAGGCTTGGAAAAAGTAATACATCATGTGAAAGATGCCACGGAAAAAGGTGCAAGCATTGCAACCGGTGGCAAAGCCATCAAAGGAAACTTCTTCGAACCAACAGTTTTATTGGATGTTCCTCATGATAGCATCATCGCAGAAGAAGAAACTTTTGGACCCATCTGTGCGCTGTTCAGGTTTAAGACAGAAAAAGAAGTGATTAAACTAGCTAATGATACTCCATTTGGCTTAGCATCCTATTTCTACAGCGATAATGTAACCCGCTGTTTTCGTGTTGCCGAGCAATTGGAAGCCGGAATGGTAGGAATCAATGCCGGGCTGATATCGAATGCAGCAGCACCTTTCGGTGGAGTGAAAGAGTCAGGATTAGGAAGAGAAGGATCGAAATACGGTTTAGACGAGTATATCGAAGTAAAATATATGTGCTTCGGTTACCAGATATGATAGCGTAATCCGAGCATCACATAATTCGGCTCCGTAGCTTCGTTCTTGAACTGATACTTCAGCTTGTATCCCGCATAGAGCGATAGCTGAACTGGAGCAAAATAATAACTCAAACCAGCTTGTCCATTCGCAACGGAAAAATTGTCCTTCGTACGGACAGGCTGTGTTTCCCCTTCAACCACGGTCATGTCATAAGTATAAAACTCTTGACTGAATCCCCCACCTAGGAACACATTGAAATTAGATTTCCTTTTATTTAGCAAGTTGAAAAGGTAGTCCGCGCCTACCCCTACAAAATCCCCTCGCCCATGTACCTGCGCCTGCAGCGCCTGGTAATTTCCGATATCGTATTTTCCCTGAACACCAAAACTGCCATTGTAGGAAGGATCCTCCAATTGGACATCGCCATAAAATCCAAAGGCCCAATTATGGTCCTGCGCATGCACGGAACTTAGGCCAAGTAAACTGCAAATAAATATAAGTAAATATCTCATATGACTGTTTTAATCAACTTTTTCACCCTTCGACTTGCGATACTTCTTGTATAGCTTGATCAATATCATCAATAATATGCTTAAGCCCAAGAGCCCCGCCACTCCAAACACCCAGTTTAGCGACGATTTAAGCACCACTAAAAACACAATAGCAAAGAGTATCAAAGTAGACACTTCGTTCCACATACGAAGCTTATTTGACGTCCAGCTAAGCTTCTCGTCACGAAGCTTGTACATCATCTGCTGGCTGATGAAATGATAAGCAATCAATCCTGCAACAAAAGTTAACTTAATATGCATCCATCCCATCGACAATAATCCGGGATTGATATAAAGCATCAAAAGCGCGGAAGCCACGGTAATATACATCGCAGGCGTCGTAATAACCCACCACAGCCTGTTTTCCATCAGCGTAAATTGCTTATGCAGGATTTGATATTCTACGGGAGATTTAGATTTCGCTTCGGTATGATAGATAAACAAACGCGGCATGTAGAACAATCCCGCCATCCAGCAAACAACAAAAATAATATGTATCGCTTTTGCGTATAGATAGAGCATATTAAAATAATATCTTCAAAAATAACAATTAATCAGCCAATAAATAACAGGCGAAGGTAAGGAATAAAGACAAAGAGGAGCTGCATATACACACAGCTCCTCTTTCTATCTAAAATGGAGATAATTAATAGCGATATTCTTTAATCGTTTCCACCGCGAATTTGACATTATCAAATGGGATATCCGGCATGATACCGTGGCCCAAGTTGAAAATAAAGCCGTCTTCACCGCGCATACGCTCAAACAGGTCAAGAATCTTTTTCTTGATAACCGGCTTGTCAGCATATAATACAAACGGGTCTAAGTTACCTTGAACCGCCATACCTGCTGGAAGCGATTTTTTGATGTTCAATAAGTCTGCATTCCAATCTACGGATACGACATCCGGCTGTGCTTCAGCCATCAATGGCGCAAAAACAGAACTTCCTTTACAGAAAGAAATGACCGGAACCGTTCTTTTCAATTTAGAAAGAATGTACTTGTTATATTTGTGCGAAAACTCTTGGTAGTCATTCCATGAAAGAGCCAGAGCCCAGCTATCGAACAACTGCAAAGCATTTACACCCGCATCAACTTGCATATTTAAGTATTCGATGGTCACATCAGCAATCTTTTGCAAAATGTAATGTGCCAACTCAGGTTGGTTGTTCAACAAGGTTTTCGTCAATTTGAAATCCTTAGATGATCCACCTTCAACTAAATAACTTAAGATAGTGAAAGGCGCACCAGCGAAACCGATCAATGGCACTTTACCATCCAAACGTTGTTGGATAACCTTAATCGCGTCGCCCACATATTGCAAGCGATCTAAACAATCTACCGAAAGTTTTTCTGCGTCCTGTTGATTTCTAACCGGGTTAGCGAATCGAGGTCCCACGCCTTGCTCGAAAGATAAGTCGCCACCCATTGCCTCCGCTGTAACGAGGATATCGGAGAATAAAATCGCCGCATCCACATCTAGCAGATCAATCGGCAACATGGTTACATCCGCCGCAATTTCAGGCGTTTTGCACATCTCTAGGAAAGAATATTTGTTCTTAATTTCCCAATACTCTTTCATAAATCTGCCTGCCTGTCTCATCATCCACACAGGAGGTCTTTCCGTAGGCTGCGATAATGCAGCACGAATCAAAAGATCGTTCTTCAATGAATTGTTCACTATTTATGTTTATTTACTTCGTTTTTTATTTTCTCTAGAATAGACTCTTGTCTTGCAGTCAGCTTCAACTTCTCTGCAGCATCCACATAACCTTCGACCCTGTCGTATTCTTTCTTGCGCAGATTGATGCTTGCCAAATTAATAAGCACCATCCCCTTTTCATGATCGCGACGCCAAGGCAGGCGCGATGCTAATTGAAAATGATACTCCGCTTCTTCAATCTTCTCCTCCTTCAGTAAAATATTGCCCATCATAAACTCGTAGAAGTTTCTGCGCCCCTTCCGTAGCCTATCAGGGTTCTTGATCTCGGCTAGAAGACGTTTTGTTTTTTCATAATCTTGCTTATGAAATGCCTGCGTAGCCAAATATACGGTACCCTCCTTCAGGTAACTCCATACCAGGTAGGCGATACCTCCGAAGATATAAACCGCGATATTATAATGCTTTGCAAAGACAGCATACAAGAGAAATGCGATCGCAATTGCGATAACTATTTTTCTAGCTCTATTGGTCATCCTTACCTAGTTCTGGTTATCGGTAAACTTATACCCCACACCGCGGATCGAATGGAAATAGATCGGATGTTTTTGATCAGGTTCAAAATACTTTCTAAAGGTCAAGATGAAATTATCGATGGTACGTGTTGAAGGGTAAACATCATAATTCCAAACCGTTTCAAGAATCTGCTCACGAGAAACTGCTTCATTACGACGCTCGATTAAAAGCTTCAACAACATAGTTTCTTTCTTTGTAAGCGAAGTGATTGTTCCATCCGCCTGATGCAGCTCGAAGGAGTTGAAATAAATCGTCTTATCACCGATTGTGTAAGAGTTCAATTCTTTCAAGTCATCGCCTTTCATTCCTCTACGGATCAAATTGCTCACGCGAAGGATCAGCTCTTCCAAGTTGAATGGTTTCACTAAGTAATCATCGGCGCCTTTTTTCAATCCCGTAATGCGATCTTCACTGCTATTCTTAGCCGTCAAGAACATAATAGGAACCTCAGAATTCTGCAAACGGATAGTTTCTGCTACCTGGAATCCATCGATTTCAGGAATCATTACATCAAGAATAATTAAGTTAAAACGTTCTTCCTTAAATATTTTCAATGCTTTTTTACCGTCTGTTGCTGTTGTTACGCGATAGCCCTCAAGTTCTAGGTTTAACTTGATAGCCTCTAATAGATGTTCTTCATCTTCAACTAAAAGTATACGTTGTTTACTTTGCATAATTTTCAAAAGTTACTTCAAAGATACTACCGGATGGCTTGTTATCTTTCACCCGGATGGAGGCATTATGTTTCTGTAGAACAGTCCTCACAATATATAACCCCAAACCTGTACCCTTGGTTTTACGAGTTGCTTCACTCCCCACTCGATAAAATTTATTAAATATAAGTCTTTTTTCCTCGTCTGGGATACCGATGCCATGATCGGCGACAGAAAATATCAGATTTCCACCCTCTTCTTTCAGTTTCACATAGATCATCCCACAGGCTGGAGAATACTTTACCGCATTCTCAACAAGGTTGGTAATTACATTGGTAATCGCGAATTTATCCGCTTTCAGCTTGATATGCTCGTCTAAATCGGCTTTAATAACCTGCGTTTTACATGCATTTTTCTGCAATCGATCGATGATCTGCTCCACCAAGTCCGACATATCAAATACTTCCTTCGGCAATTGATAAGCACGATTTTCTAATTTGGTTGATAGCAAAACATTCTCCACCAAATCGTCCAAACGTTCGATATCTTTCAACGAATTAGATAAAAAAACCTTTTGCTGTTCTCTATCCAACTCTCTTTTCAAAATCGTTTGAATGTACAATTTAACAGATGCTAAGGGCGATTTTAGTTCATGCGTTACAGCAAGCAGGAAATTTTGCTGTTGCAAATTGATTTCATGGTCGCGCTTGACTTGCTTCTTCAGCTTCAAAGCACCCCAAATAAAAATGAGCATAAAAATCAAGCCTTCACCGATAATCATGCCTTTTCTTTCCGGCTCGAATTTAATCAAAATATAACCCCACCACAGCAGCTGTGTAATGGCGTAAAAAATCAGAAAGTAAAATAGAAATAAGGCTTTTCTCATATGCTATGTTTCCCGTGCAAATGTACTTAAATAGCCTTTCAATAGGAAATACCCCAGACATTATGACAATAAAGCGAGAATCAAAATTGCGTTGCCAAGCAGCGCGCTGTATATTTGCATATGTTCAACGACAAAAAGCATCTATTCTTCGATTTAGACCACACCATTTGGGATTTTGATAAAAACGCCGAGGAAACCCTCCACGATTTGTATTTCAAATATAAGTTTGACGATCTTTTCAATATCCCAACTTCTGACAGTTTTATCGAAACCTACACCGTCAATAATCACCGCGTTTGGGGATTATATCACCATGGAAAAATAGATAAGCCTACCTTGCGCTATTTGCGCTTCGCCGATACCTTTACCCAACTCGGCGTTGACCCCAGCATGTTTCCAACAGAATTTGAGGAAGAATACCTCGCCATCTGTCCAACGAAAACAAATCTTTTCCCGAATGCTCACGAAACCTTAGCCTATCTAAAGGATAAATATACGCTCCACCTAATTTCCAATGGTTTTAAAGAGGCCTGCGAAAAGAAGCTGGAACATAGCAAGCTCGCCCCATACTTCAACACCATTGTGATCTCCGAGATTGTCGGCATCAACAAACCGGACCCTCGCATTTTTGAACACGCCCTACAAAATGGGCAGGCACAACGTGAACAGGCAGTTATGATCGGTGATAACATCGATGCTGATGTGCGTGGCGCACAGAATGCCGGAATTGAAGCGATTTTCTTCAATCCACTGGAAGTCGAGAAACCCGGCGATGTGAATTACATGATCAAAGATCTGAAGGAACTGCAGGAGATGTTCTAACGAAATTCCTATACTCTTTCCTTTTTTTAGATGGCTTGCCGAGCGACGATTTAGGCTCGCTCTGGATTGCTACAACTATATCCCAATGATAAAGCGTATCAAACCCAATGTATACCCCTTTCCAAGCGGCTATGATTGGGTTATACATTGGGTTTGAAAGGGGTTTGAAAGGGGTTTGAGTGGTGCTTAGTATTTAGTAGTTAGTAGTTAGTATTTAGACCTATGGCGGCTATAGATTTTAGATGTTAGATTGTATTGTCTTTGAACCAGGAAAGAAAGGATAAAAGGATTGGCAGGATGTTTTGTCTTGAACCAGGAAAGAAAGGATTAAAGGATTGGCAGGATCATGGTCATCCTAAAAACCTTCCTTTCCTGGTTCAGACGAATCCTCTTTTTTCAAAGACGAATCATCCCTCCCCTCTCTGCAACAAATAATCGATAACCCTTAATTTTCGCACAAAAAAAGGCGACCAATATTGGCCGCCATAGGTCTTTATACTAAGTACTAACTACTAAATACTATTTAAGGCCGCCCTAGGTCTTTATACTAAGTACTAACTACTAAATACTACTTAATGCCGCCATAGGTCTTTATACTAAGTACGAACTACTAAATACTATTTAAGGCCGCCATAGGTCTTTATACTAAGTACTAACTACTAAATACTATCTTATTTATTCAACATAAAAAACAAAAATAGACTATAGTATTTAAGATTTTTCTCTTTAAATATTTCCTTTAGCGTTTGAATAGCTTTTGATTTTGCGAAGTAAACTGTACTCGGCGTTGTATTGAGCATTTCACATATTTCGTTGGTTTCCAGCCCCTCGAAAAAAGACATTTTGAAAACCTTAGCTTGTGTCGCAGGCAATTTCTCTAACTCCTTTGAAATCGCATTTAATAATTCATTATAGATTATTTGAGCTTCGAAATCCTGATCAGGTTGGATTAACAAGTCAAGCGCGTCAGAATCGTGCTTCATGCGATTTACATTTAAATCCACGTAATCATAACAAGCATTTCTGGTAGAAAGGTAAAGAAATGCCCTTACATTCGCCTCCGTTTTTGTTCTTGCTCTACCATTCCATAGCTTATAGAAACTATCCGAAACAATCTCCTCTGCTGCTCCTTTATCCTTCACAATTGAATACGCAAAGAATCGTAGCGAACTTCCATATTTCGACATGTAAAAGGTAAGTCCAGCTTCCTTTCCATTTCTCAAATCTGATAATGGCACTGATGAAGGTATCATAAATTAGTGCTTAGGTTTATCTTTGAAATTACTAAATAGTTTTAATACTATAAAACAAATAGCGTCATTTTGACAATGACGCTATTCCGTGTAAAAATACGTCAAGAGTTAGGAATACTCCTCAATTAACTTTGAACAATTCAACGCCTTCTCAAATAAATCCTGAGGGACGTAGAAGTAATGGTTCGAAGCTTCAAAGCCGATGCGAGAATCTCCCCCCTGAACCGACGCCAAACGTAGAGCCAAATCAATTTCCGATTTCAATATATTTTTCAGCTGCGCTTTGATATCATTAGCATTTGACGATTGAAGTTCCCGTCTAGCCATAATAAACTTTGCCTGATTAACGATGCTTGCGTAGTGTAAATATAGCGCTTCGGCAACATTGATCTCCTGCTGCATCACTTTGCTAATATTTTTGTTCTTCGTTGTAGATTTTAACAGTTCTATCCCTTTTGAAAACCCGTCGCATACCTTCTGAAGTTGGCTTACAAAAACATCTTCAGGGTAAATACTTCGCCAGCTTTTCAAATCATCATAAGGCAATCCTACCATGGTAGCTTTATAATTTGTTTCGTTCTTCCATAAAAGATTGGAAGGACCGGCTTGTAATGGCGCAGTATATACTACACTGATATTGTAAGGAAACTCCCTAAAAGCCATACTAAAAATCTTCCAGGCCTCAGCGACTTTAGCGCCGTACTCTCCATAACGATTATCTGCGACTTTCAATATAGCTTCCTCGAAAGGCATCGATTTGTTTTTGCCTAGCATATCGACTAATTCCAGGTTCGGAGATGGATATCCTCCCAAGCTCCAACCTAACATTAATCCCGTTACTCCGGCATTCCTTAAGTTTGAAATATGTTGTCCAACGTTGTACAATGCAGGGATATATGGTATTGCTCCTATTTCCCAGCTATTGTTGGCTTGAATTTTTGCCATACAGGCTATATCGTTCTCCTTAGCTATTTTCCAATGCTTTGTGGCTCTTGGGCCAGGACCGATGCTGCTTATCGAATACTCGCCTACTTGGCTTTTTATTCCTCCTCGTTCAATGGGCAAACTCCATTCACTCACGCTCATAAAACTCAGCGACTCGTTCTTCAGACTCGGCAATACAACTTCCGCAATACCGTCCTGCCAACCCCAGTCCCAAACAATTAGACGAGGTTTAATAGAATGTTCTTCCTGTGTTTTCTTCGCTTTGGCGTATCCTTGTCCGATGGCGTCAATATATAGATTATTCAACTCCGCGATTACTTTTCCTGGCCCTTTGGGTCCGCAATTTGGACATAAATCTCCTCGATAATGCGACCAACAATGTGTCGGATTCTCGGAGGCACTGATAGAGAAAAAACCACCTAGACCAGGTACGCGTTCCGCTATTACGGAAAGCGAATTTTTTAAATATTCTTGGACTTCTGGTTTACTTGTACATAATGAATTCCCACTACCCTTTAACTGGGGATATTTATCAAAAAATTCTTTCGTTTGATTTCGAGGCTCGTTGAGATACAA
Organism: Sphingobacterium sp. BN32; assembly: GCF_030503615.1. Taxonomy (NCBI): domain Bacteria; kingdom Pseudomonadati; phylum Bacteroidota; class Sphingobacteriia; order Sphingobacteriales; family Sphingobacteriaceae; genus Sphingobacterium; species Sphingobacterium sp. BN32. The sequence goes on from NZ_CP129963.1 coordinate 3,376,505, forward strand.
ATAAATCTTTATACCCTTCTCACCCGCACGATCAACAAGCTTTGCCATATTAGACAATCGCTTTTCCCAGTTCTTGCTTTGTTTCATATCCCAAGGGAAAGGCGATATTTTGCTCAACACAATATGCATCCATATACTGTCGACACCTTTAGCGTGCATTTTCTCTAAATAGGCATCTGGATAAGACTCTGTACTCTCCGACAATAAGGGATCTCCAAATAATGCGAAATAGGGGTAAGCTATTCTTGGACTAAACATGGAATCTCCTTCTTCGACTTTCGTCGGGCTTGCGGCCGATAGCTCTTCGACAAAATGGAAGAAAGGTTCCTCTTGCTTTGGTAATCCATTTGGAAACACGGATTGCAAGCGCTTCTTAAATTTCACCAATTCTGCTTTATCCAAGCTCTTCATACCCTCGGTATAATTCAAAATTTTACATTTAGGCTTTAGATTGCCTAGCTTTACGTAGAAAAAGTCATCTTCAATAAGCGTAAATTCCAAATGTTCACTCGTCCAGTCCATTAAGAGCAAAAGCTGAGATTTCGGCAATAAATGCCAATTTCTTCGTATGACAGTTAGATAACTACGCTCCCACTGCGAATTGCTAACCGCTTGCTCCTTTGGGAGCATCATTTCCCGGGCAAGTCCTCTTATTTGCGACGTTGTTGCGCCTATTGTCTTTGCCATGCGTTCGGTGGGTACCAAGTTCCAATTTCGCCACACAAAAGCATGTATTAAACTGGGAAAATGCGTTGGAATTAAGGCTAGAGGACCGTCGGTGTCAGGCTCTATATGTTGAAACTCATAAGGTATCATTCCTAGGCCAAGAAAGGCTCCAACTGCCAATCCACTACTTGCTAAAAACTGACGTCTATTTATAGATGATGTTAAGGTCATAATATTTACTTTTTTGCAACACAATCAATTTCTACTTTTATCCCCCGCATAAGAACAGACTGTACAGTCGTTCGTGCAGGCTTAATATTTGGAAAATAGGTTCGATAAACGGCGTTAAAGGCGTCGAAATCTTCCATATCCGCTAGATGAACATTACATTTTACGATGTTGTGGAACCCCATTTCTTCTTGCGATAAGATTAGTCTAATGTTTTCCATCGTTTGTCTAGTTTCCTCTTCTATCGTACTTAGCAGAAAAGTTCCCGTTGAAACATCAACAGAGCCTTGACCGCTTACATACATCCAATTATCATCTAATATTGCATCGCTTAAAGGAGGGTCGGATTCTAGCATCCTCATTGGGTGTTTTATACTTTTCATCATTTGGTTTATGGTTTAATATTGTAAAAATCTCTGCATGTGTTCCCCCAGATTGCTGCCTGTTCTACCTCGGTAAGCTTTGAAATATGTTGTTCGACGATAGCACACACTTCCGCATAAGACCCGCCAAGCTTACATACTGGCCAGTCACTTCCAAACATCATTCTATGGGGGCCAAAAACCGATAAGCAAAAATCAATGACTTCCTTAAAATCATCAACTTGCCAACGATTCCAATCCGCTTCAGTAACGAGACCTGCTAATTTGCAGCCTACATGATCCATCGACTTAAACTCACTTATCTCCTTTTTCCAGTCCGTGAAATTTCTATTCTTAATGTCCGGCTTACCAATATGGTCTATTATTAATTTCTGATCAGAAAATGTCTTACAAAATTCTAAAGCTATCTCTAGGTGTTTCGGGTAAATCAATACATCGTAGGTAAAATTGTACTTCTTCAACAGAGCGATTCCATTCATAAAAGATGGTTTCAATAAAAAGTTTAGATCAGGCTCAGATTGAACAATATGTCTAAATCCCTTCATCAGGTTATCCTCCGCGTAGAAAGCAAGTCTTTCTTCGATGTTGTTGCTCCGAAAATCGACCCAGCCAACGACCGCAACGAAGGAAGGGTGCTGTTTAGCGAGTGTCAATAGAAAATAGTTCTCCTTTTCACTCTGATCCGCTTGCACTAAAATGCCTTGTTCGATGCCTGCATCGTTCATCTGATGCAATAAATCATCGGGCATATAGTCAGACTTTAAGACTTCCATCTCGTCGGTAATCCAAGCATCTTTTATCGGATGGTATTTCCAGAAATGGATATGGCTATCTATTTTCATCATAATATTCAGGCTAAACAGGAAGGTCCTGCCGGTTCAAAAAACTTATAGCCAAGCGAAAACTCAAAGTGCCCTAATTCTTCTGCTTTTGTTCGTTTGCCACCTGCTGCTTCGGCAATACGAAGAATGATCTCATTCGCAATATCGTCCAAACTGCTCTCTCCCAATAGTATTTTTCCAGCATTCACATCCATGTTTTCCTCCAAACGCACATAATTCTCCGGATTTGCCATAATTTTTATAACGGGCGATATTGCAGAACCAGCAACTGAGCCCCTTCCGGTGGTAAATAAAATACAATGAGCACCCGAAGCGATCAATTCATTCATTTCCGAGATATCATTTGGATTTGGAAAACCGAATGTAGGCTCACCATCAGGTACAATATCCATTAGATATAATCCAGGAACCGTCGGTAGGTCGCAAGGCTTTAATACTCCAACTATTGCTGATGATCCGCTCTTACAGTAGGCTCCGATAGATTTTTCCTCCAATGTGGTCAGACCGCCTTCGGCATTTCCAGGCGCAAAACTTCCATGCCCCATTTTCGCATAATAAGATGCGGCCTTTAGTATCGTGTTTTTTAATTCCTCACCTAGGTCTGGACGACTTGCTCTACGTTTCAAATCGTCCTCTAATCCAATCATTTCGCCTGTATTTTCAAAAATACAGGTACTCTCAAGCGTTTGTAATTTATCAAATGCTAATCCCGTAGCCGGATTGGCAGTTAGTCCACTTGTCGCGTCGCTTCCTCCGGAAACCACGCCTATAATCATATCTTTCCAATAAATATCAGTTCGAGGAACTTGCTCTAATTGCGCTAATGCAAACGTGATAAACTGCTTACCCTCCTCGATGGCCATTTTCGTACCTCCAGTCTGTTGAATACCTACTAGCTTTACCGGTCTGCTGGAAGCCTCCACATGCTTGAACAGTGAGCTTCCGTTAAAACTCTCACATCCCAGAGAAACCAATAACACGGCTCCGACATTTGGTTGGGTACAAAGCGAATGCATCATTCGCTCGGCGTAGCTATTCGGATAACAGCCACTAAATCCAATCATTTGAACTTGTTGTTCATCAAATTGTAGCGCTATTTTTTGAGCGACATGCCTAGCACACTCTACTAAATAAACAATTAGAACAATGTTTCTAATTCCTTTCCTACCATCCGCGCGTAAATAACCACTGCCTAGACTGTTGTTTTTACTTGTTATCAAATCGTTCATCCTTAGAATATGTTGGTAAATAATCGCTTTTCAAATTATGTAAATGCACATGTTCTCCAAGTTGGATTTTCTTCGTGGCAGAACCGATCTTCATACCAAACTTGATGACTTTCTCACCTATTTGGATGTTACAGGCAGCGATTTTATGCCCTCGCCCCAAATCATAGGGAATTTTAATCGGGTTGCCATTAATCTCAATGATTTCACCTGATACAACAGGCTCTTTCAGAACATAGACATTATCGTCATCATTAATCTTATATAACTTTTCCATCGATTTAAACGTTAATGTGGTCTCAGTTTACTGCCTATTAAAGCATAGAATAACAGATATAGATATGCTGGAATACAGACTGAATAGGCGATTTGATGTCCATACAGATCCGCCAAATAACCGAAGATTAAAGGAAGAATTGCCCCCCCAATAATACCCATCACCAATACAGAAGCTCCTTTTTTAGTAAATCGTCCTAGGTCACGTAATGCTAAAGGAAATACCGTCGGCCATAGTAGGGAGTTTGCGAACCCCAGAGCGGCGACGAAATAGATGGACATGATTGGTTCTACAATCAATATGACTATTGTAGTTACTATACCCAAAAGTGTGCATATAACTAATCCTTGTCTTTGTGAGAGTCGCTTTGGGATTAGGCTTACGCCACACAAATAGCCAAACACCATTCCAAAGGTCGTATACCAAACATAGTGTTCAGGATGTTCGAGATTTAAGCTTTTAGCATAATCATTGATTGATCCAAGAGCGATTATTTCCACTCCGACATCAAAGAATATTGCAATGGCACCGAGATATAGGTGTGGGATTTGAAATATGGATGATTTTGTATTCCCATAAACACTTGTATCAAGTTCGTCGATTGCGCTGTCTTCACCAGGTGCTGAAATTTCCGGTAATGGAGAAAAGTAGATAGCAATACCCACTAAAATGGCAATGACAGCAATACTGTAAAAAGGAATCTTTAGGTGGTTGATATCTACATCTTGCAAGTCTAAGAACAGGGCTAATATAAAGGACGCACCTGCGAGTGCCAGCTTATCCGCTATTCCCATGATACTGATTCGTTTGGCTGCAGAATCCGGTGATCCAAGTATTGTTACGTAAGAATTGATGGAATCCGTGAGCAAGGTCTGAGCAATTCCCAATACAAAAAGGCCGAAAAGGAATAATTCAAAACTAGCTGACTGGGAAGAAAAGGCTATTAATGTGAATCCAACCGCCAATATGAAAAATGAGGTACAAATAGAATTACGGTATCCAATCTTTTTTAGCAACATCGCCGAGGGAATGGCAAACAGCACGTAAGCCGAAAAGGTAGCCGTCATAATCAGATAGGAGGTTGCTCTTTTTAAGGCAAATGCTTCCTGTACAAAAGGTATGAAATAGGCATTTATGCCTATAGAAAAGCCCAATACCGCATACATACACCCGATAATGATCAAATAAAGCCTAACATTTGTAGATGACAATGTCTTCATAATCTTGATATTAGGATTTCGGCTTCAATTTATCTTTCAAATGATCCTTAACTCTGGCTAGTACAGCTTCACCATATTCCAAGCTGGCGTCTTTTGCAGTCTGCGTGTACCATTTATCCTCCGAGAAATGATCCATATACACCCCTTCAGGACAAACAGCCATCATTAATGCTGTTTCTAGTTTCCCGGCATGATCTATAGGATAATCCTTCTGAATAGAATCGGACAATAATGGATAAGCTTGAATCCAATTAAATGGATTATCGCCTTCCTCATGGCCTTCATAATAATTTGCAGATTCTGCTTTACCCCACCAACCTTCACCAAATTGGCGCTCAATAAAATCGAACAAGGTTTGCCGTGCTGCTAATTTGAAAGATAGATCAGTTGGCATCCCTGCTGCAAAGTTTTCACTCTGATGATGCACAATGACATGGATATTTCGAAAACCAATCCTTAGCAAGTTCATAAATAATGAACTTGCAAAAGGATAAAGTATATCTGGCCGATTATGTATACTACCATTTGCTTCAGGCCCTTCGACCGCGTAGCTTGCAGCGCCATAATAAAAGGCTGGTAAAATAATAAAGGGAACTTCGTTTTCTAATTGTGCTAACGTTTCCGTAATCACCAAAGTGTCTACTCCTGTGCATAAATGCTCTCCATGATATTCCAACACACCTAATGGAAGAACGACCGGAATGTTGTCAGCTATCGCCTTACGAATCTGTGTCGGAATCATTAATTCGTATCTCATATTAAATTAGTTTTAGCGTTCATAACTACCAACCTTGGTTCTGTTCTAGGTTTCCATTTTTATCAATTTCGCCTTGTGGAATCGGCATAAAATACATTTTGCTTTCAAACACGATCGGTGTTGGATCGACTTCAGGATAAGCATATGTGAAGCTGCCGTCAGCATGCTTTGTTATTAAGGCTCCGTGATATTTTTTCCCGTTCAAAAATGTTTCTGCCAATTTCCATCGTCTTAGATCCCAATATCTCTTTTTCTCAAAGCACATTTCCACGTAACGTTCGTTACGAATCAAATCGCGCATCTGTACTTTATTTAGTGATCCTACCGCCAAATCTGTTGTTATACCTGCGCGTTTTCGAAGTGTATTCAACGCTTGATAGACGGAAGCATCTGGCGCGGAAAGCGCCTCATTCTGAGCCTCTGCATAATTCAACAACACCTCTGCATAGCGCAGTTCTATCCATGGCTGGTCACTTCCTGTGCTTCCGGTATAGATTGTATTATCCGGATTGATAGCTTTTCGCGTATAGTAGCTCGTTATGGTGTTATAGATCGTGTTCTCTTTTGAGGCATCATAATCTCTACCACCTGAGTATGTTTCCAACGTGATTTCACGAACCGGCGGACCGGAAGTTGTTCCCTTGACTTTAGACCCATTAAATGCGATGAATGCATAAAATCGATCGTCGCGACCGACATAGGGATCATTCGGATTATAATTCGATCCTGCTTCTTTGATTCCTTTTCCGTTCTTCATCGGAAATGCATCTACCAACTCCTGCAATGGAGATAGTTGACCAGCATTGTTATTGGCAAGGATTAGGGGTCTTAAACCGGCATCCCAACTGTGTTGCTTTTCTGGCAACTTGTATTGGATTTCAAAGATTGACTCTACATGATTATTTGCTTTATCTAACCATATTTTATTCAAGTCGGGATACAAACTATATCTGTTCAAATCCATCAATTCTTTATTTGCTTTTGCAGCGTCTGCCCAGAGCGCGTTGTTATTTTCCTGATTATAGAGGGGACTCGCATGATACAACAAAACCCTTCCCAACAGGGCCATGGCCGAGCCTTGCGATGCTCTTCCTCTTGGGGCTGAAGCAGGTAATTCGTCCGTAGCCAGTTTTAATTCAGTAGCGATGAACTCGAACGTTTCCTTAACGCCTGCTCTTTTTACCATTAAATCATCTGAGATATTTTGTGCTGTTGTAATAATTGGAACTCCGCCATAACGCTTGACCATATCAAAATATAGAAATGCTCTTAGAAAGCGTGCTTCGCCTTTCAGGCGTTTTCGCGTATCCTCGTCAAGTGTAGCGGCATCTATTTTCGACAGAAACTCATTTGCACGACGAACCTGTTGATAGGCCCAAAAACCGAGAGGATTATATGTTTGATCCCATTGGCCACGAAGTATTTGGTTTGGCGCATCCCCTGTATAATTGCATCGTCCTTCGTCAACTATGTTGTCTTGCGTATTTGAATACTCGTATCCTTGTCGGTCATTATACATTTGATTGACTAATAGTTCAATCAATTTGCCATCTGACCATACGTCTTCTTCCGAAATAGCCGATGGATTCTTGGGGTCTAAAAAGTCTGACTCGCAGGAAGAAAAGGCGAAAGTAAAGAAAGCGACTATTGCTATATATTTTGTGAATTTCATAACGTTAATAATTAAAATGAAAGCATAACACCTAGGTTGTAATTACGTTGTTGCGGATAGTAGTTTCCTGCACCGGTTGCAGCTTCAGGATCTAACTCATCGATTTGGCTAATCGTGAATAGATTAAATCCGGAAACATAAATTCTCATCTTATTGACTTTGATTTTATCGAGCCAATCACCAGAGAAATTATAGCCTAAGTCCAACGATTTTAAGCGAACATAACCCGCTTTGCGCAGCCAGAAATTAGAATCGCGATTATTTATCGATCGAGAGTCAACCCATGCAAGCGGATATTTCGCGTCGGTATTCTCAGGAGACCATGAATCAGCAAAATAAGCGAAGTTATTACTTGACCCGCCGTTCAAATACATCACTCGTCCAGCGGCAGTCAACATCATATTACGTTGTGACGCACCTTGGAAAAAGAAATTCATATCTACGTTCTTCCAGGATAGCGATCCATTAAAGCCATACATTATACGTGGTTCACTTCCATAGTTGGCAATGACTTTTTGATCTTGAATAGTAATTGCGCCATCGCCATCAATATCCGCATATTTGATATCGCCTGGAAGACTTTGCAATCCAAACTGCTTGCCGCCAAACCATGAATTAGCTTCTTCTTTTGATCGAAATAAACCCAATGCTTCGTATCCTGCACGGTAACCAATAGGGCGTCCTAGTTGTTTATTAAAATCCATCGCATTCGCAGGATCGTCTATTTGCGTTACTTCATTTGTCGCATAAGAACCCACTAGCCTAAAATTGTAACTCCAGTCATTAACAGCGTTCTGATGGCCGATAGTGAATTCGACACCCTTACTTTTAACTTTGGCATAATTCTCATTTGGCAATTGGCGGCCAAAAGTTCCAGGCACCGATCTATCCTTGCTCCAAAGGATGTCGCGGGTGTGTCGGAAGAAATAGTCGACTTCGAAGTTCAGCATAGAATTCCATAAGCTCCATTCCAATCCAATGTTGGTGTTATCTTGTTTTTCCCAAGTGATATTGTAATTCGGATATACGCCGTATCCGACCTGCGGCACAGCTTTTCCATCGACCACAGGGCCAGCCCCAGTGATGATCGAATAACTTTCCAAAAACTGATAGGCATTCACTCGATCATTTCCAATCAGACCTTTAGAAACGCGTAGCTTTAGGTTATTGATAAAGTTCAAACTTTCATTGTTCTTGAAAAAGGGTTCTTCCGAAATTCTCCATCCAGCAGAAACTGCGGGGAAGAATCCGAAGCGACTCTCTGTTGGAAAACGATAAGAGCCATCATATCTAAATGTCCCCTCAAACAAATATTTCCCTGCGTAAGCATAATTTACACGTCCCACAAGCGAACGTCGCGCATCGTTGATATATCCACGTCCATCAATCGATTGGTTAGTTGGTCCACTCGCAAAAAATTCATCTTTGATATTAGATATAAAATCTTCCTTTCTAGCGGTAAAGTTTTTACCTTTTGCGCCATATTGCTCATACAACAACATACCGCCAAGGCTATGATTATTAAAATCTCGGGCGTAGTTCAAGGAAATATTGTAAGTCGTATTAGTCAAGGCATCAAAACCTTCTGTTAAAGACGTTTTACTACCGACCATTTTTTCATTCGTTACATTTCCCTGCGCATCCTCATCGTACATCGTATAGGGCATTGCAAACACCTTATTGAAATAATGTTGTTTGTAATACGAGAAATTTCCATTGAGAGCGAGCCCTTCAGTAAGTACATCTAGCTTTTGATTGAAGAATAAAGTCCCTTGAAAAATGTCGTATTCTTGATCCTTGTATCCAGAGTTTTTTATCATCTCTACAGGATGGGAGCCCGTAGTATTAGCCGCTCTACCACTTGGGTGGTATGCTAAGCGGGTTGGTGAAGCGTTGATAACACGGTGAAAGATTTCCGAAGCGTCCCAACTTGGGGATTCAAAAAGCTCTTGTCGTGCTTCTAGGTTTAACCCAACGGTTAGACTATTTGTTATCGAGGCATCGATATTCGAACGAATATTATATCGTTTGAAACCAATATTATCGTATAGCCCGGTTTGATTCAAATAACCAAGCGAACCGAAATATCGAACAGATTCACTACCGCCCTGGAGACTTAAATTATGTTGATTTTGAGGGCTACGATCTTTAAATGTCTCAGCATACCAATCAGTTCCGTTTTCCTTAAATTTCTGTAATTCCGCGTCAGTATAGAAGTTATTTGCCTGTGCGGGATTATTTGGGTCGTATCCTTGATTATAGAATGCCTGATTGCGCGTAACGCCATAGTCGTAAGCGGTCATTAACGTTGGATATTGGGTTGGCTCCTGCAGGCCCACCATACCTGAATATGTCAAAACAGGTTTTCCGACTTTTCCTCTCTTTGTGGTTATCAAGATAACCCCGTTTGCTGCACGAGCGCCATAGACTGCCGCGGCTGATGCGTCTTTCAAAACGGAGATGCTAGCGACTTCATTTGGATCGATATTTCCAAAGCCATCGGAACGAACAACCCCATCGACTACAACCAGTGGGTTATTATCGTTCAATGTACTCAATCCACGAACACGAATAGTGGATCCGCTTCCCGGGCGACCATCAGAGTTCACAGAGGAAACCCCAGGCATACGCCCCCCGATGGCATTCGATAGGTTATTTGTTGGTGTTTTTGCGATTTCATCCCCACTAACCGTGGCGACAGAACCTGTTAAATTGATTTTCTTCTGCGTACCATATCCAACTACGACAACCTCATCAATATCATCGACAACCTCCAATAAGGTAATATTTACATTTGATCGATTGCCAATTGCAACTTCTTTACTCGAAAACCCCATCAAACTAACAACTAGGACAGGGTTTTGGATAGCATAGGATAATGAATACTCACCTCTTTCATTAGTTGAAACAGCCGCAGGAGTTCCTTTTATCGTCACGGTAGCCCCTGCTAAAGGCTCTCCTGAATCTTTGCTAACAACGCCTTGAACGGTGCTTTGTTGATTCCAACCGTTAAGACTCTCGGTATGAATTTGCAATTTTTGAGGCTTCAGATATCCATTCTGCTCTTGCTTAATTACGATGATGTCATCTTGCATTTCCCATGAAACTGGTTTCCCTTTCAAGAGCGACTCCAAAGCGAGCGATAAATCCATCGACTTCACATTAATATTCACCTTAAGCTCAGCTAGTTTTCTCCCGTTTAGAAAAAACTGTTTGCCGGTCTGCTGTTGAATGCTCCGCATCGCCTGTACCAAAGTAATGCCCTCCCCCTTCAGGGTGACCTGCTGCGCAATTCCATTCCCTAGAACGGTGCAGATATTTAAGAAAGTTAATAAGACTATTAATTTCATGGCTAGTAAAAATGGCTTCCCTAAAGACCTGATTCGGTCTTTAACAATTGAATAAAAAATCATAATTTTAAGTGGTTTAAATTGTTTCTGTTGCTTTTAATTGGCCTTCCTATTGTTCAATTGATGTAATAATCGATTTAAATCACGTCCAAATAGTGTAGCAGCACTATTTGGACTCCTTTTGAATCCATTATTTCTTGACTACTAACCGAAAACGGTTATCTTGTTTTTCCATTCTGAATTTTACACCTCCTTTTTCTAGTGTTTTTAGTACTGTGGTTAATTTGTTGGAACGATTTATTTCCGCATAAAATTGAGATTGTGGGATCTCTCCTTCGTAGCGAACATCGAAATCATACCATCTACTCAATACGTTCAATGCTTGGCTTAGGTCAGTATTGTTGAAAATGAACTTATTATCTTTCCATCCTAAAACGTCGTCAGTGTTAAACTGTGTCTTCTCGATAGCTGAATTGCTAATGATCGACTGTTCTCCTGGATTTAGATTTAATTTTCCCGCAGGTCTGTGTGCTTCCCTCACACGGACTTTACCATGTACTAAACTTGTTTTCTCAACCTTATCGTCAGCGTAAGCTTCTACATTAAATGCAGTGCCTAACACTTCTATAATTTGTCTTTTAGTATGTATTAAAAACGGTGTCCGAACCTGCTCTTGATCTGCATGGTCCTGATGATATCTTGTGGAAACTTCGAAATATCCTTCGCCTGACAGCTCTACCAATCGCTCATTGTTTTTAAACTTCAGAGGATATTTCAACACAGATCCAGAGTTTAACCAAACCTTCGTTCCGTCGCCTAAAACGAGATGATAATTACCCCCTTTCGGAACCTCCAAACTAAGCATCTCAATATTGGATAGTTCAGAGTCATTGCCAACGGATGTTCCATCAACATAGGATAAACCGTTATCTATTAGAAGTCCAGACTTTGCGGAGTTAAGCTCGATAACTTTCCCATTATCGAGTCGCAGAATTGCTTTAGAAGATGGTGTTGGAATTTCACTAACAATCTCGATATTAGAACTATTTCGACTTTGTTGATATAAAATAAATAAAGTAGAAATGGAGAGTGTGATCAGTAATAGACTCGCTATACGAAGCCAGGACATTCGTTTTAGTTTAACTGGAGGAATGTTAATTTCATGATCTCGAATCTTTCGAATGGTTTGAATCTTCAACCTTTCCTCCCAGGAATCATTATCTGATTTTTCTAATTCTAGTTTTTCAACTAAATCATCCCACAGCACACCATCCTCTCCAATTTTTTCCAATAGCTGGTGGAAATAAGGGTTTGCGGAAGCATAGTTTTCCAGAATAGTTAATTCTTCTTCGCTAATACTACCATCGATTCGCTTCTGTAAAAGCGATAATATTTCATCGAGATTATACATTGGTTATTGACAATTTCACTAGAAACGGAAAACTGTATTAAACCTTAGCAAAAAGTGTCATTTTTTTTCATGGAGAAACAAACATCATAAATCGAAGCTGCGAGACGAATCGGATATTGCCATCCGTGACTATTCAAATCATCCCTCCTTCCCTTCAACAAATAGTAGATAACCCTTAATTTTCGCACAAAAAAAGGCGACCAATATTGGCCGCCATAGGTCTTTATACTAATACTAAGTACTAAATTCTACTTCAATATTTTCTTCAGCACTTTCGTATAAGCATCCGAAATCTTCTTCATGCCGATATCGTTAGGATGTGCATAATCCACGGTCGATTCGATATCAAAGCCAATATCTTGACTTGACACCCAATACAAATTCTTGTCGCCTTTCGCTTTGATCTCTTTAAAAGTCTCGAATGCAACCACCGAAGAGGAGCCATATTCTGAAAGGTTGGTTTTGCTCATAATACCCGGCACTTCGCTGGAGCTGTGTGCCATCAGCATAATGGGCGTCGTGGGATGCTTTTTACGCAAGGTCGAAACCGCATTGATTATTAACTTTTTCAAGTCATCGGCAGAACGATCTTTGGTAAGTGCAAGATTAGGAATACAATCCAGCAGATATGCAGCAGCATCGACCTCATTGATGAGGTCGAGAATAGGCTGTTCCAGTCTTCCATTTCCGGAGAATGCCAGATTGATGACCGGTTGGCTAAAATTACGACCAAGCATATTTGTCCATCCTAAGCCTGGGCGTGTCGCGCATGCTCCTTGGGCAATCGAAGTACCATAAACGATAATTGGCTTTTCAGTATTCTTTGTGAACTCAAAGCTCGCCCCCTCCTTAACGCCGATTTCCATCCAATCAACCGCATTATACAAGGGAAGATAAAGCCTGTACTGGTTTCCTCTCCCCGTTGGCACTGCAAGGTTTACATAGTCGTAAGTAATGGTGTCAGCGAACTTATACTTGCCAAAAGACCACTTCCAGTCGCCTGCTTTCTCACCTTTTGCATATAAATCAACGCCGCTCACACCTGTAGTCGGCATATGGGGCATATTTAAGGCATTACGCACCTTATAGCGCACGGCCACTTCGGGTGAGTTTGAAATAAACTCCACATAGATACCTGCCGCTTGCTGACCTAGGTGCCACACCGGTTCACGAACTTCGGTTTTTAAATTCAAAGGCAAACGAGCATAGGCATCTTCTGCTTTTAAAGCTGCTGTACGCCCCTGCAAAGCTGATTCTTTTAGTGGGTTATGCCAAGAAATATTCTGCGCGAACAGACTCCCTGTTGCTACAAGCAAGAAAAGAGAGCTTAATAAGCTCTCTTTCCAGTTATGAAGTGTTTTCTTCATTATAATACTTTTACCGTTACATTCCTCAACCAAATATCGTCGCCGTGGTCTTGGAATCCAATAACCCCCGCCTTCTCTTTGCCACCTACGGTGCTTAATAACTCAAACGCCAAAGGCCATTTTTCCTTGCTGAATTTGCTGGCTTGTAGCAATTCGATCCAAGATGGAGTCCATAATTCATATTCCACCACTTTCTCGTCGTTCTGATAGTGCGTTACTTTCCCTTTGTTCACCACAATCTTCGCTCTATTCCACTGCCCGGCAGGGAAAGCATTTTGCGGTTTCGCCGGAATCATATCATACAGCGATGCAGATTTACGGTTACCATCAACCCCCTGCTTGGCATCCGGGTGATTTTGATTATCCAGTAATTGGTATTCTGGAGATGAAATATAGATTGGTTGGTTTTTAACCTCTTTGGCTAAGAAAAATACACCCGAGTTTCCTGCCTGTGAGATTTTCCATTCGAACTCTAGTTCAAAGTTTTTGAAATCGTGAGCAAAAATAATATCGCCACCCTCCGCCTTGGCATTGCCTCCCGGTGCTTTCGAGAATTTTAATGTACCATTGTCGATTGCCCATTTTGCAGGCACATGGTCTTTATTGTATCCTCTCCATCCATTTAAGGAAGAACCATCAAACAATACATAAGCTCCCGCAGAATTCTTTTTGAAATCCTTTAAGTTGACCTTCGGAAGTTTATTTAATTCGTATACAGGCTGCGCTTGAGGCGCGGTAGTAGATGATTTTGTTGCACATGATCCTAATGTTAATCCAAATGCAACAATTAATCCATACCCAAAATTTCTTTTCATAGTCATTAGTCGATTAAGTTGAAAGATTAAATTTAATGAAACAAATTGTAAATGCAAGGTTTAAAATTGTTGTCCTTCCATGTCGCCCATATCATTCTGTTCTCTTTTTTCTTTCTTATTTAAGTCTTGAATACCGAAACGGTAAGAGAATGAGAGAGTCACCATTCGGCGCATCCATCGATGCGAGAAATGCATTTGGCGATCGGCTAAATAGTTCTTCATCTCAAATTTGCGGGTGTTGAACACATCTCTAGCGTTCAAACTCAAGGTTCCCTTTTTCTTTAAGATATCTTTCTTCAGCGCCACATCTACTCCTTTCATCGGTTCCATCTGCCCCTGCATGGTCTTCATGCCGCTGCGATAATCACCGCGAACCTGAGCAGAGAATGTAGGCGTAAATTTCAGGTTCGTCGTCAAGTTTCCATTCCAGTTGAATGATTCGCGCTCGTTCAACCCCAATCCCGGTTTTGGATTAAATTTGATTGAAGATAAGTTTAAGTTTCCTGTAACATCCCACCAGCTAAATAGATTGACTTTCGAGATTAACTCGAAACCGGCAACATCCATATCAGAAGCATTTTCCCATTTCGAATAATTTACATTGGTGCGGTCACCAACAATCTCCGAAATCATCGATGGATCGTATAGGACGGGTTGTACTTCATCGTTTACTCGACGATAGAAAGCTGAAGCTACAAAGTTCCATTTCTCATAGAATTTGGAGAAGCCGAGCTCCATAGCATGGATATCCTCCGGCAATAGGTTCGGATTACCCTGCATAAAATTCTGTTCATCCGACATGTTGATAAATGGATTCACCTGCCAACCCCTAGGGCGTTGTACGCGTCGAGAATAGCTTAACTGAATCTTATCCGTCTTAGCCTCTCCTACTCCATAACTCAGGAATACACTTGGGTATAAGCGGAAATAATCTAACTTACCATCCGCGCGGATAGGAACAGTGGGTGCATCCTCATCATAAGAATAGATGCTGGTATTTAAATAAGCTTGCTCAGCACGCAAACCGAACTGTGCCCCTAATCGGTGAGTCAATTTACGTTGATAATTGGCGTATAGCGCATGTACGGCACTGCTCATATCGAAATCATTCGTCACAGAAAAATCTGTTGCAAATTCATTTGTAAGGGTGTCTAATAATTCGGAATACTGGCTTTCATCAGCATAGCGCAAGATCGAGCGGTATCCAGCTTCAAACTTATGGTCCTCGCCTAATGGGAGTGTATAATCCAATTGAAAGTTCCAGTTTCTACCCAGTTCAGAAGTCGTATTCTGACGTCTTAAATCGGCAATACCGCTGGCATAGGTCTGATGAAAATCGTTGGTACCATCTTCCGTGTCATAACCAAAAGAAACATTAGCCATCAGCTCCTCGCCTTGTCGTTTAAAGGTGCGCTTATAGTCCAATTGTGCATCAACTCCAAAGTCCTGCTCTTCCTGCATCGCGTTTCTAAAACTGCTCGCACCGTATTCCGGTATATTCCAATATTGATAGTTGATTTTACGTCCGCGTTCATTGTCACGAATACTAAAGTTCCCCGCAATGCTCAGTGAGTTTTTATCATTGATATAATAATCGGATCCTAAACGTATCGTATGGTTATAGCCCAAACGAGAACTCTCATCTTCACTGCGCGTGCGCGGGCTTAAATCCGTAACCTGTCTGTTGATATACTCCGTATTATCGTTGAAGCCATCACCCATAGAGTTTCTTCTGGCAAAGTTGTAGCTACCGAAGTAATTTATCTTGCCAGGTCGGTAGTTTAGTGTAACCCCGCCGTTTGCATTTTCATAATTTCCTACAGATGCATTGACCGAACCGTTCAGTCCTAGTCGTGCATTCTTCTTCAAGATAATATTCACGATACCCGACTGCCCTTCGGCATCATAGCGAGCGGATGGATTGGTGATAATTTCCACCTTATCAATCGCCTCAGCAGGCAAAGATTGCAAGAAGGCATTGATGTCGGAACCAGCCATAGCCGACTCCTTGCCATCCACTAGAATGCGTACGGATGTAGATCCCCGAAGACTGATTGCCCCATCAGACTCAACCTGCAAGGTTGGTACATTGCCCAACAATTCTTGCGCACTCCCTCCAATGCTTATGGTGCTCTGCGACACATCGAACACCTTTTTGTCGATACCAATCTGTAAGTCAGGCACCCTTCCTTGCACCACAACTTCTTCAATTTGCTTTCCGTCTTCTAGAAGCGTGATTTTTCCAAGATTGAGATCCTGATTCGCTGTAATGCTAATATTGCCTCTATTATACGTTTCATGACCGAGAAAACTTATTTGAATACGATAGGTTCCTGCCGATAGGTCTTCAAATCTGAATGTTCCAGCATTGCTTGTTTGTTGACCTTTCTGAGCGCCCTGCGAAGCCGCAGGAATCAGATTTACGCTAGCACCAACGGCTAAAGTTGTCCCGTCTTGTTCATAGACAGTTCCACGGATAATACCTTTTTGAGCAAATAAAATAAATGGAAATAGGAATAGGATGAGGAGTAGTTGATTCTTCTGCATGCAATATCTTCGTTTCTAGTGATAAGATGCAAAATTGCAGAATAAAGAGGGAAGTAAACCCATCGTAACTGCATTATTACGTGTATTTTAGACCCTTACTCTATACTAACGGTAAGTCCCTCAGACTTTAAGATCTTCCGATAGACTTCCATTTCCGTATAGGAGCCTTCGAGAATCGCGCATTTTCCTTTGGTATGAACAGTCCAAGCTATTCTTGCCGCTTCTTCCTCACCGTATTGCAGATAATGCATCAAACATTCGATCACATGATCAAAGGTATTGATATCATCATTCCATAAAATCAATCGATTGGACTCCTTCGTTACGGCTAGTATTTCTTCAAGTGTAAATGCCTCGGTTTCTACCTCTACGCTCATAAAGCAAAAATAGCTTATTTTTCAAATAATTCCTTAATTTTGGCGAATTGTTTACTAATAAAGACCCTATGTTTCAATCGAAAATAGCTGGACTAGGCTACTATGTCCCTAAGAATGTATATACCAACAACGATATGACACGTTTTATGGAGACCTCTGATGAATGGATCCAGGAACGTACGGGTATCAAGGAAAGACGATTTGCAGATCGCGTTGGAGAGACAACGACTAGCATGGCGGTAGAGGCTTCTAAAATTGCTATCGAGCGAGCAAACACAACCGCTGAAGAAATCGACTTTATTATTTTCGCAACATTATCTCCCGATTATTATTTCCCTGGCTGCGGCGTTTTGTTACAAAGAGAGATGGGAATGAAAGAAGTCGGTGCATTGGATGTCAGAAATCAATGCTCAGGCTTTGTATATGCATTATCTATTGCCGATCAGTTTATTAAGACCGGCATGTACAAGAACATCCTTGTTGTAGGATCGGAGAAGCATTCCTTCGCCTTAGACTTTTCTACGCGCGGACGTGCGGTATCTGTTATCTTCGGAGACGGCGCTGGAGCGGTTGTATTGCAACCGACTACAGAGCCTGGAAAAGGTATTCTTAGCACGCATCTTCATTCTGATGGTGCAGAAGCTGAAAAACTAGCAATGTATTATCCTGGGGCTTCTGCGGGATGCTATTTGGAAAACCCACCTACATGGCCAGATCAAGAGCTTGGCGGTATGTTGATGACGAAAGAAATGCTGGAAGATGGTTCTGCTTTCCCCTATATGGACGGACAAGCAGTATTCAAAAAAGCAGTCGTAAAATTTCCTGAAGTGATCGGCGAAGCCTTAGCTAAAAATAACTTAAAACCAACGGATATTGACATGTTGATTCCGCATCAGGCAAACTTACGTATCTCGCAATTTGTGCAGAAGACGATGGGATTGCCGGATGAGAAGATCTTCAACAACATACAAAAATATGGCAATACAACAGCTGCATCGGTGCCAATCGCCCTTTGTGAGGCTTGGGAGCAAGGAAAGATTAAGGATGGTGACCTAGTATGTCTAGCAGCTTTCGGTGCTGGCTTCACCTGGGGATCTGCATTAATTCGCTGGTAAGAAATTAAAAATACTTCCAGGTATCTGTGGAAAAAGCCACAGGAATGAAAGTTCTTGATGGCCATTGAAAACAGATACTTCCAGAAAAAAAAAGAGCGGGCTATCGATAACGATAGCCCGCTCTTTTTATACATTTTCAACAGTTTCTTGCGATAGTTTCTCTGTCTTCACGCTCTTGGCTGGTTTCTTCTTAGGGAATCCGGAATTAAAAAATACATCCCATATAGACGAACTTACACCAAAACCCTTATCTGGATCCGAGTAATGATGTAACATATGGTGATCTTTTATTCTTTTGAAGATTCCAGACTTGAAATTTGCATGATGCATCGCATAATGGCTCTCGTCATAGATCAAGTATCCTAAGAGAAATCCAGCAAAGAACGCTGCCAAGGTAAACTCGGCAAAGAAAAAACTAAATAGAATATAAATTATGGTAGCCATTGGAATGCTGGCTGATAATGGCATTACTAAACGCAATCTATCCTTCGGAAAGTCATGATGCACGCCGTGGAAGATGAAGTGGATCCGCTGTCCGAACTTTGAGCTAGGCTCATAATGAAACACCCATCGATGGAGTACATATTCTGCAAGCGTCCAAAAAGCTAGTCCGAAGAGAAACCACAGTGCAATTTCCCCTGCTGTCATCCCTCCTTGAGCAGACGCTTTCCAAATAAAATAAATGATGACAGGAATCCAAAAAATAAGTGGAACAGTAAAGTGAACCTTGGTTAATGACTCCAAAAAATCATTCTTAAACATACGTGAAGATTCCGTAGAATTGGAAACATATAACTTCTTCGCCATAGCACTCATTCTAAAAAGTAAACCCTAATAGTTAATAATCTAGCCATAATAGCAAAAGGCTAGCATAATTGAATTAGAACAAATGTAATTAAAATTGGTTCGGACTTACTTTATTTACTGATATTTTGACAATTTTTAGATAAAAGTCAGAATAGTAGTTAGTATTTAGTAGTTAGTAGGTAGACGCAGGGTTGGAATTAGCTTCTATGTATGAGAGAATAGGTGTAATACAATAAATAAAAGACACCTCCTACGATCTCTCCTCTCCTAGATACCTTTTCGCAGAAATACATATCCACAATCCTTAATAACTTACATCTGATATCTAAAATATAATATCAGCCTTAGGTCTAAATACTAACTACTATATACTAAATACTAAAAAAGCCACTGACTACGTCAGTGGCTTTCCTTATACAAATATTTTTTATGCTTATCCGTTTGATAGCGCTGCAGCACCGGAAACAATTTCTGTTAACTCGGTTGTAATAGCAGCTTGACGAGCCTGGTTGTACGACAATTTCAATGAACGTAATAAATCACCTGCGTTTTCAGTTGCTTTATCCATTGCAGTCATACGAGCACCATGTTCTGAAGCATTAGAATCTAGAACAGCTTTATAAAGCTGAATCTTGATTGCTTTAGGAATTAGCTCTTCAATAATCTTCTCTTTAGAAGGTTCGATAATGTAATCAAGTTCTGCAACATTCTCTTCTTTCTCCTCAGGAAGCAGAGGTAAGATTTGCTCTGAAGTAAGGATTTGAACTGCAGCATTACGGAATTGGTTATAAACAACCTCAACGCGGTCGATATTACCTTCCTTGAACTGATCCATAACATACTCTGTAACTTTAGACACGTTTTCGAAGTCTAGGTTATTGAATAGTTCATTATGGTTACCAATTACATTAAAGTTGCGTCTGCTAAAGAAATCATGACCTCTCTTACCGATAGCAATAATACTAACATCACCTCTTGCAAATTGATCCGCATATTTATCAGCGATCAAGTTGTTGGCAGTCTTAATCGCATTCGCGTTGAATGCACCAGCCAAACCTCTGTTCGAGGTAACCACAATAACCAAAACCTTTGTAGGAATACGATCTTGTGTATAAGGCGAATTATTACCCTCTACAGATGCCGATACTTGTGCTAAAATGTCTCTTAACTTGTTAGCATAAGGACGTAATTGCACAATAGCATTTGTCGCACGCTTCAACTTCGCAGCAGAAACCATTTTCATAGCTTTCGTAATCTGCTGAGTCGATGTTACGGAGGTAATACGATTTCTAACTTCTTTTAAGTTTGCCATATTTCTTTTTTAGATATAGGATCTCAGATTTCAGATGAGTGAACTATCCTCAAAAGAATAAATCACCCATCCTACTCTATGATCTAATGTCTATACTCTAATGTCTAATTAATATTTAGAAGCTAATTCTTTAGCTACCTTTTCTAATACATCAGTCAACTCATCGGAGAATTTACCAGCTTTTAATGCTGACAAAACTTCTGGATGACGTTGTTCCAATTGAGTTAAGAACTCCTCTTCGAATTGTCTTACTTTATTTACCGGAACAGCACGCAATAAGCCTTTTGTACCTGCGTAAATAATAGCAACTTGTTTCTCTACAGCAACTGGTGAATATTGACCTTGTTTAAGGATTTCCACGTTGCGAACCCCTTTATCCAATACTGCTTTCGTTGCAGCATCTAGATCAGATCCGAATTTCGCGAAAGCCTCAAGCTCACGGTATTGTGCTTGGTCTAGTTTCAATGTACCAGCAACTTTCTTCATCGATTTAATCTGCGCATTACCACCAACACGTGATACCGAAATACCTACGTTGATCGCCGGACGGATACCTGCGTTGAATAAGTTAGACTCTAAAAAGATCTGACCGTCAGTAATCGAAATTACGTTAGTCGGGATATAAGCTGATACGTCACCCGCTTGTGTCTCGATAATCGGAAGAGCTGTTAATGAACCACCACCCTTTACTAAGTGTTTGATAGACTCTGGAAGGTCGTTCATGTTGCGAGCGATCTCATCAGAAGAGTTGATCTTCGCAGCACGCTCTAATAAACGAGAGTGAAGGTAGAATACGTCTCCTGGGTATGCCTCACGGCCTGGAGGACGTTTCAATAATAAAGACACCTCACGGTAAGCCACAGCCTGTTTAGATAAATCATCATAAACGATTAATGCAGGGCGACCTGTATCACGGAAGAACTCGCCGATTGCAGCACCCGCCATTGGCGCATAGAACTGCATTGGAGCTGGATCAGCTGCAGATGCAGACACGATCACAGTGTAAGGCATTGCACCTCTTTCTTCCAAGGTACGAACGATGTTCGCTACTGTAGAGTTCTTTTGACCTACAGCAACATATATACAGAATACTGGTTGACCAGCATCATAGAATTCTTTTTGATTTAAGATCGTATCGATACATACCGCAGTTTTACCTGTCTGACGGTCACCGATTACTAACTCACGTTGTCCACGACCAATTGGAATCATCGCATCGATTGCTTTGATACCTGTTTGTAATGGCTCAGTTACCGGCTGACGGTAGATAACACCTGGAGCTTTACGCTCGATAGGCATTTCGTATGTCTCACCAGCGATAGGTCCTTTACCATCGATTGGCTGACCTAAAGTATTTACTACACGGCCTAACATACCTTCACCTACTTTAATAGATGCGATACGGTTAGTACGTTTGATAGTATCACCTTCTTTGATTTCATCTGAAGAACCTAAGATTACGACACCCACGTTGTCTTCTTCTAAGTTCATCACAATACCTTGTAATCCGTTTGCAAACTCAACCAACTCGCCTGATTGAACTTTTGTTAAGCCGTAAATACGTGCAATACCGTCACCTACTTGTAATACGGTACCCACTTCTTCTAACTCGGCCTCTGACTTAAAGCCTGACAATTGCTCTCTAAGAATTGCCGAAACTTCATCTGGTCTTACCTCTATCATTGTTTAAATTCGTATAAGGGGTTTTTATTCTATTATTTCTATGACTCGCTAGGCGGATTAGTGCCCTGCGAAATGTCTTTCTAATTTCTCTAATTTACCGTTGATGCTTGCATCAATTTGTCTATCACCAACGCGAACAACAAAACCACCAATCAAAGATTTATCAACCTTGTTAGACAAGATCACTTCTTTATTGATTTGTTGAGCGATAGCCGTGCGCAAAGCTTGTAAATTATCTTCCGATAGCGGAGCTGCTGAAGTAACTTCTGCTTTCACAATTCCCTTCACCTCGTTATACTCAGCGATGAACTCTTGCGCAGTAGCATATACCAATTCAGCACGTCCTTTTTTCACCATGATATTGAAGAAACCGATAATCTCTGGCTTCACCTTACCCTGGAATAATGCGTTCAAGATCGCCAATTTCTTATCTGTTTTGATAATTGGGTTCTTTAAAACAGCTTGCAACTCCGTACTCGACTTCAGAATCGCCACGATTTCCTCCATGTCGACCTTAATTTCGTCTAAGTTGTTATGCTCTTTTGACAAATCAATTAATGATTTGGCATATCTTGAAGCTACTTTGAAAACTGACATACGTTAATTCTTAATTTGGTAAGCAATTAGTTTAATTTCACATCTTTCAACAAATCAGAAACTAATGCTTCTTGTTTGTTTTGATCTTCAAACTCTTTGCTTAATACTTTACGAGCAATATCCAAAGATAATGCAGACACTTGATTTTTAACCTCAGCTAAAGCTTTTTGTTTTTGGTCTTCGATCTCACGTTTTGCTTGCTCGATGATTTTACCACCTTCAGCTTGAGCTACTTCTTTCGCCTCAGCAACAATCTTATCTTTCAACTCCTTTGCTTCTTTTAAGATGATATCACGTTCCTCACGAGCTTGCTTTAATAAAGCCTCATTCTCGTTCGTTAAACGCGCCATCTCTAACTTCGCTTTCTCAGCAGAAGCTAAAGCATCAGAAATACCTTTTTCGCGCTCTTCTAAAGCGTTTACAATAGGTTTCCAAGCAAACTTACCTAGGATAAAGATAACGATCAATAAGATGATCAATTGCCAGAAGAACAGACCGTACGAAAACTGATTAATTAATGCGTCCATTTATGTATGTATAAAATATAGATTTTAAGTTCTTTTTTTTTTGTTAAAACATAACTTGCAACCAACCGTTACAAGTTATGCTTATTTTTTTCAAATCTTGGCGCTTATTTACCTAAGATTAAAGCACCGAATGCTAAACCTTCAACAAGGGCACCGATGATGATCATTGCAGTTTGAATTTTTGATGCTGCTTCTGGTTGACGAGCGATAGCTTCCATTGCAGAACCACCGATTTTACCTAAACCTAAACCTGCACCAATTACGATTAAACCTGCACCTACTAAATTTGGGATCATAATAATTATTATTTATATAATTTAACAAAAAAATTCTACTAGTGATGAGCGTGTTCTTCTACCGCCATACCGATAAACAGGGATGACAACATCGTAAAGATAAACGCCTGTAAAAATGCAACCAATAACTCAAGGAAGAATAAGATCAATGTTAATAACATCGACACACCGATACTTCCAGGGATAGTCAATTGATGTTGGAATAAGTAAACGATTGCAATTAATCCCATTACCACAGAGTGACCTGCTGTAATGTTTGCAAACAAACGTAGCATTAACGAGAAAGGCTTAGTAAACATACCTAGAACCTCGATTGGCGCTAATACGAATTTAAAAGGAACCGGTACACCTGGCATCCAAAAGATGTGCTTCCAATAGTCTTTGTTTGCTTTGAATGTCGTGATGACGAACGTAAATAAAGCTAAACACAAAGTGATGGAGATATTACCTGTAACGTTGAATCCTAGTGGAGTCAATCCTAATAAGTTTAAAGTGAAGATCAAGAAGAATACCGAAAGCAAATACGGCATAAATTCTTTGTAACGGTGGCCGATGTTGGGAATCGCCATCTCGTCACGTACGTAAAGCACTAAAGGCTCTAATACACGTGCGAAACCTTTAGGGATAGCGTTCGCACCGTTTTTATAAGTTTTTGCTAAACCGATGAAACCGATAAACAACAATAATGCTGTCAACATTAAACCTAAAACGTTCTTTGTAATCGAGAAATCTAAAGGTTTTGCATTCGTTGCATGATGCTTATCATCATAGGTAATTGTGCCGGCAGCATCTGTTTTATAGATTTTACCGTGGTATAGTTTGTAATAATTTCCAGCCTTTTCAACTACTTTATCGCCATGTTCAAATTCAGCAGCTGAAAACACATGAAGACCGTTGTCAATCAAAATTACAGGAAGAGCGAAGCCATAATGCTTGTTTGCTTCTTTATCCACGAAGAACGTCCAATAGTAATCATCCTGTAAGTGATGATCAATGTGTTCTTTGATTTCTTGGTCTTTTGTTTTCCCCTCAGTTCCATGTGCTTCCTCAGCAGCGAACGAGCGAAATGGGCTTACAGCGATAAATAATACTGCGATAAATAAAAGTACTCTTCTCAGACTCACCATTTTAACTAGTGTTGAATTATGACAAATTTTGCGCAAAAATACAATTTTATTTGGCATTAGTTCATATTTATGAAAACTTTTTGAAAATTTACTTTTCCACATTGCGACCTTCCGTGTTGAGTAAACGAAATGCAATATAGACATCGAAAAAAAGATATAAAAAGAATACGCCTAAGAAATTCAATTCAATGAAATTATTCTCCAATAAATCTAGGCCAGAATGAATAAAAATATAACTCGCAACAGACTTCAATAACATGGCTCCCAGGAATACAAAACCCAATTGCTTAGGCATCGCATATTCGGCGCCATACAGGAATAAAATCATCACTAAAGAAGACACTGCACCGAAGGTATACATGCTCGCCAAACTATAGTCCGTTCCAATCCACCAGTGGTCCTGGTCATTAATCTTAAGGATAAAATAATGAAGCCCGTAGGCAATACCCGTCAGAACAACCAAGTAGATTAAGAATTCGAAAATTTTATTCATTTTTATTGATATAGTTTACCTGTCTAATAAATTGGTACATCGAAACCAATACACCCAGCATCGTCAATCCCTTCATCCACCACTCTCCCTCAACTTGATATTTGCCGTCAAGCCAAGTTCCAACCCAATAGAAAGCATAAATAGTCACGCCCATTTGAAAAGGCATACTCGTGAAAACCAACCACTTATTTACTTTCTTGTTTGATTTCTCTTCTTTCAAAGGTATTCGATTTCAGCAAATATAATTATTTATACCTACGCTAGGGCTTCTCAGCCAATATTTCCACATGCCTTTGTGCTATCCGAATTGCCGGATAATCCACATCAGGCCCTAACATCGTCTTCAACTCTAATGTTGTCGCTTCGGGGTTCTTTTCTATCAGTGTAACAATCTGGCTTAGCTCCTGTTCTGTCATCAAATCCGTAGCTTCCAATTCTGTCCCCATGAAATTGATTAAATGTCCATAAATGGTGCCGGCAACCATATTGCGTTTCTCCGCAATCTCCGCAATCTCCATTCCATCCTGAAACATTTCTAAAGTAATCGACTTCGTATCCTTTTCTTTTTCATTCTCGGACTCCTTTGGAAGATCATCCTTTGGCTTCGCCCAGGTTAACAATTCCTCCGAAACCTGATCATTCGACTTCGTTAATGCCTCCGCAATCGTCAAGCTGTGTTTCAATTGCTCGAACTTGCGTTTAAAATCTAACAACAAGCCTTTCAGCAAAGTCACATACTTCTTCGTACGTTTCTTTACCTTCCATGCTTCTAAATGGGCTTCTAGAGCCTGTAGACAGTCCTTTTCAAAGGTTGGCAAAAACCAATTCACCGCGGCCTTTGAGCGATCGCAGATTAAATCATAATCGATCTCATCTCGCTTGCTCAATAATCCATGCAGTTGGCTCATAAACTTATTCGCCACCTGCTCCTGTTTCTTCAACGAATCTAAAATACCGGTCAATACCGTAATCGCCTCTTCCTTCTGCTCCATCTTCTTATCGCGGTATTCCTCAACAAGTTTTTCGAATTCATCCGTCAACTGATGCCAACGGAACGAGTGCAAAAGAATTTGTCCTAAATAATTCTGTCTGCTCTTTTGCAGGATATCATCTAGATTACCCATAGCGGCCATCTGCTTCATAAAGTTCACCACCTGATGATCCGTGCGAATAGCAAATGGAGAAATCTTAGATCGCAATACCAAACCCTCTAAGCCTGTCAGTCTACTCAGCGCGACATAAACCTGTCCCGCAGCGAATGAAGTACCAGCATCAACGATGGCCTTTTCAAAGGTCAATCCCTGACTCTTATGGATGGTGATTGCCCATGCCAATCGCAAAGGGAATTGCGAAAAGGTACCTAATACCTCTTCTTCTATCTTATCATCGCCTTTATTGTAGGAATAACGGATATTCTCCCAAGTTTCCCGCTTCACCACCACATCTTCCTCATCATTTGGAAAAGAAACGATCACTTGGTGCTTATCCAAATTAATATCCTTAACCGTCCCGATCTTCCCGTTATAATAACGTCGATCCTCCCCTGTGTCATTTTTGATGAACATCACCTGTGCACCGATTCGCAAACTCAGATTCTCGTCTGCCGGGAACATCGATTGACCAAAATCATCCTTAATCAGCGATTTAATCTGATGCAGCTTCGTATCTAAGCTCATCAGCTTCTCCTGATTGATCTGATCAGCAAGACGATTATGAGAGGTTAAGGTAATGTACTGCTCGTCTTTTTCCGGAATAAAATCCGGCTTATAATGTGCATTCAGTTCTTCCAACTCTTCAGCACTCGTTTCATTATTACGGATGCTATTCAGGACGCGAATAAAAGCATCGTCCTGTTGTCTATAGATCTTTTTTAATTCGATCAATATTGGAGGATGCTGCTTGAATACCTTGGCATCGAAAAAAAACATACTGCTATAGTAATCTCTCAACACCTGCCACTCACGATCTTGTACGACCGGCGGCAGCTGATATAAGTCGCCGATAAACAAAACTTGCACACCACCAAAGGGGCGCATATCCCGACGCACACTCTTCAGTATGACATCGATTGCATCCAAGGTATCTGCGCGTACCATCGAAACCTCATCAATCACCAGCAACTCCAACTCTTGAAGAATGGCACGACGTTGCTTCGTCAGCTTAATGGTGCTGAACAGACGATGTTTATTGTAGATAAACTGATCAGTTTCACCCCATTGCAAAGGATAATCCTCGATAAAAACACCAAAGGGCAACCAAAACAATGCATGCAGGGTTGTACCTCCGGCATTCATCGCCGCCACACCGGTAGGCGCCGTAATTGCCATCTTCTTATAACTATTTTCCCGAATAAACTTCAGGAAGGTGGTCTTACCGGTACCGGCCTTACCTGTTAAAAAGATGGGTTGTTGTGTCTGATTGACGAAAGCAACGGCTTGAGCAAAAACATCATTATCAGTATCGAAATTCTGAGACATAGCAAGTAAAATTACAATGGCAAATATACGTCAATTCGGGCTAAGGACTTCGAAATATGCTTGTATTAATACAAAAGTTATATTATCTTCACCATGTAAACGTAAATAACCATGGCATATATTGATAAAAATGATTTGTTCCAAGAGGTTGAAACAAAGTTGACCGAGAAAGGCTTCAAGATTGAGAATGTTGACCAAAACAGACCGTGGGGTGGTTTCTTTGTTATCAATGAGGATCAAGCACAGGAGTTTGCCAATGCATACTTCGAAGGACTTGACGTTCAAGATTTAAAAATATCCGGCAAACTGAGCCCAAAGATTCTTATTGTTGGACCTAACAAACGTCTTTCTTGGCAGTACCATCATCGCAGAGCAGAAATTTGGCGCGTTATTCGCGGCGAAGTGGGCGTAGTAACAAGTCCGAACGATGAGGAGCATGAATTAAAAATCTTGAAAGAAGGCGATTCTATCCGCCTTAGTCAAGGAGAGAGACACCGACTGGTAGGTATGGAATCCTATGGCGTGGTTGCGGAAATCTGGCAACATACCGACGCAGGAAATCCATCGGATGAAGAAGATATTGTACGCGTACAGGATGATTTCGGTCGCGGAGAATAATAAACGATATTTTAAGGAGAAGAGCTGTTCGTTGTGAACAGCTCTTTTTTTTTAATGCCGGCTTTTTGAAGGCCATCCAGAAGGTTAATTCCAGCCAGCATTCAATCGCAACACGGAGGCATATATACCCTGAAATCTCCCATTTCTTATTGCTTAAGGCTACAGATTATTCGACATCAGCCTTGTCGATCTTAGCAACTGCATCAAAGCATGATTGCGTTTACTGTTAAGTTTTTTTATATTTTTGCAATGGTTCATTCATATCTAGTATAAATTATGACAGCATATAACGAAGACAGTATACGATCGCTCGATTGGAAAGAGCATATCCGGTTAAGACCAGGTATGTATATCGGTAAATTGGGAGATGGATCTGCTTACGACGATGGGATTTATGTTTTGCTAAAAGAAGTCGTGGACAACTCGATTGATGAGTTCGTGATGGGCGCTGGCAAGACGATCGATATTTCAGTCAATGACAATAAGGTTTCCGTGCGTGACTATGGCCGCGGTATTCCAATCGGTTCTGTTGTCGATGTTGTTTCCAAAATCAATACCGGTGGTAAGTATGATAGCAAGGCCTTTCAAAAATCGGTCGGTTTAAATGGTGTGGGTACTAAGGCGGTAAATGCTTTGTCCAATCAATTCACCGTACAGTCCTACCGCCAAGGTCAAACGCGTATTGCGCAGTTCAGTAAAGGCGAATTATTAACCGATGAACAAAAAGAAACGACGCAAAGAAACGGCACATCCGTAACTTTCTACCCCGACGACTCTATTTTCAAGAACTATAAATACCGTCTAGAGTTTGTGGAGAATATGATCTGGAATTATGTTTTCCTTAACTCCGGGTTGACTATTAACTTCAACGGCGAGAAATTCGTTTCAGAAAATGGTCTAAAGGATCTATTAGAGCGCAATGTGGACACCGAAGGCATGCGCTATCCTATTATCCATTTACGTGGTGAGGATATCGAAATCGCATTGACCCACGGCCAACAATATGGCGAGGAATATTACTCCTTCGTCAACGGGCAACATACAACACAAGGCGGAACGCATCAAGCGGCATTCCGCGAAGCCGTTGTAAAAACCATCCGCGAATTCTATAAAAAAGAGTTTGATGCTTCCGATGTACGTGCTTCTATCATTGGCGCTATCGCCATCAAAGTTCAGGAACCGGTTTTCGAATCGCAGACAAAGACAAAATTAGGCTCCCAAAGCGTTGGACCCGAAGGACCAACGGTAAGAACTTTCATCAATGACTTCGTGAAAAAAGCATTGGATGACTACCTGCATAAAGACGCTGCAACGGCAGACGCTTTACTAAAACGTATCATGCAGTCGGAACGCGAGCGCAAAGATATTGCAGGCATCAAGAAGTTGGCCAATGAGCGCGCGAAGAAAGCCTCGCTACACAACCGAAAACTAAGAGATTGCAAAATTCACTTCAGCGATAAACATGAACGCAATCTAGAAACTACGTTATTCATTACCGAGGGGGACTCTGCGAGTGGATCGATCACCAAATCTCGCGATGTACAGACACAAGCAGTTTTCAGCTTAAAGGGTAAGCCTTTGAACTCCTATGGGCTGACTAAGAAGATTGTCTACGAAAATGAAGAGTTCAATTTATTGCAGCATGCATTGAATATTGAAGACGGTATCGAAGGACTACGTTACAACAATATCGTCATCGCAACGGATGCCGATGTCGACGGGATGCACATTCGCTTACTCCTAATGACGTTTTTCTTGCAGTTCTTCCCCGACTTAGTGAAAGCAGGCCATGTTTCCATTTTACAAACGCCATTATTCCGCGTAAGAAATAAGAAAGAAACGATATACTGCTATTCTGACGAGGAAAGACAGCGTGCAATCGCTAAATTGGGAGGTAAGCCGGAGATTACCCGATTCAAAGGTCTTGGTGAGATTTCACCTTCCGAGTTCGGTTTGTTTATCGGGAATGACATGCGCTTAGACCCTGTTATTCTTTCAAAAGACAATAAGCTTCCACAGTTGCTCGAATACTACATGGGTAAGAATACCCCAGATCGTCAGCAGCACATTGTCAACAACCTTCGGATAGAAGTTGATCTTGAGGAAGAACTGGCTAAAGAAGCTGTATAACCTTAATGGGGAGGTTTTCCTCCCCTATTTTTTTACAACCTAACCTAACATGCATAATCAAACCTTAATTCTCATCCAGTGCAAGGATGCCGTTGGCCTCGTGGCCATCATTTCCAATGTTTTGGCACAGCACCATCTCAACATCGTTGCGATGCGCGAATTTGTCGATGAAGTCGATCGTAAGTTCTTTGTACGCGTCGTTTGTAGCGGAACACTGCACAATAAGAGCAAACTTCAAGAAGATCTCTCCGCGCAGCTTCCCGCGAGCACCCAACTGACAATCAATCCGGATATTCAAAAGAAGCTTGTTATTCTGGTTACGAAAGAGCATCATTGCCTCGCAGATATCCTGGTTCGTTATTATTTTAAGACCTTACAGGCCGACGTTGCCGCCGTTATCGGAAATTACGATACCCTTCAGCATTTTACCGAGAAATTCGATATCCCTTTCCATTATATCTCGCATGAAGGCATATCAAAGGAAGCATTTGAATTCGAACTTGCCGAAGCGATAAAACCATACCAGCCGGATTATGTCATCCTAGCCAAGTTTATGCGTAT
The DNA here is from genome assembly GCF_030503615.1 of Sphingobacterium sp. BN32. Taxonomy (NCBI): domain Bacteria; kingdom Pseudomonadati; phylum Bacteroidota; class Sphingobacteriia; order Sphingobacteriales; family Sphingobacteriaceae; genus Sphingobacterium; species Sphingobacterium sp. BN32. The sequence continues at coordinate 3,407,386 of NZ_CP129963.1, forward strand.
TTTATCGCCGACATTCGTAAGCCAGTTTCAAGGTAAACTTGTCAACATCCACCATTCCTTTTTGCCTGCCTTCATTGGTGCTAACCCCTATCAGCAAGCACACGACCGCGGTGTAAAAATTATCGGTGCAACCGCCCACTATGTAACCGATGATCTGGACGAAGGCCCCATTATCGTGCAAAACACCAAATCTATTGACCATAGCTATGACGTGACACGCATGCGAACAGCAGGAAAAGAAATCGAAAAAGCAGTACTCGTAAGAGCAATACAGCTACTGACTGAAGATCGCGTGATGCTGAATGGAAATAGGACCATTGTGTTCAAGTAGTATTTAGTAGTTAGTAGTTAGTATTTAGACCTAGGGCTGCTATAGACATTAGATTTTAGATATTAGAGTATAGTCTTTGAACTTTTTTATTTAGAAGGGAAATTTGTCTTGAACCGGTTTAGAGGGGAAATTTGTCCTGAACTGGTTTAGAAGGAAAATTTGTCTTGAACCAGGAAAGGAAGGATGCAAGGATGAACAGGATATTACGCCATAGGTCTTTATACTAAGTACTAACTACTAAATACTATTGGAAGGATGAACAGGATATTACGCCATAGGTCTTTATACTAAGTACTAACTACTAAATACTATTGCAAGGATGAACAGGATCGGGTATAACGTCATTTTAGGGTATGGAGATCGTACGTTTAAAAGGAGACGTTTAGTGAAACATCTCCAACATTACCAGACCGCTGATCCTGTGCTTCATCGCACACAAAACCCGATCCTGTCAATCCTTAAATCCTTCCTTTCCTGGTTCAAGACAAGCGACTAATCTCTAAAATCTAATATCTAATGTCTATAGCAGCCCTAGGTCTAAATACTAACTACTAAATACTAAATACTACCCAATGTATAACCCAATCAAACCCGCTCGAGAGCGGGTTTGATTGGGTTATACATTGGGTTTACATTGGGTTTTAAAGGGGACTGAATCGAAGGAGGTCGGATGTATCCAAGACGTCTGTGTGATTTATATCACTTTTCCCCCCTACCCCTCATTACTTTTTATTTGCTTAAATATTTGCTATTTGCGATGCACAGATAAAGATGATGACCCATACATTTCACATTCCTGTATTAGGATTAGCCTTTTCCGTCGACACTCCACTTAAAGTAGCTCAATACGGCATTTCCTCGGTAATGTCTATTGTAGACGATGAGCTTGTCGAAAGATTAAGAGCATATTATTCTAAACAGCACAATCTACCCTACCAAGAAATTGAAAAATATAGCCCTGATGCTCGTGCAAACCGCATCAGCGCCTATTTGAACATGGTTAAATATTTGGTCGATCAACAAATTCGACATATAAAGCGCGCGAATTGGCTAGAAGATGAGCACGCTATTCAGTATTTTCGATTATTACCCGAAGGGGAATTGAAGCAGCTATTCAACACTTGGCTTGCACTAAATCCTAGCAAAGAAAAGGACTCCCTTACAGAAATTATTAAAGAACAGATTGTCCCTGGCGACATCGATGTGAACATAATGTCTAAAGTCGATAAGATCAATCACGCTAAGAATGGTGAGATGCTGCCGGAACAATTCTCGGATGCATCGGCTGCCTTACGTGGATTTGCAAACAGCGATTTGCAATCTTCGGTGATTTTATCTGCCGGGATGAATCCTAGATTATACAGTTACCTCGCAGAGTTTCCAGCCTTTATGCCGAATAGTGCTGGAACGTTCGATAAGAAGATTACATTAAAAGTATCAGATTATCGTTCTGCTCTTATTCAAGCTAAATTTTTAGCGAAGAAGGGTATTTGGATTTCCGAATACCGTATCGAATCGGGCTTAAACTGTGGAGGACATGCGTTTGCCACCGAAGGCTTCCTTTTGGGCCCGATTCTAGAAGAGTTTAAAACAAATAAACTTAATATGATTCAGGAGGTTCTGCCGTTGTACCAACAAGCATTGGCAGAAAAAGGGATAACTTTTAATGAGACACCCCTCCTAAAAATCACCGTTCAAGGCGGTGTAGGAACAAATCGGGAACACCAGTTTTTGATGAACCACTATGGTGTTGATCAGGTAGGCTGGGGTTCCCCTTTTCTATTGGTACCGGAAGCAACGACCGTCGACGAAGAAACCTTACAGAATTTAGCCAATGCTGAGGCTGCTGATTTTTATATAAGCGAAGCGTCACCATTGGGGGTACCTTTCAACAACTTCAGAAAGAGCAGCGCAGAGATCAATCGTCTACAGCGCATTGAGCAGGGCAAACCTGGCTTTCCATGCACTAAGAAATACCTTGTTTCTAGCAACGTATGCGGCGAGGAATTAATCTGTACAGCATCCCGACAGTATCAAAACCTGAAGATTAAGGAATTGAAAGCACAGGATTTAACAGAAGCAGCATATCAGCAGGCCTTTAATAAAATCGTGGAAAAGCAATGTCTTTGTGAAGGATTAGCTGCTCCGGCTTATTTAAAATATAATATTTTAAAACCTAGAGAGCGTAAGGCCGTTGCGATCTGTCCAGGCCCGAATACGGCTTACTTTAAGAAGGTCTACAGCTTAAAGGAGATGGTAGATCATATTTATGGTCGTATAAATGTATTAAAAAACGTGGAACGTCCATCGCTTTTTGTCAATGAGTTAGAGCTCTATGTAAAACATCTTGCGGCTTACATCAACAATAACGTGGCAGACCTAGACAATAAGAAAAAGAAATATATCAATAAATTCAACGCACAATTGTTGGATGGGATTAGCTATTACCGCGGATTGCAAGAACAATTGCAACAAGCATTCGGTGAATCAAAGGCGAACTTCCTGGAACAATTAAATCGTTATGAATTGCAATTGAAACCGCTAGTGGTTGAGTAAAGCGGCTAGATGGAGAAGATACTTATTACCTATGAAAAAGGAATTGGCCATCGATTGATGGCCTTTTCTATTTTGCTATTTTTCTGAACTTTCCAAAGACTCCTAATGGCAGTTTCGGGCCAGCAGTCGCCTGTAGAAAAAGTTCTCCAATTTCAAGATTTTCAACCTTAGGATAGGCTGTTTTGATCAGGTTCTCCACAATTACCGACGAGAAACCTAATGAATAGGTATTCAGGATAAGGAAATGCTCGTTTGGATCAAGTAGCTGTACAACATCGCGCATCATTTCCATGATATGATCTTCGAGCTTCCATTTTTCGCCTTTTGGACCATGCCCATAAGCTGGAGGGTCCAGGATAATACCATTGTAGGTGTTTCCACGCTTCAGCTCTCTTTTCACAAACTTCAACGCATCTTCGACAACCCAACGAATGTCCTGTAATTCCGACAGTTCCTGATTCTCGTTTGCCCATGTTACTACTTGTTTGATCGAGTCAACATGCGTTGTATCGGCACCCGCTGCCTTCGCAATCAAAGATGCACCGCCAGTATAAGCAAATAGATTTAGTACTTTGGGTTTTGGAGTTTTGAAAGATTTGATGGAATTAGAAATATAATCCCAATTTACAGCTTGCTCCGGGAATATGCCGACATGCTTGAAAGAAGTAAGTCCCAGACGGAAGCGGATAGCGACATCGGAATTTTTATATTCGATATGCCAACGGTCTGCTGCCTTTGGGTTCTTCTTTAACCACTCACCGCTTGTAGCCGAGCGACCTTTAAATTTAATATGATAACGCTTATTCCATTCCCCTTCGGAAAGGCTTTTCGGCCATACCGCTTGAGGTTCCGGACGAATAAGAATCAAATCACCGAAGCGTTCTAGTTTTTCAAAATCGCCACAGTCTATTAATTCATAGTCTTTCCAATGTTGTGGAGTAAGTAGTTGTATTTGCGTTGAATTATTCAAAGTGATATTTTTCTGCAAAGATAGAAAATTAGCGCAAAGATTGGGGATACCCCGATTATTGCTTGATGGTATCTCTAGCGGCTTTCATTAAAGGACTAGCGAATACAAAGTCATTGAGTTCCTTGTTATCAGACTTCAACATATCCTGATTCGAGCCTTCCCAGTATTTCTGCCCTTTAAATAGGAATAGAATATAGTCGCCAATTCCCATCACCGAGTTCATATCATGCGTTACGACTACCGTGGTACACTTGAACTCGTCTGTTAGTTCCTGAATCAATTCATCGATAAGGATGGACGTTGCAGGATCAAGTCCGGAGTTAGGCTCATCGCAGAATAAATACTTCGGGTTCATGCTGATTGCACGGGCAATACCGACCCTTTTCTTCATACCTCCCGAAAGCTCAGATGGGTAAAGGTCATTCTTTCCGGCAAGATTCACCCGCTCTAGACAAAAATTTGCTCGTTCTACCTTTTCCGCCTTGCTCATATCAGAGAACATGTCCAGAGTAAAGACAATATTCTGTTCGACCGTCATGGAATCAAATAAGGCGGAGTTTTGGAATAGCATCCCAATTTCCTTGCGGATAGGGACTTTCTCTTCGAAATTCATCTTCGTAAACTCCTGTCCATCAAAAAACACCTTGCCTTCTGTCGGTTCGTGAAGACCGACAATACATTTCAGGAGCGTACTTTTTCCGGATCCCGATCCACCAATGATCAAACTTACTTTTCCAGGCTCGAATACAGCATCAATACCAGTTAAAACATGGTTATCGCCGAAGGATTTATGAATATTCTTAACTTCAATCATTGTATTATAACATTAATGCGGTAATGATGTAGTCACATGCCAGGATGCTTATACATCCGATTACGACGGCGCGCGTTCCGGCCTGACCTACTTCTAAGGCGCCCCCTCTTACGAAGAATCCTTTGTATGCAGGCACCGAGGTGATGATGAAGCCAAAAACGAATGCTTTAACCATCGCTACAGCCACGGTAAAGCCATTGAATCCGCCTTGTATACCTTCGATATAATCATCGGCGCTGACCGCTCCGGAGAGCACACCTCCCAACAATCCACCTACCAATGCACAACCAATAGCTACCGTTACTAAAACAGGCACCATGATTACTCCGGCAAGGATTTTCGGTAGGATCAGGTAGCCTGCCGCATTGATACCCATGATTTCCAGGGCATCAATTTGCTCGGTTACACGCATGGATCCGATTTGTGAAGAGATCGAACTACCCACTTTTCCCATCAGTACCAGTGCAGAGATAGTTGGTCCTAATTCGAGGATGTTGGAGTCACGGTTAATTTGCCCAATTACGGAACTAGGGATTAGATCAGAAACCAACTGAAAGGCAATCTGCATAGTCATAACAGCACCGATAAAGGTCGAGATAATCACGATAAGCCCTACAGACCCAACGCCTATCTCTGTCATTTCATGAAGAATTTCCCTTATGTATATTTTCCATTTTTCAGGTTTTCGGAAAACCTTTTTCAATAGTAACAGGTACTCACCAAAATAGTAAAATATCATATGTTGGTTTTATTACGTTTTTATGATTCTTAGTCTTGTTTTTAACGTAGCGAAGAACAATTTGTTTTCTAATTTCTCAATATACAAATTAGTCTCGACTATTTTCACCGACAAATCTAATTGATTTACCGAAAATATCCCTAGCATAACCTATTTTAAGTGATTTAATTTGTATTATCGTGCTAGTTTTGGGACAACAAAGCAAACTAACAATGAACAATAAAGTAGCAACAGGTATATGGTTAGTCTTCATCGGACTGATATTTTTATTAGACAATTTCCATGTCATCGACTTCCATTTTTTACAGGTCCTCAAATTTTGGCCGCTCCTATTAGTCTCCATAGGTCTTAACCTATTGTTACAAAACAGACCTTATAGCACTTATATCACCGCAGGTATCAATATTCTGCTCTGTGTTTTTGTATTCTTTAAGGGTATCTATCCAGACAAAAACGCTGGTACAAATTTCGAGTCGATGATCGGAAACAGTGTGGTTATTGAGAATACGGATGATAAGGACAGAAGTTACAGCAAGACAGTGCGTGCAGACTTTAATTCGGAGGTTCAGGAAGCGAAACTGACGATAAACGGTGGTGCAGCAAAATATAGATTTAGCACTATAGCAGATTCCTCCAACTTATTCAGCGGTTCGACAAATGCCAGCAACATGAAGCTGAATTTAGATAAATCCGGTACTACAAAGACGAATTTGGAACTTAATTCGAGTATCAAAGGAAATGGAAAGAGCAATAACTTAGTCGATTTGAGTTTGAACGAGGCGCCTATTTGGAACTTTGAGTTCAATATTGGTGCAGCAGCGGTAGAAGGAGATTTCAAAAAACTAAAAATCAAAAGATTAGAATTGAACTCGGGAGCAAGCAAAATGAGCTTGTCGCTGCCTAAACCTACTTTGGGGACGACTGAATTGGAGATCAACACGGCGGCATCGCAGGTACATCTGCAAATTCCGAAAGGCGTTCCTTGCATGGTGGAATACGATAGCATCATCTCGAATAACAAACTCGAGGATATTGATCATAAAGATGGCGATGTTCGAAAATCTACCGGATATGATCAAGCAGCGAACCGTTATCACATCGTTATCTCTGGTGCTGCAAATTCCCTAACGGTGGTGCGCTATTAAAGGGAAAATAGCTAACTTTGCATTAGCATGGACAGTATTACATCAGCACACTTAGGAGGCGGCTATTGCAACTCCAAAACTACCTATAGCAGATTCCTAACCCGAGAGGTACAAATAGGCAATATCCCTATGGGTGCACATCACCCGATCCGTATACAAAGTATGACCACTGTGGATACGATGGATACAATTGGATCCGTTGAACAAACGATTAAAATGGTCGACGCGGGATGTGAATATGTACGAATCACTGCACCGAGCATCAAGGAAGCGGAGAATTTAGCGAATATTAAGAATGAATTGCGCAAGCGGGGCTACGATGTCCCGCTTGTTGCGGATATACACTTTACGCCAAATGCTGCGGAGGTTGCCGCACGCATCGTCGAAAAAGTGCGCGTAAATCCCGGCAACTATGCCGATAAAAAGAAGTTTGACCAAATCGACTATACGGATCTTGCGTATCAGGCGGAGCTTGAACGTATCTATAAGAAGTTTGCACCCTTGGTAAAGATCTGTAAAGAGTATGGTACGGCTATGCGAATTGGAACGAACCATGGTTCGCTGTCCGATCGTATCATGAGTCGCTACGGTGATACACCGGAGGGCATGGTGGAGTCGGCCTTAGAATTCATTCGCATCTGTGAGGATTTGAACTATTATAACTTAGTTGTTTCGATGAAATCCTCGAATCCGCAAGTGATGGTGCAGGCTTATCGTTTATTGGTGGAGAAGATGGTTGCGGAGGATATGAACTATCCGTTGCACTTAGGTGTTACAGAAGCCGGCGATGGCGAGGATGGCCGCATTAAGTCGGCGGTAGGTATCGGAACGCTGTTGGAAGATGGTCTTGGCGATACAGTGCGTGTATCATTAACAGAAGAACCGGAAAAAGAAGCACCAGTGGCTATTGCATTGGTAAATCGCTATGCAAAGCGCGAGAAACAGATTCAAGCAGTTCCACAACGTGAAGTATTAAGACTCAATAACCAAATCGAGACCAAAGCTTATGAGAGCAAAGAAGTAAATGCTTTTATCGGTGGCTCCTTAGTACCACGTGTGGTGGTCGATATCTCAAAGAAGAATTTAAAAGACCCATTTATCTTGACTGATGTGGGTTATAAGTACGATGCTGTTTTAGATAAGTATCATATGGGGGATCAATCTGTAGATTTCGTATATCTCGCAGACGGCTTGCCTTCCTTTACGATGCCTGGAAACTTAAAACAGTTATACAATTATGGAACCTGGGTTAATTTGGCAAATAAGACCAATATACATCCGGTTTATAGATTACAGGAATTTGTTGCCGCGGAGCAAAAAGACCCGGTACTGAACCTTGTGCATATCTCGAATGATGATTTGGCGGGCGATGATTTCTCAAAGCTGCCTTTAGACGAGACCGTTGTTTTTGTCTTAGAAACGGATCACCTGCATGGAATGGCGGATCAGCGTCAATTCTTTGCAAACCTACAGGAAATCGGATTAGATAATCCCGTTATCATCAAACGTAGCTATCCGAAGGAAGAATTTTCTGGTCCAATGGGCGACGTGATGAGTCCTGAAGAACCGATTTCTAAGATCCAGCTGTATGCCGCTACGGATTTAGGAGCTTTGTTAATTGATGGATTAGGCTCGGGTATCTGGATCGATAGCGAGGCAACTCCTACCGACAAACTTAGCTCGGTATCTTTCGGAATTCTGCAAGCAACACGCTCCAGAATATCGAAAACAGAGTATATCTCCTGCCCTAGCTGCGGCCGAACACTCTTCGACCTACAAGAAACCACCCAGATGGTGAGAAGTCGTACGAACCACTTAAAAGGTTTGAAGATCGCCATTATGGGCTGTATCGTAAATGGACCTGGTGAGATGGCAGACGCCGATTACGGTTATGTTGGAGCTGGTCCTGATAAAATAACGCTATATCGAAGCAAAGAGGTCGTGAAAAGAAATGTTAGTTCCGCTCGCGCATTGGATGAGTTAATTGAGATAATTAAGTCCGATGGACTTTGGGTGGAGGAGAATAGTAATTAGTAGTTAGTAGTTAGTAGTTAGTAGTTAGTAGTTAGATTTTAGACGACAGATATTAGACATTAGAGCATTGTCTTAACTTGGAAAGGAAAGATGCAAGGATGAACAGGATCCTGCCAATCCTTAAATCCTTCCTTTCTTGGTTCAAAGACAAAACATCCTGAAAATGCTCTAATTGTCCATCCCTGAAATAGGTTGACCACAAAATGGAGGTACTAAATGCAAACAAATTTGCGGTTAATCAGGAAATCACGGGTTTATTCTGATGATTTTAAGCGGGAAATAGTTTCCCTATTTGAGAGTGGGAAGTTGAGTGTTCTACAGTTAGAGCGGCTTTATGGAATAAGTAATCCCACGATCTATAATTGGATCTATAAATTTTCTAACTTTAATGAGAAAGGACAACGTATAATGGAGATGAAATCAAGTAGCACCCACAAAGTAAAAGCCATGGAACAGCGTATCCGTGAACTGGAGCGGATGATCGGCCAGAAGCAGATCAAGATCGATTTCTTGGAGAAGATGATCGACATCGCTGGAGAGGATCTTAAGGTCGATATCAGAAAAAATTTCAACACCCCACCATCGGATGGTTCCGGGAACACGCAGGAAAAATAGATTATTCCCTCAATCAGCTTTATAGAACCGTTGGTATGAGCAAACAGGCGGTGCATCAGCGCGCTGTTCGCCATTCCCGTTATCAGGTTCAATTCGCTGAGCTGATCGAAAAAGCGGATAAAGTGCGTAAGGAACATCCCGGTTGTGGGGTGGAAAAACTGTATTATATGCTCCGTCCGGATTTTGTGGGGAGAGATCGTTTCATAGAGACCATGATGTCTTTAGGATATCGATTGAAGGTCAAGAAGAACTATCGCAGGACGACTCGCGGGCTTTCCACAGCCTACCCTAATCTGATCAATGGCTTGGTTGTAGGGACTCCCAATCAGGTTTGGCAATCGGACATCACCTACTTCTACGTGGGCGATAGGTTCTACTATGGAGTGTTCATTATCGACGTTTACACCAAAAAGATCGTTGGATATCAAGTATCCAATCATATGCAGTCAACAGCTAATCTTAAGGCACTACGAATGGCCCTTAAGAATAACGGGGCACCCCAATATCATCATTCAGACCGAGGTGCCCAATATCATGCGACAGCTTATCTGCAGCTGTTGAAAGAGAATAATTGCAGGGTGAGCATGGGCAAGAGTGCCCAGGACAATGCATACGCTGAGCGGATCAATGGAACCATCAAGAATGAGTATCTGGATTATTGGAAGCCCAAGACGTTCGAAAGCTTAAAAAAAATGGTCAATAGAGCTGTCAAACAGTACAATAAACGAAGACTGCACAACTCATTACATAGGATGTCGCCAGAGAGTTTCGAAGAAAAGTGGTTTAGGGAGATATTGTCTCCTAAACCACTAATAACTATATTTGATCAAGTTGATAAATTGTAAAAACGGTCAACACTATTCAGGGACAGACAAATGTCTAAAATCTTATATCTTATATCTAATATCTAAGATTTAAAAAGAATCCTTATTTCTTTTTAAATCTCATTACTGCAACATCCCCAATTATCAAGGTCATGGTATCACCATTAACGCTTATTGCATTTACTTTTTGTAGAGTTTCGAAGTACAGACCTTCTCCGTTTCCTGGACATGCCATGCGTGTTGAGGCAACAGGGCCAATTTTGATATTTCTACCGTTGATTTCTACCGTTGCATTGTAGTTATTACATGCACCTTTTCCGTTTACTTTCTTCGCGTTAAGATCAAAGTTGATTGTTGGCTTTCCTTGTGGGAATAGCTCGTTGAAAGCTGTATTTCCGCCTTGGATATAATCTAACTCCCATGTTCCTGCAAGTTCGCTATCTGCTGCTACTGCTTTAAACTTAGCTAAAGCTGTGCTTCCTTTGTACAACACTAGGTTTTCGCCTTCAATTGCGTAATTCGTAGTTTGGGTAACTGCCGATATCACTTTGCGATCGATTTCCATGTCGTCACATGCCATCATGGTTGAAATTCCTTGGCTAAACTTAATGCCTCCAGCTTTCTTTGTGAAAGAATAAGCGCCATTCAAGGTATTACATCCGCCTGTTACCGCATAACGGCTTTCGGAAGGAATTAACGATAAATGCAATGTGCGCTTCGTTACGGTAGAAATCTCCTTTCCTTCAATTTCAATAAGTTGCCATTTATGACCTGTTAATTTTGAAATGTTTGCATCATTTCCCGCTACATTCTTAGCGCCGCCACAACTAGCGAATAAAATCGTAAATACTGCAAGCATGCTTAAAATAGATTGTTTCATATACTTTATATTATTTAATTCTTCTATTAATACCATAAAACAGACGAAAGGTTTAACCTTTTTGCTACATAATGTCTGTAATTTTGAATAAATAATGGTATTCTTTTATTAAAACTGACTGTCTTGATAAAGGCAAATAGCAGGCCAATAAATAATCTACTAAGTTGGTATATTTTTTATTTACTATGGGGTTTTTGTCACGATTTACGTATGTTTGTAGCTAATCAAGAACTATTCTAAAAAGAAGTTTGGACTCCTTATTTATCTATATTCTCGTACCTGTAGCCATATTTTTATTTATTGCGCTATTTACGCTCTTTGCAGTTTATGCGGAGCGTAAGATTGCGGGTTTTGTACAAGATAGATTAGGCCCTATGGAAACCGGCAAGTTTGGGTTGCTGCAGACCTTCGCTGATATCCTTAAACTTTTGCAAAAAGAATTGATTACGCCAGCTGCTGCGGATAAAGTTTTATTTGCTTTAGCTCCTGTCGTTATATTCGTTGCTGTATTTATTGGTTTTAGCGTGGTGCCTTGGGCTCCGGATTTTATGCCCGCCAATGTACATACTGGTCTCTTCTTTATTATGGCCGTAGTGTCCATTGATGCCATTGGAATTTTGATGGCTGGCTGGGGCTCTAATAACAAATATTCTTTGTTGGGTTCCATTCGTGCGATCTCGCAGATGATCTCTTATGAATTGCCAGTCGGCCTTTCTTTGATTGCGGCTGTCATGATTACGCAGACCCTAAACTTAAATGAAATTGCACTAAGCCAGGGAATCTTGGCTACGCAGGATATTTATTTTCTAGGATTTTGGAAAGTAAATGATATTGGCGGTATTCTAAGCTGGCATATATTCCAGGCTCCGCACCTAATCGTAAGCTACGTTGTTTTCTTTATTGCCACGCTGGCAGAATGTAATCGAGCGCCTTTTGATATACCGGAAGCAGAGAGTGAGTTGATCGGCGGTTTCCACACAGAATATGGAGGTATTCGATTTGCATTTATTTTTCTTGCGGAATATGCGATGATGTTCCTCGTCGCGATGCTCGGTGTTGTTATCTTTTTAGGTGGCTGGAACACGCCACTGCCGAATATCGGAGCGATACGCTTGGCAGATTGGACAACGGGACTTTACTGGGGCATATTTTGGACATTAATCAAGTCATTGACTATTGTTGCTGTCCAGATATGGATTCGATGGACTCTACCACGCTTCCGGGCGGATCAATTAATGACTTTATGTTGGAAAATCCTGATTCCTGTTGCTTTCGCATGTATGGCAATTTCTGGAATTTGGAGAATAATGGTAATGCTGTAACGTGATATTAAAGACGACCATACAAGGATTATTATCGGCTGTAAAGGGGCTTACGCTTACCATTAAGCATCTTTTTGCTGCGCGTACTGCTCGTAAAAGCAAAGATATCAAGGATCCGAATTACTTTGATCAACAAGCAGGCGTGACGACCGTTCAGTTTCCGAAGGAAAAGATGCCTATACCGGAGGTCGCACGTTATCAATTGGATGTGGAAATAGACGATTGCATCGTTTGTGACCTATGCGCCAAAGCTTGTCCTGTAGATTGTATTACGATAGAAGCGATTAAAGCGACTGAAGCAATCGGTAAAACTTCTGATGGAAGTGTGAAGCGATTATATGCAGCGCAGTTTGATATCGACATGGCAAAGTGTATGTATTGTGGTTTATGTACAGTGGTTTGTCCTACGGAGTGTATCACCATGACCAACCAATACGATAAAAGCACGTCGAAATTAACCGATTTAATATATGGTTTCGCTGAGATGAGCGAACAAGAAATTGTGGATAGGAAAGCGGAATGGACAAAGTTTCAAGCTGATAAGGAGGCGGCCAAGACAAAATAATGGAATTGGTCATCTTCTATGCATTCGCCATTTTGGCTGTAGGTTCTTCCTTATTGGTAGTTAGCTTAAAAAATACCGCACGAGCCCTCTTTCTATTTTTCGTGGTCTTATTTGCGATGGCGGGACTCTTCTTATTCGCATTAGCAGATTTCGTTGCCATAACGCAAATATTAGTTTATGTTGGCGGCGTATTGATTCTTATGATTTTTGCTTTTATGCTTTCCAATAAGGAATTGCTTGCCGACTTACAGAATACCAGCAGCAAATTTCTATCCCTGCCTAACTGGCAATCCCTGCTTTTAGCCCTGGGATTCTTTGCAGTACTCGCCTATGGCATATGGGAATGGCATGAACATACACCGAGGTGGATAACAGAAAACATCCGTTCTGACGAGATTATCCAATCCTCGGATAACAATATACAGCACCTGGGCGTGCATTTTATGACGAAGTATTTACTTCCCTTTGAAGTGATATCCATCTTCTTATTGGTTGCTCTAATTGGTGCAGCGCACTTATCCAGAAAGGAGGACAAGGTTTGATTACATTAACCCACTTTCTAGTTGTTTCAGCCATGCTTTTCTGTATTGGTCTGTATGCTATCGTGGCTAAACGAAACGCAATTATGGTATTGATTGGCATCGAGCTTATCATCAATGCGGCGATCTTAAACTTTGTGGCGTTCGGGCGATACGATAAACTGAACTATGGAGGGCAAGTATTTGCGCTCTTCGCTATCGTATTGGCTGCTGCAGCGGTAGCCGTAGGATTGGCCATCATATTGAACGTCTATAGAAAGTATAAAACGATTAACCCGGATAATATTACTGACTTGAGAGATTAATGGTAGCCGTAGAACTTATATCGCCTGTTTTTGCCGCTATTGTAGTGGTTGCTTTGCCCTTTATCGCATTCTTGATTCAGGCGATAGTAGGCAAGAGATCTACCTCAGGCAATATCTCTTTAATTGCCATTTGCTTAAGTACAATCATCAGCTTGGTCTTTTTATTTGCGGAAGTATGGCAATCCATGCCCCGCAGTGCTACACAACCTTGGTTCACAATCGGAGTCAACACATTTACCGTGGGGGTATTACTGAATAACCTGACGGTGTTGATGCAGCTTCTTGTCTGCGTGATTGCTCTTCCAGTTCATATTTATTCTCGGGCGTATATGAAAGACGACCCGGGCATACATCGTTATTGGATGTATTTAAGCTTGTTCTGTTTCGCGATGTTGGGTTTATGTATATCGAAGAATCTCTTCATGATGTACATCTTCTGGGAGCTCGTTGGTTTTGCGTCTTACTTACTTATCGGCTTTTGGTTTACTAAAGAAAGCGCGGTACAGGCTAATAAGAAAGCATTTATAGTGAACCGTATCGGGGATTTAGGTTTCCTAATCGGCATAGCGACAGTTTTTAGTGTTTATGGTAGTCTTGACCTTGTTGAACTATTTGGCAAAGAAGGTCGCTTTGACAGCGTCGCTACAGATAACTCGGGCTTGTTGACCTTGGCAGGAATAGGCTTCTTTATTGGAGCTATGGCTAAGTCAGCGCAGTTCCCCTTGCATGTTTGGCTGCCTGATGCGATGGAAGGCCCAACTGCAGTATCATCTTTAATACACGCAGCCACGATGGTTGCTGCGGGGGTATTTTTACTGAGCAGTGTATTCCCGCTGTTCAACGAAACGGTTCTGCTGATCATCGCCATTATCGGGGTGACGACCGCAGCTAGCGCTGCATACTTTGCCCTAGCGCAAACTGATATTAAGAAGATCTTAGCCTTTTCGACTATTTCGCAATTGGGATTCATGATGGTCGCCATTGGTGTAGGTGCTTGGGATGCAGCGATGTTCCATTTAGTAACGCATGCCTTTTTCAAATGTCTTCTTTTCCTTGGCGCAGGTGCTGTGATCCATGAGATGGCTCATTTGAAGCATGCGCATCAGCTAGACTTTGACCCGCAAGACATCAACAATATGGGTGGGCTAAGGAAGCAAATGCCGAAGACCTTTATATTGATGGCCATTGCATCGCTTGCTTTGGCAGGTTTCCCATTGACATCGGGTTTCCTTTCTAAGGATGCGATCCTGATATCATCTTACGAGTGGGCAATTAGCAAGGGTGGTGCTTCTATTCTTATCCCCGTTCTACTGACGATCGTTAGTGTGCTGACAGCATTCTATATCGGGCGACTTATATTCAAAGTATTTTTCGGTGAGTTTAAGCTTACTGTCTCTAATAGCAACATACATGATGCGAACAGGACGATGTTATTACCCATGGCATTCTTAGGAATCTGTTCGTTGTTTTTCGTTTTCTCGTACAACCCTATTTCCTACCATGACGCCAATGTATTTCAGGGCTTCTATGTAGATTATAATTTTGAAGAGATACATAGTTTACATCTTCTGATCCCCATCGGATTGACATTAGCGAGCTGTTTCATGTGGATCATTGCTTGGCGATGGTATGTGAAGGGAGCATATCCATTGAATGGAGCATCCAAAGGAATTGCTTTCTCTTTAAATCAGGGTTATTTGAATCAGTTTTATGCAAGAACCTTTGTTGCTGGAACGGTGAATTTGAGCAAAGGTCTATATTGGTTCGATCGCAACATCATAGACGGAATAGTGAATCAGCTTGGGACGCTGGCAAAGGCAATTAGTCGCGTTGCTGCTTGGGTCGATAAGTATATCGTTGATGGTTTTATCAATACACTTGGCGGTACGACTTATTACTTTGGACATTTGTTGAGATGGGTTCAGAATGGTCGTTTGCAGAACTATTTAGGTTTTGCTTTTACGGTTTTATTAATTGGAATAATTTATTTGATATTGACATAAGATGGGACTATTATCCTTACTTATTTTCCTTCCGATCATAGCTTTGGCTGCTGTCTTGGTGCTACCAAGCCGCTTCAATCAAAGCTATAAATATATCGCATTGCTGATTACCTTTATTCAGTTAGGGGTTTCAGGTTATCTCTATAGTCAGTATAATCCGAATATTGCGGGATTCAATCAGCTTTCAGGCTATCAATTCGTCGAGCAATTGCCTTGGATTCGACTGGACTTGGGTTCAATAGGGAAACTGGAGATTGACTACTTTCTAGGGGTCGATGGGTTTTCTTTACCTCTACTTGTTTTGAGTGCTTTTGTGATGCTGATGGCGGTAGGTGCCTCGTGGAACATCAGCAAAAGTGTGAAAGGCTATTTTGCACTGTTGATGCTGCTGAATACGGCGGTCATGGGTATCTTCTGTTCGTTAGACCTATTTCTTTTCTACGTATTCTACGAAGTGATGTTGTTGCCACTGTACTTCTTAATTGGTATCTGGGGTGGTGCTCGCAGGGAATACGCAGCGATTAAGTTCTTTCTATATACGCTGTTCGGTTCGGTGTTCATGTTATTGATTATTGTCGGTTTATATTTCTCTGTAATCAACCCACATACCGGTGCACACACGTTCAATATCCTTCACATGATGAACCCTGAGAATTATATGAATGGATCATTCTTTGACTACCTAGCGAATAGCTACGAGGTCTTTGGTATTCCGGCGCGTATGATCGGGTTTATCGTCCTATTTGTCGCCTTTGCTATTAAGATCCCGATTGTTCCTTTGCATACCTGGTTACCCGATGCGCACGTCGAAGCGCCTACGCCAGTGTCTATTATTCTGGCAGGTATCCTATTAAAGATTGGTGGATATGGTATCATTCGTATCTGCATCGGTATATTCCCCGATGCAGCTGCAGATGCCAACTGGTGGCTGGCATTGATCGGCATCATCTCTATTCTATACGGTGCATTTAATGCGCTTGCACAAACTGATTTAAAGCGAATGATTGCTTATTCTTCGGTTTCTCATATGGGATTTGTATTGTTAGGAATAGCATCATTAACAGCAGAGAGTATCTCTGGTGCGATGTTCCAAATGTTGAGCCATGGATTCTTATCGGCATCCCTTTTCTTCTTAGTAGGTGTACTTTACGACCGCGTACATGATCGTTTTATCTACAACTTCCGAGGACTGGCGACGATCATGCCTAAGTACACAGCCTACGTCGCAATCGCATTCTTTGCGTCTTTAGGTCTTCCCGGATTCTCCGCTTTCATTGGAGAAGCATTCGTCATCATCGGAACATTTAACGCCGAGAGTGTCGGTACTGGCATCCCACGATGGATGGCCATCTTCGGCTCGCTAGGTATTCTATTATCGGCGGCCTATTTCCTTTGGACTTTACAACGCATGTTCTTTGGTGAAACGAGATTGAAAGGTGGCGAAGAATGGGCGGTATCTCTTAAAGATTTAACGATCAGAGAGCAGTTGATCCTATTCCCTGCATTGGCTTTAGCACTGCTCTTAGGCGTTATGCCTTCATTGGTATTCGATCCATTGAACAGCTCGGTGATTAGTTTGTTGAACATCGTTTCTAATTATTTCTAGGCTCGGATAATGAATGATTTCACTCCACATATAACCCACTTTATTGACTCGATACTGGCATCTGTAGGATACTTCAAAACAGAGCTTATCCTGGCTATTGGGTTTCTACTATGTGTCTTTAGCAGTTTATTTTTCGATCGGAAATGGAAAGACAGCTCGTTTAGCATCGCTATGCTAAGCCTGATAGCAGCATTGATATGCAATTTCCTCCAATATGAGAACCTAGGCACGGCGTTCTTTGACATGATACGGATTGATACAATGGCCTTACTTTCCAAAACGCTGATTCTTATCGGGCTGCTTGTAACAGCGATTATGATACGTCAGCACTTTGATAAGCGAGAGACCAAAAAGCGCAAAGGTGATTTGTATAGTATTTTGATAGGATCGTCCATTGGCTTACTGATCTTAGTGATGACCAGCAATTGGTTGTTAGCTTTTATCGCTATAGAAATGGTTTCCATCTCCTCTTACATCCTCGTGGGCTATTTTACGGAGGATAAGAAGCAAACGGAAGCCGCCATGAAATATGCGTTATTTGGATCTGCTTGTGCTGCAATTATGTTATATGGTTTATCGTTGATCTACGGCTTTACGGGGGTACTCGATTTTGCGGATGGACGACATATTCAGGGTCTAATAGACTCGCCCAAGGTGATGAGCAGCATTGCCATTCTTTTTATGTTGACTGGGATAGGTTTTAAATTAAGTTTTGTTCCATTTCATCTTTGGACACCGGATGTTTATGATGGTGCTCCAACTCCCATTACCGCTTTCCTTTCCACTGTTCCAAAGATTGCCGCTATTGTACTCTTTGCAAGATTAGCAGCATCTTATGGAACGACGCTATTTTACTTCTCCGATATCTTCGTGCTGTTCTTATCTATCGTCGCTATCGTGAGCATGTTAGCTGGAAATCTAATTGCATTGCGCCAGCAGAACGTGAAACGAATGATGGCTTACTCATCCATCGGACATACCGGATTCCTTTTAATGGCTGTTGTCGGGTATATGGGCGGGCATCAGGATACCCTTCTGTTTTATCTATTTGTTTATACCCTAATGAACCTAGCCGCTTTCGGTTTCATTGATATACTGGAGCAGAAATATGGCGCCAGTGAATTCGTGGATTATACAGGAATGGGAAAACGCATGCCTATCATCTTTACGTTATTTAGCATCGTCGGAATCTCATTGATCGGGCTACCTCCTACGGCGGGTTTTATCGGGAAGTTACTTGTGTTTTCATCTATTTTTGAAATCTTCCAACAGAATCAAGAATCAACGCATCTATGGTTATTAATCGTAGGAGCATTGACATCGGTCATTTCATTATTCTATTATTTCAAGATACCGCTGTTTGCATTCTTAAAGCATAGAGCTGAAAATGAGTCGCAGATTAAACCAACAATAAGCCCCACTTATGCAATCGCAATTATATTGTCGATCTTATTGCTGGTATTCGGAATCTTCCCTACGATAATTATAAATTTCTTTCAACAATAAGTAAGGTAATTTCAAGAGATTCAGCTCTTTTATTGTGAATTATCTGATTTCAAATCTCTTCCGGAACTTCCAAAGCTGTTGCTAATTCAATGGAAAGATGAAAGAATTTACGAAATAAACATCTTTTGTTCATTTTAAGTAAATGAAATGTTAAAACATGTTTTTATTACGTAGTTTTGTGTATGATTAGCGAATTAGCCAACCGTATTTTTGATCAAGTAATTGCAGACTATCATGTCCACGACGCTATCGATCATCCTGTAGAGAATCCTTATGATTCTTCAAGCTTGGAACATTTATTATATTTAAAATGCTGGATCGACACAGCACAGTGGCATATGGAAGACGTCGTTCGAAATCCAGATATAGATCCGCGCGAAGGGTTATACTGGAAGCGCAGAATTGATCGTCAGAATCAAGAACGTACGGATATGGTGGAGTACATTGATGGCTATTATCTAAAGCAATTTGAAGGCGTTGTTCCGCATGCTACTGCTCGCGTGAACACAGAGAGTCCAGCCTGGGCTATCGATAGATTGTCTATCCTGGCGCTCAAAATATACCATATGGATCAAGAGACGAAGCGAGAGGATGTTTCGCATGCTCATCTTGAATCTTGCCAAGCGAAGCTTGATATTCTGTTAGAACAAAGAAAAGACCTTTCTAAAAGTATAGACGAGTTATTATCAGACATTGAATCTGGCAATAAATACATGAAAGTGTATAAGCAGATGAAGATGTACAATGATCCGAACTTAAATCCGGTACTTTACGGCGTTAAAAAATAAAATCTCTTATGAAGCGCATCCTCGTTACTCGTTTTTCTGCAATGGGAGATGTAGCCATGGTTGCTTCTGTGCTCCGTGAATTTCAAGAACAACATACGGAGGTTGAAATCATCATGGTTTCTAGAGCATTCTTTGCCCCCTTTTTCCAAGGTATTCCAAGAGTATCATTTCATCCCATATATCCCGAAAAGCAACACCAAGGATTGGTCGGGCTTTATAAGCTTTTTAAGGAACTTCGTGCCTATCGACCGACAGAGCTGGCTGATTTACACGACAACATACGTTCGAATATTTTGAGTACGTTCTTCCGCATGTCTGGATACAAAGTCAGGACGATAGACAAAGGTAGAAAAGAAAAAAAAGCATTAACCCGACCGATAAATAAGATCAAAAAGCAATTAAAGCTAACAACAGAGCGTTATGCAGATGTATTCCGGTCGCTGGGATATGCGTTTCAACTGAGCAATCAACTTCAACGAAGTCCGGCAAGTCTGCCGAAAGACATACAAACGCTATTCGTCGGAGAAAAGAAGTACTTAGGCATTGCTCCATTTGCGCAGCATCCCTATAAAGTATTTGCATTGGATCGAATGGAAGGGGTCATCGCCGGATTAGCAGCAGATAACATTCAAATACTGGTTTTCGGAGGCGGAAGTAAAGAAAAAGAAATCGTGGATACATGGGCAAAAAAACACCCACATGTCTTTAATACGATTGGAAAATTTAGTTTACGAGAAGAGCTGGATATAATCGCTAACCTCGATCTGATGCTGAGCATGGATAGCTCGGGAATGCACATGGCTTCTCTGGTAGGCATTAGAAGTCTATCTATCTGGGGTGCTACTCATCCCTTTGCAGGCTTCATCGGATACGGGCAATCAATCGAAGATTGTATACAGGTCGAACATCCAAATCGCCCAAGTTCCGTCTACGGAAATAAACCTTGTATTTGCGATGGAACTGAAGCAATCGATTTGCTCACGGCTGAAATGGTAATCAGCAAAGTAAAAAACATCCTATTAAAAACAACCTTCTGAAGTAAAAGAAGTTTTAGCATAATATGGCGAGAATTGCATTAGTTACTATCCGGTACGGAAAAGAAGTCAATGGTGGTGCTGAATACCACTGCAGAATGCTTGCAGAGCGATTAGTACAGGAACATGAAGTCACGGTACTGACGACTAATAAAAATAGCTCAAACGATGAAAGCAGCAACTTCAAAACCGGCACTTCTATTCTTAATGGGGTCAATGTCATTCGATTTCCAACACAAGACTACGATCTGAATAGTTTTAAAAAGGCTGCTCGCGAAAGTAAGTCTGCACGTAAAATCAGACGCATGATTTATCGAATGGGTCTTTCTTCTCTACTCTTCAAGCAATTCCCAATATGGCGCTTTAAGCTAAAAGAAGAAATAGCGCTATTAAAACGACATGAGTTCTACGCTCCAGAGCTACTCTCCTTCATAGAATCAAACAAAGCAAATTACGACGTCTTCATCTTCTTTACTTATGAAAACCCATTGACTGTTCTGGGAAGTTTAATCGTACCTGAAAAAACTATTCTCGTTCCAACAGCGCATATGGAAGGGATGCTTTTCCGCAGTATTAACAGCATTGTTTTCAATAAAGTTAAATATATCGCCTTTAACTCCGAGGCGGAATTTCATATGTGTCAAGAGATCTTCCGGGATAAAATGGCGCCAAATAGTGTGGTTGGGGTCGGAATTGAAATTGCTGATGCAACTCCCGAAGAAATCACACTCTCGAAGTACCAAATCCAACAACCGTACTTCCTTTACTGCGGACGGATTACTGCGGTGAAAATCAATAATTTCATTCAGGATTTCCTTCAATACCGTGAAGAAAATCAATTAGAGATATGTTTGGTATTGGCAGGTGAAGTGCTGATACCAATGATTGAAAGCCCTTATATAAAATATATTGGCTATGTTGATGAAGCCGAAAAAATAACTTTAATGCAGTCAAGTATCGCTGTTGTTAATCCTTCGGCGGCAGAGAGTCTTTCGTTGGTTACTCTGGAAGCTTTATCATTGGGGAAAATAGTTATTGCCAGTAAGCAGTCTGAGGTCATGGTAGAACACCAAAACAGATCGAATGGCGCAGTACGCTGTTATGGCAACTACCATGAATTAAAACACATTCTAGACGAAGTAATTGAAATAACGTCGCAACCTAACGACATCGCTAAAAAAGGTATGGATTACGTAGATCGAAACTACAATTGGGATTTGATTATACGTAAATTTGAACGTATTTTTAAATCGATCATAACAGTCTAAACATGTTAAACATTGGGTTTGATGCCAAACGCTATTTTTTAAACCGTACTGGATTGGGCAACTATAGCCGGGATCTAGTCCGTATGCTCTCCAGCTATTATCCCGACAACAATTACTTTCTTTATACACCCAAAACCAGCAAGTTTTTAACTAATGTTCCAGCAAATGTTAAGACCGTCCTTCCGTCCACAGCAATAGATCGTCTAGTCCCAAATCTTTGGCGATCCAAAAGAATCAATAAAGATCTCATAAACAACCAGGTTTCCATTTTTCACGGACTTTCAGGTGAGATACCTCAGGGATTACCGAAATCTAAAATAAAGTCGTTGGTTACTGTGCATGATCTTATTTTCCTTCGTTATCCCGAGCTTTATAAGCCCATAGATCGATTCATATACTATAAAAAAACCAAATATGCGGTCAATAACGCCGATTGCATAATCGCAATCAGCCAGCAAACGAAAAAAGATATCATTCACTTCTTTCAAATTCCTGAAGATAAGATTCAGGTTATTTACCAAGGATGTCACCCTGCATTTAAAAAAGAATATACAGCGAGTCAGAAAGCAGCAGTGAAGAGCAAGTTTAATCTTCCGGATCGTTTTTTATTGAATGTAGGTACTATTGAGGAACGAAAAAATGCATTGCAAATCGTGAAAGCAATCAAGGATATCGACATCCCATTAATCATCGTCGGGAGAGAGACGGCCTACGCTGAGAAGATTAAAGGGTTTCTTGAACAATCTCAAATGAAAAATCGCGTGTATTTCCTGTCATCTGTGAATATGGAAGAACTCGCAATCATTTACTCGCTTGCTACCCTATTTATTTATCCATCAAAGTTTGAAGGCTTTGGTATCCCAATCATCGAAGCCCTTTTTTCCGGTGTACCTGTAATCACCTCCAACTCGGGTGTTTTTCCTGAGGCAGGCGGCCCAGGAAGTTTGTATGTCAATCCAGAAGATACTGATGATATTTCTAATGCAATAAATAAAGTGCTCCATGACGAGGCACTCCGAAAAGAAATGATTGCCAAAGGAAAAGACTTTGTAGAAAAATTCACCGATAAGGTAATTGCGAAAGATCTAATGGACTGCTATCTAAAGCTTTTTTGAGAATTTCGAAAGTCCATTTTCACAACGAATCAGCTTCGTCTTGATTGTATGTTCCAATAATTGATCATTTGCGGGAAGTGATGCTCTCGACTCCTCTTTGTGGTAAAGATGGTATGCCAGCAGCGTAAATTTCATCAATCTCCCCTTTATCCCCGAATGTAATAAGCGTTCGACAAACTCGCTATCCTCTCGCCCCCATCCGACAAAATCGTTATTAAACCCATTCACACGGATAACATCCTCCATGAAGAATGACATATTACACGAACGTACTTTCCTTTTGTTCGTCAGCTCTCTTTGTGTCAACCTCGCAAGAAATAACGATCTGAAAGCAGAAATCTTCTTTTCCAAACGCTCTTCAACACCTTTCTCTAAATATCTGAACGTCAATTTAGCATTGATGACTTTAAGCAACTCATCGGTCTTGCTTTTTGTAAGCATGACCCGCCCTCCTTGCAAAAAGCTCCCTTTTTGAGCAAAATGAAGATGATCCTCCACAAAGTTCTTGCCCAGCACCATATCCCCATCCACCATAATCACATAAGGGCTTTTCACATAAGACAAGCCGTTATTCCTAGATTCAGCCGCTCGGAAGCCTAAATCCTCCTGCCAAGCATGGATTAGCTTAACCTTAAAAATCGACTGATATTTTTCAATCAGTTTTGCTGTCTCCAGCCCAGAACCATCATCCGCAACGATAATTTGCTGTGGCATGACGGTCTGTCTAAGTAAAGACAAGAAAACAACTTCGAGTGCACTCGGTCGGTTATATGTCGTTATTAAAAGATCAGCTTTCATTCTCATAGGTTGAATCCGTTAAATATTGACTAATCCCTCTTTCGCAATATTCCAATTTTGTTCGCTTGGCATGCTCAAACAAACATAAGTTGTTCTTCAAGTTTTCTTTCGTATTTATTTTATGCCAGATATGAAACACAATGGCACCGAACTTAAGAAAACGACGGCGCAAGCCTTTGTTCAATAATCTCGCAACAAACTCTTTGTCTTCAGGACCCCATCCTTTGAAATCCTCATTATAGCCGTTGACAGAAATGGCATCCGCTCTCCAATAGGCCATATTACATCCATGGATTTCCCAACGTTCATCCCCTTTCTGCTTGTAGTGTTCAGCAAAAAAAGGTTGTAAGAAGGTAATCCTTACAGCACTAAACGTATTGGAAATACCTTTTTCAAAAGGGCTAATCTCAACACGTTTGCTCAATAACAGTTCTTTCGAAAGATTGCTATCGATATATATGCGGCTGGCTCGCACAAATGTACCCTTCTTTGCGAAGCGGCGATGATCTCTGATAAATGCTTTATGCAATATCAGATCCCCATCAATTTGAATAATGTAATCTCCCGTCGCTCTGGCAATTGCTTTATTTCTAATCTTGGCTAACTCAAAGCCTTGATCTTCATGCCAGATATGTATTAAAGGAATAGAAAACTTTTCCTTGTATTTATTTATTAAAACCCTCGTCTCATCAGTTGAACCATCGTCCGCAATAAGAATTTCGTCGGGCATGATATCCTGTAGAAGCACGCTTGAGAGGCATAACTCCAATGCATCCGGCCAATTATAGGTAGAGATTAATAGCGAAATCTTCATACACACATTAAATTAGGCTTTGATGTTGAAATGAACTCCATATTTACAACTACTATTCTCAAAATGTACTATCTGTTTAACTCAATTAATAAATTTCCGGTCGAACATCTTCCATTCGTTTTCCTGTAAATAAAACGAATCGAAAAATTGCGTTGCTTCTATACTGACTTTGTCGTAATGCGTTTTATCTTGTAATAATGCTCGAATTTCAGCAGCGAAATCTTCCGGACTGTCAACCCAAATACATCCATTATTAATCTTATTCATCAAACCGTCAACTCCTCTTCGAGTCGTCACGACCGGAATGCCATAGGAAAGCGCTTCTAAAACCTTTACTTTTATCCCTGTACCTGTTAACATCGGGCAGATAGCGACCTTCGACCTTTTGTAAACCGCGTCGAGATCATCGACAAGCCCGTGCTTCACAATTTGCTCGCAGTCAGGAATCGCTCGACATATTTTACCAAAAACATGGACTTTCGTCCCTTTAATCTTCGGCAAAACCTCTTGAATAAACCAACTAATACTCTTCAAATTATGAGGATTATCACTCGCAACATAAACTAGATCGTAATCCGAGTGATCTCTATTACGTATTGGTTTCGGAAAGGACAAAGGTATTAAATCGACGTACTGTTCCGTGAATTGATTAAAGATATATTGTTCCTCAATCGAGTAGGTCCATATTTCATCAAACGACTTCAATAATTCCATCTCTTCAGCAAAAATATGCTGAACATTGTTGACCTTCTTCCCCTCGCTTTTCTGAATTTTTTGAAGCGTGAAAAAATCATGGGTATCCACTATTTTATTCACATTTTCTAATCCAACAACCAACTCTCCGAATTCGACATAGCTGATTACTAAATGATCAAATCCATGATCTTTTACAATCTTTTGAAACCGAGATTTAAAACTTGGCGATACTCGGTTAACCCTAGGATTAGTGAACAATCTTTTCAGCATCCAAGGAAGCTTATCCGTCAAAAAGTATTTTATTCTATTCGACTTAGAAGACTTAAACGGCTCTATAAGCAAATTTATCGATGTAAAGGTTTCACGAAATCGCTCTTCGTCGTCTTTGTTCCAATTAATACTAGATACAAAACTAACGTCTAAATCCGCACTTCTACTTTGAAAGTACTGCAGCATTTGTAGGCAACGCGTCAAATTGCCGGCTTTGCTCCAAAAAGGATTCTCAGCCATATAATAAAGTACTTTGGTTCTCTTTTTTGTCATTTTGTAACTTGGAAACTTATCCACCATCAACTAATCTATCAATACGCATCTCTATTCTTAAGGGCAATCACATCCATCTCGATAGATGTTCTATTATGATTGCAACAAGGAAAACTCTTCCCTAAATTGCGCCCGCATTCGCTTTCTGTAGGACTTCACTGGAATAAACTTGAGTAAAAACAAATTCCTTTTTAGCTGTTTTGTCCTCCTTATCTTCCAATCGCCGTAAAACGTATCAAAATCAACATAACTCGACGATTGTAGGAAATACCTAAAAGGTTCTCCCAATTTATTGAAATCATTCAACCCTAAATAAGGCTGAATATGCTGCTTAAAAAAATTCTGTATAAGATCCATTAGCGTTTGCTTTTGCTCATCGCTCAACGCGGTTCTTAAGTACCGGTATTCAAAAGGTTCATGCGCTACGAATTGAGCCAAATGAAGACTCTTCGTACTAAAAAACGATTCTTTCTCGTAGAATGTCCTCAACAATTCAAACCATTTTTTTATCACCTCAATTGTTCGATCACCGTCATCGGCAGCTTTTCGATGATTCTGCCCTTCATGACTGCGATAATGGTAAATCCCTTGTCCATTAAATGCAATTCGGTCGGTTTTCGTCAATAGGAAATGTGAAAACAATCCATCCTCCCCCGGTTGTATTCCAACCGGAAATTGAATATCCCTATTCTTTTTCAAGAAATCATGCTTCCAAAATTGTGCGCAGGTTGGCAGCGCCATAGGTGATGGAAGTCGCGACTCATAGCCAGAACCTACAACCACTAAATCAGCCTCTGCTTCTTCAGCTGCGTCAAATGATGTTTTTATAAAGCTTTCATCAAGAAAATCATCCGAATCGAGGAAATAAACATAGTCTCCCTGTGCTTTAGCGAGCCCATGGTTCCTGGCAACAGAAACGCCGGAATTTGGTTGGTAATAGTAATGGACCCGAGAATCGTTCTTAACAAAATGCTTAATTATTTCTGCAGAGCGATCGGTACTTCCATCATCGATCACGATGAGCTCGAAGAACTGCATACTTTGACGTAAAACGCTTTCAATAGCATATTGAATAAAAGCTTCCCGGTTAAAAACAGGAATTATAATCGAAATCATTGTTTTTTCTTTCGTCAAATCAGCTATCTTTTTACTATCAATATAAAATTGATATTCGACTCTTTTTCAATCTTATACTATATTATAACGCAAATTGTTAAGAAAACGCTACTGCAAATTTAGAAAATACATCGGCATTTAAGGCCTGAGAGCCTTCTAAAAACGACTTTTTCCTTCTTCTAGATAAATTGGTTCCCTTTTTTATAAGCAGCTATGGTCACAACTTTCTTTAGATAAAAACGCGAGGATGCAAGGCGAAAATTTTTGCTATTTACTGCGTTATCTTATTGTTTTGATCCACAACCTCCAACAATAGCCCATTCCATTTCTGGAAGATGACTTCACTATCGAAGGCTTTACTAAACTCGTGCCCCTTCGCGCCCATAAGCGCTCGCTTCTCTGCATCCTCCATCAAAATGCTCATGTAGTCAATCAGAGACTCCTTATCTTCCGCCAAAAAACCCGTTTCCCCATGTTTTATTAATTCATTAACACCCGAGCAGCTAGCTAGTCCTAAGCTGGGTATTCCCATTGCCATTGCCTCCCCTAGTGCTAAACCGAATCCTTCATATTTGCTGGGGAAAATAAAAATATCCGCTGTACGCAAAATCTCTTCAGGATTCGGATGGAAACCTTTCAGAAAAACACGATCAGCTAACTGCAGTGACTCGATAAGACCTTGCAAAAGATTCTCGTCCCTTCCGGTACCCCAAAACTCTAAGCGCCAATTCGGAAAGCGATCAGCGACCTTCGAAAATGCTTCGATCGCCAAACTCTGCTGTTTGCATTCGTTATCCAGTCTCGCCAAATTCATTATAACATATTCTTTCTTTGTCGCCAAATGATTCGGCAGATCCTCTTTACGATAACGCGGCAAAGGGTTAGCAATGGTTTTTGCTATTCCTCCGAATGTCTCCGGTAAAAACTGATGATAACTATCAAATAAAACTTGAATACCATCTAATTTTTTAAATGATTCCGTAAGACATTCCATCTCGTAAGCTGGACGATATCCTATAACATCCGTAAAGTCATAATCTGGTCTTCCGTTAACTGAATTGACGATGGGTATGTTGAGTTGTGTTCCATATGTAATCTCCAGATGAGAACTAATAGACATGGTCACAATCACATCAGGATTTAGCTCTTTGAGAAACTTTTCCCAGTGCAAAGCCCGATTCTTTAAATTATGACGATAAAGACCGGCTTCACCGTCCTTAAATTTCCTGTACTGGGATTTGTTGTACGCCTTGGCGTACTTCTTCTTTATTTTACCAATTATCCATTTGAACGGATTGGCACCTCTATAATTGACCAGCGGCAATAGGTTGATCTGATCGACATTTTCATCATAAATATTCTTTAGATCAACGTTTTTTTCCAAAGGAAAAACAGATCCGCCCCCTTCAGCCTGACTAGCTGCAATGATCACTTCATGCCCTAACTTCGAAAAACCGTTGGCCAAAAAAACACAGATCTTCTCTGTTCCACCGTTCCCATTCAAAAAGGAGCTATGTTGCACAAATACTATTTTCATTTAATTTCTTTCCTCTTGAGGTATTGCCTAATGCTTAATCAAATGGTTAATTACTCATCTTATTATCAATCAGGTCTTGCATTTGAGACCATTGTACGCTCATCTCTGCATACCTGAAAACACCAGTCTTGTATCCCAAGACTGCTCCAAAATGTACAGTCTTCTCATCCACAGTCTTCGGAAATATAGCCGATCGGTAAGCATCCTCGGTAATGATTGGTTTTGGAAAAACATAAAAATTCAGCCCATCATTCGAAAAGGCGAGATATAACTGATCAGCCGTGTATTTCTTGACATCGCCCACAGCGATACAGAGAAAATAATAACCGTTGACATAAGTCGCCTGTAAATGCCAAGGACCATTATCCCGGTTCTGTCGAATCCACGGTTCATTGAGAAAATTTACAATTTTACTGTTTGAAAAACGACTGAAATCAAGTCCGTTTTCCGATCTCCGCTGTATCACAAAGGAGGGTTTATCGCGCTTAAAATGTTTCTTTCCTGAATTCAGTTCCACCTCGTAACTAACATAGCCTTTCCCGACTTTCAAAAAAGAAGGTGACAGCATATGACTATTTTTCGGCGAATATGGTATATCAGAATACATGACGGTTTCTAAAGGATCCCAATGTATGCCATCCCGTGATGTCTGGCGAACGATCGTTCTGCGCACGTCCTTGATCAATTTCGAGCGGTTATTCTGGCTCTTCGCGCCTCGTGCAGCCAATGCTTTTGCTGACAAAAAGCTTCCCCGATAATAGAGCTGAAATACACCGTCTTCGAACATCCAATCCACATCCGACCAGAATCCTTGAATCTGCTCACCCTCCATCTCCCGGAAACTCTCCTTGTAGCTCGGACAGGCCTGAATAGGGTTAAGGATGCCCGAAGGTTCAACCCAGTTTAAGCCATCGTTTGATACAACTACGGTAGGATTCTCATATCGCTTAGAAAGCTGATCGCCTCCGATAGCACCAAAATATGGGGTAAACACCATCCAATATTTATAACCTTGAAAACCATCCGGAAAATATTGTACATCCGGATGACAGTAACTACTGTTACCAAAGCCAATATTCTTGATAAACTCAGGCTTTATATGTTTCGGATAGTTCGCATTGGCCATCATATCAATATTGACCTGTTGCGGAAAAATATCCACTTGCAAATCCGTCGTGAAATCCTTCCTCCCTACCTTTTCTGGTATTTCTTCTGGATATAACTCCATTTCTCCTCGAGCACAGGCTGTGAAAAAAAAGAGTAAACTATATGCCGCAAAATGCAGCACGGTTCTATTAAACAGCATATTAATCCTAACAAACAATTTCGTGTAAATAACGTAAATTCCTTTCATAACATAACAGCCTTCTACACAATTTTTAAACATTTTTCCAGCAGCCATAAACGGCATGAAAAACATCAATAGCACGATATAAATTCAATTTTAAATAAAAAAAATAGCTTGTAAATTACGGCAAAATTAAGGAGTTATGAACTATTGATAGCGAAAGGTGGAATCTCCCTCAATATTAACAATTTATAAACAGAAATTTAATCAAGAAAACCTTAAATTAGCTAGTCATTTAACAGCGAATTACACTAGGTATGAAAACACTCTATCTCATACGTCATGCAAAAGCCGAGGATCATGGACTTTTGAAAAACGACTATAACCGCAATATTATCTCCAAAGGAAAAGAAAGAGCAATAAGAATTGCCAACGAGCTTGCGACCCAGCTAAAAATCAATAACAATACCCTCGTGATCAGCTCTTCCGCCAATCGCGCAAAGCAAACAGCGGATATCTTTTGTGAAATACTAGGCTATCCTTTAACGGACATTTTAGAAACCAGAGAAATTTACGAGGCGCACTTTATTGACATCCTACGCATCATAAACAATGTGCCAAACAATGTAGAAAATCTACTGGTATTCGGACATAATCCAGGGCTCTCTAATTTAACAAATTACCTCAGCCATGCGGAGGTAGAATTAGCGACTTCCAACGTCGCGACCCTCAGCTTACCTGACAATTTCAACTTTTCCGAGCTTGCAGGAGGTACAGCAACCCTACTGAACACAATTCAGTAATATTCTCTACCTTCGTATTCTATGGCAAACAAACTTCAGAACGAGAACTCCCCTTACCTACAACAACATGCCCACAACCCGGTACAATGGTATCCTTGGGGCGAAGAAGCTTTAAACAAGGCAAAGGAAGAAAACAAACTCATTATCATTAGTGTTGGCTATTCAGCATGCCATTGGTGTCATGTGATGGAACGCGAGAGTTTTGAAAACGATGCCATCGCACAAACCATGAACAAGTTTTTCGTGTCTATAAAAGTCGACCGCGAAGAACGACCGGATATTGATCAAATCTATATGATTGCCGTCCAACTGATGACCAATTCCGGCGGCTGGCCACTGAACTGTATCTGTTTGCCTGATGGGCGCCCCATTTATGGCGGCACTTACTTTAAACCCCAGGACTGGCAAAATGTACTCCTACAAATTGCTAAAATGTGGGAAGAAACCCCCGAAGTAGCCCTTGATTACGCCAACCGCTTAACCAAAGGGATACAACAAGCAGAGAAACTCCCTATACAGCAAATACCAGAAACCTATACCAAGAAAGACTTATTGGATATAGTGGAACCTTGGATCGAAACCTTCGATCAAAATGAAGGCGGTTATCGCCGCACACCCAAGTTTCCTCTCCCAAATAACTGGTTGTTCCTCCTCCGATATGGTACATTAAGCAAGGATCAGCCCCTATTGGATCATGTACATTTCACCTTAGAAAAAATAGCTAATGGAGGAATCTACGACCAAATTGGAGGTGGCTTTGCTCGTTATTCTGTCGATAATCGCTGGCATATCCCCCATTTCGAAAAGATGCTGTATGATAATGGTCAATTACTTAGTTTATATAGCGAAGCATACCAACAAAAGCCTACGACGCTTTATAAGCGTGTCGTAGAAGAAACCATCGCTTGGGCGGAACGCGAAATGCTTGATCCCAATGGAGGGTTTTATAGCGCATTGGATGCCGATAGCGAAGGCGTCGAAGGCAAATTCTACAGTTTCGACTACGACGAGTTTGATGTGCTAGCTGAGCGTGCAGATCTAGCAAGAAATTACTTCCATATCAGTAAAAGCGGAAACTGGACCGAAGAACAAACCAACATTCCTTACCTTAGCTCGGAAGACAGTCGACTAATCGCAGAGGCTGGCTATAGCGAAGAAGAATGGGAGGAAGAGCTAAAATCCATCAAAGAGACCCTGCTGAATTATCGCGAGCAAAGAGTGCGACCAGGTTTAGACCATAAACAGCTCGTCACCTGGAATGCATTAATGATCAAAGGGCTTGTTGATGCCTACCGCAGCTTTGGAAATGATCATTACTTGAACCTAGCGAAACAAACAGCGGACTTTATATGGACAAAATGTCAGGAAAATGACATACTACTGCACCAACCGGCTGACATCAACCGAAGTATTCCGGGATTCCTAGATGATTATGCATTTAGCATTGAAGCTTTCCATAGTTTATATGAAGCGACCTTTGATGAAACCTGGATTAACCGCGCAAAAACACTTACAGAACAAGCAGTTAACATTTTCTACGATAAAGACGAACGCACATTTTTCTACACCTCCTCCCATGCGGAAGAACTCATTGCCAGAAAAAGTGAAATCATGGATAATGTCATTCCGGGTTCGGTATCGACAATGGTACGCCAATTGTATAAGTTAGGCATCTTGTTCGATGAGGAACAATATACGCTAATAGCCGATCAGGTTTTCGCAAATGTATTTCCGCACATTAAATCATATGGGTCAGCCTATTCAAACTGGGCCATTCAATTACTGGAACTGCACTACGGAATTTGGGAAATAGCGCTTACCGGAGCCGATGCTCCTCAGTGGCGCAAGGAATTAGACCAGTATTATATTCCAAATAAAGTAACATTAGGTGGAACAAAAAGCAGTCTCCCCTTGTTAGAACATAAAGCGGGTATGGAATCAAAAGCATACCTTTGCCAGAATAAAACATGCAGTCTTCCACAAACGTCGATTGCCCAGATAATAGAATTAATAAATAATAAACAGGGCTAGTACCCCATAAACTAAGTACAATGGCAGTAGAAAACAACAACGTAGTAACGTTGAATTACGTTCTTCATACAATTGAAGAAAATGGAGAAAAAACCTTTGTAGAGCAAACAACATCGGACAATCCGTTAACATTTTTATATGGTGTAGGCATGATGCTTCCTAAATTTGAGGAAAACATCGCTGGATTAAACGCAGGTGATAAAACATCATTCGAATTAGAACCAAATGACGCTTACGGTGAGCGTGACGATAAAGCAATCGCACAATTACCAGCGGAAATGTTCCAAGAAGTTGGACTTCCTCCTGTTGGTGAAGTAATCCCTTTGCAAGATAACCAAGGAAACCAATTCCGCGCGGTAGTGATCGAAGTAACACCAGAAACGGTAGTTGCGGACTTGAACCACCCAATGGCTGGTAAAAAATTAAACTTCGACATCGAAGTAATCGCTTCCCGCCCAGCAACGGCTGAAGAGTTATCGCACGGCCATGCACATGGCATCGATGGAAATGAAGCTCACTAAGTAATTAGAAAAGTTATAAAAAAAAGAGTTGCCCTTTTGGGGCAACTCTTTTTTTTAGTAGTTAGTACTTAGTACTTAGTAGTTAGACCTATAGCGGGCTGTTGGCGTGCTAGTTTTGGGGAAAGGAAGGATAAAAGGATGGGTGTAAGGATTGGCAGGGTGTTTTGTCTTGAACCAGAAAAAAAAGGATGCAAGGATTAACAGGATCCTGCTTATCCTTTCATCCTTTTTTTCCTGGTTCAAGACAACCTTTCCCCTTTTTTTCGCCCGATCCTGATAATCCTTAAATCCTTTTTTCTTGGTTCAAAGATAAAACACCCGACCCTGATAATCCTAAAATCCTTCCTTTCTTGGTTCAAAACAACCTTTCCTTTCCCCAAAACTAGCACGCCAATAGCCCACCATAGGTCTAAATACTAACTACTAAATACTAACTACTAATACAACAAATACTAACTACAAATACAACAACTACTAAACTCCTACCACTCACTCCCCTTATAAACCCAATACAAACCCAATGTAAACCCAATGTATAACCCTTTCGGAACGGGTTTGAAATGGTTTAAATATGGGTATGATTCGCCTTTAAATTGTGAGTGTCAGGTACGAGACAGCAGTCTTTCTATAAGATACCCTGTGTCTTACATCTTAGGTCTAAAATCTCATGTCTAAATTCCATTCTTTACTGCCCTTAGCATTTCGCGTTTTCCAGGCGCACCGGGAGCTTTTTCAATACTGAAACCGATAGACTTCATCGCTCTTTTTAGGTTACCGGTAATAGCGTAAGTAACAAATACGCCGCCGGGTTTTAGAAATTGACAGACATGCGCTAATGCTTCGACGGTCCACATCTCGGGTTGGTGGATTTCAGCAAAGGCATCGAAGTAGAGCACATCAAAAAGCTGATCTGGATGGAAATCCATTAATTTCTGATGCGCAATTCGCAAATCGATATGGGGGAGAATATTTTTTTTGCTACTTAACGCAGCCTCATAATTGTTAAGAAAAGCATCCCACAGTGGGGCGTCAATGTATTGGTTGTATTCAGATTGGTTGATTACATTCAGGGGCAAGGGGTAAGCTTCGATACCGCAATAGTCCAACGTAATCGCCGATTTCTGACAATAATCTGCTGTTAATAAGAAATTTAGTCCCGTGCCGAAGCCGACTTCCAAAATAGATGCTTGGGTTGTCTGTTCCTTTTCGAGGAAGAAGCGTAATCCGGTGTTTAAGAAAACATGTATACTTTCCTGATGTGCGCCATGTTTAGAGTGATAGTGTTCACCGACCTCCGCTTGGTAAAGCGTTTTGGAGCCATCGTCTGTTTTTACAAATTCCATTACGTATTTTTGGCAAATCTAAAATAAAAACAACTATTTTAGCTTTTCTCAAAGAATATTTAAATGAACAAGGTTCTAGAAAACTATGGAAGCATCATTTGGCTGCTCGTTGGTATCACGATCGGTAGCTTAATTGGCATATTTTACCCTTCGGCCGTTGATGTGTTAAAACCCGTTGGAGATATCTTTCTAAACCTGCTCTTTGTATCGGTCATTCCGCTATTATTTTTCGCTATTTCTTCTTCGATCGCCAATATTGAGGACAGCAAAACGCTGGGGAAAACAATCAGCATCATGACCGTGGTGTTTATCTCGACCATCGTGATTGCCGCCGTAGCGACAATCTTTGGGCTTTGGGCATTCCCGGTTACCGCGCTACAGGATAGCAATGCTCTGACAGATGCCCTTCCAAGCAATCCTGAGGATACTTGGGGCGATCGTATTGTTCGTTTCCTGTCGGTCGATGAGTTTGCCAATCTATTGTCTCGTAAGAGCATCCTAGCCTTTGTTATATTTTCTTTGCTGGTTGGAGTAGCCACCCGTCGCTCTGGCGACATGGGAAAACAGTTTACCCAATTTCTTAATGCAGGTAATAAGGTGATGGAAAATCTATTAACCTTGATCATGAAAGCAGGACCGATAGGTCTTGGCGCATATTTCGCCTTTCAAGTGAAAACTTTAGGACCAGAGCTTTTTGGATTCTATGCGAAGCCTTTGGGCTTTTATTATGTGTTCGGATTGATTTTCTTTCTCGTATTCTTCAGCCTGTATGCGTTTATCGCAAAAGGTCCATCAGGTATTCCTTTATTCTGGAAGCATAATATCGCACCATCGCTGACCGCACTGAGCACCTGTTCGAGCCTCGCGACCCTCCCGGCTAACTTGTTGGCGGCGAAAAGAATAGGTATTCCACATAACATCGCCAGTATCGTCATTCCGCTAGGAAATACACTCTATAAGAATGGCTCTGCAATTTCTTCCATTTTGAAGATTTATGTCGCGTTCTCTATTCTACAGTGGGATTTCTTTGAACCCACGACACTCATTACGGCAGTTGGAATCACCGTATTGGTATCCATGGTTGCGGGCGGAATTCCCAACGGTGGATTTATCGGCGAGATGCTAATGATATCAATCTACGGTATCCCGAATGAAGCGGTCCCTTCCATTCTGATTATTGGAGCCTTGGTCGATCCGTTGGCGACGGTTTTAAATGCAACAGCTGATACGGTGGCGGCCATGTTGGTAACACGGTTCTCTGGAGAAAAATTTGAGGCGGAAAGCGCTGAAGCTTAAACGTCAGACAAGTTAGTCGCTTCAAAATACTTCGCTAATACCATCACTGCAATCAGATCTTCCTTAGTTTGATCCTGAAACTTCTGGCAGTAAGCATTCGCGTTGCGGACAATTTCCTCCGCTTTTTCCGGCTGCTCAATATAATAGTTTAAGCGTTCTTCCAAGTCGCTATAGTCGGCTTTGATCTCGATATAATGGACATTCGGAATCAGCGTTCCTTCCATAAACCAAGTTTCGTATCTCGGCTTAGGCATTACAGCGATTGAACTGGATGACATGATCCACTTGAGGTTGGTCGCCACATCGTTCCCTTCTATAGCAAGGATAAACTTATATTTTAAATGTTCGGTAATGGAAATTTTTGGTTTCTCCCATTTACTTCCTTTCATGATATCGCCTAAATCACATAGCGGATGATCGAAATAAAGCTGGTAGAAAGCTTTGCGATGTTCCTGCTGCACCGCTGCACGACCAATAAGTTTATTCAATTTGTGCCGAAAAGGAACATGGTCTTTAATAAAATTAAAATGTCTGACCTTGTCGAGGTTCAGCAAGACTGAATTTGCGTTATCTCCTGCAATCGGACGGCTTTTGACAATGCTGGGAGACGCTGGAACTTCCACCACATCCCCCGGCAGCAATTGAAACTCTAAATCTCCTTCGAAATAACGAAGGTATTCCTTGCTGTCGTAATAGTACACTTTAAGATGATTAGGACGATGGTAATCGGCAATGCGGACTCGCCCGTTCAACAAAGCTGCAGGTCCGGATAATTTATTATAATAATCTACGCGCTGTTGGATCTCTGCCGCATCATAACGCGATAAACACTGCAGCAGCAAATCTCTCTTGTGAACCAAATTTGCAGCAAACTTCTCTCGTAATTCAGCCTTCAGATAATACCAGGGTTTAAAATTCTTATTCTGGAACAATAACTTCTTAATGTTCATAGCAACGGGTAATAATTATTAATAAGGATGTTTCCCGGTAAGGAAGATATCCGATTTAAAGGTAAAATTTAAAGTGGAAATTTAATCATAAAACCGCGCTATCTAGGTCAATCAATTGCAATCATCATTTTACAATGCTAAACTTTACTTAAATTTTGAGTCAACACATTAACTTACAAGTGCTTGCATAGTGATAGCACAGTAAATTAGAACAATTCTAAATAACTTCAAATATTTGTTAAATTCATTGCAGTGCGTTGTAATTCGTATTTTTGTAATTGATTAGAATTATATTAAGATAAGATGAAGAAAAGTTCGATCATTTTAATTGGTATTATCGCTATTGCGATTGCGATGATTCTTGTGATCTATACAGATTCAAGTACCTATTCTACGTTCACTGAGGCGAAAGAAAAAAACACTGAGCTGTATGTTGTAGGGGTTTTAAATAAAGAAAAGGCTTTACACTACGATCCTGTAACCGATGCTAACCATTTTTCATTCTACATGTATGATAATGACAGCACGGAATGTGAGGTTGTATTCAACGGATCAAAGCCTCAGGACATCGAACGTTCTGAGCAAATTGTATTGACCGGAAAAATGGAAGGCAACACCTTCCACGCGAGTAAGATTTTGATGAAATGTCCTTCGAAATACAATCAAGATCAAATGGAAGTGATTGAAACATCTTCCGCAGCCCTTTAATTTAAAATACATTTTTAATTCCTTATGGACGTAAATTACGTTGGAGAAAACCTGTTGCCAGGCCAAATAGGACAATTCTTTGTTGTACTTTCCTTTGGTGCGGCATTATTTTCTTTCATTTCTTATTTTTTTGCTAGTAAAAATCCCGATGTGACATCGTGGAGAACCATGGGCCGCATTGGTTTCTGGTTAAATGCGTTGTCTATTGCCGTTATTGGTGGTACACTTTTTTATATTATCTATAACCACCTTTTTGAATATCATTATGCCTATGCGCATTCATCCACGAAACTTCCGACACACTATATCATTTCCGCATTCTGGGAAGGACAGGAAGGTAGTTTTTGGTTATGGATGTTTTGGCAAGCCGTTTTAGGGACTGTATTGGTCTTTAAGGCAAAATCCTGGGAAAGTCCGGTGATGACTTTTGTCATGCTATGTCAGGTATTCTTGGCATCCATGCTCCTCGGGGTAGAAGTTTTTGGCTCCCGTATCGGTAGCTCACCTTTTATCCTGTTGCGCGATGCATTGAACTTCCCTTTCTTAAAAAATGCAAATTACTTATCCATGATACCTGATGGTAGAGGCTTGAACCCTCTATTACAGAATTATTGGATGGTTATCCACCCACCTACCCTATTCTTAGGCTTTGCTTCCATGATTGTTCCATTTGCTTACGCAGCATCTGGTCTTTGGTTGAAACGCTATAAAGATTGGATTAACCCGGGATTACCTTGGGCATTATTTGCTGTCATGATTTTGGGAGCGGGTATTATTATGGGTTCATTCTGGGCATATGAAGCGTTGAATTTCGGTGGCTTCTGGGCTTGGGACCCGGTGGAAAACGTATCGATTATTCCTTGGCTGACTTTGATCGCTGCTGTGCACGTGATGGTCGCTTTCAAAAATACGGGACACGCCTACTTCACTTCAGCATTCTTATGCTTAATCAGTTTTGTATTGGTCATCTATGCTTCTTATTTAACGCGTAGCGGCATTTTAGGTGAAACATCTGTTCACTCGTTTACGAGTTTAGGGATGTCCGGACAGCTAATCCTCTTCAATCTGACCTTCTTGGTCATTATGATTGTTGCCCTCGTGGTTAGAAAGAAAGAAATGCCTTCTACACAGAAGGAAGAAGATATTTACTCCCGCGAGTTTTGGTTATTTATTGGTGCATTGGTACTTACGGTAGCCTGTGTGCAAATGATTGCGACGACTTCCATTCCGGTATTCAATGCGTTGTTCGGCACTAAGGTAGCTCCGCCAATCGATCCAATCCCGCATTACAATAAATGGCAGGGCGCATTCGCCGTTGTGGTAATGACCTTAACTGCATTTACACAGTTCTTGAAATACAAGCGTTCAGATGCTAAGAAATTCTGGGCTTCTACCCTAGCATCGTTTATTATCGCATTGGTACTTTCTGCTTTAATCGTGTACTTCACGAAAGTCTACGGAAATATCATGTACATCCTGATTACGTTCAGTTCCGTGTTTGCGATCTTAGCAAACCTGCAAATATTAGCAGATTCGTTCAAAGGCAAATGGCGTTTAGCAGGATCAGCTGTATCGCATATTGGTTTCGGATTATTGTTAATCGGCGCTTTAATTGCGGCGGCTACCAATGAGGTTATCTCGGTAAATAGCAGCAATTATATCGCTGTGGCGGGATTCGACCAAGTCGAAAAACCGGGCGAGAACTTGTTTTTGACAGAAGGCGAGCCGGTGCAAATGGGCGAATATAAGATTACCTATGTCGGTGACTCAGTGGCTGCTCCGAACGTATTCTACAAGATCAATTACGAGCGCATCGATGAAGAGACAGGTGCCGTGAAGGAATCTTTCGTCTTGATGCCTTTCGCACAAAACAACCCACAGATGGGTGGATTGATCGGCACGCCAGGTACAAAACACTTCCTGACACATGATATTTACACCTTGATTACTGCAGCAGCTTCGGATTCCCAAGCGGCCGTGAATCAAGAGGAGGATGCTTCTGAACGTTCAAGCTTTGATGAATATGAAGAACCGGCAACTTATGAAGTTAATATAGGCGATACACTACGCTACAGAAACGGTTATTATATCATCGATGCCATCAATAAAAATGCGACAATTTCGAATATTCCGAAAGAAGAGGGTGATGTGCTCGTGGGTATGCAAATTCGCGTGGTAGCTTCTGATGGTAAAGAATTCAAGGCAGAGCCAATCTTCATGATCAAAGGAGGCAATACGATGGACTTCCATAAAGATGTTCCGGAACAAGGCCTTCGCTTCCGTTTCTCGAACATTATGCCGGATAAGAACAAACTAGAATTGATTGCTTACCAAAAGCCTCTTCCAGAAAAGAAATGGGTGGTATTCAAAGCGATCAAATTCCCTTATATCAATTTCTTCTGGTGTGGCACAATCGTGATGACCATCGGATTTTGTATGGCCATCTACAGAAGATTGAAGGATTCTAAAATTAGTAAAGCAAAAACCAGCTAATGAATATTGTTTTAATCGGCAGCGGTAATATCGCCAGCACTTGGGGAAAAGTCCTTGCTGCATTAGGACATCGCATTACGCAGATTTATAGTCATACATTAGCCAATGCGCAAGCATTGGCTAATTCGCTTTCCAGCCAGGCTATCAGCGACCTTAAGGAGCTCGATCTAACGGCTGAGCTTTATATCGTGGCGGTCAGCGATGCGGCGATTCCTTCGGTAGTTGAGCAAATCCCTGGCAATTTAACAGGATTGATCATACACTGTTCCGGTGCAACCGACTTGCAAGTATTATCCAAATTTAACCGGTTCGGCGTCGCCTACCCTATCCAAAGTTTTTCGAAGACAGTTGCCATTGATTTCGCTAAAATCCCCTTCGGCATAGAAGCGAATACTGCAGAAGATGAGACTTTGTTACAGCGCTTATTTTCTGAATTATCAACTCATGTTTTTGCTTGCTCCAGCGAGCAACGGTTGGCGATTCACCTCGGTGCGGTGCTGGTCAACAACTTTAGTAACGCCTTATACCAGATGGCGTATGAGCTGCTAGCGCAGAAGAATTTATCGTTTGATCTATTGCGTCCCATCATCCTGGAAACGGCAGAAAAAGTACAAAATCGTATTCCTAAGGATGTTCAGACAGGACCGGCAATCAGAAATGACGATGGGACGATAAATAAGCATTTACAGTTTATTAGTGACAATCCTGAATGGCAATCTATTTACCAACAAATAACCAGCCTTATTAAAAAAAGAGGATGAAAGACAATTAAAATTTAGAAAATCGCTAAATCTTTAACTTGTACATCAAATTCTTCTGAATACTCGTTTAACTTGCTAATTTTGCAACTTAAAGTCACACGATTGATTAGCTATTCAATGTGGCACATTTATAGCGGCATTAATCTGGAATTGAAAAAAAGCTTTTGATCATATAATAAATCTATCATGCAGGTTAGAAAACTAATTTTAGGGACGATCATCCTTATTAACTTAATCATCATTTCTTTCGGTTTGATTTTCACGCCGAGATGGTTCTGGTTACTATTAATCCCTTTCCCTCTTTTGATTATTGCGTTATATCATAGTTTCCAAACAAGTCACGCGATTCTTCGTAATTATCCATTAGTAGGTTATTTCAGATATTTTTTCGAATCTATCCGCCCAGAGTTGAGACAATACTTCTGGGAGTCTGATACGGACGGACGTCCTTTCAACCGTCGCCAGCGTTCGCTAGTTTATCAGCGCGCAAAAAATCAACGTGAAACCGTAGCATTCGGTATGCAATCCGATCCGCAAGCGGTGGGTAACGAATGGGCGGCACACAGTATTTTCCCGGTGCACATCGAAGATCATAATCTTCGTACATTGGTCGGAAACAGCCAGTGTAAACAACCTTACAGCTTAAGTGTATTCAATATCTCGGCGATGAGTTACGGCGCTTTGAGCCGTACCGCTATCACGGCTTTGAATAAGGGTGCTGCCTTGCAGAACTTCGCACATAATACGGGTGAAGGTGGTATCAGCCAGTACCATATCAGCGGTGGTGATTTGATTTGGCAAGTGGGTACCGGTTATTTCGGATGTCGTGATGAGAATGGTTTCTTTTCGCCAGAGCTTTACCGTGAGAAATCGACAAGACCATATGTAAAGATGATCGAGTTGAAACTATCGCAAGGTGCTAAGCCAGGTCATGGAGGTATCCTTCCTGCGGCTAAGAACACGCCTGAAGTTGCGGCAATTCGTCACGTTGTTCCTGGAACAGACGTGATGTCGCCTCCTGCGCACAGCGCATTCCGCACGCCAGTGGAGATGATGCATTTCATCCAGCAATTGCGTGAACTATCTGATGGCAAGCCGGTAGGTTTCAAATTATGTATCGGTGATAAGAATGAATTTTTAGATATCTGCCATGCGATGCAAGAGACGCAGATTATGCCAGACTTTATCTCGGTTGATGGTTCTGAAGGTGGTACGGGTGCTGCTCCGCTAGAGTTCACGGACAACTTAGGTATGCCGTTATACGATGCTTTAGCTTTCGTGACAACGACACTAATCAACTACGGATTGAAAAAACATATCAAAATTATCGTGTCTAGCCGTATCGTTACAGGATTCGATATCTTGAAAGTTATTGCGTTAGGAGCTGATGCTTGTTACAGCGCGCGTGGAATGATGTTCGCGCTAGGTTGTAT
This sequence comes from Sphingobacterium sp. BN32, assembly GCF_030503615.1. Classification (NCBI taxonomy): domain Bacteria; kingdom Pseudomonadati; phylum Bacteroidota; class Sphingobacteriia; order Sphingobacteriales; family Sphingobacteriaceae; genus Sphingobacterium; species Sphingobacterium sp. BN32. The sequence goes on from NZ_CP129963.1 coordinate 3,449,476, forward strand.
TCAAGCGTTGAAATGTAATGAAGACGTATGTCCGGTAGGTGTTGCGACGCAACAGCCACACTTATATAAAGGATTGGATGTACAGGATAAGTATGTTCGTGTGGCTCAGTTCCATAGAAATACCTTGCGTGCAACGGTAGAGATCATGGAAGCATGTGGTTTCAAAACCTTGGAAGATGTATCTGCGGATAAATTTTTCCGTAAGGTGGACAGCCAGAATACATTAAGCTTCCAGGATATTTATTTCAAGAATACAGGAAAATTAGTCAACAACCGAAGCGATTTCGCTCCGGAAGTGTTTGACTAAATAAATAACATAAACCTTATTTAAGGTTATTAAAAACTATCTCCAGAATCTGCTGAGCTTGTCGCATAGAATCTCTATCGACACCCTCCATAGCTTCTGAGATAGTTTTTTCTGCTTGTGCCATACACTTATCTTTAATTCGATGGCCTTGTGCAGTTAAGTAAATCTGATTTGTTCTGCGGTCCCCCGATCCGCTTACACGAACTAGTAATTTCTGTTTCTCCAGATTGGAAATCAAGCGTGAAATACTCGGTTTGTCGCGAAAGGTTAGACGTGCAAGATCTTGCTGGCTTAATCCCTCTGAATCCCACAAGAAATACAGGATACTCCATTGCTCGGCGGTAATATTTAAACCTATTTGTTTAAAATTACGCTGTAGACGACGTCCTATTGCGGTGGAAACCCGACCGGTCAAGAACGAGTAGAATTCGTCTTGGTACATGTTTGCTACATCCATTATAATAATTTGGCTAATAAGGTTAACAGTTGTTTGTGCAATTAAGAGATAAAATAAGAGAAATGCAAATAAAAATGTTACAAAGCGGAATTGATTGAAAAAATAATTAACTTTAAGGCTATGGAGACTATTTTAACAATACTACTTGTAGTTGGCGGAATCTTATATAAGATTTATGAAAACTATAAGGAGGAAATGGAAAAATCGAGGAAGCGCATGCAAGAGCGGATGAAGCAAATGCAGCCTCCTACTCCTAGCCCGCAGCCACAGCCTATGAAGTCTGCGCGCAAGCAACAGGAAGCTAGACCCATCGCAATTCCTGTAGAAAGAAGACGTGAAGAAATTCCAAATATACCAGTTTATCAACCGGAAGTTGTGGAAATAGACGAGGTAGAACTAGCCCACCAACAGCGATTAGCTCGCCAAATGAAACAAAGGCAAAAGCAACAGCAGCAACAATTGGTGCTTGCTGAAGAGCAGCCTCATGCATCGGTTGATTTTGATCTAAGACGTGCGATTATTCAACAGGCAATCTTAGAACGCCCTTATAAAGACTAGTATTACTAAAGAATTTTGAACTGATCCTGATCATCGAGGAATGGAAAGCGATCTCTGTTTTCCTCCAGATCTTTTGGATAGATGGTGAATGTATATAAGTCCTCATCCTCCGGCTTATAATACACGACATCGCCATTAGGATTGATACACATCGAACCACCAGAATAATAAACTTCATTACCATCATGTCCCACACGATTGACACCAATAACAAAAGCTTGGTTTTCAATGGCACGTGCAGGTATTAATGCGCGCCAATGCTGCGATCGTTTATCAGGCCAGCTTGCGGTATAGACCAATAAGTCGTAGGCTCCGTTTTGATTTCTCGACCAGATCGGGAATCTTAGGTCATAGCAGATCATCGGGCAGATCTTCCATCCTTTCAATGGCAATATGACGCGGGATTGTCCCGCGGTGAATACTTTATCTTCGTTTGCCATGCTGAACAAGTGGCGCTTGTCGTAATGCACATAGCTACCATCTGGCGACATCCAGATAAAGCGGTTAAAATATTTACCTTCTTCCTCGATAATAAGGGTTCCGGCAATTACACAGTCGAACTTCTTGGAAGTTTCATAAAGCCAGTGCATTGTTTTGCCCGACATGGTTTCAGCACACTTCTCGACGTTGGTCGTGAAGCCTGTGTTGAACATTTCTGGCAGGATGATCAAGTCTGTCTTTTCTCTTAATGCCGATAGGCGCAAAGAAAGGTTCTGCAAGTTTTTATCGACGTTTTCCCAAAAAAGATAGGCTTGAAATATTGTTATTTTTAAAGGCTCCATGTGCTAAAATCCTCTTTCGCTATGTATTATTTTAATTACCAAAATAGCAAAAAGCTTGCAAAATTCATAATTACTTAACACGGTTCATCAGCATATCTGCTAACGCAAAAAGCTCTGCTTTATTTGCCTCGGGAACATCAATAGCACTTAATTGATTGTATGCCAATTGCATATATTCTTCCTTTAGCTGATTTGTATATTCATCGACAGCGAGGCTACTGTATAACTTTTTCATTCGTGTGATCTTTTCTTCGTCACTAAGTTGGTTAGGAAAAAGTAATTTATTCAATTCTTCTCTGTCCTCGCCTTGGGCTAATTGCTGTGTCCGGATGCGTAGGATGGTCTTCTTATCGCAAAGGATATCTCCCCCTACTTGCTTACCAAAACTTGAAGGATCACCATATACGTCCAGAAAATCGTCCTGCAGTTGGAAAGCAATTCCTAAGTTCACTCCGAAATCATAGATCAATTGCTGCTGCTCTTCCGTCGCGTCAGAAAGGATAGCGCCCATTTTCAAAGCACCGCCAAGCAAAACAGATGTTTTGAGCTTGATCATATTCAAATAATCCTGCTCTGCCACAGCCTCCATGTTTTCGAAATCCATATCTAGCTGCTGTCCTTCGCAGACTTCTAAGGCCACCTGATTAAATATACGAAGCAATGCAGGTATCTTCTCGTCCGGACAACGTGCTAGCTCTTCATAAGCCTTCACCAAAAGGGCATCGCCAGAAAGTATGGCTACATTATCATTCCATTGCATATGCACCGTCGGCTCTCCTCTTCGCAAAGGTGCCTTGTCCATAATATCATCATGAATTAGGGAGAAGTTATGGAAATATTCTATCGCACAGCTCGCAGGTAATACTTCTTCTAAGTTTTCTTTTCCAAACAAACGTGCTCCCATCAATGCCAACATCGGGCGAATACGCTTTCCGGAAAGCGAAAGGATATACCGAATGGGATCATAGAGATATGCAGGGGTCTGTGGAAAACTGCGTTCTTGTAGATATTGACTAACTAGTGTGCTATAGGGATGCGTTTCGAACATAATCTTTTAATTAGGCGAAGATAAGGATTTTTGAAGGGAAACGTCCATTTGGACTTTTGAATTTCAGGTCAGTCTATGTAACTTGCGAAAATTCACAATCTATTTATGCGGATTCTCATCATTCATAATCAATACCAACATATTGGGGGCGAAGATTTCGTCATGCGACAAGAAATGGATATCCTCCTGAAAGAGCATGAAGTAGAGCTGTATTCCGTAAAGAACGTCAAAGGACTGAAAGGCTATCTGCAGTACTTAACTTACCCTTGTAATTGGAAAGAAACCAAGCGCATCCGTTCGAAAGTGGAGGAATTTAAACCTGATATTATCCACATCCACAATATACATTATGCATTGGGCCCGCTGTTTATTCTGCATTTGAAGAAATTGGGCATTCCTATGCTTATGACGCTGCATAACTTCCGTTTGATCTGTCCGTCGGCAACATTATTTCATGACGGCAATATCTACCTGGAGTCCATCAAGGCAAAGTTCCCTTGGGATGCTGTGAAAAAGAAAGTATTGGAAAATTCCTACGTCAAAACCTTCTGGACAGCAATGACCTATTGGATTCATCGCAATCGAGGAACTTTTGATGCTATTGATCAGTACATTGTGCTTTCAGATTTTGCGAAAAGAATATTTGCCGAGTCGAGTTTCCCGGTTCCGACGGAGAAGTTTATTGTGAAGCCAAATTTTGTGGCGCAAATAGACCCGGATAGTATCGTTGATGATGGATCCTTTATTTACATCGGTCGCTTATCAGAAGAGAAAGGTATACTCCCTCTGCTACATGCGTGGAAAGCGACAAACCATCCGTTGAAGATCTTTGGCACCGGCCCACTACAACATGAGGTAGAACAGATTTGTAATCATTCGGAAAATATACATTACATGGGCTTTCAGTCGCGCGAAGCCATCAGTCGACATCTGGCGGGCGCAACAGCACTCGTTGTCCCTTCTGTCTGTTATGAAGCCATGCCCCTGTCAGTATTGGAGGCATACTCTGCCGGCGTACCGGTGCTGGCAAGCAATATTGGAATATTAACAGAAATGGTTGTACCTTTGTATACAGGTCTACTTTTTGACCCACACCATCACACCGACATTATTCAGCGATTAGCGGAATGGGTCAATTTAGATGCTACAAAGAAATTAGAGATTCAAGAGAATTGTCGTCGTGAATATCTGCAGAAATACGAGCGTACTTTGGTGATGAAGCAACTCGAGCAAATTTACCAGCAGGTATTGGCAAAAGGAAAAGGAGAATAGGATGAACATTATTATCATGGACAGGCTAGGCTTAGCCCCACAAATACAAGATGCTTTAGCAACGGTCTACGACCCGGAATTGAAGCCTGCAAATATTCTGGACTTAGGTTTAGTCTATGAAATCATCACAAAAGAAAATAAGCAAGCGAAGATTGTTATGACTTTAACAGCACCGGGATGTCCGGTTGCCGGAGAAATCATGAATGAAGTGCAACAAAAGGTGGCTGCCATTGATGGCATCGAAGAAGCGCTAGTAGAGCTTACTTTTGATCCACCTTGGACAAAAGATATGATGACCGAAGAAGCGAAACTAGAATTAGGATTGCTTTAGTCCTTTTCTACTGCAAAATACTGTCGAAGTGCTTGTACCTGTTTCAGGTTGAGCACTTTTTTTAGATCCTCATCCGAGGCTTCCCTCACCTTTTTAACAGATTTGAAGGTCTTCAACAATTTCTCTACCGTCACCTTCCCTATTCCCGGTATATTGTCCAGTTCGGATACAAAGGTTTTCCGACTACGCTGATTACGGTGGAAGGTAATACCGAAGCGATGCGCTTCATCACGCAAATGCTGTATAATCTTTAAGGTTTCTGATTTTTTATCTAAGTAGAGTGGATATTGGTCGCCAGGGTAAAACAGTTCTTCCAAGCGTTTTGCAATACCAATGACGGTGACTTGCTTCTCAATTCCCAACAATCTAAGACTCTTCAAGGCAGCTCCCAATTGTCCCTTTCCACCATCAATAACGATTAATTGAGGTAAAGTTTGGTCTTCGTCCAACAGTCTTCTGTATCTTCTAAAAACTGCTTCTTCCATCGTCGCAAAGTCATTGGGGCCTTCCACTGTCTTGACATTGAAATGCCTATAGTCTTTCTTCGAAGGTTTAGCATCTTTAAATACAACGATCGCCGATACGGGATAATTACCTTGAATATTGGAGTTATCGAAACATTCGATATGACGAGGGAGTACCGGAAGGCGCAGGTCTTTCTGCATCTGTTTTAAAACACGTTCTGTCTTTACCTCTGGGTTGAGCTTCTCGTATTGCAACAAGCGCTCCTTTTTAAAGTAAGCCACGTTCTTGAGCGATAGGTCGAGTAGCTTTCGCTTCTCGCCCATTTTAGGCACTACAAATCGATTATCCTCATTCCCCTCGATGTCCAACTCGAACGGCACAATAATCTCCTTAGAATGGCTTCTAAAGCGAGATCTTATTTCGGGGATAGCAATCGCCAATAGCTCAGCATCGGACTCATCGAGGCGCTTTTTCATTTCCAGCGTCTGCGTTTGAATAATAACACCATTCACCACCTTCAAGAAGTTGACAAAGGCATAGTTATCCTCCGAGGCAATACTGAATACATCCACATTCGTAATCGAGGAACTTACAACGGTAGACTTGCTTTGGTAGTTGGCAAGTTTGTCTAGCTTCATCTTAAACTTCTGCGCGCCTTCAAAATCCATCCGCCCTGCTGCTTCCTGCATCTGTTCTTTCAAACGGTTGGTCACCACAGTGATCTTGCCATTCAAAATATCCTTGATATCACTGAGGTTCTGGTTGTAATCTTCCTCGCTTTGATAGCCCTCACAGGGTCCTTTGCAATTACCAATCTGATATTCCAGACATACCTTAAATTTCCCTTTCGCGATATTCTCCTGGCTAAGACTCAGGTTACAGGTGCGTAAAGGGAAGAGTTCACGGATCATATCCAGAACGATGTGCATCATCCCTACAGAAGCGTAGGGACCGAAATATCGTGACCCGTCTTTGATATATCTGCGGGTCCAAAAGATGCGAGGGAAGCGTTCGTGTTTGATGACAATCCAAGGATAGGTCTTATCATCTTTCAGCATGACATTATATCGAGGCTGATGCTTTTTGATCAGGCTATTTTCCAAAAGCCAGGCATCGATCTCCGTGTCTACAATGGTAAAAGCAATGCGATTGATTTTCCGAACCAGCACACGAGTCTTGCTGTTCAGCTGATCAGAATTGACAAAATAAGAGCCCACTCTATTCTTCAGATCTTTTGCCTTTCCGACATAGATTAAAGTTCCCTCTTTATCAAAGTATTGGTAAACCCCCGGTCTATGGGGTATCTTGGTCAATTCTTTCCTGTAATCAAATTCCATCATTGCATAAAAAAACCAGACTTCAATTTACGTAAATTTTCAGTCTGGTAAAAAATTGATATCGTTCTACGACTAGAATCCTAGTCGATCATCTTCTGTCAACGGAGTTTCCGTTCTACCTGGATCATTTCCATAAAATTGAGAGAAGTTTGAACAGTTCATCTCAAAGCGCGTTATTCCTCCTGGAGGCATTGGAAAGTCTTCTTGGGTATAGTGTAGATCCTTGTCGGCATAGACCCGTTTCATAAACAATCCGAATACCGGCATCGCCGCAGCGGCACCTTGTCCATATTGCATACTGCTAAAGCTAATGCCTCTATCCTCAGCACCTGTCCATACTCCCGCAACCAGATCCGGTGTAACACCAATAAACCAAGCATCGGAGTTATCATTCGTCGTACCGGTCTTACCGCCAATTGGGTTTTTCAGTCCGCCGAAGTTTGGATCCCATCTCAATCGGTTACCCGTACCGCCATCAACAACACCCTTCAACATATCCACCATAGCGTATGCTGTTTCGCTGTTCAAGGCTTTCAATACTTTTGGTGCTTTCTCATAAATTGGAGCACCGTTCTTATCCTCTACTCGTAAAATCATGGTAGGTTCTACCCAAGTTCCTTGATTAACAAATGCGGAATAAGCCCCAACCATGTCATATAATGATGCATCGTAAGAACCTAAAGCGATAGAAAGCTCATTCGGAATATTTGAATTAACACCCATACGCTTCGTTAGATCAGCGACGTTGGCTGCACCAACTTCATTGATTAGATAGGCTGAAGCATAGTTCTGCGAGTATTTGATGGCATTTTTCAAGGTAATAGGGTCACCACCCTGCTGTGTTCCGCGAGGTGTCCAGTTACCGTAAGTTCTAGAATGGTTAGGAATAGATACACATGGTCCATAACCGTTATCAATCGCATACGCATAAACGAAAGGCTTCGCCGTCGAACCTACCTGACGAGTACCTAAGCGCACCTGATCATATTTAAAATGTTCGAAGTTAATACCACCGACCCAAGCTTTGATATAGCCGGTCTTTGGCTCCATCGCCATCATCGCATTGCGCAAGAATAGCTTTGTATATTTGATAGAATCCATTGGCGTCATCGTGGTATCGATATTACCTTTCCAAGTGAATAGATTCATCTGAACTTTCTTATCAAACTCCTTACGGATCTGCGCATCCGACAAACCTTCTGCCTTCAACGCGATATAACGATCTGAACGCTTCATTCCTTTTTCTAAAAGATTTGCGTTCTTACCGGTAAATGCATTACGACGCTTCCATTGTTTATCAAACTCACGCTGCAAGCGCGTCATCCACTCTTTCTGAGCGTCTTCAGCATGCTGTTGCATCTTATAGTTGATCGGCGTGTAGATTTTCAATCCATCACGATCTAAATCATAGGGTGTGCCATCGGGTTTTGTGATCGCTAGACGCTGAAATTCTTTTTTAATCTCTTCTTTTAACACCGCACGGAAATAGGGAGCTAAACCCTCACCATAGTTTGAAATCGTTAGTTTCAAACCTAAAGGTTTCTCTGACGCTTTTGCATAATCCTCCGCAGTGATAAAATTCTGATTACGCATATTCGACAACACCAAATTACGGCGTTGCAATGCACGTTCAGCTTGTCTAACCGGTGAATACTGCCCCGGACCTTTCAACATCCCAACTAACAATGCTGCCTGCTCGGCAGTTAACTTATCAGGAGTCGTATTGAAGTAAGTTCTAGCGGCCGACTTAATACCGAAGGTATTATAGGCGCCAAAGTCTACCGTATTGAAGTACATCATAATGATCTCTTCTTTGGTATAATTACGCTCTAAACGAACTGCGGTAATCCATTCCTGGAACTTCTGCATGATCCGTTTCACGGAACTACGTGCTCTTTGCTCACCAAATAGATTTAATGCTAATTGCTGGGTAATTGTACTACCGCCTTGCTTATTTCCACTTAAGGTCAATAAAACCGTCGATAGCGTACGAGAATAATCGATACCCGAGTGCTCATAGAAACGCTTGTCTTCCGTGGAAACCAAGGCCTGCACTAGGAATGGAGATAATTCAGAATATTTTACATTAGAACGATTATGCACGTAATAGGTACCTAATACGCGGTTATCGTCGGTAATAATTTCAGATGCTAAATTACTTTTGGGATTTTCTAAGTCTTTGAAGGTTGGTAATTTTCCGAAAATACCGATGCGGACACTGAGTAGAAATAGTGCGCCTAGCAACACCAGTCCAATTAAGATTTTCCAGAAATTACGCGTATACCTTTTTACGTCTTCTTCGGTAAGATTACTACTTTTTGCTTCTCTCTTCATTTGTTAATTAATGAAACCACGAAAGCCTCACTCACTGTGTGATAGTTTCGATTTTCTATAACATCAGTAAGTGTGCCAATTGTTAGATTACAGGTACAAAAGTACCATATTTTTCTGGACCAAACGGAATATACGAAAAATGAAGAAATATTTTTCTGGACAATGTGTTTAAACAATGGATAAAACGCTGTTTCTGCCGAATTGTAAAATCATTTCTACATTCGGAATGAGTTTATTTTCCGCGGTAATAATGTTTTATCTATTTGCGATAATCGTTTTCAAATACCTACCTTCGCAATAGTATGCTGGCGAAAATCAACACTAAATCTGGGCTATTTTTCATCTTTCTCACTGTGGTATTAGACTCAATAGGTCTGGGTATAATCATCCCGGTGATGCCCGCCTTGATCAAAGAGCTAATTCATGGAGATATCAGCCAAGCCTCCTCCTATGGCGGATGGCTTACATTCTGCTATGCCTTTATGCAGTTTTTCTTTGCGGCAGTACTAGGCAATTTAAGCGATCGATATGGACGAAGACCGGTACTGTTATGTTCGTTATTTGGCTTCGCCATAAATTACATCCTGATTGGATTTGCACCGAGCATATTTTGGCTGTTTGTAGGTCGTATTGTTGCCGGTATCACGGGAGCTAGCCATACCGTCGCAGCAGCTTATATCGCGGATGTCAGCACGCCACAGAACAAAGCGCAAAACTTTGGTTTATTAGGTGCAGCGTTTGGATTAGGATTTATAATCGGCCCTGTATTAGGCGGTTTACTTGGTCATTATGGACCAAGAGTGCCGTTCTTCGCTGCCGCAGGCTTAACATTCTTCAATTTTCTTTACGGTTATTTCATTGTTCCAGAGTCGTTGAAACCCGAAAACAGACGGCCCTTTAGCTGGAAAAATGCTAACCCCATCGGGAGCTTCCGACATATTGGTCGTTATGTGCATATTCAGCCACTCGTCCTTTGTATCTTCCTGATCAATATTGCTGCCCATGCTGTTCAAAGCACCTGGTCCTACTATACCATGGAGCGATTCGATTGGAATGAACGGATGATTGGTTATTCACTCGGATTTATCGGGGTCTTATTAACTATCGTGCAAGCCGGCTTAATACGAATCATCATCCCTAAAATAGGAATACCGAAAAGCATCATCTTTGGACTTTTACTGAGCTGTATCTCCTTCCTGATGATGGGCCTAGCAGGTTCAACTGCCATGCTCTATATCTCCAGTATTTTCTACGTGTTCTCCGGCATCGCCGGCCCGGCGATACAGAGTTCGATCTCTAATCAAACGCCAGCAAACGAGCAGGGGCAGATACAAGGGGGATTGACCTGCATTATCAGTTTGACCGCTATCATCGGCCCATTGATGATGACCAGCCTATTTTCGTTCTTTACGAAAAAGAGCACCACGCTGTATATGCCTAGTGCTCCATTTTATCTCGCTAGTTTATTAGGCTTAATCGCCTGTCTGACTGCCTTACAATATTTTAGAAAACGACCGAAAGATTAATCTGCTTTCTGTATTAAACAAACTGCATAAGCAACAACACCCTCCTCACGACCGATAAAACCCATCGTTTCGTTCGTTGTCGCCTTTATCGAAACATCCTCTACAGATATCCCTGCCGCCTCGGCGATATTGATTTTCATTTGTGGAATATATGGCTTAATCTTTGGCGCTTCCAAACAAAGCATCCCATCGATGTTTCCAAGTTCATATCCCTTCTCTTTAATTAAAGCTACGCAGTGCTTCAATAGGTCTAAACTATTCGCGCCTTTCCAACGGTCATCTGTATTGGGAAAATGATAGCCGATATCTTCCAAGTTAGCAGCGCCGAGAATGGCATCACAAATCGCATGCGCCAATACATCCGCATCAGAATGTCCGAACGCACCGGCATGGTGCTCCAGTTTGACGCCTCCAACAACAAAGGGATGCCCTTCACGCATTTGATGCACATCAAATCCAAATCCTACTTTTATTTTCATATTGTTACGAAGATACAGCAATATCTTATGTAAAAAAAGTGGAAGCAAATCCGCTATTTCAAGCTATTATTCCAACATTTTACTACAAATCATTAAAAATCACAGCTTACTGTGCAGGAAACTCATTTTCCTATAATATATATTTACTACTTTTGGATTTAAAATCCTCATTATTTATGATGTATTCGAAAAAAATATTAATTCCAACACTCTGCCTAGCCTTCGGTTTATTAATATTTAGCTCGTGTAGTAAAAGCCACAACAGTAATTATTCGTCGAAAACGGGCGTGAAGTACAACGATCCGTACAACGGCGGTCTGCAGATCAATCGTAAAGTGAAAGAGGCACCAGGTCCAGGCCTTGTCGGCATTGAAGGCGGAACTTTCGTGATGGGAGGTAGCCTCAATGAAGATCTGGGCTATGACTATGACAATGCCAAACGTCGTGTGACTGTAGCATCGTTCTATATAGACGAAACAGAGGTCTCGAATGCAGACTGGTTAGAATACCTTCAATGGATTGCGCAAAGCTATCCTGAGGACGGAAAGATGTATTACGACGCACTTCCTGATTCATTAGTGTGGCGCCATCCCCTATCCTATAATGAACCTTACGTTAATTTATACCTCAGACATCCTTCGTTTCAAGACTACCCTGTTGTTGGGGTAAGTTGGGAGCAAGCCAATGCTTATTGTCAATGGCGTACAGATCGCGTAAATGAAAATATCCTTCGCGAGTCGGGAGTCCTGATGGACTATAAAACGATGAGTAGCCAACAAACAAAGCCTGAAACAGGATTCAACACCGAACTTTATTTGAACGGACAAATCCGCGGAGCAAACGTGGATGGCAAAAACATGCCGAAAGATAACAGCATCGGTGCTGCCAAAGACGCTCGTCGCCCTGTACGTATGGAAGATGGGATATTGAAACAACCGTACCGTTTACCAACAGAAGCAGAATGGGAATACGCAGCCCTTGGCTTAATTGGAAACTCTTTCCAAGGCAATATCCAAACTGCTCGTACCTATCCTTGGGATGGTTTAGGCGTGCGTTCCGCACAGCGTAAATCGCAAGGTAAGATGTTAGCAAACTTCAAAATTACATCCGGTAATAATATGGGTGTAGCCGGCAACTTGAATGATGGCGGCGATATTACGGTACCCGTACGCGCTTATATGCCAAATGACTTTGGTTTGTATAATATGGCGGGAAATGTGAATGAATGGGTAAGTGATGTTTACCGTCAGTTATCTTTTGAAGACTTTGAAGATTTCAATCCTTATCGTGGACATGTGTTCATGGATAATCAATATGAAGACGCACAGACGCGTACGCTAGCTAAAGACCAGTATGGAAGACCTATTAAAGTTCCTGCAAAAGCAGCCCGCAAACAAACTTGGGAGGAACTGCAGCAAGCAAAGACGATAGACTCTATCAACATGGGAGCAGCGCCAGCATACGATCATGATGTTCGTGGCTATTTAGATGAAGAACAAAAAGCATTATTCGGAAAAGCTACGTTGGTGAATGATAAATCGCGCGTATATAAAGGAGGATCATGGAACGATAGAGCTTACTGGTTGAACCCGGCAACACGTCGCTTCGCTCAGCAAGATCAGTCTAGTGCCATGATTGGATTCCGTTGTGCCATGACGATGGTTGGAAATGTGTATGGACCAGCGTCCAATACCCGTCGCTAATCGACTCCATAATTAGATATAAAGAAAAGGGCTTTGAAATATTTCAAAGCCCTTTTCTTTATGTGAATCTGAAGTAAAATCTATGCAGATACTTCTTCGTTTACAAATTCATCATACAAATCTCCGAACGCTTCATAATCGTCATCAGACGCAGGAGCGAATACGCGGATGTTGTTGTCTTTGATATAAGACATAATTTCTGGGTCGATGTTCTCATCAGATTTAACCACCACGTCTGTAAATGACAAGGCGCCTTTTGTTAAATCTACAAAACTTCCAGATCCATAAGCAGCAAGATCAGCGGCGTCGATATCAACCTGAGATGCTAATTCCGCATACTTCGTACCTAAGGATGCGTTTGCAAAGTCTTCCTCGTATAAGGAATAGAATACTTTAGCATCTTTAAAGGTAGGATCATCTTTGTAGGCAGTCTTTAAGTAAGCAGGAACCATAGCTGTAAACCAACCGTGGCAATGTACTACATCCGGAGACCAGCCTAATTTCTTAACCGTTTCCAATGCTCCTTTACAGAAGAACAGAGAACGCTCGTTGTTGTCATCAAAGAACTTCCCACTCTCATCACGAAAGACCTTCTTCCGCTGGAAATATTCCTCATTATCTAAGAAATACACCTGCATCCTTGCCGCAGGCAATGATGCTACTTTAATAATTAGCGGATTATCATTATTGTCCACCACAATGTTCATTCCCGACAACCTTATCACTTCATGAAGACGATTTCTGCGCTCATTAATATTACCAAAACGAGGCATCAGAATCCGAATTTCGAATCCTTTTTCTTGCATCGCATGTGGTAACTGGCGTGTAATTTCAGAAATTTTACTTAATTCAAGGAAAGGCGACATTTCATGGGTTATAAACAAGATTTTCGTTTTTGCCATCTCCAAAGTTTTTTTTAATATTGAATAGTAAAATCGGTCTACAAAGGTACTAATAATAAATGAATTTTACAATTCCTTAAAAATCATCATTTTATAATTCAAACATTATTCCTCACTTTTGTACCTTATTTTAAAAAACAGAAGTGAAAATATTCCGCACAAAAAACGAGCTTAAAGAAGCTCTAGCAGGATTGAAAGCGCAAAACAAGACCATAACACTGGTCCCGACTATGGGCGCTTTGCACCAAGGCCACATCTCCCTGATCGACTATGCTAAACCACAAACCGATATCATCGTTTGTAGTATTTTCGTTAACCCAACGCAGTTTAATGACCCCAAGGATTTAGAAAAATACCCCCGCCCTATCGAGCAGGATATTGAACTATTGGAAGCTGCCGATTGCGATATACTCTTCCTCCCTTCGGTGGATGAAATGTACCCCGCAGATGATCCAGCTTGGCACATCGACCTAGGCGACCTCGACCGTATCTGGGAAGGCGAGCACCGCCCCGGACACTTCCAAGGTGTTACACAAGTCGTGTATAAACTATTTTCTTTGGTAGAACCCCATCAGGCATGTTTCGGACAAAAAGATTTCCAGCAGGTAATGGTGATCCAAAAAATGATTGAAATTAAGAAGCTGCCTGTAAAACTGCTTATCTGTCCGATCGTAAGAAATGAAAAAGGACTTGCGTTAAGCTCGCGTAACGCTCTATTATCTGATGAAGGCAGAAATATTGCTTTGATCCTTTTCAAAGCGTTAAATCACATTAAAAACGCTAATAAATCAAAATCTCCGCAAGTATTGATTAATGAGGCAAAGGAAATCATTGCGACGGCTCCGCAAGTTGAACTGGAATACCTCGCGATTTGTGAAACCAGCAGCTTGCAATCGGCTTCACAGTTCGATCCGGAGAAGCAATATGTTGTATTAGTCGCGGCATGGCTCGAGGGCGTACGCCTAATCGATAACATCTTACTGTAAATTTTCCAGAAGACTGCCTGTTAGGCGCTTTAAACGCGCTGCAAACAATGAAGAACGCTCCTAAATAAAAAAAAAGAAAAACGTAACTTTGTATCATGATGATTGAAGTAATGAAGTCAAAAATTCACCGGGTACATGTCACTCAGGCTGAATTAAATTATGTTGGAAGTATCACCATCGACGAGGATTTGATGGATGCTGCTAACATTATCGCGAACGAAAGGGTTCAAATCGTAAATAATAACAATGGTGCTCGTTTGGAAACTTATGTAATCCCAGGACAACGTGGCTCGGGTATTATCTGTTTAAATGGCGCTGCTGCACGCTTAGTGCAGGTTGGTGATATTGTTATCATCATCTCTTATGCCTTGATGGACTTCGAAGAAGCGAAGAAACATAAGCCAACGACCATCTTCCCCGACGACCATAACAAATTAATATAACGATATCAGCGAAAACGGCTATAAATTTGTAAATTTATAGCCGTTCGCTTTTTACGAATATGCACAAATCAACGACATACCGCTCTTCGATCGCTCGCTTCCTTCTGATATGGATGTGTGGCATTATCGTTAGCGGCGTAGTATTTATGCACAAAGAGGTGACCTCTACCGGAGAAATCGTCACCCACATCCACCCTTACAACCTAGGCGAGAAAAAACACCACCAACACCATTCCGACGCTGAAATAAGATACCTCGATATCATCTATCAGGGTAGTTATGTCGAATGGATGCCATTTGTCTACAGTTCGCCCATACAAACTGTTCTATCAGAAGTACAATTTGGCTTTACAGAAAGCCAGCATATAACTCGTTCAGCATATCAGCACGCCGATAGAGGTCCCCCTGCCCTTTTAGTATAACCCATCTTTTTTTATGGTATTCATTGACATGTGGATACCCAATGGTTTACCCTATCCGGATAAGCCTAGTTCATGTTGGATTTATAGCTAAAACTCTAATGACATTATTATACAACAAGTATATGTTGTGCCTTTTCTTTTTATGGATGGGACAGCAAACTATTTATGCCCAAATTAAGGGACAAGTAACTAACGATAGACAAGATCCTATCGCCAATGCAACCGTTCAGATCGACGGTACACAAATCGGAACTTCCACAGATACCCTAGGTAACTTCGAAATACAAATTAAGGGCATGAACAAGGCAAACCTTACGGTTCGCGCTGTCGGTTATCAACCTTTGAAAAAACAAATTCAAGGCGATCAGTTCAATAAATTCCATTCCTTGGCATTGCATGAAGACAACCTGAACCTGCACGAGGTGGTTGTCAGCGCGTCGCGCTATGGCATGGAGCGAAAGAAAGCCCCGGTTATTGTGAATGTATTAAGCCCCAAACTTTTCAACGCCACACAATCCGTTGCCATGTCCGAGACACTCAATTACCAACCCGGTGTGCGTGTGGAAAATAATTGCCAGAACTGCGGATTTACCCAGGTTCGCCTGAACGGTATGGAAGGCGCATATTCACAAATCCTGATCAATAGCCGTTCGGTTTTCTCCGCGTTAAACAGCGTTTATGGCTTAGATCAGATCCCGACGAGCATGATTGACCGTATTGAGGTGGTACGTAGTGGCGGCTCTGCCCTATTCGGTGCCAATGCGATTGCCGGAACGATCAATATCATCACCAAAGATCCAGTCGAAAATGATTGGCAATTAAAATCGACCAATTCCCTTATCGACGGAAAGTCATGGGATAACACGATCGACTTCAATACCTCCTATGTAGACAATGACCTGCGGGCCGGAGCTACATTCTATGGGATGCACAGAAACAGACAGGCTTATGATGCCAATGGCGACGATTTCTCGGAGATGACCAAACTAAAGAACTTGACTTTCGGCACGAAAGCCTTCTTTAAACCTACGGAGTTTAACAAGCTGACAGTTGATTTAAGTGTATTGAATGAATTCCGTCGCGGTGGCGACCGCTTGGATCTTGCGCCGCATTTTACCGATGTGACCGAACAGCTACGTACTAATTCCTTTATTGGAGGATTGACCTTCGACCAATATTCTAGAGACTTTAAACACAAGCTCTCGCTATACGCTTCGGCGCAAAAAACTAACCGAGAGAGTTTCTACGGCGGTCTAGGCGGCGGAAGAACGGCACAAGATTCTGTGCTGGCATCCAATTCTTATGGGACGACCGACGACTTCGCCATGGTTGCTGGTGCACAGTACACCTATACCTTCGAAAAAGACGTGATTACCGCCGGAGTGGAATATTCAGGCAATAATACGGAGGACAATATCCCGGGCTACGAGCGAATGATCGACCAAAAAACGCATGGCATTGGTAGCTATTTCCAATACGAATGGAATATCCTACCAAACCTAAAGTCGTTGTTGGGAGCCCGCTATGATTATACCCACGTCGATGGCAAGTACAAACTAGCAGGCTACACGCGCAGCTCGGCGGAAGATTTCGGAACCTTTAGCCCGCGCATCACCTTGCTATACGATATCACCGATTACCTGCAATTCCGTGGCGGATATGCACGCGGCTTCCGCGCGCCACAAGCTTTCAATGAGGATATGCACGTCACGTCCATCGGCGGACAGCAAGTATTTGTGCTGATTGGTGAAAACCTGAAAACAGAGTACTCCAATGCCTATACCGGGTCGTTGAACTTCACGAAAAACTTCGGTTCGGTACAGACCAGCCTATTGCTAGAAGGCTTTTACACCGACCTTAAGAATCCATTCACAACCGTAATGACTTCCGAAGAACAGAACCTCATCATCGAAGAGATGCGTAACGGAGCAGGCGCCAAAGTATACGGTTCCAATATTGAGTTGAATATCGCGCCATCATCGCGCTTCAGCGTTCAAGCAGGAGGAACCATACAGCGTTCCAACTACGAAGAAGATCAATTGTTATACGAAGGAGCAACAGAAGCAGAGAATGTAAGCTCTAAACGCTTTGTTCGCACACCCAATGCCTATGGATACATCAATACCAATTGGAAGCCTGTAGCGCCTTTTAGCATAGATTTGACAGGTGTATATACCGGGAGCATGATCGTTCCGCATGTTTTGGCTGATGATCAATTCTTATTGAAGAAATCGCCGGACTTTATGGAACTGAATCTACGCCTTGGTTACACCTTCGCGTTAAAGAAGGATCTGAACATGGAAATCTTCGGCGGAATGCAAAATATCTTCAATTCCTTTCAAAAAGATTTTGATACCGGTGCATTGCGCGACTCCCAATATATCTACGGACCATCTAGACCTCGAACGATAACTTTCGGGGTTAAAATAGGACATTTCCACTAATGAAGTTGTTACAAATCATTATAGCACAACTATTAATGATGATCTCACTTTCGCAGGCGCAAGAGTCTGCGAAAGCCGAGATCAATTGGCTTAGGTTTGAGCAATTGGATGATTCGCTCAAAACCAATCCAAAGCCTGTACTATTGTTCTTTCACACCGATTGGTGCAGCTATTGCAAGAAGATGCTCAACGAAACTTTTCAAGATCCTCAGGTCGTTCAAAAACTAAACAAGGAATACTACTGCGTACAATTTGACGCAGAAACCGTAGACAGCATACAGTTCGATGGCGTAACGTATACCCATGCATTAAAAACCAAAAAAAGAGGAAATTACCATAACCTTGCTAAGTTGATCTTGGGGAATCCTAAACAGTATGTATTTCCAACTACAATTTTACTTGATACCGATTTTAATGTAAAAAAACGATTCTCCAAATACCTTAGTATTAAAGAATTATTAAAGAATCTGTAATTTTTTTCAATCTTTTGTAGCATATTTTTAATAACGAACGTTTACATTAGCGTTACAGATATTTACAACATATTATGAAAAACTTTAAAATTTTACTTATTGCTTTAATGGCCGTTGTTTCCGTGAGCTCGTGTATGAAGAATGATGATCCAACGCCCGGTATTGATTATGAAAAAGAAAGAGCACGTATCGATTCTACTTTGAGAGCACAAAAACCAATCATAGCAGAATGGGCACAAGAAAACTTCGAAAATCCAGTTTATAACGATTCGCTTCAAATGTGGTACGAGGTGATCACACCAGCTATCGATGAGTCGTTTAAATATGTTTTATCAGGTTACTCTTTCGTACCTGTTACAGCAACTGTAAAATATCAAGGACACTTACTTGATGGTACGGAATTCGACAAATCAGACGAAACAGCAATGATAATAGGTAGAGGGCAATACGTTCAAGCATTTGAACGCGCATTCTGGCCAAATAAAGTGACTATCTCTGGTGTAGACTATTTCCCAGGATTAACTCCGAAAGGATTGCAAAAAGGTCAAAAAATCAGATTCGTAGCTCCATCACCTTGGTGTTATGATAATGTAGCGAAAGGAAAGGTTCCTGCCGACTCTCCATTAGTATTTACTATCGAAGTTGTTGATCTTAAGTCGTCCTTATAAGATTTATTGAAACAAACATATTAGGAAAAAAGGGCTATCCAGATTGGACAGCCCTTTTTTATTTTCTATCTATCAGCATACTCGAAAACATCGTCTTAAAAATCTAAATCCTAACCGCTTCCAACCTCCTTCCTACATAAGGTTTTCTTTACTCTATTCAAACCCATATCAAACCCCTTCTGAGACGGTTATGATTGGGGTTATCATTGGGTTTACATTGGGTTAGTAAGGGGTTATACTAGTACTAAGTATTTAGTACTTAGTATTTAGACCTAGGGTTGGTATAGACGTTAGACGTTAGATTTCAGAGATTAGAGTATGGTGTTAGGCAAGAAAGTTTGTCTGAACCAGGAAAGGAAGGATGCAAGGATTGGCGGGATATTACGATATAGGTATAAATACTAATTACTAACTACTAAATACTAGATCCCCTTAAACTTAGAATCTTCCAATATCTTCTGTGCATTTTCGGTATTGAATAGATCGAGCAATGTTTTTTCGGGATGCTTGCTCATATATTTTCTGACGATCTGCCAGCCGATATAGCTTCCTAATTTTGGAGCAGACTCGTTATTGCTGCCTAGTTCTGGTGTGAATGGTGCCTCGGTAAAGTATTTCTGTGTTCGCAGGTAATCGGTACTGTAGAGCAGGTTTTCTTGCAGAAACCATTGCCATATATCTTTTTGATATTGCTGCGCCCAGGCCAGTTGTGCTGTTGTGTAGCCAATTTTTAGGGAGTCAGGCGCTTCTGTCAATTGATCCATAGCGTATAATACCTTACCGTGATAGATCATCTGCTGAAGGGTGTTGACGTCGGCATCCCGAGCTGGGAGGAGCTCTTCGCGAATAACGGCTTCAACGATACGAGGTGTGATATTTTCGGCAGTAAATCGGCGCGAAACATATAAGGGGATGGAGCCTATAAGAGCAGGATAAAATGGCGAATCATTTCCTAAAAACATATCGAGTCCTACGCCAATATACTTTTCACCAATCGGGACCTGGACTTCAAAGCCCGAAAAAAAAGAAATGATGCGGGGTACTTCATATTGGGGAAAGTAATACTTAATATAGCGAAAGGCCTGTGTAAGCTCTTCCTCTTGTTTCTTTAGGTCGGGATATTTCTTTCCAATCGCTGCCGCAAGGTCAATGAAATCTTTTTTTTGGATTACCTCTTTCAAGACTTCCTGTAAATAAATAGAATCTCGGGGATCGCTGATCTTCAGCATATATTGCATATAATCGGCATAAAAGGGATTGTATTTCTGCTGCCATGCCGTATTCTTCAACAGAATCTCGTTGGGCTTGAGGGCTGCGATCTCTCGATCGAATCGTTCAATCTTAATATCCACCGGAATAGAAGAGACATCGGGCTTTTCCTTTTTCGATTGACAGGATAGAATAAAAAAACAAAGAAACAGAATCGAAAATAGCTTGTTTAAAGTACGGCTCATCAAGTTATACGCTAGTGATACACAAAATTAATTAGTAAATTTACAATAAATTCAGCCACATGAAAATTGCGTTAGCACAACTTAACTACCATATCGGAAATTTTGAAGCGAATAACCAAAAAATAATTCAAGCAATACAGACAGCAAAGTCCGCTGGGGCAGATTTAGTTGTTTTTGCAGAATTAGCAATTGGAGGATATCCCGCTAAGGATTTATTACGAAACAGCTCCTTCATAGCCCAATGTGAGCAGAGCATTGCAGCCGTTGCCCAAGCCTGCCAGGGTGTTGCCTGTATCATCGGTGCGCCTATTCGAAATCAGGATGGTGAAGGCAAAGCGCTATACAATGCTGCTTTACTTCTGGAGGACGGTAAAGTTTCGCAAACTGTAAAGAAGAGTTTATTGCCGGACTATGATGTATTCGACGAATACCGCTATTTCGAGCCTAACAAGCAAGTGAATTGCATCCCTTTTCGTGGCAAAACCATCGCTCTAACGGTCTGCGAAGACCTTTGGGATGATGACGGGCCGAATTCCTATGTTGGCGACATCATGCTGGAGCTGGCTAAGGAAAATCCAGATTTAATAATCAATATTGCGGCTTCACCATTCTCCTATACACACTTTGACAGCCGCAAAAATGTTTTGAGCCGCAATGTGATCAAAGCGAATGCCCCTCTAGTCTATGTTAATCAGGTCGGTGCTCATGCTGATATTATTTTCGATGGCCGATCGCTTGTTTTCAATAGAAAAGCAGAGATTATTGAAGAATTAAATGCCTTTGATGAGGATCTACAATTTGTTGAACTTGACAAGGATTTAACCGCAGAGCGCAGGATTGCTCCTTCCGCGAAGAGTGAAATTGCGCTGATACACGATGCTCTAATCCTGGGGCTCCGGGATTATTTCAAAAAATCAGGATTCAAAAAAGCGGTTTTAGGACTTTCGGGAGGTTTAGATTCGGCATTAGTGGCAGCGCTGGCATGCGAAGCAATAGGTGCTGAGAACGTTTTAAGCGTATTGATGCCTTCGATTTATTCCAGCGATCACTCCTTGAAAGACGCATTAGATCTTGTGGAGAATACCGGATGTGCGCATCAAATTGTGCCAATTAAGGATATTGCAAATGCTTTTGAAACTGGCTTAGCCGATACCTTTGCCGGAAAAGCGCCCGATACGACTGAGGAGAATATCCAAGCCAGAGCGAGGGGTACCATTCTGATGGCTATTTCCAATAAGTTCGGAAATATCCTGCTCAACACATCCAACAAAAGTGAAGCTGCTGTAGGCTACGGAACTTTATATGGCGATATGGCCGGTTCTATCAGCGTTATTGGAGATGTGTATAAAACACAGGCCTATCAATTGGCGAACTACATCAACAGAGATAGAGAGATTATTCCAATCAATACGATTGTTAAACCGCCATCCGCGGAGTTAAGACCTGATCAGAAAGATTCGGATTCCCTGCCGCCATATGATATCCTGGACGCCATTTTATTTCAGCTGATTGAAATGGAAAAACCAGCCAGCGAGCTAGTGAAACTGGGTTTCGAGGAAGCATTGGTGCAACGCATATCCAAGTTATTGAATAATGCAGAGTTCAAACGTTTTCAAGCTCCCCCGATCCTGCGCGTAAGCCCTAAGGCTTTTGGATCAGGTAGAGCCATGCCCTTGGTCGCAAAATATCCTTTTTAACAAAAGGCTTTAAACCTTTGAGGTCTAGCATAGTCAAATAAAAAAATTAGAGTTATGAAATCGCTTTTGTCTATATTCATTGCCGCGGCCGCTTTATTTTTAGCGTCCTGTTCATCCTATAAGTACAATACGACGAGGGTGCAAAATTTAGATTTCTCACAGTATAAAACCTATGGTTGGTTGCCTCCTGTGGATTCCCTTTCAAAGAATTATTTTACAAATGATATTTCACGTAGCAACATTATATCGACCGCTAATAAGCAGATTGAAGCACGTGGACTGACCTATTCTAAAGAAAACCCAGATATTTTATTTCGTTACGTGACGATTGTAAATAACAAAAGCCGGATGGTCTACAGTCCAAGTTATGGTTGGGGTGGCCCATGGGGCATGTATCGTCCTTGGGGTTGGGGCTGGGGATGGTATGGCGGTGGTCCTTCCTACCCTGTTGGAAAAGAGAAATTCCGCTACTCACATGTCATCATTGAAGCCGTAGATCGTAAAACAAACTCGGTGGTATGGCAAGCGAGAGGTTCTGGTGAGATTAGAACACCGGAGAAAGCTATAAATAACCTTCCAAAGGTTGTCGAAGGTATCTTCAAAGAATATCCTTTGAAGTAACAACGGTATTTTTTAGATTTTTTACAAAAGAAAAGGGGCAATCCGTATGGGATGCCCTTTTATATTTTTGCTACATTTCGAACCTTAAATGGAAGGTCGCTGATTAAGATAAAACGGCACTTCGACATGATCTTTAGACTTGTTGATAATCAGCTCGGCGGCCATTTTCCCCATCATTTCAAAATCAGTAGAAATCGTAGTGATGCCGTTAAGGATAAACTTCTTCAGCGGAGTCTCGTTATAGGAAATCACCCCCACATCTTGGCCTATGTGCAGCTTTTTATTGATAATCTTATCCAACAGTTTAACCAAATCATCTTCTGCGATATTGATATAGCAGGTTCCCACAGAAATGCGCTCCTTATCCAGCTCGCTAACAAGGGAATGGTTAAATGCATACTGCTGGGCAAACTTATAAAATCCTTTAATGATAGCTTTCGGATAATCACTGTTATCGGGGAATATTAATTTGATTGTCGCATATTTAGCCAATGCCGGCAATGCTTCTTCCAAGGCGCAATAGATATCCTTTTCGTAGTTCTCATAAACCGCAGCAAACTCGCCTTGTATATCTTCGATATACTTTCCTAACAGCACGAGTTTTTCTCTGGGAATGTATTTATTGATGATCTCAGACGCCTGATCCCTACCCTCTTTAAAATGCGGAAAAAGGACATAATAATCGTAGGTCTTCGTTAAATTTCCCAACAGCGTCCTTAAGTAAGTGATGTCGCTGTTATAGACAAATAAATCGAGTGCGGCTTCATCTGCCAGTTCATGCGCAAATGAATCGTAGACAATTTTTTTATGTGCGCTCAATTTATTCAACAACATGGCAATCTTTGCACGTTGCTTCACGTCGGTCGTCGCCACATAATACCCTTTGCCGGGTATAGAGGCAATAACATCGGAATTTTTTAAAAACTTATAGGCTTTTTCGACGGTATCACGAGAGATATCGACATAGACGCTGAGCTCATTGATCGATGGTAACATATCATCCTTCTCTAGGGTTCCATTCTTCACGGCATCGATGATCGCAGATGCGAGCTGCTGATATTTCGGAGTCGCCGAAAAATCACTTATTTGAATGGTTTTCAGAAAGTCTGTCACCTTACTGGTCATAGGGTCGGCATTATAATAAGTTAAGTTCTCTTTATGTTGCATTCTAATATAGATAAAATACTTTACTTAGAGACTATTTTTGAGGAATAGCCAGCATAGGAAACCTAAAAATAAGTTATGCCATTTGTTAATCTATCCTGCGCTTACATGCGATGGCTATTTAGAATACCTTCGCTAGGTGTATCCCCAGGGCATGATCCTGATAATACGGACTGATTAAGGTCGTTGAATTATGATCCTTCTTATGAAACCATTGTGATGTCATGGGATAGGTCCAATAAGCAAGTTCCGTAGATAGAATTCCTATTCCGGCGCCAGCTACCACATCGCCAACCCAGTGTCTATCGTTAAATATTCTATAGATGCCCGTGGCTGCTGCCAAAGGATAGCCGGAAATACTGAGCCAAAAATTGCTGTCTTTATATTCATGGAAGAGGAACTGTGCAGATGAGAAGGCCGTCGCCGTATGTCCCGATGGAAATGATCTTGTATTCGATCCATCGGGCCGTATCTCTCCGACCCACCTTTTCGTTGGAATCACCATTGCGCCCATGTAGACTTGAGATGTGAGGTAGATAATCGTTCGATCTTTGAGATTATGCTTCCCTTTAACGCCAAATAAGTTCAGTCCATAAACAGCTGCTGCAGGTGCGTATTGCATGTAATTATCAATAACAGCACCCACCGTGATATGCTCTCTCGTTTCGTAGCGCGTGGAGCTATTTAGTTCTTTTAAACTGGGACTGATCAAACTGGCAACGCCGTATCCAATAAAAACAGTAGGGATAATTAGCTTCTTATAATGGAAATGATAAGCGGGATCATCGAGTAGTATTCTACTGGAGTCTACACGGTCTACTATTTGCGCCTGAACATGACAAACTTTAAGCAAGATCAGCAGGCAGATGAATACGATTCGCGGCATGATGTTGTTTTTCTAACAGCAATTAACGCAATTATTTGATAAAATACATGCAAACAAAAGTTAAAGATTTTAACACTTGTAGCGATTGATCAACTTGTGTTGTTCGTATTAAGGAAGATAGGATTATCCTGAAAATTGATCTAACATTTCTAAGGAAGGAACGAAGAACAACGTTCCGGTCTTCGCCGTACTGAAGTCTAGTATTCGATCGTAATTTCCGACAGGATTTCCGATAAACATGTTCTTCAACATCTTTTCTACTGTCGTGAATGTACTGGCATAACAGATAAAATAGGTGCCCATCTCGTTGGAACTCACCGTACCGAAAGGCATATTATCTCTCACGATTTTAAAGTCATCACCAACATTCGCCAGCGCGCTATGTGAGTTAGCAGGTTTCTCCTCATCGCTCATCTCGATATCCATATCCTTTGAGCGGCCGATAACTTTCTCCTGCTCAGCAATTGGGAGAGCATTCCAGGCGGTCAGATCATGTACATATTTTTGAACGAACAGATAACTCCCTCCTTTATACGCCGGATCTTCATCTGAAACGATTGCAAAGTAATCCCGATCGGCGCCATGTGGATTCTCCGTACCGTCTACAAACCCTAGAATCGAACGACTATCCCAATAGCGGAAGCCTTGCACTTCAACGATGCAGTCTGCAAAATCGTTCATAAATGAGCTGATAGTACTCGCCATATCATAAGCCAGACTCTTCTCGTCAGCGCGAATGTGAAAATGAAAATCAGCAGGCGTAGATACCGCTACATGCTTATCGCCCGCTATAGCCTCGAAATTCTTTAGCTCCTTAGGAAGGGGATGCGGTAAATCTAAACTTTGCCAAGCATCATAACCTATCCCAAAAACCACGCTAGCCTTCGCATCGGGAAAGCGATCTAATGCAGAGTTATTTAGGTTGATCACCAAAGCACAGATACGCTGAAACTTCTTTTTAATTTCAGGAACTGCTAGGGATGAGCGCATTTTCCAGACTAGGAAAAAGGTATTGTTATTCGGATAATCAGTAACATTTTGTGCATGATGAGCACTGTAGGACTTGTTAACAGCCATAGGGAATTCTTATTCTAAAAACCAATTACTTCAACAACGAATAAACCGCATCAATGTTTTGATAGGAAGTTAAGTATCCTAATTATCCGTTTCGAATATTTTATTTAGGATAATCTCTTTTATTGCCGTAGGCTCCAAAGAGTCCTCGAATTTATCTTTACTGATCCATATGGGGTAATATTGTCGCTCTACATCGACGATACCATGCGAGCCTTTTACCAGGTTGGCATCCAATGGAGTGATGTCTAACACCGCACGGAAACCAATCTTTTTCAATAGTAGCTTAAAGATCGCTCTGGATTTCGAGCTCATGAACATTTCGACCGGATCGTAGCCCGGCTTCTTATGTATATCGACCATACGTGCATAATCCGGAGCTTTTGCATCGTCCTCCCAGAAATAATAGGTAAACCATGCATTGCGCTTCGCCAGCACAAGTAAATCACCTGAACGTTCATGATCCATGCCATAGGCTTTCTGCTCTTCTTTATCCAACACTTTGTCCACGCCATCCAAATTAGATAGCAAGTTCTTAACCTTTGTCTCTATGGCTTTCGTTTTACAGTAAACATGCGCAATCTGATGATCTGAAACCGCGAAAGCGTCGGAAGCAGCTGCATCGAGCAACTCCAGACCTCGCTCAATACGTATTCCCAGGAGTCCCGCTTTGCGGAGGGCTCTATTGATATGGACTGGCTGATCCACTGCAGCGATTCCATATTCTGAAAGAATAACCACTTCAATACCCCTACCTTCGAAGAATTCCACCAACTCTTTAACAAGACTATCAATCTCCAACAATTCGTTTTTGATCTGCTCCTGATCCGGACCAAACTTCTGTAAGCAGTAATCGAGGTGAGGAAGATAAATTAAATTCAATGTCGGCTGATGCTTCTCTTCCACATACATGGCAGCATTGGCGATCCAACGTGAGGATACAATATTCGCATTGGGACCCCAGAAATTAAATAATGGGAATTTGCCAAACTTCTCCGTCAGCTCATCACGTAGGCTAGCTGGATAAGCGTAGCAGTCGGGCATCTTTCTGCCGTCTGCCAAGTAATTAGGCCGCGGTGTAACGGAATAATCCGCATCGTTGTACATATTGTACCACCAAAACATCTGGGCGCAAGTAAAGTCAGCATTACGCTTCTTCGCTGTTGTCCAAATACTCTCTGCCTGTACCAGTTTATTGGATTGCTTCCAAAACTGTATCTCCGAAGCCGAATGGTCGTACCAGCCATTAGCCACTATTCCATGTTCGCTAGGCGTCGTGCCTGTTAAATATGTCGTCTGCGACGCAGTGGTTAATGCCGGCATCGGGGGTTTAATATCTCCTAAATGATTACGCTTTACAAAAGCATTCAAAAAAGGCGTGTATTCGCCAAGTACCGACTGTGATAAACCAACTACATCTATTACGCAAACTCTATTCATTTCTATGCTAATCTTTTAACTCATCTAATAACCATTGCAACTCCCTTGCTATTGAATCCTGAATCGGAATCTGCAAAGATGGAGGCAACACACCCCAGGTGTAAGTTTCTACTTCCAAATGGCGCGTTCGTTCTTGCTCCTTATGCAAGGCTAGAACCTCCAATATATCCTGCTGTGTAGAAGATACCTCGCCATATTGGTCTAAGAATATTGGAACATGGAAATGGCTGCGCCATTCTACATGGTCTAAATTCTCGATATGGGGAAGCGCGTCCATTAGGTCGCGGTACTTAACCAAATTGTTCTTTTTATCACGAGCGATTACCTGATGAAGGTAGATAGGCTCGTCAAATTCCTCCAGTACTTTTTGCTTATGAAGTCGGTCTGCCACATCATTAGTGAACTGCACCTTCAATGCGGAACTAATTTGGAACTTCCCGATGTTTATTCCCAATTCCTCCAAACGCTTCATCGCTTGCGGATGCTGCTCATACGCTAAAGCAAAGTGGCAAACATCGTAGCAAATCGTAATATATCGATTAATGATATGTTTTGACTGTTCTGCATCCAAGCCTTGTACCCGCTCGAAGTATGCTCGCGCTGCGGGCAACAGTTCTTGCTGATACCAGGCAATAAACTCGTCCACATTCTCAAGGACACCATCAGGCTCCGGCTCTATATCCAGGTGCATATACTTGCCCGTGCTGATTTCCTTCTGATACAGAAAGCTTGCGACTTCCACTATCTGCAGTGTCGCCTCTTCTCGCATTGTCCGCCATTCCTCGGCAGACTCATCAAACCAGAAGCGATAACTGAGCGGCGATGTGGAAATGCCGGCCTCTCCTTTTTCCGGCATCAGTTCTTCCAAGATCTTAAATAAGGAGATGGTATAATCCTTCCGTTTTTTGCTCGTCCAATCAGGAAAATGAACCATATCCTTCACGCGTTTCTCATGGAAATCCCCATAAGGAAAACCATTCAGCGTAAAAACATAAATATCATTCCGCTTCAGCCATAGCTGAAACTCCAGCAAGCACTCGGGCTTCAACAATTCCTCACTCGCCTCGGCCGATATGCGAAGACCTAAGCCAAAGGGAGCATCCGGAGAGACAGCATCCTTGATCGCCGGAACATGCGTCCGTAACTGATCGAAATGCGAATGCCAATCCTGCCCTGGATGTATGTTCGTACAATACGAAATATGTGTGTTAGCTAACTTCATCCAATCGATTATATGCTTGTTGAAACTCACTTAAAAAATCAATCGCCTGCAGGACATATTCCGTGTCAATTTGATGGTAATCCTTGCCCTTACCCATCTGCTCTAGAAGAACAACCGTCAAGCGACCGCCCAGATGTTCTTGAAACTCCGTCAAGCCCTTAATCAGCTGCTGCCTTCCTTCCGATTCCGAAAGAATAGGGTGATATACAGGCAATCCCAAATGGTGAATTAATTGAACGACTGAAAGCGCGTCATGCTCTGATAGGTTACCAATGAGGTAAGAATACACAACGTCGATGGCTATCCCAATTGCTACGGCCTCGCCGTGAAGTACCTCAAAGTTGCTGAGCTGCTCCAATTTATGGGCACTCCAATGCCCGAAATCCAAAGGACGTGATGAACCCAACTCAAATGGATCACCATTACGGATATGTTCTAAGTGCAAATCTGCACAGCGATATATCAACTCTTTCATGGATTGGGAATCTCTGCGCGGAAGATCATCCGCTTGAGCCTGTATCCAGTTATAAAAATCCAGATCCTTGATCAAAGCGACTTTGATCGCTTCAGAAATCCCAGCTAACCAAGATCGATTATCCAATGTGGATAAAAACGTATAATCATTGAATACCGCAGCAGGCGGTGTAAAAGTCCCTAAGAAATTCTTCTTTCCTTTATAATTTACGCTGTTCTTAACTCCAACACCTGAATCATTCTGTGAAAGAACCGTTGTCGGAATGCGGATATGGCGAATGCCACGATGAGAAATTGCAGACGCATAGCCCACTAAATCTAAGATAGCCCCGCCGCCGATAGCGACTACATAAGAATGTCGGTCGACACCATATTCATCAATAGCTTGAACAATTGACTCTAAAGCCTCCGGATTGTTTTTGCAGACCTCGCCGCCAGTCAATACGAGGGGCTCGCCAGCGAGCACAACATCGTCCAAATCCTGAAAGTAATCTTTCAGTTGCCCGGCTAATGCAGGATGCTTTTCCCAAACGCCACGGTCGACAACAAAAAGTACCTTTTGCTTGAACTCTGGATTTCTACGCTGAAAGAAGAAATCCCGAAGCAAGTTATTTTGTGGGGCAAAAATGCCCTCTGTGAAATAGATATTATAAGAATAATCTATGTTAAAGCCTTGTTTTAACACACGTTCCATACGTTAAAAAAATAATTAGGTGACAGCAAACTTCTTTGCTAAAACAATTGAGACCGGTAAAATGCAGCAAACAGCCAATGCCAGTATCCAAAAACCACTCAAAGCAATCCAGCTCGCATTCATTAAGATCAGGGCTAAAACCCCGAACTTAACGGCTTGCCGAATATCTGTAGGCGATAGAGTTTTTAAAGCTTTAAATAAAGGTCTCGCGATCATGGCAACAAAGCCGGCGATGAAAAGAAAAGCATAGGTATGCCCACTCTGCCAAGCGAAATAACCCAGCGTAGCGACAACTAGCAAATACAATCCCAGCGAAACCTGCATGGCAGTTTTATTATTACCATACACCTCCCCACGAGAAATATTAGTAACTGATGCAATATAGATAAGCGGCACAAAAGCGATATACCAATAGGAAAGCGACTCTGGAATAACCGCAAAACCCAGTAACAGGTTTAAACCGCGGCACATCCCCATCGTAATCGGCCCGAGGATAAAATGATGCTTCGCCTTTCCGTTATACACTAGGCACATCAGTACAATAGCCAATGCCATGTAGAAGCAGGTCATGTTAACCTGATAGGCCAGCCAGCACGCTATAATAAAGGCTACAGCGCCAAAGATTGCCGCAGACGATAAAGCGATACGTCCGGATGGAATCGGGCGCTCAGGGCGCTCTATCTTATCTAATTTCGCATCAAAGACATCATTATAAACAATGCCCCCTGTATAG
Organism: Sphingobacterium sp. BN32; assembly: GCF_030503615.1. NCBI lineage: Bacteria > Pseudomonadati > Bacteroidota > Sphingobacteriia > Sphingobacteriales > Sphingobacteriaceae > Sphingobacterium > Sphingobacterium sp. BN32. The sequence goes on from NZ_CP129963.1 coordinate 3,479,872, forward strand.
AGCAGCATACTGGAAAACACAATATTCAAAATGACATCCCAGGATGGTAAAGCTTCTTGAATGAGCAGACAAGCAATAGCTAAGCCTGCCAATACATCACTAATGGCGGTCAACACGTTTGAAGGTCTAATCAACTGCATCCATGCCTTCATATCTTCTCTCCTACCTTATGAAATAATAATAGATCCTTTATTTAAGCGTGGTTGTTGTCCGCCGCGCAAGATGGTGTTTCCTTCAAACTTCGCAGTAGGATCAGCGTTGAATGTTTCATTGAGCGTTGCTAAATCCAAATGATTCGCAACCCCAAAAGCTTCGATCGCATTGCTGTAGGTCACTTTCTCTACGCTCTCCCGGTCAATTCCTTTCTGCAGCATCAGTGCTGCTGTTTTAGGAACCGCTAAAGGATCGCTGATTCCCCAATCTGCGGCTGAGTTTACCATAATGTTTTCAGCGCCATAGGTCTTCACGATATCCACCATGCGCTCATTCCCCATTTTGGTAAATGGGTAAATGGTGAAACCAGCCCAGAAACCACGATCTAGAACATCTTTAACCGTCTCCTCTGAGTTATGGTCAATGATGACCATTTGAGGATCCAAGCCATGTTCCAACGCAATCTCCATGCTACGCAGCGTGCCGCGTGTTTTATCGCGATGCGGAGTATGCACCTGTACCGGTACATTCGCCTCTTTCGCCAATTCCAATTGCGCTCTATAATATTTTTCTTCGGCAGGCGTCTGGTCGTCAAAACCAATCTCGCCAATGCCTAAAACTCCCTCTTTGTAGATAAAGTGAGACAATAATTCCATCACCTGCTCCGCCAGCGGTTCGTTGTTCGCTTCACGAGAGTTCAATCCAATCGTACAAAAATGGCGAATGCCAAACTGCGATGCTCTGAATCGCTCCCAACCAATCAGGCTGCTATAATAATCTTTAAACGTATCAAGACCCGTTCGCGGCTGCCCTACCCAAAAAGCCGGCTCGATTACCAGCAAAACACCGGCATCAAACAAGGCTTGGTAGTCATCAGTCGTTCTGGAAACCATATGGATATGCGGATCAACAAATTTCATCCCTTTTATCACATCCAATTCCAATGGGATAGGCTTACCCATACTGGCTAAGTCTCTATTCAATTCAGTACACATAGGCTTTTTATTTATATGCTTCCAATACTTCTTCTATTGGAGAAATTTGTTCCAATGCTTGCGCATGAGCCGACTTAAACGAGTCGCTTAACTGCTCACGATTGCTCGCCAAAGATTGAAGCAAGATTGATTTCTTGGTCTCATCCACTTCCTGCTCATAAGATTCCATCAGGATATCCAATGCGCGTGACGGCAGATGCTCTTTTGCTAGGATCCATAACATTGGATGGATCTCGCGCATAGCAGAGTGTCGCTCATAGATATAGTCGACAATGGAGTCTGCTAAGGATTCGTTGTTTCTTTCAAATAATCCGTAGATATTCAAAATCTTCTTTCCGGTGAAGAATGCTTTCAGCACCAATTGATTCCAGGATTCTTCATCCAGGTATAAAAAGGGAAACATGTTATGCTCGATAACTGCTTCTTGAACAGTTCCGATATTGTTGCGGATTCCTTCCTTACATCTTTCTATCCAGCTTTCCGGATGGTCGAGCAGCGGAAGTGCCGCGTAAAGTGCTTCAAGTTCATGCATATCAGCGAACTCGAATAATCTATTGATAAATTGTTGATAGTTAGCCTCATCATCCGAAATCTGCCCAAGCAACCATACTCGAGCAAGCTTCAAAACACTCCAGTTGACTATCAACAACTTACCGGTATCTTCTGCAGGAATACTAATTAAGGATTCGCGGGTATGAAAGGATAAACGCCTGTTCAGCGTAGAAAAAATACGAACAAAGTGCTTCTTGTAATCTTCTTGAATTTGTTGGGTGCTCAGCTCTAAATATGCCTTCTCTTCATTGGAAAGCACTTGAAATAGTCTTTCAGTTACTTTGTCGGTAGTTTTCATTGCTTAGGTTTATTCAATATTAGCAATTCCGCACATCAAATCCAAACCTACTTCAGGATTTTGATCTGCATATCCTTATACTCGATTTTCATTGGTGGCCCCACATGAACTTGGACTCCAATCAAACCTTTATCATTTTTATTTTTCGAGTCATTGTCAATGACTTCACTCATCAATTTACCATTTACGAAATGAGAAAGCTTGTTTCCTTCTGCAACAATTTCGATATCATTCCAATCTTCCGATTTTATCGCATTCTTTAGCGTCTCTAAATTATCGATCGTGTCCAAGACTCTTCTGTTCGTCCAAGCATTGCCTTTCGCTTCGGCAACAAGACCTTCCTCGATCTCGCGAATCTCCGTGCGCTCGCCACGATAAGCTAAGGTCGTACGCTTGCGCTCTTCGTAGTTCTGTCCCGTATAGTTCTTTTTGCCATCGATGTCCGCCTGATAACCTTTCAAGGCATAAGGAAGTTCCGTGAAACGCTCGCTGCGGTAGTTTATCCCGCTATTCCCCTTATCCGAAATCTTAAACTTCGCACGTAATACAAAATCCCCGGGCTCGCCTCCCTTCCAAATCAGGAAGGTATTGTTCTTTAGCTTTGCACCAGGTTTTATCTCGCCAGTTAACACTCCGTCTTTCATCGACCAGATCGCGGAGTCGCCCTCCCAGCCGCTCAGGCTATTTTGATCAAGCATGGAAACAAAGCCCTGCTCATTATACTCTTGCGCCGTGCTGTCCTGCACTGCTTCTGCTTTTTTCACGCTTGTATTGCCATTGCAGGCTGTAGCAAGCAGCAGTGCGCTTAGGCACAAGCTGCTATAGGCTAGGTTTTTTAATTTTCTCATCGTTTATCTTAATCGATCGATTTCTTATTTATTGTTCCACTCCACGTCGGTTTCTTCCCAACGTCTGTTTTTTGCCGAGGAAATAACCGCTTCACAAACCTTCTGTGTTTCATAAGCATCACGGAACGTTGGGTGGCATTCCTCCCCTTTTTCTACGCTCTCTAAAAAGTCCGCAACTTGGTGAATGAACGAATGCTCATAGCCTACCGATAATCCCGGTACCCACCACTTGCTCATATAAGGTTGATCGCCATCCGTCACGTGAATAGAACGCCAGCCTCTCACTGTAGAGTCGTCAGAATTATCGAAGAACTCTAGGCGATTCAGGTCGTGTAAATCCCAACGTAGAGATCCTTTTTCTCCGTTTATTTCAAAAGTGAACAAAGCCTTATGTCCTCTTGCGTATCGCGTAGACTCGAAAAGACCTAAGGAACCGTTATCAAAATGACAGTGGAAAATACAAGCATCATCGATCTTCACATCTTCCATCTTGCCTGTTTCTTCATGCATGCGCTGCTTAACGAAGATCTCAGTTACCGACGATACATCTTTGATACCGCCATTCAACCACATCGCTAAGTCAATACAATGCGCTAATAAATCGCCTGTTACGCCAGACCCTGCAGCCTCTGCGTCCATACGCCAAAAAGCACGGCCTCCTTGCGGCAGGCTCTCATTGATTGTCCAGTCTTGCAGGAAGTTCGTGCGGTAGTGGAAAATCTTACCCAATTTACCCGAGTCAACAATCTGTTTTGCCAAGGTCACCGCAGGTAATCGACGGTAATTATACCATACGGTGTTTTTTACAGCTGCCGATTCCACCGCATCTACCATTTGCTTTCCTTCTTCCAGTGTTCTGGACAAAGGCTTCTCGCAAAGAACCATCTTGCCCGCTTTTGCCGCAGCAACAGCAATCTCGAAGTGCATATTATTTGGTGTACAAATGTCTACCGCATCGATATCGTCACGCTCGATCAGCTTGCGCCAATCCGTCTCGTACGACTCATAACCCCACTGCTCCGCAAATGCTTTCACCTTGTCTTCACTGCGCGAACAAACCGCCTTTAAAACCGGTGTATATCCTAACTCAGGAAAGAAATTAGGTATGCGTTTATATCCATTGGAGTGGGTTCTTCCCATGAAACCACAGCCTATTAATCCAATTCTTAATTCTTTCTTACTCATAATACTTCTCGATTTACTGTTGATTATTCAGACCAACCATGTTGATCACGTACTTTGATTAGCGTCTCTAGAATAGAGTTCCAAGTTTCTTGCTTATGCATCACCTCATTCGGGAACATACAGCCGTCCCAACAAATATGATTGAATGCTTTCGTCAAATTACCCTGATCGTCGCGCAACCAATAACCAGCGTCCTTTACGATATCTAATCGTCCGTTCGGATCCGTCGGCAAACAGTGGCGACCAGTCTTATCATGCGAACCTGAACCGAATACCGTTCCGTCGTTCTGGGCTACATGGAAATCGATCGTCCAAGGACGCAATTTCGAGGTCAGGAATTGTAAGCCACGCTCTAGTTCTGCCCTATCGCTCCACTCAAAATCGGCCTTCAAGATTCTATCTTCCGGCGCATTATAGCCCAATAGGTATAGAAATGTATGCGACATATCTGCCTGGAAACCGATATTATCGCGATCCACCATCTCTAACGTTTCCAACATGGTTCTCCAACTTTGCATCCCGCCCCAGCAGATCTCGCCCTCGGCAGCAAGGCGCTCCCCGTATTCGGCAGCAACATCGCATGCTCTACGGAAAGTTTCCGCAATAAGCTTCGTGTTCTCTAAAGGATTTTTCGCCCAATCTTCAACACCCGAAGCGGAGTCAATGCGAATAACATTGTTGGTGCGAATTCCCTGCTTGCGCAATTTATAACCAAATTCTGCAGCGCGTTTTACAACATCTACAAAACGGTCGCGGTCTTCTTGTGAGCCCATTGCAGAACCACCATCCGGTGGCCAGATTGGCGCCACTAGAGTTCCAATATCTAACCCATAGCCGCCGATTTTATCGACAACCCAGGAAATATGATCATCCGAAGTATCTAATCTTACGTGCGGATCGAACAGACCTAAGTCTACCCCATCAAACTTAACCCCATTTACATTCGCAGCAGCGGTCTTTTCAAGTAATTCATCTAATGAAATAATCGGCTCATGATCGCCTTTACCCACGATCCCCGGCCATGTCGCATTATGTAATTTTGGAAAATTGTTCTTGCTCATAACATATGTTTTTAAGGTCTATTACTTATTTCTTGATGACTAAGTCCGGATTGTTAGGACCAAAGTGCTTCAACATCACAATAGGATCTACTTTCGAGTGGTTCTCTATCCAAACGCCATTAACCGCTGCTTCTTCAGACACAAAATACTCATCGTAAGTAAGCTGTCCATAACGGATCAGCGAAGGTGTTTCAATCGGCCAATCGTTCAATTTACCATAGCCCTGCATCATGATCAAGCCATAAGCAGCAGCATCTTTGATCAATACTTTTTGCCCCGGAAAAACAGTCAATTCCTTCGCCGAGAAAGCTTCCGATTTATAGCATATCCATTTCTCACTATAGCCCTCGGCTTCCATTTCTGCCTCATCCTTTACCGGAATCGGTGCCATGAAGCGGTTCTGCATCATATTAGGATCCACGTTCAAATCCCAATCAATAATATCCATTAAACCATCGTAATTGCCGCGTTGATCTTCAGGAAGTCCTTTCCACAACAGCTCCTCGTCGATAATCGCCTCATTGACTAATGACTGATACATCGCAAATACATCGGATGCCTTTTGTGGCTCGTAAGTACACATACTGCCCGGCGCATGCAATAGCCCCGGAGGAACGTCCCAACCAGTACCCGGCTCCAGGCGATAAGCCTGCGAATAATTGGTTATTTTATTATCTCCTTTAGAGAAATTCTCTAAACATTCTTTAATTGTTTCCTTCGACGTGCCTGGCGCGATACCCATAAAAGTATATGGAAAATCACCGCCATGATTGTTCAGCTGCGGCGGAAAGTAATAAGCCTCAGGCTTGCCCGCCTGACCGATTAATGCCGCTTTCTCGTCGTTATGGTGAATGTGATGAGGCAATGGGCCCATATTATCGAAAAACTTCGAATACATCGGCCAGCTTTGATACTCATCCCATAGTCGGTTGCCAATTAAGCGCCCCTTTAATTCGTTTACAAAATCCGACAACAAGATTTGCTCCGTCTTGCCATCTTCCTCATATACTACAAAACTTAAGCCTTCGAATTCCCCCGTCAACGGGCCGTTCTTCGCTGGCGTTGTAGATGAAAACCAACGTTCATCGATCCCTCCACGCTCGCCCCCTAGCACATAATAATCATCAGGATGAAGTTTAATGCGACGACCAGGTACACAAAATGATCTCGGCACCCAGTTTGGTGCTAACCTTAATACTCCTTTTCCTTGCTCAAAAGCCTTTTCAATATTTGCCATTGGATTTATGTTTATGTTGATTAATTCTTGTTTATAATTTCCTGGATTCCTGCAGCGGTATCCGATAAATGAATGCTTAGTTCGTAGGTCCGTTTTTCTCGCGGCTTCAGCATAATCAGCTCCTTGCGCTCGCGCAACTTCTGCTGACCAAGCGGAGGATTGGTTCCCGGTTCTAAGCCTGTGACATACTCACCTTTGCCCCAATGCTGCCAATTGGTAAGCCAAGGCAATTGTCGCTTATCGAACGACAAGCCTAGCGCTAAACCTAGATTTTCATTATAGATAGCACAATGGCTCATATGCTGCTCGTCGGCAGCGATATCGATAAAAGCAGCCTCTTCTCCGCTTCCTTTATGATCATCACGAGGAGCCTGGCATACTTTAAACGCCTGTCCTTCTTTAAATATTTTATTAGCTTCGCCTTGCTCTCTAGCGGTCCAAGCACCTTCCCACAACAAGGCAGTACCCTCATCAATTAAAGGCCACCCAAAATTGAAATGATATAAAATCATATGAGGGGTATCCAAATTGCCGACATTAATAATCTCATCAACGATGTGTAATGTAGGCTCGCCTAGGGTACAACGGATGGTGCGTTTCAGTTCGATGTTGGTACCTAGGGGGTGGCCTTGTTTAATAATTCCTGTAATAAACATTTCCCGATCCCCACTGATCAAGTCTGGTTGTTTTATCTGTATAATCTCTGCCGGTATATTACTGATTTGATCGTGCAAACCACGGCGGCCGAATTCATCTTCCTCCGGACCACCGACATGCGTCAAGCCACAGGTAACCAATAAACCACCGCCAAAGGTCCGCAACCAATCCACCCCACGATCCGAAAGCGGCTGCGGCGGTGTTACGCCTAATCGGCTGATCCAACTCAAATTGTACTGGTTGAAACTCGCATCCGCAATGTCCATAGCACGGTCCAACAGCACCTTGAACCGCAGTCCGGCACCCGTGTTGATCCAAGCTATGCGAGAGCCGCGACCCAATCCATTATCTAAAACAGAGGTTTCAATACCGCCTACTTGTGCCGTATGCGATACTTTGTCTAACCAATCTTTTTTTGAGTAGTCCACGAGCTTATCTTTTATTTCTTCTTATATATTTCTGCATTCTCATTTCCACCAGACATCAGGTAGGCCATGATATCCTTGACCTCGTCGGGACTCATCGTATTCAATGTTCCCGGAGGCATAATCGATACTTCGGAACGTTTGATATCCTGAACATCTTTCTTAGCCAATTCTTTGGTTACATGCGGAGCGTAAGGGTTTTGAGAAATAACATAGGCCTTCTCATTTTCGCTCATTAATCTTCCCAATACGGAAGTACCATCTTTCATGTTGAATACTTTCGATTCATATTGATCGGAGATCACTTCGCTAGGTTCGATAATCGCTTGCAACATATCGCGCTTCGAGAAACGAGTGCCCAATTGGGTCAAATCTGGCCCCACTGAACCGCCTTCGCCTTTCATCGTATGGCAAGTACCACATTTAACGGCGATATATAATTCCTGACCACGCTTGAAATTGCGAACGCCAGTATTTTCATCGACTACTTTTAAAGCCGAGTCGATTTCCCATTTGCGGCCCGGTCCTTTTGGCGGAACTACGTTCTCAGCAAGGCGTGTCCCTTTCTGATTCAACAAGGAATCTCCAGACATCTTTCCGTACATCGCCAATTGATCTTTAGGCACATGTGATAAGGCTTTCTTTCTGGCGTTATCGATAAATCCGATATAAGAGTTACCGCCTTTGTATCCGAATGCTTTGTAGAACCAAGTGAAGTATTGCTCGCGCAATTCCGGCGTCCAGCCCGCTTTTGAATCGCTCAGGGCAGTTGCTAAGAAAATTTGTTGTGCCGGTGGAATATTGGCCAACATATTGGCGATATCCAATCCATATTGCGGGTTACGCAAGATCAGATCCGAAGAGCTCATAAAGTTAGTCTCCGTCGTATCATCCTTCGCATTCGCTAATAGATCCAAAGACTTTTTCACGGCTGCCTCAGAGTTCAACGCCAACAATAATTTCGATAACTGTCGGTTCAGACTATTGCTCTTCGCCGGATAAAGTGGCTCCAGACTCGCCGCTAAGGCTTGACCTGCCGCTTCTGTTGGTTTGCCCATACGCGCAATAACGATCTCATATACGCGAGTCAAATTCTCTAACATACGTGGCGTAAGTTTCGCTACAGGAATCGTCGCTAGCTTCTCCATGATGCGTGGCTGCAAAGAAGCATCTGCCACACGTGCAACGGCAACCATAGCCTCCGTTAAACGAACAACATTACGTTCTTGAAATACGAGATTTTCCCAGGAAGAAAGAGGCTGATGCTCTAGTGCAACGCGCGCTGCATAGCGGATATGGCGATCTTCATGACCTAGGTATTCCCAAATCTTCTCTGCCGTTCCTGGCGCTGAAGCTTTATGGTATTGCTCGATTTCACGACGTAACTTCACTAACTCTGGAAGTTCTTTTTTCTTCAACTCTGTCTTTACCTTATCCTGATCTTTGTAATAAACACGGTATAAATCCGAATCAAGCTTACGTCCTCCCGTCAGGAAGTATAAAGCGCCATCGGGCCCTACCACACCATCAGTTAATGGCAGCGGCGAACCGGAGATAAACTCTTCGGCCTTGGCGGTATAAGAAGCCCCTTCGGATTTCAATTCTAGCGCGTAGATAATACCAAAACTCCAGTCGAAGGCTAATAAGCTGTTTCTATACTTTTCCGGGAATTTCGCTTGGCTTGGATTGATAAAGTTCGTAGGCGAACCCTGACCAATATTCAATACCGCCGGTAGGTTATCTAAGAAACGGGAGTCCCATTTAGCATCCCCTTTTCTCCAACCGAATTCCGAGCCGCTCGTCACGTGCAGGATACGGGTAGGGCGATACCAAGGCATTCCAAAATCCCACTCCATATCCGAGTCGTAAGTAAACAACTCCCCTTCATTGTTGAACGCAATATCAAATGGATTACGGAATCCCGCAGAAATCAGTTCCCAGTGTTTTCCTTCCGGATCGGTCTTGGCAATCCAGCCCCCCGAATTATGGGAGTCAGAATCATGACCATGCGTATCAAGAATTAATGGAATGAGGTTATCGACGCTATCATTTGGTTTGATACGGTAGGAATCCATTTTCGGAACCTTCGTAAAGTTTCCAGCAACGATGTAGATTGCTGAGTCTGGTCCCAACACAATGCTGTGAGGGCCATGTTCACCAGATCCGTCCAGCGCCAAAATCTCGGTAATCTTGTCTAACTTATCATCATTATCCGTATCCTGTAATCTATACAATCCGGAACCTTTTTTGAATTCATCGTTCGGATTATGATTGACCATAACATATAAGCTGTTATAAGCCCACAATAACCCCTGAGCGAAGCCCATGCCTACTTTTTTCTTTGTGGTATCTGCTAGCGGCGGTCCTTCGACAGGAAACTCAATAGGCTCAATCTTTGGCTTTACCGTCGAGTCTGACCCTAAAGGCGGCAACTCAACACGGAAGAGTCCACCAAACTGGTCGGAAGTGATCATTCTACCCTTATCATCAAATGTCATCGACACCCATGACCCTTTTTCATTGTCCGAAGGGCTGTAGATATGCTCTATGGCAAATCCCTCAGGCAAGGTTATTTTCTCTGTTTTCGGGTTGGTATCCACGACTTCTGGCTCCTCTTTCCCCTTACAAGCCCCCGCTGCGAGCAGCAAAAACATGGAAAACAAATACAATTGTGCTCTATTAGTTTTTATCATTGTGGTTTAATATGTTGATTAAGTTTATAACAGCTTCTGAGGATCAGCAAGAATAACTTTCAAACTTTGCCGTATCCAGTCATTCTACTTGTTGAGGTAGCCTAACTAAAGTTATTAAATTTGTTTAATTGGTTAGCGCTTACTGCTTTGTAATAAATAGAGTACATAAGTCCCCGAAAATGATGGACAACGGTTTATGTTGGGCGAAAACATGATACGTTATCTAGCAAATTGTGGAAATCTAGTCTGAAACGCAACTAAACCAAATATATTAAACCACAAGGGATTAGGCATCCTGTGCTATCCTGTCAAAATCAGGACATAGATTTCGCCGGCATAATAGCGTGTAGAATGGGGAATTGTTTTATACTACACGTGAAAAGAACGTACTTTTGATAATCTTTGTTTTGTCTTTGGAAAGATCTTCCTCCTAACTACGTCGACTATAACCCCTTTCAAATCCCTTTCAAACCCAATACAAACCCCTATCATAGCCGCTCCGGAAGGGCTATGATAGGGGTTTGCATTAGTTAAAGAAAGTGTTTACTTGCTTGCAGACTGCCACAAGGGGGCAGCCTAAGTCGTGCAGGATTTATTAAGCCTTAGAATTGATTGATGAAGTCTGTCAATAGGTTTGCATAGCCATTAAACTTCGTAAATGGCAGGGTTTCGTATCGGTCGTAGATATCGTGATAGGCAGTAGTGCCGCCCAACGTATAGATAAAAAAGGCAGGCACTCCCTTTTCGTAGAAAGGAGCATGATCACTGCGGTTCATAGCACCGCGGACCTTGACTTCTGGTAGATATTTTTTTTCAGCATTCAGCTTCGTTAGAAGCTCAAATTCTTTCGTAAAAATACTGCCGTTTACCACCTGGATGCCATCATCGCCTGTACCGGCCATATCCACGTTGATTAGGAACTTTACTTTTTTCAGATCGTTCAGCGGGTTTGCTGCATAATATTTAGATCCTAAAAGTCCACTCTCCTCTCCTGAGAAAGCTAAGAAGATCATGTTATACTTTGGCTTGTTTTTGCCATAATATTGAGCCAAATATAGCATAAGGGCTGTTCCACTGGCATTGTCGTTAGCCCCGTTAAACACGACCTTTTTACCGATGACGCCCAAGTGATCGTAATGTGCTGTCACGAGGATCGTAGAATCAGAATCGCTGCTTCCTTTCAAGAAACCACAAACATTCTGCGTTTTATAATCAGGTTGGAACTTCGCAGTGATATCTAAGGCGATTTGACCGTCGTTTGGATTTACTGCTAAATCTTTAATGTAAACCGCAGGTTTTAAACTTTGGCTTACAGATGCTCGCCAGGTAAATTTACTTGGGGTATTTACGACGATTGCGCTGTACTCCCCTGCAGTCATCAGAAGCACAATCGCACGGCGTAGCTCCTGCGCATTGATGCTCTTCAACTGCTCTGCCTCATCAATATAAATGGCTTTACCGGCATATGCTTTATCTTGTGCAATCTGTCTTAATACCTTGTCATCATTCAGTTTTCCGGAAACAGGAACGAGATCAAAGCTCCCCTTTACCGACGCGGATGCCGCGTCTACCAAGACATTGACCCCCATTTTGAGTAATTCGTTGTTTAATCTGACCGTTACTGCTTTCGGGAATACATTGGCGCCCAAGCTGAAAGGTTGCATAAAGGATTTGCCATCTAAAGGCGTCAATCCTGATTTCTTCATTTCCTTAGCAATATAGGCAGCGGCTTTTTTGTCGCCATTGAAAATATAACCGCGACCTGCGTATTTATCGGATGCTAATACACTAACAACTTTGCGCGCATAGTCTTCTTGCGCCTGAGCAAATTGACACGCTACAAAGAGCATGGCAATCAGTGTAAATAATCTATTTTTCATTGTTCTTAATTAATGGTAATAGGATACTTGAAGGATGTTGACGATCGAAGAATACGCGATGTTTATGGATTTCGAAATCAGCTTCGTCTGCTTCATAGATATTGATAAACTTCTGCGGATTGCGGTCTACGAGAGGGAACCAAGAACTTTGAATCTGTACCATAATCTTATGCCCCTTCTTAAAGACATGGGCAGCATCTTGCATATCAAATTTTACTTGTGTGACTTGGTTGGGTTGCATAGGCTCCGGATGCGAAAAGCTATTTCTATACTTCGCACGCATCACCTCCCCTCTGACCAGGATCTGTGCATCTGATAAAGGCTTATCTTTCTCAAACGGATGCACATCGATTAATTTCACGATATAGTCGGCATCAGTACCCGTTGTACTAACGAATAGATTTGCCTGCAGATTACCCATAATCTTGACATCTTCTGTCAGCACTTCCGACTCAAAAACCAATACATCGGGACGCCTGGACGCAAACACCTGATCTTCGAACATATATTTAAATCCGCGCATCAGGGTTTTCTCGGCGGTGTAGGGTACAGGCTTGCTCGGGTCTGCCGTATATTCGGCAAAGTCCGTTTCTGCTGTTTCCGGCTTTGTAAAAGACAGCCCTCCGTTCGCCTGAAGATAAAGCGGCGTTTCAACTTGTTCTTTGGACGGCCATTCGCTTAAGTAATTCCACTCATTGGATCCCGTCACGAAGATGGATACAGGCGCTAATGGCTTCGATTCCTCATTTTTCAAATGCTTTTTGAAAAATGCTAGTTCTAGATCCTCACGGTAATAATTACTGGTATTGGATGCAAAATTTAGATCACCTAGGCTTCTGCCATCTCCCCTTGTCCAAGAACCGTGATACCAAGGCCCCATGACAAAAGACAGCTTATTCTTCCCGGATTTCGCGAGTGCCTCGTAGGTTTTCAATGGACCATATAGATCTTCTTGATCGAACCATCCGCCTACAACAAGCACCTCTGGCTTAACTTTGTGAAGGTATTTGGTATAGCTGCGCTCTTCCCAATAGGCATTGTAATCCGCATTGTTCATCATCTCATTCCATAGGATGCTCTTTCCTTGCAGGTAGTTTTTGTTGAAGTTCTTTAGCGGGCCTGATTTAAGGTAAAAATCATAGCCATCGCTCGTATTGTAGGCGTAGAATCCACCGGGATGTGTGGTACCCACAGAGTCTCTCATTTTACCGAAAGAAGACAGAAATGAAAAACTCCCCATCAGCATAAATGCGCCGTTATGATGTCTGTCATCGCCCAAGAACCAATCGGTCACTGGAGCTTGCGGAGATACCGCTTTTAGATTAGGGTGTGCATCGATTAATGACATCGAGGCATAGAAGCCGGGCGACGAAACACCCCAAATACCGACTTTTTTGTTGGATTTAAGCTGTTTTACAAGCCAATCTATCGTATCGTAGGTATCCGTGGTCTCATCAGTTTGCCCTTTTTTCTTATTCGGAATATAGGGACGATTAGCGATAAAATGTCCTTCGGACTTATATTTTCCACGCACATCTTGATATACGAAGATGTATCCGTCCTTTGCAAACTCCATGCTTGGGCCAATGCTAGGGCGCATCTTATCCTCCCCATAAGGGGCAACACTATAAGGTGTACGGATCATCATAATAGGATAAGATTTTGTCCTATCCTTGGGTTCATAGATCGCGGTAAAGAGTTTCGTACCGTCCCGCATCGGGATATACACTTCGCGCTTACTATAATTGTTTTTTATATACTCGGCATCATTTGTTTGTTGTGCGAACAAGAGCGTTGCACAACAAACAAAAAGCCCTACTAGAAAATGCTTCATTCTTTACAATCGTTATTTCTTTAGTGTCGACTTGTATAAAACTAGCTGTTTTTTTCCTTTTATATTCGGTTCATTGTATTCCACCTTTGTCATCTGCGCGTTCTTCACATCATCCATAACAACGGCAGGGCGGTATTCTTTATCCTTCGCTGTGAACTTCACATTTTCGAAGGTTACTCCCTCTACATGGCGCAAATAGAATGCCCATGCCGGAAGCTCCTTAAATTGCGAAAATTCTGGGTATGCAGCTTCCATTTCAGGAATGCTGTCCAATTCTTTCGGACTAGTGCCACGGAATGCATAGTTTGGATTTGACCCACCCGGGTAAACAATTTCCACATTTCTTAGGACTACATTCTTAATCGGTTGGCCTTTTAATCCAACGATGCTAGCTGGTGAGATGTTTCTTGGATTGTCCTCAACAGGTCCCTCGAAGGCATAACCAACATCAGGTTTGTCTGCAGGAACCTCGATGTAGATGTTCTGCATCGTCACACCATCGATAGATCCTTGTCTGCCTTTATTCCATCGCGCGCCGATGCGTAGATAGATGGCATTACCGGTATTGTATGCGTATAAGCTGTCTACTAATACATCTTCCACTTTACCGCCATCAGGCGTTGCAATTGTGAATGCTGAACGGAACGTGTCGTAGACACGGTTGTTGATAATACGGATATTTTTATATCCACCTGCTGATACGGTTCCAAACTTGATACCATTTGCACTCGAACGTGCCACACAGTTTCTGATTTCTATGTTCTCATTCATTTTCGTCGCATCATGCGATTTCAAACAAATGGCATCATCAGAAGCATCTATATAGGAATTTAATAATTTGAAGTTCTTACAATCGACAATGTCGATACCATCGTTGTTCCAAAATACTTTGCTATCGACTGTGATGCTATCGATCAATACGTCCTCACACTGATCATAAGTCTGAACCCAGTCGGCAGAGTTTTTCACCGTGACATGTTTGATGGTTACATTATTGCATTCGCGGAAATAGATCGCTTTCGGACGGTTATTTCTTGGCCTATCGTAATCTAAAGGATCTTTGATAATCCCTTTATGGATATAATCCATCAGGCTGTACGCAACTTCCTTACCCTGCCCATCGATGACACCCTTACCTGTTATACCGACATTCTTTACCCCTTTGGCATAGACCAAAGCATTGTTAGGCGTTCCGACATTATAATCGTTGATATTCGTCGAGCCCAGTAATACAGCCCCCTCTTCTAAATGCAGGGTAACATTGGATTTCATATGGATAGTACCCGTCAGATACCTTCCGACATAGAACTTCAATGTTCCGCCGCCGTTCTCACTGATGAAATCAATAGCACGTTGAATGGAGGTCGTATTCAATGTAGTTCCATTCGATTTTATTCCAAAGAAGGAAGCATTGTAATCCTTCGCCTGCAAAAATCCTATGCTACAGATCGTGCACAGTATAGTCAAATATATGTTCAATTTCTTCATGCGCTTCTCGATTAAATGGACTTTCCGTTTGGCGTAATACTCTTTTTAATGGCTGTCGTTTGGCTCGCTTTATCTTTAACCAAAGCTTTGCCGGCAGTATCTACATAAAGGTTCTCCAAGCTTACTCCTTTGGATCCGGCAAGCACTAAACCTCTGGAATTTGCATAGTTTTGGCTGCGAATAATCTGGTTTTTGAATGATACGTTCGTACAGTTTACTAACTCCGCTACATCACCAGATGAGTCCTCTAACATAATTCCGTCAATCTCTACGTTCTGGCAGTTGTTCAACCCCAGTAAAGTCGGACGAACACTATTAATATCCTTGCTTACAATGCCTTTGTTCAGCTGATCATCAATCTTGATTTTTACCGCAGCCGCTTGTCCCAGAATAACGCCTTTTCCAATAATCTTCACATTGGATTGGTTCTCTCCATAGATAAAATAGCGCTTACCGTTCTTTTCAATGAAATCGTAATAGCTTGGATTCGCAACGAGGATAGCACCCTCATGTAAGTTGATCGTAACGTTAGATTTCAGTTCTAAACCGCCTGTTAAGTATCGTCCTACGTAGAAGTTTAATGTACCGCCGCCTTTCGATGAGATTAAATCGATAGCGGCTTGTATTGAACGCGTATTGTTTGTCTGCCCGTCGGATACACATCCGAATGCAGAAGCGTTATAGTCGACTGCTAAAGCCTGCCCGAATGACATCGTCAGCAATAGCATGATGTATAAGATTCTTTTCATGTGATTATTATTTTACGATGTCAACAGCATTGCTTTTATGCAAGAAGATCTGCTCCTTATTCCCGGCTTTCACCTCATCGAATGTTACGTTTTCAAACTTGCCCTTATTGAGGTCATCCGTTACGATAGCAGGTCTATAATCGGGTGCCAAGGCCTTAAACTTCACATTTTTAAAAGTGATGTTGTTCGCATGACGAATATAGAATGCCCATGACGGTAGCTCTTTGAATTGTGAGAACTCAGGATAGGCAGCTTCCATTTCCGGGATACCATCCAATTCCGCTGCGGAAAGCCCTCTTTTCGCGTAATATGGATTCCCAGCACCTGGATATACAATTTCGATGTTCTCCAATGTTACGTTTTCAATCTTGTAGTTCGGCAATCCGATAATGCTCGCTGGAGAGATGTTTCTAGGCAAGTCCTCAATCGGCCCCTCATAGTTATATCCCTTATCAGGTTTCTCCATTGGAACTTCCGCGTATACATTTTTGATCGTGATATCCTTCATCACCGGCTCTTTCCCTTTGCTCCAACGATTACCTATCCTTAGGAAGATCACATTCCCCGTGTTGATGGATCTGACACCATCCACTAAAATATTCTCAACAATACCTCCGTCTACGGCGGCGAAAGTGATCGCCGAGCGATAGGTATCATATACCGTTAAATTTCTTACGACGAAGTTGCGGAAGCCACCACGTGAAACTGTTCCGAATTTTAAGGCTGATGCACTGGAGCGTGCCGTACAGTTCTCTACCAATACATTTTCACAGATGGCATTGGCATCATGCGATTTAAAACAGATCGCATCATCAGCAGCATCAAAGTGCGAGTTGCGAATAATCACATCCTTGCAATCTACAATGTCAATACCGTCATTGTTCCAATAGGATTTACTATCTACCGTGATGCTGTCGACCAATATATTCACACACTGATCATATGTCTGGTTCCAGCTCGCAGGATCCTTTAACGTAATTCCGATAATTTTTATATTCTTGCACTCGCGGAAATAGATATTCTCGGGTCTATTCCATTCGCGCACGCGGTCGTACTTCAATTCATCTTCGATTAATCCACGATGAACCATATTCAACGTGTTCATCGCATTCTCAAACCCACGACCATTGATAGTACCCTGTCCGGTAATACCGATGTTTTCCTGCTTAATAGCATAGATTAAAGACTTCCAATTGATGTAAGGGTCTTTATCGTAATCAAAAGGATTCAGCGATCCTAAGATACTAGCCCCTCTTTCCAGATGTAGTGTAACATTGGATTTGATGTAAATTGTTCCCGTTACATAATTTCCAGGTCCGAATACTAATCGGCCCCCGCCTTTTGCATTTACATAATCGATAGCAGCTTGAATAGACTTCGTATTCAGCGTGTTTCCATCGCCTTCAATACCGAAATCTCTAACTGCATAGTCCTTTGCAAATACCTGAAGGCTGCAAAAACAAACGAGCAAGCATAATAGTTTCTTCATTATTGTAGTCTTTTTGGTTAGTTATAAATTTCTACAGGTCCAACAATCCCCATGGATTGTATTTCCTGCTCGCGACCAGGTCTGTTGACCCAGTACTGCGCATTTTCATTGTCTTTTAAAGTCTTCAGGTAGTTACCCATGGTCGTCGTTACACGAATTTCAATATCATTGCTTCCAGGCTTAAGGAATTTACTGATATCGTAAATACGGCGCCCGAACCATTTCACGCCAACCGGCTGTCCATTGATAAAGAGGTCTGTTATTCCGAACACCTGACCTAGGTTAAGCGTCTGGTTTTTGATGTTCTGTACATTGACTTTCTTACGATAGATTGCCGTTCCGGAGAAGTCGCGCAATTCATCATCGAGCTTCATGTCGATGAGCTGAGCTAGTTGTCGTTTTTTACTGCTATTCTCCTGTGCATGCTTGAGCTCAAGCTCCCAGCCTGCATTCAGGTTTTGTTTGTTAGCTCCATCTAATTTAACAGGCTGATACCATTCGCCGCCCTTCGACTCATCGAAGACCACAAGAAGGGATTCCGTTGGCCCGAAATTGTGCTCGAAGCCATTAGCACTGTCCAATTTTAATTGAAAACGCTCGCCCGTATCGGCATCCCAGATCCAAGCCTGCTTGCCTTTGCCAACACCCGAAAGAAAATCGATACGTGTTTTATGGCTGTTGAAGCGGTGTGCATTCTGGAAGAAGAAGAACTCCGACTGATCATCACGGATATACCTGTTCTGCATGAAAAAACGATTCGGCTCGCTGATTTTCACATATTTAGGCAGCTTTTGCTCTTGATGAAAGCTTTGATACCATTCCAAGAACTTATTATCGACGGGCTTTTCAACGAAGACAAAGTTTGAACCCAAAGCTTTTATTTTCTGCATCCAGGTCTGCACTTCCTGATCTCTAGCTTGCATATCCTTAAAGCCCAAACTTTTTGAAGGCGTAGTTTCTATGCAAATCAGTTTGCCTCCCTGCTGCACAAACTCGTGCAACTTCTTAGCCGTTTCAACGCCTAAACTCTTTACACCTGGAAGAAACAATACACCGTAGGATTTTTTTCCAAACGTGATCTTGCCATTCTGAATCTTAGCATCTTTCAGAATCAACTCCGTTACGTAGTCCGCTGCACCTCCAGTTTTATGGATCGCTTCCCATAGCAGAGAAGTATAAGGCACGTTGAGTCGCTCTGGGAAAGGGTCAGTTTGCACACCCTTTTCTGCCCATAGATCATAGTTTGCAGGAAGTATCGCCATATCGGTGTACATATCTGCATGCTGCAATTGTGAGGACAAACGAGCCTTGTATGTGTTCAAATATTTAAAATAAGGCCACCAGTTATTCTTCTCCGAATAATAAGATCCATATTGAATCCAACCCGGGAATGGCGCCTGTTTTGGCGAATAGTTGAAACCATGCCAAATGGAATGCGTAATACCGGATAGTAAACTTTGATCGGAACCTAATTTAAGCAGCTCTAAAGTCGCGTTGAAAACCAGATATGTGTTGGTCATTTCTTCACAACTTACGACCCGTTTACCTGTTAAATGAGCCGCAGATGATACGTATTTATTGATCATCGTATAGCCTCTACCGCGGCGATAATCTTCATCAGACATTTCTTCCCCTAGCTTATGTCGCAAGTAGTTTGTTGTCCAGGACTCCCCTTCCGGAATATCATAGCCCAGGGAAGTTTCCAATGGAAAAAAGCCGCGCCCATAAGCCTGCGCCCTAGACTTGACCTTTAAGCCTTTACACCATGCTAAATAAGTTTCCGTAAAACGCTCTCTTAACAAGCAAGCCTTCACATATTCGAAGTCAAATCTAACGCGGCTCAATACTTCCTTAAAGTCTTCCGACTTCTCGGCACCATAGTTTTCATCCACCACAGCCCCTAGCCTACCTACTTTAAACATGATAAAAGGCAGATAGGGCATCAGGTCATAACCGCATCGCTTTTGGAATTCCTCAGCAAAATCATGCGTCCAATTACAGCCCTCCAGTTCCATACTATCCGAGAATAAGGCACGTAGATAGTTCGACAATGCCCCAATTCGGTTCTGCATCGTATTAGACATGCGGTTCAAGTAATTCTGTACCGCCTGCTTGTCCATATGATTCAGGATAGAGCCTGATGCGCCCGGTGCACCGTTGATCACCTGGGCGAAAGAAGTGTATCGCACAACAGCATAGAGCACATGCTTACCTTCCGGCACATCCACCTGTATCGTTGCGTCCTTACGCTTTGCCGATAAATCCTGTGCTTGATCAAGACTGTTCATCAGATCTTTCGCTAAATGCAGCGATAGAATCTCCGGCTTGCGCAGCGGGTTCTTATCAGTTACTCCCGGATCTACAGCCTGACAGATATTGAACTGCGAGGTCTCAAATTGCATGGGTCCGGTCAGCTTCTCCGCATAGACTAGCACTACTTGCGCCCGCTCGTCTTCCTTCAGATCTTCCGAGCCAAAAGGCCAGCCGGAACCCACGATCAAGTCGCTCGTCATGTCCAAGGACTTCGCATCGTCCGCTGTATGCTTTACCAGATCAATCCATTCATTGCTTAGCCATTTTACCGATGGTATCCCCATATCGTCGGCCCTTTTAGGGAAAGATATAGGGTTTATTTCCACACCGCCAATGCCGGCATCTTTTAACAGACGCAATTGACGCGATAATTCGCCTTTTTCTACCTTATCGCCATTCCACCACCAACGGACGAAGGGACGATAATGCATGCTTGGGTTTTTAAAAAGTGTATACCAATCCTCTTTTGCTTTAAAGGCGGAGGAAGCAAAGGATTCCTCGAGGTTGGCTAAAGCCAATCCCGCACCTAACAG
This sequence comes from Sphingobacterium sp. BN32, assembly GCF_030503615.1. Taxonomy (NCBI): domain Bacteria; kingdom Pseudomonadati; phylum Bacteroidota; class Sphingobacteriia; order Sphingobacteriales; family Sphingobacteriaceae; genus Sphingobacterium; species Sphingobacterium sp. BN32. The sequence goes on from NZ_CP129963.1 coordinate 3,500,262, forward strand.
CGAGGTGTTGCGTATAAAAGATCTTCTATTCATAAATTTAAATAGTCTTCAAATGGTCCATTAGGTATTTTTTTATCCACAAGTTTTGACGCCATTGCTCTTCATAATCCTTAGCTGTATCGCCGGATGTGATGAGATAAGGTGGAGGGCCAAACTCCGTGGTAAAGGTTAGTTTCTTTCTCCCTAATTGGATTTGTTTACTAATATATTGTTGCCAGACCGCTAAATGGATCTTTACAATGTCTTCAAATAAAGGGTTGCTAACATCCGATAGCTGTGAGCCTTGCGTGTGCCCGACACGCGTATGCACATGCCGCACATCGGATAGTAGGCTAGTTAATAGGTCTTGTTGATCTTCCAGATAACTCTCCGAGACACAATACCAATGCGAGATATCCAAAGTCAATTTGAGACCTGGAAATTGCTCTTTGATTGCCGGAATTCGATGAATCCCGTATGTCCATTTATTCCGGTGTGTTTCCTGATAAATGGGTATTCCTGTTTGTTGCTCTACCTTGGCGCAGACTGCTAAACATGCTAGTATCTGTTCGCTCGTATAGTACTCTCGCCCTACCTGTGCAGAAATGAATTCCGGAGCCAAACCAAACTCCCCTAAGTTAGCGAGTTCCGTAAGCTGTTCCTCCAATAATTCCAAATAATGTGCAAAGTCCTTTGCTCCGCCAAATACAGCGAACACGATACTGTAACGCAGTTGGCGAGCCTGCAGACTTTGCAACATCTGCTGGTAGTCATTCTTATTTTTTTCCCCATAAGGGTACCACTCAATTCCCTGATATCCGGCGCCCTTAACACGATCTAAAAAATCTGTCCAGGCAATATGTTCTGCCCCCCAACGCGGATAAAAGAATTGAATATCTACCATGATCTATGATAGATTAAAGGGTTTTGTTCGTCATCGTTCAACAGATCGCCGACTTTCAATGTAGCCAGGTAATCTGGAGGAAGAATATTCGCCTGTCCGTTGAATACATTGCCATCCGGCATGTATGCACATGTCATTGCTCGACGGTAGCCGTTGGTCATGTTCGGACCGGCACCATGTATGGTCAACCCGTTATGGATAGAACAGCTTCCGGCTTTCAAAGGTGCTGGGGCAGGGTTAATCTGCGCAAGCTCCGGATATACTTCGAAAATACCGTTCATGTTTTTGCCGATACCGATATTCGTAAAGTCGGTTTTCTTAAATGAGCCCGGTACAAAATATAGACAGCCGTTCTCTAAAGTCGCATCGTCCAATGCGATCCAGATGGATAAAGCTTCCCGGTCGGAGAACGACCAGAATGGTGTATCTAAGTGCCAAGCCGTCGGATTAGCAAAGGGACGCTTGAATAAAGCCTGATCATGCCAAATTCGGATACCATCCACTTGCGCTAAATTGCCAACCAATTCGCCGATTCGACGGTCTAGCATCAATTCCTTAACGCCCTCATCTGTTTGCCAGAGATTCAATAATTGATCGAATACTTTCCCGAAGTAATCCGCATCTTTATTGATCCCATCATCCTCTCCCACTTGTGTTTCCTTGCCGGGCATCTTTTTCCCCGCTCTCTTCTCTACTGCTGAGAAAACTACTTCACGCCATTTCTCTAGCTCCTCCGGACTTAAAAAATCCTCAATAACTAAATAACCGTTCTCACGATAGAAAGCAATTTGCTCTGGACTAACTTGATACTTCATAATATAAGTCTATTTATAACATAGGATAGAGCAAGGCCTTGGGAGACCTTGCACTAGGGTTATTTAATTTTGAACCATTTTATCGTTGTACATCATCTCATCCAATGGAATCTGTAAAGTCATCTTAGAAACCGGATAAGAAGATTTATCGACATGGTTTGTTGAACTAGCACGGTCAACCGCTATATTCCAACGCTTGTTGTTGAAAAATTCACGACCACCTTCTCCCCAAAGCTCAATACGCGTTTGCAATTGAACCATTTGAAGCGGCGTAAGGCCTGCCATTCCCGGGTAGTTATCCACGGTAAGCGTTGCTGCACCGGCTTTTGTTCTAGCGGCCAACAAAATATTTAAAGTCGCTTTTGCACCTGCGGCATCGCCACTTTGTGCCTGTGCTTCCGCTTTCATTAACAAAGCTTCCGATGTACGGAAAAAGTAAGCCGAGTTTTTACCTACATTTTTCTTGTCGTCGCTGCCCAAACCATGCGTTGCGGCAAATTTCAAGTTCGTGTAGGCCGGAATAGTACGTTTTTCGTTGTTGGTCGGGTAGCTGTAATCGCCCCAAGCAGTTGCCATAAACGCATTCTTACGGAAGTCATTCGGAGCAATGCTATTGTATAATCTGGCATCGATACGTTGGAAACCACGTAGCAAACCGCCCTCTGCTTCTGCAAATGGATTCATCCACATGTTATGCGTGGTCAGAGCATCGCCTAAAGGAAATCCGAAGATTACCTCTGGATTTACGGCGTTGTTCAAGAAACCATTCTTCTCCGGACGCATAATAGGATTCGCCTGTGTTCCGTCGTTTGTAGCTCCATATGCTGATTGTGGTAATAGCGTAGGGTAGTTTGCCAAGATATCGTTGCTAGACGAGATCACCGTAGCCCAGTCTCCTGTCCATAAAGCAACTCGAGCCAGAATAAAATTGGCAACCCCTAAGTCGAAATCATTGACCTCTTTTGTATAGCCTTTTCCAGCATCTTTTAAATACTGAATCGCCTGTTGAAGATCCGCTTTGATGAAATTATAAGTCTCCGTTGCTGTCGCACGAGCCTTGCTTTCCTGCGTTGGAAGATAAGTATCGTAAAGCGGCAATCCTAACTTATCCTTTCCTCCTTGTAGGTAGGCATCCTGATAGTTCTCCATCAGGAAGTTATAAGAATAAGCGCGAAGGATCAACCCTCTTGCTTTAAACTCTTTCAAAATAGTATTGCTTCCAACCGTCGCATCGTCCAAATAATTGAGCATTTTATTGGCTGTTGTAATACCGTTCCAAGCGAAAAACCAATAGGGCGAGTTTTTATTTGTTCCTTCGGATATAAAATCCAAAAATCGGTACTCATCGCCACCAAAGATCGTTAGATTCTGATCTCCAAAAACGATGTCGTTTCCTTCCAAGTTCCGCATAACTTCCAAGCCGAAAACATTGGTATATCTCGATTCAGAGTTACCTGAACCACCGTAGTTGAATGCTCGGGGCATGCTATTCGCCATACCGCCTAAGACCGTACGAATCGTTGCCTCATCACCACTCTTCAATAACTCCTGGATTTGCTCATCCGTAATGTTATTCGGCGGTGCCACGTCTAATTTCTTATTACATGAAACGAATAGCGTTCCTGCTATAAAGAATAAAAATATCTTTTTCATAATGTGATTCCTTCTTAAAATTCTAGATTAACACCTGCAGAGAATGTACGCATCGTAGGGTAGCTGTAAGCGCCTACTTCCCAACCACCTACTAATGACATTCTCGGGTCGATACCGCTGTGCGAAGTCAGCATGAAGATGTTGTCGCCAGAAGCATAAACTCTTAATCTCTTAATCTTACTGTTCCCTAATAGGTCTGCAGGTAAGGTATAGCCTATTGTAATGTTCTTCAAGTTCAGGTAAGAAGCGTTGAACATAGCCATATCGCTATACATCCAGCTTCCGAAAGTAGAACCGTTTCCATAGGTGTTTCCATACATCGCCATCGGGAATTTCGCTCCTGTATTTTCAGTTGTCCATGTGTTACCGATCAGTTCAGACGATAAAGATTTGCCTGGATTCTCTGTTACATATAAGCTGTTCGCATACTCTGTACTCAGGAATTTACCACCAACTTGGTAGGCAAAGGCTCCATAAAGGTCGAAGTTTTTGTAGCGCAATGAAGTCGAGAAACCACCAATCCAAGAAGGAACAGCACTTCCCATTTCATAACGACTCGCTTTAGAGTAATCTGTCGTTGCCACGCTTTCGCCAACTTTAGAACCTGCGAATAAACCAGCGCTTAAGTCGGCTTCCGTTACTCGGTGATAGAACATCGGTAAACCGGTATTCTGGTCAACACCCGCATATTTGAACAGGTACATGTTGAAGTAATCTTTGTCAATACCACGTAGGTAAGCAATATTTGTATTGCCAGCTGTACCTGCCGAACTCCAACCATCTACACCACCAGTCCAATCGCCATCCAATGCCGCCGAACCAACACCCGGAGGAACTTCTTTCAAGATCGTGCGGTAGTGTGTACCATTCGTAGATAAGGTCCAGTTCCAGTCTTCGTTTTTAATTACATCCACACTTAGATCAACTTCAAAACCGTAGTTGCTTAATTTCGCGGAGTTCGTTAATATTGACGATTGTCCTTTTGACATAGCGATCGGTTGTGACCAGATAGCATTCGTTGTCAATCGGTTATAATAATCGAATGTTGCACGAACGCGATTGAAGAATCCGATTTCTAAACCTGCATCGAAGGTGTTGATTTTTTCCCAGGTCAATTGGTCGTTCACATAGGCGTTTTGGTTCAACACATAGGAAGTAGGAATACCTGTACCAGCTGTCGTTTGTTGATAAACTGCAGAGAATCCCCAAGTCTGATAACCTGAATAGTTGGAAATACCATTTTGGTTACCGATCACACCGTAACTAGCACGAATTTTTAAATTGTCTAACCAGTCTTTGGTATTTTCCATGAAATCTTCGCCGTTGATTCTCCATCCTGCGCCTACTGACCAGAATGTGCCCCAACGTTTATTTTTCAATTTGAACTTCGATGAGCCATCGCGACGAACGGAAACTTGAGCGAAGTACTTATCCGCATAATTATAGTTTCCGCGAGCGAAATAACTTTCCATACGACGTGTATCGATACCACCCCCTGGGTTGGAGAATGTTCCCCCGTCGTAGCGACCAACATAGTTCGCATAGGTCGGGAAGTTGTCGATCAACGAGTAAGAAGAACGATAGTTTAAAGTCTCAAATTGGAAAGCATCATACTCATGTCCTAATAAACCTTCAAAGGTATGAGAACCTACCTTTTTGTTATAGTTCAACAATTGCTGCGCATTCATAATCGATACATTGGAAAATACTTTTCCGAATGCACCAATTCCCGCTGCTTGCCCTGATTCCGCATTCCAATAGCGCGTGCGGATATCATTGAATTTATCTAAAGAGAAGTTCGCTGTGAACGTAAAGTCGTTTAAGAAATTGATCGTTCCATAAACACGGGTATTCCAATCGTCAGATACTCGTTTGTCGATATCATTATCTAATACCGTTAACACATTAGTTGAGCTTAATGCTGCTGCTGTTGGACCTACCGGCGACCAAGTATCGCCTTGTAAGACGTGTACTTTGTCTTTACCGTTTTCCTGAATAATATTTCCATTCTGATCGCGAGCGTATAACTGCGTTAATGGGTTCTGTCCATTGATAAAACGGAAAGCGTTAGCAGTTGAACTACCCGGATTACGGCCAAAACGTGTTGCCGGCGATTGCGTATCACGGTTTGCATAGCCAACATTCGCGCCTAATTTCAACCAGTCATAAACTTGCGCGTTCACATTCGCGCGACCATTATAGCGCTTGAATGATGAACCACGAATATAGGATGGATCACCTAAGTAACCACCCGAGATAAAATAGTCTACTTTTTCTGAACCTCCTGACGCAGAAACATTGTATTCCTGTCTGGTTCTGTTTTGTAGTAAATGTGAATCATAGTTTTCGTTGTAAAGTAATCTGGCATTTGGATTTAACTTACCATCGGGATTCACCAGATAAGCGCCCGACATGGTCGATGATGCATTTGCACCTGTACCTCCTGTTGGAGTATAGATAGCACCCGGCACATCATACAACATCCAGTTACCTAAATTATTGACTTTAAAATCAGTCATGGAACCCGTATAGTCAAACAAGTGCTGCGACGCAAATAGCGCAGCATCCTCATGCGACATGTTCGGATTTTGAACGTTGGTCGTATAGCCTTTCGCTGCACCTGAACCACCTACGCCATAGCGAACCGAATTATAAATGGTCAACCAAGCAAACTCATAAATATCTTTTGGATCAGATATCTTGTCGTATTGGTATGGCCCAATCTGGTTAATCCCCATTTTACCTTCAAAAGCAATTCTTGGCGCTCCTTTAGCACCCTTCTTTGTCGTGATCAAGACCACCCCATTAGCACCGCGAGAACCGTAAAGCGCTGTCGAAGCCGCATCCTTTAAAATCGTCACATTCTCGATGTCCTTCGGACTGATCGACGCCAGTGGGTTATCATTCTGTGCTGGAACACCGTCGATTACCACTAATGCATTTGATGTGTTTTGATTTGCCGACCCTAGACCACGAACACGGATACCCATATCGACACCCGGTTGACCGTCAACCGCCGATACTTGAATACCCGGTGCAGCACCTTCTAAGGCTCTACTCACCGTCGAATTGGATTGTTGCGACAATGCTTTGGAGTCAATTTGCGATACAGAGCCTGTAAGATCACGCTTTCTTGCCGTACCGTAGGCAACCACAACAACCTCCTCCAGCTCTGACTCGTCCTCAGACAATTGAACCGAGATGTTGGACTGTGATCCAACGGTTACTGTTTTTCTTGCATAACCAACGTATTGAAAGATTAATGTTGAATTGGTTCTAGTTCCAATTTCGAATGTCCCATCGTTTGCCGTGGAAGTGGCATTTTTGGTAGCAGAATCGGAAATAGATACTCCCCCTAATGCAGCACCTGTTGTAGCATCTACAACGGTACCTCGGATTACTCGATCGGTCTGCGCCATACTTATGCTCGTGGTAAACACGAACAGCATGCTCAAGACGAAAGAGAAATACCTTCCTAATTTAGATTTACACATAGTTGTTGATATTGATTAATAACTTGATAACCAAATATCATTTATTTACTGTGAAAAACCATCCTGTTGCATCCTGTATCGTTTTAGCAAGCTATTAGCGAATAATTAAGACTTTTATTGACTTTCGATATATTTTAAATTTTGGTCTCGAAAAATAATGCATCAGCTAATATAGAAGCGCCCATAATTCTCATTAGGTTAATAATCTCCTATTAGGACAGGAAAAATTCTTGAAAAAAATTAAAAAATGTGGGTATTCTGTAAAGGTTGAATCGCTGGAAATAGGAATTTGTTCCAATTTCTCTGTAATCTGGCTTCAGCATGGTCGCTTCTCGTAGGAGACTAGCTCGACACTGTCCCCTTTTAAAGCCCTTTCAAACCCAATGCTAACCCAATCCTAAACCAATGCAAACCCCTATCATAAGCCTTTCGGATTGGGTTTGATAGGGGTTTGAAAAAGTTGAAAAAGATTTGTCATCCGTCGTAGGACCATATCTTTTCCTAGGTTGGTTGATCACCTACTTGATGACGATCAGAATGATCGTCAATTGATTCTGGAAGGATTTATATTCACTAAGTTATTTTACGCTCTAAAGAACCTGATCTCGATCAGGTCGTTGGGCACCGGTTGTTTATTCCAATGCTCATGGATGACTAAGGCCGCCCCGATGGCGGTTGCCTGTGCCATGGACGCTGCATAGACCTCCATTTCAGGAAATTCATGCGCCAACAGGTTCATATAGATATTGTTCTTGCTAAAACCCCCATCGACAAAGATGCGGGTAGTTTTCTGACCGGCTTGAATAAGCTTCGTCGATACCACCTGCGCTTTGATCAAATGCAGAATCAAGGCATGATAGGCTTCCTCATAATTGGCATATTGCGCTAAGTCAATCTTACCGAAAGCATCTAATTCAGATGCTATGCTTGCTTTTTCTAAGGCTTTAACAATCGTCCAGTTGATATCCATATGTTTGAATTTCGCAGTCGTGATATCAAAATGCTCCGCTATTCTTTTCGATTGGATTTCATGTTCCTGCCCTGCAAATAAGCGCGAGGCCTTAACATGCTTTCCCTGAAAAGACAGGTAAAACAAACAATCGCTTTCTAGTTCTGCCTTGGTTAAGGGCTGATCATTGAAAGGATTGATAGAAATACACCAGGTTCCAGTAGAAATCAGGATGAAAGGCTCATGGAAATTCAATAAGTAAGGAATCAATGCGGACGAACTGTCGTGCAATCCGACACCAATTTTAAAGGTACTACCTGGAAAGGTCGCCGGGAATACAGCCGAGGCGTCTACCACAGGTGCTAATTTCTCAACGATCTTTTCATCTTTTACCCATTGGTGGTAATCATGCTGCTTATAATCCCAAAGGGCTGTATGACAGCCTATGCTCGTCATATCCGAGTAAGCCTTTCCAGAAAGCAAGAAACTTAAATATTGCGGTAGATGTAGGGCATATTTTGTTTTCTCATAGATTTCCTGCTGCTCTTTTTTTAGCCGATAGACTTGAAGCCCGGAGTTCAGACTTCCCAACGAAGGCGATGCTGTATCGAGACTGAACTGCTCGACGCCTCCGTATTGCTGGTGCAGAGCCGAGGACAAGGCCTGTGGGTACTCTTTTAGGTAGTTATAAAGTGGCGCTAAAGGACGACCATTCTCATCCACATAGACAAAACTGGCGCCATAGGATGTGAAGTTAATGGCTTTCACATCAAACTCCTCCCGGCGAAAGATCTCGTGCAAGGAGTCGAAGACCGACAATCGCAGGCTCTCTAAATTTTCACACGGGTCGCCATCTTCATCCAACGTCTCCAAGAAACGCGCAGATTTCTCATATACAATTTGATAATGCTCATCGAATAAGAAAAGTTTCTTATTCGTCTTGCCCACATCAAATATGGCTACTACCGGTTTGCGTGTTTTTCCCCCCATACGCTAATTATAAACCGGTAGCTACCGTGTTATTGCCACGTTCTTTGATTAATTGATCACGAACAGCAAGCTCATTGAACAAACCGATCGGGTCTAATGCTGCGCCATCGCGCAATCTTGCTTCCGCAACTACTGCACGTAGATCCGTACGGAACGCGTCTTGCAGGATTTGCTGTGCTTTGACGATATCATTGTTGCGTTGAGCCTCTTTCAGCGCATCGCGGTCGACTAATAAAGCTTGTGCGTAAGCAATCATAATCGCTTCCACCGATTGCAATAGATCCACCAAAGGATCTTTTAAATTGTGTGAAGCGTCGATCATCCATCCAAGTCCCGTTGCATGATCCATGCCTCTAGCGTCCATCCCTTCAACCAATTCGTTAAAGATGAGGAACAATTGGTATGGCTTAATGCTTCCTGCCGTTAAATCATCATCCGCATACTTACTGTCATTGAAGTGGAAACCACCAAGCTTCCCTTCCATTAACAGCAAGGAAACAATCTGTTCGATGTTTGCATTCGGTAAGTGGTGACCTAGATCGACTAAGGTATACGCCTTAGGGCCAAGCTTTGAAGCTAACAATAACGACTGTCCCCAATCTCCTATCGTCATCGAATAGAAATAAGGCTCGAACGCCTTGTATTCGACAAATAGCTTCCAATCTTCCGGTAGGTGCGCATAGATTTCTTTTAAGCTTTCCAGGGTATTTTGGAACGCCTCGCGAAAGTTCAACTGACCGGGGAAAGAAGATCCATCGGCCAACCACACCGTTAATGCTTTGGAACCCAACGCAATCCCATGATTGATCACATCGATATTATGTTGTACGGCTTGCTTGCGCACGTTCGGGTCTACATGATGTAAGGAACCATATTTATAGCTCAATTCTTGCTCGGCTTGATCCTGAAAGGTATTAGAATTGACCGCATCAAATTGTAAGCCATAGCTTGCTGCCAATGCTTTCGTTTGTTCGGCGTCTTTTGGAATATCCCAGGGAATATGCAAGGAAATAGCACCGCTGGAGCGATTCAAAGCATGTAATAATCCCACATCTTCAATTTTTTGCTCCAAGTTCCCAGGTTCGCCTTTTCCGGAAAAACGTCCGAAGCGGGTACCACCTGTACCCAATGCCCAACTGGGGATGGCAATCTGAAACTGCTGCAGTTTATGGATAATAGATTCTACCTGAGGGATATCCTCGGAAATAAAATCAAATGCTCGCTTATGCTTAGCTGCTAATTTACTGTTATGCTGCTCTATTTGTTCTTTCTCTAATCTCATCGGTTCAGCTTTAAAAATAAACAAGGAGCATAGCAAGCGCTATACTCCTTGCTTTGTTAGTTTTATCTCACGAATGACATGGCAACTCCGCCATCGACATTCAATACATTTCCAGTTGATTTGTTCAGCAATCCGCCTACAAAAGCGAAACATGCGTTTGCAATATCTTCCGGAAGAATGATTTCATTTAATAAGGTACGTTTTGCATAGTAAGCCGGCAATTCTTCAACCGTCACACCGTAGGCTTTCGCTCTACCTTCAGCCCATCCGCCTGCCCAGATATTACTATCAGAAATCACCGCATCGGGATTAACCACATTGACACGGATTTTCGCTGCGCCAAGCTCAGCTGCATTTAGCCTGCTTAAATGTAATTGCGCAGCTTTTGCACTTCCGTAACCGGCATTGTTCGGCCCACTCACTAATGCGTTTTTGCTCACGATATTCAATACATCTCCGCCTACGGCCTGCGCCTTCATGATTTTAACACCTTCTTGTGTCACGAAGAATTGTCCTTTGACTAAAACGTCATATAATAAGTCAAGATCTTTTTCTGTATGATCTTCAATTGATTTAGAAATCGATAATCCAGCATTATTAACCACTATATCAATCCCACCGAACGCTAAACTAGCCTTCTCGAATGCTTTCTTAATCTGCTCTTCATTGGTAACATCTAAAAATACGGAAACTACATTATCCTTGCCAAATAAGCCTACAAACTCTTCTTCAGCGCCTGTCAGTCGCTCAGCATTCATATCATTTAATACAACGACCGCACCTTCCGAAGCAAACTTTTTCGCGATTGCTTTTCCAATACCACCGGCACTACCTGTTACTAAGGCAATCTTTCCGGATAAGGCTTTCGGCTTTGGCATACGTTGAAGTTTCGCTTCTTCTAACAACCAATACTCGATATTGAAAGCCTCCTGACGAGGTAAAGAGGTGTATTCACTCACGGCCTCTGAACCTTTCATCACATTGATTGCATTGGTATAGAACTCCGCCGCAACCCGTGCGGTCTGCTTATCTTTTGCAAAGGCAAACATACCGACACCCGGATAGATGATGATTACGGGGTTCCTATCGCGAATAGCAGGGCTGTTTGGATGTTTACAGGTTTCGTAATACTCCGTGTACATCGCTCTATAATCTTCAAAAAGCGGCGCTATCTTCTCTTTGATAGCCTGTAGATCGCTTAGATCTTCATTCTTATCTAAATTCAAGATCAGCGGTTGAATTTTCGTGCGCAGGAAGTGATCGGGGCAACTTGTTCCTAAGGGTGCAAGTTTTTCTAAATCGTTGGAGTTGATATATTCCAATACGCGAGGATCGTCTGTAAAGTGGCCAATCATGTGGCGCTCGCTCGAGCAGAATCCTCTCAAAATAGGCGCTAATTTAGCTGCTTGCGATTGCCTGTCTGCTTCCGTTAAGCTTTCTACTTTTTGCCCTCCGAAAACAGGTCTAGCTTTCCCGTAATTTTCTTCCAAATAAGTCGCACAGGCTTCGATAACATCTAATGAATTCACATAGCTTTCATAAGCGGTATCACCCCAAGTAAACAAGCCATGCGACCCTAACATGATACCGCGAATACCTGGATTTTGTTCCAAGCACTCTCTCAGTTGCAAACCAAGATCGAAGCCCGGTTTTTGCCAATCTACCCAGCCAATCGTACCATTGAACAGATCCTGTGTAATTTGTTTTCCATCTTTCGCTGCTGCAATAGCAATCGCTGCATCAGGATGCAGGTGATCTATATGTTTGAAAGGTAGAAATCCATGTAATGGCGTATCGATGGACGGTGCTTTCGAATTTAAGTCGAAGATACAATGGTTGAATAACTCCACCATCTCATCCTCGTGCTCTATTCCACGGTAAACATTCTCCAGATTACGAAGGCGATCTACATATAATGCAGCTAAACCGGATTTTTTTAATGTGCCGATATCACCACCCGAACCTTTGATCCACATCACTTCTACTTCTTCGCCAGTCAATGGATCTTTGTCCATCAGCTTGCAGGATGTATTTCCTCCACCATAGTTCGTAATTCTCAAATCTGAGCCCAACAGATTTGAGCGGTATAACAATAACGCAACCTCATCACCCTCAAGTGACTTTGCTTGCTCATCGTTCCATAAATAGTTGACGTGCTTGTATGTTTTCACTTTCCTAAGTTTTTTTAAGTTTTTATTCTAATGTTTTCGCAAAACCCACAATGCAAATCGATAGAATGATGGTTACAATTCCAGCAATAATGGCGGTGTATGTGGGTTTACTCACACCTTTCCATTCTTTTAACGCAACTCCCCAGGCATTGGAAATTAATATGATAAAGGCCATGTGTAATATCCAGGAACTCGCCCCGTTCCCTAATCTACTCTCGCCCATGCCATAGAAGAAAAACTGCAAGTACCAGGTTGTTCCAGCAATGGCACATAGCAATAAGTTCTTTCCAATTGGAGAAGTTGAATTTGTATAATCTTTATATGTTTTGTTCTTCAGTAGTAGGTAGGCACACCAGATGAAGTTGGTACAGAAGCCACCCCAAAGGATTACGATATACGTCACATTATTCTGATACAAGAATTCGCCTTGTCCGGGGTTAGCTGACTTCCATAATTGGTTTGCCACATCGGCCATAGGCTTCCCGGCTTCGATACCGAAATTGAAGCAAGCGCTCAATACGCCCGAAACAATCGCGACGACAATTCCTAAGCCGAACTTATATTCTGACTTGGCCTCCTCGGAGAGTGCCCCTAGGCCTTTTTCTTTAAGCATACCCGCCTTACCGCAGAGGTAGATCCCGACGATACAAACCAGCAGACCAATCATCACGCAGATTCCCGCGCTCTCGGTAAAGAAATAGTCGATACCATGTTTACCCGCTGTTTTATTAAAAAAGTAATAGATAGCGGGCATCAAAGCCCCAAAGACCATACTTAAGCCCAAGATGATACTGCTCCCTAGTGATACGCCCAAATAGCGAACCCCAAGACCATAGGTCAAACCGCCTATCCCCCAGAGTACACCAAACAGAAAGGTGTAGCCAAGGATACTTGCGCTGCTCTCAGAGATAATCTCGACAAAATTTGGAATGGTCAGCCAGGCAGCAATCGGCGGAACGATGATCCAGGAGAATAATCCTCCAAGGATCCACATGGATTCCCAGGACCAACCTTTTACCTTCTTGTAAGGAACATAAAAGCTTCCCGATGCAAATCCTCCAATAAAATGAAATATAACACCCGCGATTGCATTCATATACTATTCTTTAATATCTCTGTTTAGGTTTCTAATTAATCGAAGATATTTTAAATAGTGCGTTTAACTGTTATGTACTGTCATGCCAAGCGTGGGGAGAGTGTGGCAGGGAGGGAAGAACGAAAGGAGTGAATAGGTTTAGTTGGAGGCAAAAAGAATAGGGATGTCTCACGACAACCCTATCCCACTTTTTAATTAAAATTCATATGAAAAATTCTAATATATCAGTTTCCCACTGGTATATTGCTTCACGGTATCTATTGACACCCCTTCATGCAACTCGACGACTTTAAATCCACCTTCTGGCAGCACATCGAACACACCAAACTCCGTCACGATTTTCTTCACGCAGCGGACGCCAGTTAATGGCAGGGAACATTCTTTTAATAATTTCGATTCGCCATGTTTATTCACATGTTGCATGGCAACAATGATATTTTCAGCACTGGCCACTAAATCCATAGCGCCGCCCATTCCTTTCACCATTTTTCCGGGGATCTTCCAGTTGGCGATATCCCCATTTTCCGACACCTCCATGGCGCCAAGAATGGTAAGGTCTATTTTGCGGGCTCTAATCATGCCGAAACTCATTGCCGAGTCAAAGATCGCAGAGCCGGGCAAGGTCGTGATCGTTTGTTTACCGGCATTGATATAATCAGCATCCTCTTCGCCTTCATAAGGAAAAGGTCCCATTCCTAGCAAGCCGTTTTCACTTTGCAGCACCACCTGCATACCGTCGGGAATGTAATTTGCCACTAGCGTCGGAATACCAATACCCAGGTTGACATAATAGCCATCTTTGATTTCTTTGGCTATTCGCTTTGCAATTCCAAATTTATCCAACATAGCTTAAACTTTTTTTATGATCATCGCACTGGCGCCACCACCACCATTGCAGATAGCAGCTAAGCCAATACTTCCACTTTCTTGATGTAATACACTGTTCAAAGTCACGATGATTCTAGCACCGGAACAACCCAGTGGGTGACCTAATGCAACTGCACCACCATATACGTTTATTTTATCGGTTGCAATCTCCAGCAATTGCGCATTGGCTAATGCAACGACCGAGAATGCCTCATTGAATTCGAAGTAATCGATATCGTCGATTGTTAGTCCTGCTTTTTTCAAAACCTTCTGCGTCGCGATAGCCGGAGTAGTCGTGAACCATGCTGGATCTTGCTCTGCGTCAGCATAGGCAACAACCTCCGCCAGAGGCTTTATATTCAATTCTTTAACCTTCTCTTCGCTCATCAGGATCACTGCTGCCGCTCCGTCGCTCAGCGTCGAAGCATTTGCCGCGGTAATTGTACCGTCGGTTTTGAATACAGGCTTTAATTGCGCAACCTTGTCGAAGTTCACCATTTTGAATTCCTCATCCTCCGCTACGGAAACTGTTCCCTTACGCGATACCACCTCTACGGGAGTTACCTCATTTGCAAATTTACCCGTTTCCCAAGCAGTCTTACTTCTTGTATACGATTGGATGGCATAGGAATCCTGATCTTCTCGGCTAATATGGTATTTATCCGCACATAGCTCGCCACAGTTTCCCATCGCTTCGTTAGAATACACGTCGGTCAAACCGTCTTTTTGTAGGCCGTCAATTAAGTTCTGATCGCCATATTTTGCACCCCAGCGAGTGGTTGCACTATAATAAGGCACCTGGCTCATGCTTTCCATACCCCCTGCCACAACCACATCGGCATCGCCCAATAGAATTTGCTGCACACCTAAGCTGATGGCTTTCATACCACTGGCACATACTTTATTGATTGTTGTCGCCGGGATATGATCTGGCAATCCGGCAAAGCGTGCTGCTTGTCGCGCCGGCGCTTGCCCGACATTCGCCTGTAATACACAGCCCATCAACACCTCGTCAATCTGATCCTTCTCTAATCCGATTTCCGAAACAACAGCTTCGATGGCTTTTGCCCCTAACTGTGATGCGGTAAAACTTGATAATGCACTTCCAAAACTTCCCATTGCAGTGCGTTTTGCTGCAACGATATATACTTTTTTAATCATTGTCTTCTTTATTTCTTACAGTTCGCTGTTCTATTCTTTTCTCGTATTGATCGCCTTGGAAAATCCGTTGCACAAAGACGCCTGGGGTATGGATAAAATTCGGATCCAACTCGCCCGGTTCAACCAATTCTTCCACCTCGGCAATCGTGATCTTCCCACACATAGCCACCGCATGGTTAAAATTCTGTGCTGTCCCGCGATACACTAAATTACCCGCTTTATCACCCTTCCAGGCTTTTACAAAAGCAAAATCCGGTTCAAAAGCATATTCCATTAAATATTCCTTCTCCACGCCATGGAAGGTAAATTTTCGAGTTTCCTTGCCTTCGGCAACCTCCGTTCCCACCCCTGCCGGCGTGAAGATTACAGGCATGCCGTAGCCACCTGCCATTAATCGAGATGCCAAGGTCCCCTGTGGAATCAAGTCCACTTCCAATTCGCCACTGAGCATCTGACGTTCAAATTCCGCATTCTCCCCTACATACGATGCTATCATTTTCTTGACCTGCTTTTTCTGTAGCAATAAACCCAAGCCGAAGTCATCAACACCGGCATTGTTACTGATACATGTCAGATCCTTCGTTCCTTTTTGCAGCAATGCAGCAATCAAATTCTCCGGAATTCCGCATAGCCCAAAGCCGCCCAAAGAAATGGTCATCCCATCTTTGACGTCCTGGATTGCTTCCGAAGCATTTGCCACGCTTTTATCAATCATAGTTTGAATAGATTTACAATTCCCTTTCGGGAGATAAATAATTATTAAGTCAGCGGAGTCTTTAGTCTCAGTTAAATCCCAGCATTGCCATCCGTTACATCGGATTAAAAATACTGTGGCACGAGCTAAATCTTCTGGACTTTGATTTTATAAGTTTATAAGCGAAATAAATATAAGAATATTTTGTTAAGCATTTAACATCCAATAATTTTTATAAATAAACCATTAAGTAAACAGAATTTTTAAAAAGTTATCAGCGTTTAAAACAAATCCTTGATTTGTTTATTAAATATTCACAAAATTTGATAGAATGGGTATTTTAAAAATCTTCTTAGAGTTAAAAGGGAAGCTGTAAAAACCGATAAAACAATCGTTAGATGAGGGCTTAATTTTTATTAAGTTTCACATTGTCTAATTTAATTGGTAAAATTGACATGTAAAGCTTAATCAAACCCATATGCGAGTATTTATTTATTCACTTTTATTTTTCGTTTTTTTAGCTCCCGCAGCTCAGGGACAAATGTTACAGCAGAAGTTAAAAACTTCAAGCCTCGACAGCCAGTTTGTGTATTTGAACTTGTACTCGAAGTCGCAAAGTGCAGATTTCAAAATTATCCGCAGAGCAAACCTTGAAACCATACGTCAAAATGTGCGCGATTCGCTAAGCACCTACAGAAAGAAGATTGCTGATTTATCATCTTCAAACTCCTCCTCTGCCGGAAATATCAAGGGTCTTCAGGATTCAGTCAACACCCTAACCACGCAATTAGAAGCGGAACAAAAAAAGACAGACAGCATTTCCTTCTTAGGAATTGATTTCTCTAAAGGCTCTTATCATACAATGGTATGGGCTATTATTATAGCGCTTGGAGCAGCATTCTTCGGAACCTTAGTGGCATTCCGCAAAGCAAAAGTCGACACCGACGACTCCAAGAAAACAGTAGATGAATTGCAAGATGAGCTACAAACGCTCCGCAAGAAATCAATGGAAAGAGAACAACACCTAAAACGACAGCTACTGGACGAGCAGTTGAAGAGGAATTCTTAGGCTAGATTTTAGCTATTAGATTTTAGATATTAGAGGATGGCGCCGATTAGGCGCCTTTCTTTTTGTGATTAATTAAGGGTTTTTAGGATGGGATTGTCTTGAGCCAGGAAAGAAAGGATAAAAGGATGAGCAGGATCGGAGTTTTGTCTTGAACCAAACTTTCCTTCCATTCCCAGTTCAAGACAAACTTTCCTTTCTAAACCAAAGAAAAAAAACACAATGCGTGAATAGCACGTCAAAGTGTCCATCCCTGAAATAGGTTGACCACAAAATGGAGGTACTAAATGCAAACAAATTTGCGGTTAATCAGGAAATCACGGGTTTATTCTGATGATTTTAAGCGGGAAATTGTTTCCCTATTTGAGAGTGGGAAGTTGAGTGTTCTACAGTTAGAGCGGCTTTATGGAATAAGTAATCCCACGATCTATAATTGGATCTATAAATTTTCTAACTTTAATGAGAAAGGACAACGTATAATGGAGATGAAATCAAGTAGCACCCACAAAGTAAAAGCCATGGAACAGCGTATCCGTGAACTGGAGCGGATGATCGGCCAGAAGCAGATCAAGATCGATTTCTTGGAGAAGATGATCGACATCGCTGGAGAGGATCTTAAGGTCGATATCAGAAAAAATTTCAACACCCCACCATCGGATGGTTCCGGGAACACGCAGGAAAAATAGATTATTCCCTCAATCAGCTTTATAGAACCGTTGGTATGAGCAAACAGGCGGTGCATCAGCGCGCTGTTCGCCATTCCCGTTATCAGGTTCAATTCGCTGAGCTGATCGAAAAAGCGGATAAAGTGCGTAAGGAACATCCCGGTTGTGGGGTGGAAAAACTGTATTATATGCTCCGTCCGGATTTTGTGGGGAGAGATCGTTTCATAGAGACCATGATGTCTTTAGGATATCGATTGAAGGTCAAGAAGAACTATCGCAGGACGACTCGCGGGCTTTCCACAGCCTACCCTAATCTGATCAATGGCTTGGTTGTAGGGACTCCCAATCAGGTTTGGCAATCGGACATCACCTACTTCTACGTGGGCGATAGGTTCTACTATGGAGTGTTCATTATCGACGTTTACACCAAAAAGATCGTTGGATATCAAGTATCCAATCATATGCAGTCAACAGCTAATCTTAAGGCACTACGAATGGCCCTTAAGAATAACGGGGCACCCCAATATCATCATTCAGACCGAGGTGCCCAATATCATGCGACAGCTTATCTGCAGCTGTTGAAAGAGAATAATTGCAGGGTGAGCATGGGCAAGAGTGCCCAGGACAATGCATACGCTGAGCGGATCAATGGAACCATCAAGAATGAGTATCTGGATTATTGGAAGCCTAAGACGTTCGAAAGCTTAAAAAAAATGGTCAATAGAGCTGTCAAACAGTACAATAAACGAAGACTGCACAACTCATTACATAGGATGTCGCCAGAGAGTTTCGAAGAAAAGTGGTTTAGGGAGATATTGTCTCCTAAACCACTAATAACTATATTTGATCAAGTTGATAAATTGTAAAAACGGTCAACACTATTCAGGGACAGACAAAGGTCTATTGTCTAAAATCTAATGTCTAATCTCTAAAGAAAGCCTTCGGCTAATACTATTTTAAAAATCAGCCTTTTACACAGCCATATTCCTAGTAATTGATAGGGTTAGAGGGCTTTTAAAAAAAATATCGATTTATTTACCACTTGTCTTTTGGTTTTAAGGAGATAAAACTTATTTTTGCATTCCAAAATGCAGTGTGTAAAAAGCTGTATTAAAATTGAATAATAAATTTTAGTCCCTATAATATGCCCAATATTGGTAAAATAGCGCAGATTATCGGCCCAGTAGTTGACGTCAACTTTGCCGACAATGAAAATCTTCCTAAGATTTATGATGCCTTGTACATTGAGAAAGAAAATGGACAACGCATTGTATTAGAGGTTCAACAGCACTTAGGTGAGGAACGTGTTCGTACGATTGCAATGGATGCTACCGAAGGTTTAGTTCGTGGCATGAAAGTAGTTGATACTGGCGCTCCGATCAAAATGCCGATTGGCGAAGAAATTAAAGGTCGCGTATTCAACGTTGTTGGTGACCCAATTGACGGTATTAAAAGTTTGGACAAAACAAACGGTCGTCCTATCCACAACGTACCTCCAAGATTCGAAGATTTATCGACTGAGTCTGAAGTACTTTTCACAGGTATCAAAGTTATCGACTTATTAGAGCCTTACGCAAAAGGTGGTAAGATCGGTTTGTTCGGTGGTGCTGGTGTTGGTAAAACGGTATTAATTCAGGAGTTAATCAACAACATCGCAAAAGGACACGGTGGTTTATCTGTATTTGCAGGTGTAGGCGAGCGTACTCGTGAAGGAAACGATTTACTTCGTGAGATGTTGGAGTCCGGCATTATCAAATATGGTGAGCACTTCATGGAAGGCATGGAAAAAGGCGAATGGCCTTTGGAAAGTGTAGATTTAGAGTTGATGAAAGATTCTAAATGTACATTCGTGTTCGGACAGATGAATGAGCCTCCTGGTGCACGTGCGCGTGTTGCCTTATCAGGATTAACAATTGCAGAATATTTCCGTGACGGTGATGGTGAAGGCCAAGGTCGTGACATCTTATTCTTTATCGATAACATCTTCCGTTTTACACAGGCAGGTTCTGAAGTATCGGCGTTATTAGGTCGTATGCCTTCAGCGGTAGGTTACCAACCGACACTTGCTACAGAGATGGGTTTAATGCAAGAGCGTATTACATCAACTAAAAACGGATCTATTACTTCAGTACAAGCGGTATACGTTCCTGCCGATGACTTAACTGACCCTGCTCCAGCGACAACTTTCGCTCACTTGGATGCAACAACAGTATTGTCACGTAAGATTTCTGAGTTAGGTATCTACCCTGCGGTTGACCCATTGGATTCAACTTCACGTATCCTTTCTCCAGCGATTTTAGGTAATGAGCATTACGATACAGCACAACGCGTAAAAGAAATTCTTCAACGTTATAAAGAACTTCAAGATATCATCGCTATCTTAGGTATGGATGAGTTATCTGAAGAAGATAAGTTAACAGTACACCGCGCACGTCGTGTTCAACGTTTCTTATCTCAACCGTTCCACGTTGCAGAGCAATTTACAGGTTTGAAAGGTTGTTTAGTAGACATCAAAGACACGATCAAAGGATTTAACATGATCATTGACGGTGAAGTTGACCAATACCCAGAAGCATCTTTCAACTTAGTAGGTGGCATCGAAGACGCGATCGAAAAAGGTAAAAAACTATTAGCAGAAGCAGTTTAGTACTAGATATTAGATAGTAGACATTAGATTTAAGACTCTGTTCAAAAGAGTAGAGTCTTAAATTGTTTTTCAAAGTCTAATATCTTATATCTCAAATCTCATATCTAAACAACAATGAATTTAACAATTATTACTCCAGACAAATTAGCTTACGAAGGTACAGTGACTGCTGTTACAGTTCCTGGATCTGCTGGTTCCTTTCAAATTTTGAAGGACCACGCTGCTATTGTGTCTACGCTAGATGATGGCAAAGTCATTATTAAAAATAATAATGATGAACAAGTCATTATTATTAAAGGTGGTGTGGTTGAAGTAAAGGACAACAAAATCATCATTTTAGCGGAAGGAATTGCCGGAGAATAGATAGATAAAAATAAAGATTTTGTAGCCCTTAAAACTTCAGGTTTTAAGGGCTATTTTTTTGCTCATTATTTACAAGAACATTTGCCGTTTTCGGGATTTCAGGAAGAATTTCGAGCGTTTTTGCAAAAATTGAAGAAATTAAAAAACATACCGATTTTAATTTTAGTCTACTAACCTCAAAACTAAAATATAATAAATATTAAATTACATAAAATATAATTTTGTTGATTTATATTTATCGAAATAATAAACTTAATGAAAATACTTTATTTGCCTATTGTAAGAAATTTTAAATCGGAGTAACTTACAAAGTGATTAAATCACAGTAAGTGTAAACCGGATAAATAGTTCGATTTAGGTAACAAAAAAAGAAGTGTATGCAGTACTATAATCAAGACACCCTAATCTACTTAAACAACCGCTTTGTCAAAGCGAGCAGCGCCGGTGTTGACTTATTCGGTCAATCGCTACATTATGGCTATGGCGCATTCGAGGGATTGCGCGCATATAGCACACATAACGGCACACGCATCTTTAAGGCAGAAGAACACTACGAGCGATTGAAGAAATCATGTGAGGCAATCGGATTGCCTTATACATGGAATAATCGTGAGCTTATTGAGAAGACGTATGAACTATTGGAGGTTAACAACCTACGTTCGGCATACATCCGCCCATTGATCTATTCGGGATCCAATATGCACTTGACCTCAGCAACCTCGGCAAACATCATGATTGCTGCTTGGGAATGGGGACCTTATTTAGGACAGAACCTATTAAAAGTAAACATCTCAAAGATCGAGCGTCCGAATCCCAAATCCTTTCCTGTCGGAGCGAAAGTATCCGGACAGTTTATCAACTCTATCCTAGCGACCAGCGATGCGATACAGCATGGTTTTGATGAGGCCTTATTGGTGGATCAGGAAGGCTTTGTCGCGCAAGCTTCGAGCGAGAACTTATTTATCGAGAAAGACTTTAAAATATACACCCCGCCATTGGGGAATATCTTCCCTGGGATTACACGCCAGACCGTTATTGATATCTGCAAAGGATTAAACTTTGATATCATCGAAAAGAGATTGTCTGTTCAAGACGTCTATGAAGCTGATAGCGCTTTCTTAAGTGGCACCGCAGCGGGCATTATAGGAATAAATCAAGTAGACCAAGTTGTTTATCCGGAAGCATGGGAAGACAGCATTGGCGCATCTATCCAACGAAAATATAAAAACTTAGTATTAGAGCAAGAGAATTATGAAGTCATCATCTGATAACGAAAAGGGAATCAACAAATACAGCAAGATCTTTACGCAAGATCAGACGCAACCAGCGGCGAAGGCTATGCTTTATGGTATCGGTTTGACCGATGCAGACATGGAGAAAGCACAAGTAGGTATTGCGAGTATGGGTTATGATGGGAACACCTGTAATATGCACCTGAATGATTTGGCGAAAGTCGTCAAAAAAGGAATTTGGGAGAGCGACTTGGTGGGCCTGACCTTTGGAACAATTGGAGTGAGTGACGGGATGAGCAATGGTACGGACGGAATGCGCTATTCACTCGTTTCCCGCGATGTTATTGCAGATAGCATCGAAACGATCTGTGGCGGTCAATACTATGATGGAGTTGTTGCCATTCCTGGCTGTGACAAGAATATGCCTGGTGCGATTATGGCGATGGGTCGCTTAAACCGTCCTGCAATTATGGTATACGGCGGTACAATTGCCCCTGGCCATTATAAGGGTGAGGAACTGAACATTGTATCCGCATTCGAAGCTTTAGGAAAAAAGGTTGCAGGTACGATTTCCGATGAGGATTATGATGGGGTGATCAGACACACCTGTCCGGGCGCAGGCGCTTGCGGCGGTATGTATACAGCGAATACCATGGCTTCAGCAATCGAAGCGATGGGTATGAGCTTACCTTACTCCTCTTCTAACCCAGCGACATCGAAAGAAAAACAAGAAGAATGTTTAGAAGTCGGAAAGTACATCCGCATTCTATTAGAAAAAGATATTAAACCTTCGGACATCATGACGCGCAAAGCTTTCGAGAATGCAATGCGTACGATTGTTATTCTAGGTGGTTCAACAAATGCGGTATTGCACTTTATCGCGATGGGTAAATCTGTAGGGGTCGATATCTCGCCGGATGATTTCCAACGCATGTCGGACGAGACACCGGTATTAGCGGATTTCAAACCCTCAGGAAAGTATCTGATGCAAGATTTACATCAGTACGGCGGTATCCCTGCAGTGCTTCGCTATTTATTGGATGAAGGTTTGTTACATGGCGACTGCTTGACTGTAACGGGTAAGACGATGGCGGAAAACTTAGCGGATGTGAAGTCTATTATGGACTACAATCAGCCTATCATCCAGCCATTGGCAAAACCTATCAAAGCAACGGGACACTTACAGATTCTATACGGCAACTTAGCAGAGTTAGGTTCTGTTGCGAAGATATCGGGTAAGGAAGGTGAGAAATTTACGGGTCCTGCACGCGTATTTGACGGAGAACACGATTTAGTGGCAGGTGTATCGACAGGCAGAATTAAGCCGGGCGATGTTATTGTCATCAAAAACGAAGGTCCTAAAGGGGCTCCCGGAATGCCGGAAATGTTGAAACCAACTTCGTTGATTATTGGCGCAGGCTTAGGCACATCCGTGGCATTGATTACTGACGGTCGCTTCTCTGGCGGAACACACGGATTCGTCGTTGGACATATCACACCTGAAGCATATGAAGGTGGATTGATTGGCCTGGTTCAGGATGATGACGTTATTGAAATCGACGCGGTAAACAATACAATTAACCTGAAAGTTTCGGACGAGGAAATCGCTAAACGCCGTGAAAATTGGACACAGCCAGCGCTGAAAGTAACGAAAGGCGTTTTATACAAATACGCGAAGACGGTAGCAAACGCTTCAGAGGGTTGTGTGACAGATATGTAATTAGATGTAAGATATT
Source organism: Sphingobacterium sp. BN32 (assembly GCF_030503615.1). Lineage (NCBI taxonomy): Bacteria > Pseudomonadati > Bacteroidota > Sphingobacteriia > Sphingobacteriales > Sphingobacteriaceae > Sphingobacterium > Sphingobacterium sp. BN32. The sequence goes on from NZ_CP129963.1 coordinate 3,524,026, forward strand.
AGATCTGAGATATTATAGCGGGTTTTATCACTATAGGTAATCGAGGAACAATATACACATCAAGACAATAGAATTTGAACATTAAATTTTAATATACATTGGGCAAATAGACAAGCAAGCTGTCTTATCTGAAAGGGCCAATGTCTAAATTCAATAAATAATGAGTACACTTGAAAAAACGGAAACTTTGGAAGCTACTACTATTGCGGCAAATACACAGATCAGTGGTTCGCAAGCGGTTTTAGAGGCCTTAATCCACGAGGGGGTGGATACCGTATTCGGGTATCCGGGTGGTGCAATTATGCCAATTTATGATGCATTGTATGATTACAATGATAAATTGAAGCATATTTTGGTGCGTCACGAACAGGGTGGAATTCATGCTGCACAAGGATACGCACGAACATCAGGACGTGTGGGTGTGGCTTTTGCAACAAGCGGTCCGGGCGCTACAAACCTAGTTACAGGTTTGGCGGATGCGATGATTGATAGCAATCCAGTGGTCTGTGTTACAGGTCAGGTATTTGCTTCATTGCTAGGGACAGATGCATTCCAGGAAACTGACGTGATTAACATTACTACCCCGGTCACAAAGTGGAACTACCAGGTTACTGATGCTAATGAGATTCCAAGTGTACTAGCGAAAGCATTTTATATTGCTCGCACCGGACGTCCGGGGCCAGTATTAATTGATATTACCAAGAATGCGCAGTTGCAGCTTTTCGATTATGAAGGCTATGCTAAGTGCAATCATATCCGCTCTTACCGCCCTGCTCCTATTGTTCGTAAGGAATATGTAGAAGAAGCAGCGCGCGTAATCAATGCGGCAAAGAAACCATTCGTATTGTTTGGCCAGGGGGTTATCCTAGGTAAAGCCGAGGAGGAATTCCAGCGATTTATCGAAAAAAGCGGATTCCCTGCTGCGGCTACCGTGATGGGCTTAAGCGCCCTAGCAACTGACCACCCATTACATGTAGGAATGTTAGGGATGCATGGTAACTATGCGCCAAACGTGATGACGAATGAGTGCGACGTATTAATCGCTATCGGGATGCGTTTCGATGACCGTGTAACCGGTCGTTTAGACAAATATGCAAAACAGGCGAAAGTTATTCATTTAGATATCGACCCTGCGGAGATCGACAAGAATGTGAAAGCGGCAGTACCTGTTTGGGGGGACTGTAAAGAAACACTACCGATGTTGACTGCCTTATTAGACAAGGTGGATCATAGTGCGTGGTTACAGCAGTTCCGCGAGTTAGAAAAAGAGGAGATCAAGGAAGTAATCCAAGAAGAACTTAATCCAACAACTGATGTCATGACCATGGGCGAAGTTGTTCGTGAGCTTAATGAGTTAACGGGTGGTAATGCTGTTATTGTTACTGACGTTGGTCAGCATCAGATGGTAGCTTGTCGTTATGCGAAATACAACCTATCAAAATCGAGTGTTACTTCAGGAGGATTAGGAACAATGGGCTTCGGTTTGCCTGCAGCAATCGGTGCTTGGTATGGAGCTCCTGATCGTGATGTCATTGCGATCATCGGCGATGGCGGTATACAGATGACCATTCAAGAGCTTGGAACCATCATGCAGTTTGGTGCGAAAGTGAAGATCCTCATCTTAAACAATGAGTTTTTAGGAATGGTTCGCCAATGGCAGCAGTTGTTCCACGACAAACGTTATTCCTTTGTGAATATCACGAGCCCTGACTTTGTTGCTGTAGCGAAAGGATATTATATCGACGGAAACAAAGTAGCGGAGCGTCAGCACTTGAAATCAGCATTAAAGACAATGCTAGAGCATGATGGCTCTTACCTATTGGAAGTGATGGTGGGGAAAGAGAACAACGTATTCCCGATGGTTGCACAAGGAACGAGTGTTTCTGAAATCAGATTGAAGTAAAATGGAAAAGCAAGAATATACAATAACTGTTTACACGGAAAATACTATCGGGATGATCGGCCGTATCACCGGGATCTTCTCGCGCCGTAAAATCAATATCGAAAGTTTAAACACCTCCCCTTCTGAGGTGGAAAATATACACCGCTTCACGATTCTAATTACAGAATCGGAAGAGGTTGTTCGCAAGCTATGCCGCCAGATTGAAAAACAAGTGGAAGTATTGAAAGCTTATTTCAATACGAACGATGAGTTAATCTGGCAAGAACAGGCTTTATATAAGGTTCCGGCAGATGTAATTGCTGAGAAAGCTTATGTTGAGCGTCTATTACGTCAATACGGTGCTAACGTTGTTGTTATCCGTAATGACTACATCGTATTCGAAACAGCAGGACATCGTGAAGAGATCGACCGCCTAACGGAAGAACTTGGCAAGTATAAGCTTATCGAATTTGTGCGTGGCGCTCGTATCGCTATCATTAAAGATAGCGCAGGCTTCCACAAGAAACTTAAGCAGTTCGAACGCGAAGAGCCGGCTCCGGAAATCGTTGAAAACGAGTTCTTGGATCAACGTGATGATGTATTTACTATGTAAGTTGGGATGCAGATGGAAAATGTATTTAAATTCATATTCGAGAGTCGTCGTGCTTTCATCAAATTAATCGAAGAACTTAGCCTAGAACAATTGAACGAAGTGCCTGCGGGTTTTAATAATAATATCATATGGAACTTCGGACATATCGTTGTCAGCGCACAGACGCTGAGCTATACACGCACGGGTATTAAAGAAGGTGTAAGCTGGGTAAAGTATGTGGATGCTTATGCAAAAGGCACGAAGCCCTCTTACTTTGTGGAGCAAGCAGAAGTCGACGAATTGAAGGCATTAGCCCTATCGACTATCGAGGATATCGAAAATGATTACAAGGAAGGCGTATTCGATATTATTACAGCGTATGATACTGCTACCTATGGTGCGACGATGAATAACATCGAAGATGTATTAACGACCTCTATCGGTCATGACAATCTGCATTTTGGATATGCAGTAGCACAAAAACGTATAATCAACAATCAATAATCAATCTAAAAAGAAAATATTTTAAACAGTACAGCAATGGCAAATTATTTCAACACATTACCTCTTAGAGAGCAGTTAAACCAATTAGGTGTAGCAGAGTTTATGGATTCTTCGGAATTCAATGATGGCGTAAATGCTTTAAAAGGTAAAAAGATCGTAATCGTAGGATGTGGTGCTCAAGGCTTAAACCAAGGTTTAAACCTAAGAGATAGTGGTTTAGATGTATCTTATGCTTTACGTAAAGAAGCTATTGAACAAAAAAGAGATTCTTGGAAAAATGCAACGGATAACAACTTCAACGTAGGAACTTACGAGGAGCTTATCCCTACTGCTGACTTAGTAATCAACTTAACTCCAGATAAACAACATACCTCCGTAATCAATGCTGTAATGCCATTGATGAAAGAAGGAGCTACCTTATCTTATTCGCACGGTTTCAATATCGTAGAAGAAGGTATGCAGATCCGTAAGGATATTACCGTTATCATGGTTGCACCAAAATGTCCAGGCTCTGAGGTTCGCGCAGAATACTTGAGAGGATTCGGAGTACCGACGCTAATTGCTGTTCACCCGGAGAATGATCCGCAAGGAAAAGGCTGGGCAGAAGCAAAAGCCTACTGTGTTGGAACAGGTGGCCACCGCGCGGGAGTCTTGAAATCATCTTTCGTAGCGGAAGTAAAATCAGACTTAATGGGCGAGCAAACTATCCTTTGTGGTTTATTGCAAACAGGCTCTATCCTTTCTTTCGACAAAATGGTCGAAAAAGGAATCGACGCTGGCTATGCAGCTAAACTTGTTCAATACGGTGTGGAAGTAATCACAGAAGCATTAAAGCATGGTGGTGTAAGCGGTATGTTCGATCGCTTGAGCAATCCGGCGAAAGTGAAAGCTTTCCAATTATCGGAGGAATTGAAAGACATTATGCGTCCGTTATTCCAAAAGCACCAAGACGATATTATGTCAGGTCACTTCAGTAAAACGATGATGGAAGACTGGGCGAATGGCGATGCTAACCTATTGAAATGGAGAGCAGAAACTGGAGAGACCGCATTTGAAAAAACTGCCGCTGGCGATGTTAAAATCGACGAGCAAGAATACTTTGACAACTACTTATTGATGTCTGCTTTTGTTCGTGCGGGAGTTGAATTAGCATTCGAAACGATGGTAGACGCGGGTATCAAACCAGAATCGGCATACTACGAATCATTACACGAGACGCCATTGATCGCAAATACTATTGCTCGTAAGAAATTATTCGAGATGAACCGTGTTATCTCCGATACGGCAGAATACGGTTGTTACCTATTCGATCAGGCATGTAAACCGTTATTGAAGGATTTCATGAGCAAAATCGACACGGATGTTGTTGGTAAAAACTACAACGAAGGCAAAGACGGATCGGTAGACAATATTACATTGGTTCAGGTTAATGAGCAATTACGTAATCACGAGGTTGAAGTAGTGGGTAGAAAATTGCGTAAAGCGATGACTGCCATGAAAGCTATTAAAACTATTTAAATTTTTCGTAAATTAGATAGCTTTCAATGGGGTAAAATTAATAATCTCATAATTTTACCCCATTTACAATTAAAACCAAACAGTTCAATAAAAGAAATGGGAAAAACATTAGTAGAAAAAATTTGGGATGCACATGTCGTCAAGCGTGCTGAAGGGTTTCCAGATATGTTATATATCGATACCCATCTAATCCATGAAGTGACCTCTCCGCAGGCGTTCGATGGATTACGCAAAAGAGGACTACCGGTATTCAGACCTCAACAAACGGTAGCCACCGCTGACCATAATGTGCCTACATTAGATCAGCACCTTCCGATAAAAGAAGAGCTATCTCGCTATCAGGTAGATATGCTTACAAAAAACTGTAAAGAATTCGGCATTGAACTATACGGCTTAGGCCACCCTTACCAGGGGATTGTCCATGTTATAGGTCCTGAATTAGGTATTACACTTCCCGGAAAAACAATGGTGTGTGGGGATAGCCATACTTCAACACATGGTGCTTTCGGCGCTATTGCATTTGGTATTGGTACTTCACAGGTTGAGCAGGTATTTGCTACACAATGTTTATTGCAACAAAAACCAAAGACCATGAAGATCGAGGTCAATGGTGAATTAGGCAATGGAGTCGGTGCGAAGGATATCATCCTTTACATTATTTCGAAGATCTCCGCTGCTGGTGGAACAGGATATTTTGTTGAATACGCAGGTTCAGCGATTCGCTCTTTAAGTATGGAAGGCCGAATGACGATCTGTAATATGAGTATCGAAATGGGTGCTCGTGGTGGTTTAATCGCACCTGATGAAACGACGTTCGAATATATCAAGGGCAGAGAATTTGCTCCAAAAGGCGAAGAATGGGATAAAGCATTGGCTTATTGGAAAACACTATACTCAGACGAAGATGCACAATTCGATGAAGTATTAACATTTGATGCTGCAGATATACAACCGATGATTACTTACGGTACTAACCCGGGTATGGGGATCGGCATTACGGAACATATCCCAACCACAGATTCTCAACCTGAGAATGAGCGTCCGTCGTATCAGAAAGCGCTAGATTACATGGGATTTCATGATGGCGATTCTGTAATCGGCAAACCTGTTGATTATGTCTTTATTGGAAGCTGTACAAACTCTCGTATCGAAGATCTACGTCAGGTCGCTGCCTTCGTTCAGGGCAAAAAGAAAGCCGACAATGTAGAAGTTTGGATTGTTCCAGGATCGAAACAAGTAGAAGCACAGGCAAAAGAGGAAGGTATCGACAAGGTATTTGAAGCCGCAGGCTTCATGCTTCGTGAGCCTGGATGTTCTGCATGTCTGGGCATGAACGAAGACAAGATTCCAGCAGGTAAATACTGTGTTTCGACTTCTAACAGAAACTTCGAAGGACGTCAGGGGCCAAATGCTCGTACGATGTTAGTAAGCCCATTGACTGCAGCAGCGGCGGCAGTGACTGGCAAAATTGTAGACGTAAGAGAATTGGTATAACAACGAGGATTTCCGTCTATGGTATTGGAGGTTGCCATCCTACAGATTAAGCCCGGTCTTTCTAACGAATTTGAGAAGGCTTTTCAACAAGCAGAAGCAATCATTCAGTCCATTGATGGATATATAAACCATGAATTAAGAAAATGTATAGAGCATGATCATCAATATATCTTGCTTGTCAATTGGAAAACCCTAGAAGATCATACGATTGGATTCAGACAATCAGAAGTATATCAGGATTGGAAAAAGCTGTTACATCACTTTTACGATCCTTTTCCTAAGGTCGAACATTACATTTAATTCTAACATTCCTCGAAAGCATAATTAATAAAGAGATGAAAAAATTTGAAAAACTATCCTCTCGTGTAGTCCCTCTACCGATAGAAAACATAGATACCGATCAGATCATCCCGGCGCGTTTCTTAAAAGCGACAACACGCGAAGGCTTCGGTAATAACTTATTCCGTGACTGGCGATTCGACAGTTACGATCAACCGAAGGTTGACTTCGTGATGAACAACCCTACCTACACCGGAAAGATTCTTGTTGCTGGAAAGAACTTCGGATGTGGTTCCTCCCGTGAGCATGCTGCATGGGCTATACAGGATTACGGATTTGATGTAGTTGTCAGCTCGTTCTTCGCGGATATTTTCAAAGGAAATGCCTTGAACAATGGCGTATTGCCTATCACAGTTTCAGAGGAATTCCTAGAGAAAATCTTCGACAAGGTGTTTGTTAATCCGGATACCGAGCTTGTTGTCGATTTAGAGGCACAAACACTAAGGATTGCCGAAACAGGCGATCAATTCACCTTTGAAATTAATCCTTACAAGAAATCATGCTTAATCAATGGTTATGATGATATCGACTTCATCTTAAGCCATAAAGCAGAAATAGAAAACTTCGAAGCAGCTAGATAATGGCAGTAACGGTCCATATTCGAGACTTTTCACTCGCATACGGAAGGCATTCCGTTTTGCAGGATTTGTCATGGACCATTGCAAACGGCGAACAGATTGTATTAGCTGGTAAATCCGGCTCGGGCAAGACTAGCTTAGCGAAAGCCATAGCTGGGCTTATCAAAGGAACTGGACAGGTGGAAATCAACTACGACCTGTCCAGCTCTCTAGCTCAAAAAACAGTATACATCGCCAATTGGTATCAGTTTACCAATCTTGAAGGCGACCGTAATTTCTACTACCAACAGCGCTATAATCGTCATCAAGGGCATGATACACTGACGGTGCATGCAGAATTAATGCACTTCGCCGAAAAAGAAGGTCTAAGTTTTTCTGATATCCAAGAAAAAATAAAAGCTTTCGGATTCGATAATGTTCAGCAATCGCAATTGATTGAGTTATCAAGCGGAGAGCACAAGAAGCTACAATTAGTTAAAGGACTTTGGCAGAAACCGCAGTTGCTCATCATCGATGAACCTTACACCGGCCTTGACACCAGTTCTCGCGCGGTACTAAACGAATGGCTTGACGAATTAATCGCTGAGGGCGTTCAGTTGCTATTGATTACCAATGACAAGCAATTGCCTCAGGGTATCAATTCCATCGTACAGCTTGTAGATGGCCGTATTGAAAAAGCAGATAGCCTAGACGATGTATTGCAAGACGCGCAACGCATAAAGAAACCATTGCCCAACTTCCTGAAAGCTATCCCTGAGACCCCGTATTCGCATATTGCGGAGTTAAAAGACGTCGTCATCCGATATGGTGAAAAGGAAGTCTTGAAAAAGGTTTCCTGGTCTGTCAAAGTAGGCGAAAAATGGTTATTACAAGGACCGAATGGCTCCGGAAAGTCAACTCTATTGAGCTTGATCAATGGCGACCACCCGCAATCTTACGGTTTATCCATATCGCTATTCGGCAATCCTCGGGGATCTGGCGAAAGTATTTGGGACATCAAAGAGAAGATCGGCATGATCTCGCCCGAGATGCACTGGTATTTTGATCAGCAGGCGACCGTATGGCATACCCTAGCTTCTGGATTCTACGATAGCATCGGATGGTTTATCGATGTGAAGTTTCAGGAGAAAAAACAAATTGAAGAACTCATGGATTTCTTTGATCTTACCGAACATAAAGATCAATTGCTCCATACGCTTCCCCTCGGGAAGCAGCGACTGGCCATGCTGGCCAGAAGCATTATCAAAAATCCGCCCCTCTTGGTGCTGGATGAGCCTTGTCAGGGATTAGACACCACACAGGCCAAGTATTTTAACGATGTAGTCGACGAGCTTTGCCAATACGGCAAAACGTTAATCTATGTTGGCCATTATGAAAGCCAACTGCCCAACTGCATCGAACATAGAATTGTATTAGAGCGTGGCGAAGTAAAAGCCATTGAACATAAAGTAGAAAACGTTTTATAGTATATGAGAAAGAACATTCTTATTATTCCGGGAGATGGAATTGGACAAGAAGTAACGACTTGGGGAAAACAAGTATTAGAAGCAATTGCAGAAAAATACGGCCATGAGTTCGTTTTTGACGAAGCGATTATGGGTCATACAGCCATTGAAGCTACCGGAAATCCACTGCCAGACGAGACATTAGAAAAAGCGAAATCCTCAGATGCTATTCTTTTCGGTGCTATTGGACATGCAAAATATGACAACGACCCTTCGGCAAAGGTACGCCCGGAGCAGGGACTATTGAAAATACGTAAAGAATTGGGCTTATATGCTAACCTTCGCCCGATCCTATTATTCGATGAGCTATTGGATGCTTCCAGCCTAAAGCCTGAGGTTTTACGTGGAACAGATATCCTTTTCTTCCGCGAATTAACTGGCGATGTGTACTTCGGCGAAAAAAACCGCAACGAGGACAACACTTTCGCATCTGATTTAATGAACTATCATCGCTATGAAGTAGAGCGCATTGCGCGTAAAGCTTTTGAAGCAGCGAGAACACGTAGCAAAAAACTATGCTCCGTTGATAAAGCCAATGTATTAGAAACATCCAGACTATGGCGCGAAGTGGTACAAGAGCTTGCTCAAGAGTACAGCGACGTAGAAACAGAGCACATGTTCATTGATAATGCAGCAATGCAGTTAGTGAAAAATCCTAAGAAATTCGACGTTGTGCTTACAGCGAACCTTTTCGGGGATATCCTCACCGACGAAGCGTCGCAGATCGCCGGCTCTATGGGTATGCTAGCTTCAGCATCGATGGGCGATGGTACTGGATTTTTCGAACCTATCCACGGCTCAGCACATGATATCGCAGGACAGAACAAAGCTAACCCATTAGCCTCTATCCTATCCGCAGCATTGATGTTGGACATCGCTTTCGGATTACAGGAAGAAGCAAAAACAGTAACGCAAGCCGTTGCTGACACGTTGAAAGCTGGCTGGAGAACAGGCGATATCGCCAATGCAGAAACTCCTGCCGACAAAATATTAGGCACCAATGAAATGGGCACTAAAGTATTAGAATTCATCAAGTAAATAAACCAAGGAATAAACATAAATAGAAACGATATGTTACACGATCCTAATCACTTATACATTTTCGACACTACCTTAAGAGATGGAGAACAAGTACCGGGATGTCAATTAACGACACCAGAGAAAGTCGAGATTGCCAAAGATTTGGAACGCTTAGGCGTCGATATCATTGAGGCTGGCTTCCCTGTATCTAGCCCTGGCGATTTCCAATCTGTAGTGGAATTATCAAAAGCTGTCAACGATGTAATTATCTGTGCACTGACCCGTGCTAACAAAAACGATATTGATGTAGCTGCTGAAGCGTTGAAATATGCCAAGCGACCAAGAATACACACCGGTATTGGCTCATCCGACATGCATATCAAGTACAAGTTCAACAGCACACGCGAAGAAATCCTAGAACGTGCCGTTGAAGCAGTGAAACACGCCAAATCCTATGTTGAAGACGTAGAGTTCTATGCGGAAGATGCAGGACGTGCTGATTTAGCATTCTTAGCACAAATGATCGAAGCCGTTATTGGCGCAGGCGCAACAGTTGTCAATATCCCCGATACAAACGGATACTGTTTGCCAGATCAGTACGGTGCTAAAATTAAATACCTAAAAGATCATGTTCAAAACATTGATCAGGCTATCATCTCTGCACATTGCCACAACGACCTAGGTTTGGCTACAGCAAACTCTATCGCTGCTGTTCAGAACGGTGCTCGTCAGGTAGAATGTACGATCAACGGTATTGGTGAACGTGCAGGAAACACTTCTTTAGAGGAGGTTGCCATGATCTTAAAAGTTCACAAGCAATCGTTCGGTGGTATCACGTCCAACATCGACAGCACGATGTTCACTGCGCTTTCCCGCAAAGTAAGCGAAATGATGAACATGCCTGTACAGCCTAACAAGGCAATCGTTGGCCGCAATGCATTCGCTCATAGTTCGGGTATCCACCAAGATGGATTCCTAAAACACAGAGAGAATTATGAGATTATCCGTCCGGAAGATGTAGGTTTGTTAGAAGCCGATATTATCCTTACGGCACGCTCCGGACGCCATGCCTTAAAGCATCACTTAGAGCGCCTCGGATACAACCTAGACAAAGATAGTCTTGCCGATTGTTATCAACGTTTCTTAGTATTAGCCGATGCGAAGAAAGACATCAACGACGAAGATTTACTAACACTAGTAAAATAATTTTAAAAGGCTGGTTTTCCAGCCTTTTAACTCCATAATACAAATCAATACCAACATGAGTTTGGATTTATCAACCTTAACCATCGATAGCGTTCAGGCCAAAGAACAGATTAAGGATGTAGTGAAAAGGACGCCTTTGCAATACAACCATCATTTATCTGAGAAGTATGGCGCCGAAGTCTATCTGAAACGCGAAGACCTACAAGTAGTTCGCTCCTATAAACTTAGAGGAGCATTCAATAAAATCAGCAGCCTTACGGCAGAAGAATTGTCGCATGGCGTGGTATGCGCATCTGCGGGCAACCATGCCCAAGGCGTAGCGCTATCCTGCAAACGACTGAACATCAAGGGTGTTATTTTCATGCCCGGCCCTACCCCTCGTCAAAAGATTACCCAAACAGAAATGTGGGGAAATGGCAACATCGAAATCGTTCTTACGGGCGATACTTTTGACGATTGCCAGAAAGGCGCACTAGCCTATGCTGCAGAGCATAACATGACCTTTATCCCTCCATTTGACGATATCAAGATCATCGAAGGACAGGGAACAGTAGCTGTTGAGATTCTCGAGGATCAACCGGATATTGACGCTGTATTCATCCCCATTGGCGGAGGAGGCTTGTCCTCAGGCGTTAGCTACCACATGAAGAAGTTTGCACCAAAGGTAAAATGCTATGGTGTAGAACCGGAAGGGGCACCCTCCATGCAGGCAGCCTTAGAAAATGGCAGTCCAATAGAACTCGAACAAATCAACAAATTTGTTGACGGCGCAGCAGTCAAGAAAATCGGTGCATTGACGTATGAGATCAGCAGCCAATTGTTAGACAGCGTAAAATCCATCCCAGAGGGCAAGATTTGTACAACCATATTGGAGTTGTATAACAAAGATGCGATTGTCGTAGAACCAGCCGGAGCACTCTCGATTGCCGCTTTAGAATTTCATAAAGATGAAATCAAAGGCAAGAAAGTCGTATGTATCGTTTCGGGCGGAAACAATGATATCGATCGCATGAGCGAGATAAAAGAAATGTCGCTGCTTTACGAAGGCTTCAAACATTACTTTATCGTTCGTTTCCCACAACGTCCCGGTGCCTTGCGCTTACTGGTAACCGAAGTTTTAGGACCGAAGGATGATATTACGCGCTTTGAGTACATCAAGAAAACCGAACGCGAGCGCGGGCCGGCATTGATCGGTATAGAGCTCAACGATCCAAAAGATTATACCAGCTTTATAGAACGATTAAAGTCTTATAAATTCGACTTCATCGAAGTCAACAAAGATCAAACGCTGTTTGAATACCTTGTATAACCGTTCAACTAACCGTTCCTTATATTTAGAAATGGGGGCTGCGCATTGCAGCCCCTTTTCATTTTCCATTACCCAATAAACCTATTCATACTCAATATTTTAACATTTCAGCCTGCAAACTTTTTTAGGAAGGACTTGTTCTATTTATATACTAATCCAAAAGGAGGACATATGAAAAATATAACATTCCTAATCAGTTTTCTGCTCTTATGCACGTTTGGATACGCGCAGAAACCACCTATGCCGAAGGCAACGATGCCCGCTGCAAAAATGACAAAGGCCGATAAACCGAAACAAGTTGCAAGCCCACTCGACAGTTCGACAGTGACCACCAGCGATGGCGTGACGATCAATATCCGCTATGGTAGCCCTTCATTAAAAGGACGCGAAATAGGCGTAGACCTTGTGAAGCCAGGCGAACGCTGGCGCACGGGAGCCAACGAAACCACAACCATCGAATTTGACAAAAACGTAACGGTAAACGGTCAAAAACTACCCGCTGGAAAGTATGGCTTAAATACCATTCCCGGAGAGCAAAGCAGCACCCTAATCTTCAATAAAAATTGGCAACAATGGGGAACCAAATTCGAGGAAAAAGATGATGTACTAAAAGTCGAAGTGCCAAATGAAACAACCACAGAATCGCTGGAACGATTAAAAATCACCGCAGACCAAACGGGTAAAATCCATTTGGGATGGGGAAACTACGGGTTAAGTATGGACGTAAAAGCAGATCAGTAAGCAACACTTGCTGGTCCGACCTCGTTCAGTACAGTTCCCTTTCAAACCCCTTGTAAACCCAATTCAAACCCCAATCAAACCCGCTCGGAAGCGGGTTTGATTGGGGTTTGAATTGGGAGTAGTTAGTAGTTAGTATTTAGTAGTTATATCTAATATCTACTTTTTCTTCAGATACTTTTCCAAAAACTGATCTTGCTCCCATAACAGGTGGAAGATATTTTCTTTGGCGGCATATCCGTGTGATTCGCGAGGTAAAATAACCATGCGAACTGGTGCGCCTAGGTTTTTCAATGCTTGGAAATAGCGTTCTGTTTGTAGTGTAAATGTTCCGGGGTTGTTGTCGGCTGCGCCGTGTACTAGCAACATAGGCGTTTTCATACGGTCGGCGCTCATAAATGGCGACATCGTTACATATAGTTCCGGATTGTCCCAGAAGTTACGTTGCTCGCTTTGGAATCCGAAAGGTGTTAGCGTACGGTTGTAGGCGCCAGAACGTGCGATACCCGCTGCAAACAGCTTTGAATTACTCAACAAGTGTGCTGTCATAAAAGCGCCGTACGAGTGTCCGCCTACCGCCACGCGGCTGCGGTCGATATAGCCTAGCTGATCTACGGCATCAATTGCTGCCTCGGCATTGGCAACCAATTGAGGGATGAAGGTATCGTTGGGTTCAGCATTGCCCTCGCCAACGATTGGGAATGCGGCATTGTCAAGAACGGCATAGCCTTTAGATACCCAATATACGAACGAGCCATAGTTAGGGAATGTAAATTCTTTCGGGTTGTTGGTGCTTTGTCCAGCTGTAGCCTTGTCTTTATATTCTCTCGGGTAAGCCCAGATTAGCAAAGGCAATTTCTCCTTTTTCGACTTGTCATAGCCTGCAGGAAGATATAAGGTACCAGAAAGATCCACGCCATCCTTACGCTTATAATTCAGCACTTCCTTATGAACTGCTTCCAAGGATTTAAATGGGTTTTGGATATTGGTTACTGCCCTTTGTTTACCCGATTTGATATTCTTGCTGTAATAGTTCGGGAAATCCTTTGGCGATTGCAAGGAAACGATGATATCGCCTTTGTTAATATCAACCACAGAGGAGATACGCTCTTGCATTTCAGAAGCCTTCGCCGTGTATAGGCGTTTCTTCTTTAAAGTCTTCAGGTTCATCTCGTCGATAAAAGGAAACTCTCCCTCTTTCGTATATCCATCGCCAATCAAGTAGATATTGTCTTTGTTGATGTACATACTGTAGGTTCCGAAATTGTTTTTATCCAAGTGTACTTTTCCAGGATCAGCATACACATCCTGACTATTCCTATCGTCGATCAGTTTTGTTTCGCCGGTCGTTGGGTTTAGCAAGAATGTTTTCACGTTTCTGGTATCATACCAACGAGAACTTACCAAAGCGTATTGATCATTCCCGTAGAATGCGCCTCCAAAGCGGTCTGCTATTTTCATTAACGATTTAGGAGCATTGTTGAATGGTGCCTCCCAGTTGAAGAGCTCATCGCGCCATTCTGCGGGTTTGCTTGCATCACCAGCATCAATTGCTTCCACGTAAGATAGGGTCGCTGCCTTGTCGGGGCGCCAGCTAAATGAGCGTTTGCCTGGTCTTACCGAAGAGAATCCTTTAGGCATCACCTCAATCAGAGGTGTTTCGTTGACCTTTTTAACCAAATTGCCTTTTAAATCGTAAATATTGGTTTCCTGCGGGAAGTTATAATATGGAACTACATAGGAAAATGGCTTTTTTAAGGTACTCACCATCACATAATTACCATCGGGTGAAATACTAGAGCCTACGTATAGATCGGCGCCTTTAAAGTTCTCTTCCTTTCCTTGCAAGTCAACCCATACCAGTTGGGAATTGCCCAATTCTATGAACTGCTCCTCGTCTTGTGGAGTTTTCAATAGATCTTGGTAGGTACGCAGTTGAGAAACCTGTCCGTCGCTCGTAGAAACGATAGGTCCGGCAGGAACGTTGTTGTCATCGATGCGACGTACGGGCGGAATAACTCTTTTATTTACGAGCAATTTGTCGGACGTGCGATTCCAACGGAATGGCGCATCAAGTACCGCATTAAGCTCTTCGCGCGTTAATCTATCAATCCTGCGTGTCGCTAAATCCAACACGTAAAGTGCTGTTCCGTTTTCTGCAGTGATAGTAAAAGCTGCTTTTTTTGAATCTGGAGAAAAGCTTAGGTTGGCGATCAGTGCATTGTTAGGGAGGTTAAGCTTATCAAAAGTTTGTTTGCCGTCCATCGAGCGCAAATCAATATCGTTGTAAAACACTTCATCGCTTGGCATACCCGTAGCGGCATTCATACGAAGACCTGCCAATCGTGTTTCTGCCTGTCCCAGGTCAGTAAGACTTTTATAGGTTGGTCTGTATAGGAATAGCACCCAGTTTTTGTCGGGGCTAATAACCACTGCCGGGGGCCTTTGATAATCTGCCAATGCTAAGATTTCAGCCGATGGCTTTTGGTAGCTCAAGTTTTCTTGCGCGAAGCCCAGCGTACTTAACAAAAGAAAGACTATTAGAAAGTAATTTTTCATAATGCAATTGTTAATATTAATTCAATGTTATTTTTGGAAGTCCTAAAATACTGAATTAAATGGGTTAAAGGCTATTGCGACAAGTCTTTTACAGAGGCGGTTATTTTTAGGTTAATTTCTTGTAATTTTGGATGTGATTTTCATATAACAAATTGGAATAAAAAGCCTATAATTTGAGGATAAAATGACACTAAAAAAACGGAACAAATTGCGGTGAATTTTATGTGGCAAATTCCTCATATCAAGTTATCCACATCCTTGAGCCCTTGAAAATCAGCACCTTATTATTACCCATGTGTTGCCAAGCGCGTTTTAAGCGGATAGTTGTGGAGAATGTGGAAAAGTATCACTTAGTATCTGGAGATATTAATGGGATATTTGTTCTTGTTGAGAATGTAACCTTCTCCAATCAATCGTTTTTTTATTTATCAAAGTTCCGAACTCCACAACCGAGCTTGGGATTTTCAAACTTAATATAACATGGCAAGAATCATTAAATTCGAAAAAAATGACTGTGCACCATGCGCACAGGTATCGGCATACTTAGACAACAAAGGTATTGCCTACGAAACTATTAATCCATTCGACGAGCCGGAATTAGCAGTTAAGTTTAAAGTTCGAACGGTGCCTACGGTAATCGTATTAGAAAACGACGAAATTAAGAATCGTATCATTGGATTTAACCCTGCCGAGTTAGATCAGATCGCATTATAATATTAAATCATTTAGCCTATATCTATGATTTATCTATATTACGACTCACGAACAGGCAATGTGGAGCGCTTTATCAATAAAGTGATCCAGGTGACAGGATGGACAGCCATCCGTATCCAAGAAGATACGGTGATTACTGAGCCCGGTCATTTAGTAACCTATACCACCAATTTCGGCAAGGTTCCTGATAAGACGGAGGGTTTCGCGAATAAATTCGCTGAGCACCTTTACTCGGTCACCTCTAGTGGTAACCGTAACTGGGGACGAAACTACGCGATTGCAGCGGAGAAAATTTCGGACCATTATGCCATTCCTTTGGCAATGAAATTTGAACTTTCAGGCACATTGGAAGATATTAATCAATTTATTGACATCATCAAAAATCAGCACTATGATAGCAAACGAGGTAGCGAAAAATTGGATATTGCTTAACAACGAAATCATGATCAAACATGATGACGAGTTCAGTCTCCACAAAGATAAAGAGGCTGTACGCGCCTATTTCCTTGAATATGTAAATAAGAATACCGTATTCTTTTACACATTGAAGGAGAAAGTAGATTATTTAATAGAAAACAACTATTATATTGATTTCTATGAATGGTTTACATTTGAGCAAATGGAAGAGGTTTACAACTATGTATTCGCTAAGAAATTCCGTTTCCAATCGTTCATGGCTGCATTTAAATTCTTCCAAAGTTACGCCTTGCGCGATGACTCTGGCGAGAAATTTTTAGAGCGCTATGAAGACCGCGTTGTTGCTGTATCTTTGTTCTTGGCAAGAGAAGAGGGCGTGCAGAAAGCTATCGAGTATGCAGAAATCATGATCAATCAAGAATATCAGCCCGCTACCCCGACATTCTTGAATGCTGGAAAGAAACGTTCCGGCGAGTTGGTTTCCTGTTTCTTAGATGAAATTGGTGATAACTTGAACGGTATTGGCTATGCGGTAGATTCAGCGATGAAGCTTTCATCTATCGGTGGTGGAGTATCTTTTAACATCTCTAAGATTCGCGCTCGTGGTGAGGCAATCAAAGGTGTTGAAGGCCGTGCAGGCGGTGTATTGCCTATCATGAAGATCATGGAAGATACATTCTCTTACGCTAATCAATTAGGACAACGTCCGGGCGCAGGAGCTGTATATTTAAATATTTTCCACTCGGATATCGAAGAGTTCTTAGACTGTAAGAAAATCAACGTTGACGAGAAGGTGCGTATTAAATCATTGTCTATCGGTATCATCGTTCCTGATAAATTCATGGAATTGGCGGAGAAAGATGAGCCTTGCTACTTAATTTACCCACACACGGTAATGCAAGAGTATGGTAAATACCTGGACGAGTTGGATATGGATGAGATGTACGATGAGTTGATCACCAATCCAAATGTTAAAAAGAAAAAAATCAATGCGCGTCACTTATTAGTGAAAATTGCACAGACACAAAAAGAATCAGGATATCCATATATCTTCTTCAAAGAGAACACCAACCGCGAGCATGCTTTAAATGGCATTGGAAAGGTTAAATTCTCAAACTTGTGTACTGAGATTATGCAGGTTTCGGAAGTGTCGGATATCAATATCTACGGTAAAGAAGATACCATCCGTTACGGTATTTCTTGTAACCTGGGTTCTTTGAACGTGGCGACCGTTATGGACAACAAACGCATCAAGGAAACGGTAAAAACAGCAATGCGTGCATTGACCGTAGTTACCGACGTGACGAACATCGAGATGGTTCCATCGATTGCTAAAGCTAACAAGGAATTACATTCTGTTGGTTTAGGAGCGATGAACTTACATGGTTATTTAGCGAAGAGCTTCATCATGTATGAATCTACAGAAGCATTAGACTTTGCAAATACGTTCTTCATGATGATGAACTACTACTCTATCGAAGCTTCTATGGAGATTGCGAAAGAGCGCGGTAGAACATTCGTTGGCTTTGAGAAATCTGCTTATGCTGACGGATCATACTTCGATAAGTACTTAAACCGCGATTACTTACCAAAAACAGATAAGGTTAAAGAATTATTCGCGGGCGTTCATATCCCTACAGTTGAGGATTGGGATAACTTGAAAGCTCAGGTAAAAGAGCACGGTATTTACCATGCTTACCGCTTGGCAATCGCTCCTAACCAGTCTACATCATACATCATGAATGCTACGGCTTCTGTTATGCCGATTGTAGATATCATCGAAGTAAGAGAGTACGGAGATAGTACAACCTACTACCCTATGCCTTACTTAACGAACGACAACTACTTCTACTTCAAGTCTGCCTATGATATGGATCAGATGAAAGTGTTGAAATTGATCTCGGTTATCCAACGTCATATTGACCAAGGGGTATCGACTATCCTTCACACGAATTCTAAGGATTCTACACGCGACTTAGCGAAGTATTATATCTATGCGCATAAATTAGGATTGAAGTCCTTGTATTACACAAGAACGCGTAAATCGACGATTGAAGAGTGTATCTCTTGCTCGGCATAGATTACAACCAATAAATAAAGATATTATTAGAGGGCTGAATTGCATGTGGGACATCTACATCGATTCAGCCTCTTTCACCAACGATACTGAATAAAATGAGCAAACAATTTACCGCGGTAAACTGGAACACACCAGACAACGATTATGCATTGATGTTCTGGGAACAAAATATTAAGCAATTCTGGATTGATACCGAGTATATCCCTTCCAAAGATATCGACAGCTGGAAAGGCTTAAGCTGGGACATGAAGGAATGTTATAAAAAAGCTTTAGGTGGTTTGACTTTATTGGATACCCTGCAATCGCATACAGGTATGCCGAAAATCATCGACCATATTGATTCTTTGCAGAACAAAGCGGTATTGTCTTACATGTGTATGATGGAAGCGATCCACGCTAAATCATACTCTACAATCTTTACCACCGTATCGACAACAAACGAGATCAACGACGTATTTGGTTGGGTTTCTCAGAATAAATTCTTGCAATATAAAGCGGCTACAATCGACAAACACTATCGCGGAATCGATAAGGAAAAGGTTTCTAACGAGGAGTTGTTCATGGCAATGGCAGCATCTGTATTATTAGAATCTTTCTTATTCTACTCTGGATTCTTCTTACCATTATGGTTATGTGGTCAGGGTCAGATGGTAGCCTCTGCGGATATCATCAAGAAAATCGTTGCTGATGAGTCTATCCACGGTGTTTTCGTAGGATTGATTGCGCAAGAAGTATTTGCTAAACTTCCGAACAAAGAGGAAGTAAAACAACGTTTCTTAGCTTTATTGAACGACTTATACGAAAACGAAATTAAGTATACTGAGGAGCTTTATACAGTGGTAGGTTTAACTGCTGAAGTTAAAGAATATGTTCGTTATAACGGTAACAAGGCCTTAATGAACTTAGGTTTCGAGCCGATCTTTGAAGTAAAACAAGTGAACCCTATCGTATTGAACGGTTTGAATACAGAGACTACGCAGCATGACTTTTTCTCCAAGAAGTCTACAAACTATGAGAAGTCTATGGAAATCGTGCATTTGATGAATGAAGACTTCGCAATGGATGCGACAGTGGAAATTTAGATGTTAGACAATAGATTTTAGATACAATAAACATAAAAAAGGCGCCTTACGGCGCTTTTTTTATGTTTATTGTATTGACAAATCGTTGTTACGAGATGTTGCCTTTCTTTAGTTCGTTGATGGCGTAGTCTACTGCACGAGCGGAGAATGCCATATAGGTAAGCGAAGGGTTTTGCGTAGATGTTGAAGTCATACAAGCGCCATCCGTTACGAAAACGTTTGGACAGCTGTGGAGTCGATTCCATTTATTTAACATGGATGTTTTTGGGTCTAAGCCCATCCGCACGCCGCCCATTTCATGGATATCTAAGCCTGGTGCCTGTGAGGATTCATTACGCTGTATATTGGTAAAGCCGGCAGCCGTGAACATCTCCTCCATGGTATCTAGATAGTCCTTTTTCATCTTGGCGTCGTTGTCATCATAATCAACTGAGATCTTCAATTGCGGTATTCCCCATTCGTCTTTTTGGGTTTCATCGAGTGCAACATAGTTTGATGCTTTTGGAATCGTTTCTCCCATCATGTGCGAGCCTACGCCCCAATTGCCCAATTTAGGATTTAGTAAAGACGATTTCAGGTCTTCGCCTATGCCAGATTGGTCTGATCCGGATTTACGATACGCTCCAAAGCCAGCAGCATAGCCTCTTAGAAAGTCGGTTTCTTGTTTATGCAGATTTCTGAAACGTGGAATATAACCACCACCAGCAGGATTTTTACCGTCGACTTTATAATCCAAATGTCCTTCATGCTCTGCCGATATCCGCGCGCTGTAATTATGGAAAGCGACATATTTACCCAAGGTATCCGAGTCATTGCCCAGTCCATTCGGGAAGCGCTTTGATTTGGAATTCAACAGGATCAGGTTGCTGTTCAAGGCGGCCGCATTAACGAAGATCAGCTTGCCAAAGAAATCAATCTCTTCCTTTGTGTTTCTGTCGATTACTTTGACACCAATTGCTTTTCCTTTTTCATCATCGTAAAGGATAGAATGAACAACAGAATCTGGTCTTAGGGTCAAGTTGCCGGTCTTCGCCGCCCAAGGCAGCGTGGATGCATTGGAGCTGAAATAGCCTCCAAATGGGCATCCCCTTTGGCATAGCAATCGATTCTGACATTGCACACGCCCCTGATCGATATGAATCTGATTAGGTTTTGAAAGGTGTGCACAACGAGCAGATATCACTTTGCGACCCGGATATTTCGATTCTACTTGTTCCTTGAAGTATTTTTCGACGATATTTAAAGGAAAGCCAGGAAGGAATTCGCCATCAGGCAATTCCGGCAGCCCATCCTTATTGCCGGAAATACCAGCAAAGCGTTCAACATGATCGTACCATGGCTGTAGATCGTCATATCGAATAGGCCAATCGACGGCGAAGCCGTCTCTAGCAGGTCCCTGGAAATCAAAGTCAGACCAGCGTTGGGTCTGCCGAGCCCACAATAAGGACTTCCCTCCTACCTGGTATCCACGTATCCAATCGAATGGTTTTTCTTGCACATAAGGATGCTCCTTGTCTTTCACGAAGAAGTGCTGTGCATCTTCGCGGAAGGCATAACATCTGCTTACTACGGGGTTTTCTTGCTTCACATCGTATGGTATCTCTCCACGATGTTCAAACTGCCAGGGGTATAAATTGGTAGTCGGATAATCTTTGATATGTTGAACATCACGTCCTCTTTCCAGAACCAATGTCTTTAACCCTTTCTCACATAGCTCTTTCGCAGACCAACCCCCCGCAATCCCAGAGCCTATCACGATAGCATCATAGCTACGTTCCTTCGCAGAATCAATATTTAAATTTGCCATTCCTTATCGGTTAACTTTCATTGCCCCATTATAGCGCCCAGGCACTAACTCATACACTAATTTATTATTCATGACATACTCTGAGTTCAAGTAGCCCTGAACAGTACGTCGTTTTAGTAGCTGGAAAAACACATCGTCGGCGGGCAATGCCGCTAGGTAGGTTTGCATATCCTTCAACCCTTTTCCTTTGATTGTCTCGGCACCTTTTAACCCGTCGATAAAAGCTTTCTGCTCTTCAGGGCTGGCACAATCGTCGACCATCTTCATCACAAAGAGATGCAGATTGAGGTCCTTAGCGCCCGGCGTGTCGGTTTTAGGGATCAGGGATTCAGTTAATTCAGCGAGGAGGTCCTCGTCTGCTTTATTAAGTTTAATATGATTAAGCAGGATGCTGGTTGATTTATCGGTGAAATCACAGGAGGTTGCAATCATCATCCCCCCTACAACCACAAATAGCTGCTTAATCGCGGTCCGTCTATTCATAAGATTTACAATCAATAGATTTAAATCTACGAATAAAACGGGAAAACTGGAATGCTAAATCGATTAAAACAATAAACTTTCCACTTCTTTTAACGAAGAAGCAAGTTTATCTGCATGCGAAAGACGTTCGCGTTCGACCTCTTGTTTGGAAACCGCAACGCAGTACAACCCCGCTGCTTTAGCTGCCGTGCATCCTGTGCTGGTGTCCTCCACTACCAGAATCTCTTCGGATGGGATTGCGAGCTTTTGTGTCGCCAGTAAATAAGGTTCCGGATTGGGTTTAGGTTGTTCCACAGATTCTCTCGTGACGAAAAACGAGAAGTAATCTAATAATTTATGTTCACCGAGCACGGTGTCTACTGTTGTTTTATAACTGGAGGTTACTAACCCCGTGGTTAGCCCTTTCGATTTAACTACCTCCAATATTTCTTGTGCATGTGGCATCAGTCTGATTGTGCGCATATCTGCTTTAGCGTATCTAGAGCGAGTTGCATACCACATGTCTTCTTCATCAACTTTTAATTTGTAGTGTTCATTCAACATAACTACGTTGCGAGCTAATGTATGTCCTGCGAAATTGGAAATCCAATCGTCGAAAGTAATGTTAAGTCCATAATCTTCCGAAAGAATCGGTGCCCAATTGCTATAATAAAAGTATTCAGAGTCTATCAAGGTACCATCTAAATCAAATAGTACCGCTTTAAAATTATTCATACAACAAAGTTAGTTATTGCTATATTAATTCAATGTTAAATTAGCGGAAGTTAACATACAAACAGTCCCAAGAATCTTCCTAATTGAAACGGAAGTTCGGAAACCAGAGGGCAGCTCTTCGCTAATCTTGCTATTCCCTCTCAGTTTTGCTAAGTTTGTTAAGCCATTGGAGGGTGATCTCCTTTGCCATTACATCAATAAACAATAACCATGAAAATAATAGCAGTAGGTAGAAACTACGTCGATCATGCCAAAGAATTGAACAATCCGGTTCCTGAGAAACCCGTTATTTTTCTGAAACCCGATACGGCGGTTTTAAAAGATAATAAAGACTTCTATTTTCCGGAGTTTTCTAAGGATGTGCATTATGAGGTGGAAGTGGTGCTTCGGGTTTGCAACGAAGGGAAGCATGTTTCTAAAAAATTTGCGCACAAGTACTATGATGCTATTGGTTTGGGAATCGATTTTACGGCGAGAGATATACAGGCCGACCATAAAGCAAAGGGATTGCCTTGGGAACTGGCGAAAGCTTTCGACCATTCTGCTGTGATCAGCAACCTGATTCCGAAGGAGGAATTTGAGAATATACAGGAACTAGCTTTCTCTTTATCAAAAAATGGAGAAACCGTTCAGGAAGGCAATACGAAAGACATGATTTTTGATTATGACACCTTAATCAGCTTTATTTCACAATACATTACGATCCGTAAAGGGGATTTAATTTATACAGGCACCCCGGTTGGGGTGGGTCCTGTTCAGATTGGTGACAAACTGGAAGGGTTTTTGGAGGGAAATTCCATGTTTGTATGCCAAATTAAATAATATGAGAAAAACGTTCGTCACACTTTTACTAGCTACTACTTTTGGGATGTCATCCCAAGCTCAAAATAACAACATCTATACTTCACGTAATTATCCACAGGGATATTTTCGTAATCCATTGAATATTGCCCCTGATGCTTCCGGAACTTTCGGTGAGCTGAGGTCTACGCATTTTCATGCGGGCGACGACTATCGCACGCAGCAGAAGATAGGTCTGCCGTTGCATGCGGCGGCTGAAGGTTATGTGTCGCGTGTTCGCGTGCAGATCGGTGGCGGAGGGAACTCTGTTTACATCGCGCATCCAAATGGATATACATCGGTATATCTACATATGGATAGTTTCAACGATGCATTAACCAATATCATGCGCGCAGAACAATACAAGCAACAGCGCTTTGATGTAGATTTGGAGTTGAAAGAGGGGCAAGTGAAATTGACGAAAGGACAATTTATCGGCAATGCCGGAAATACGGGCGGTTCCGCAGGACCGCATCTACATTTCGAAATCCGCGATACCAAGACTCAACGTCCCTTAAATACGCAGCTATTTGGGCTTCGATTCAAAGACAACTTTGCTCCGACGATTAATGGCCTTATGGTTTATGATTTAAATGAACCTATTTTCAATGAGTTTACTGGACGCCGCTATATGCAGTTGAAGGCTTTAGGGTCAGGTCGATATGCCCTTGCCTCGGGAGCTCCTATTTCCGTAAATGGGAAGTTCGGGCTTGGTATCAACAGCATCGATAGACATCGCGCCGGTGGTTTTCAGAATGGTGTGTATTCTATTGACTTGTTCATCGATGGGCATCCTGTATCGACTGTTGTATTCGAGGAGTTAGATTTTAATACGTCCAGAGGTGTTCATTCTTATATTGATTATCCGCATTGGAAGAAGACTAAAGTCAAAGTGCAGAAGAGCTTTAAAGACCCAGGCAACAAAATTGAAATATTTAAACACCTGGAAAACGAAGGTGTCATCGAGTTGAAAGATCAAGAGGTTCATGATGTTAAATATGTTGTGAAGGACGTCCAAGGCAATTGCAGCGAATTGAACTTTCAAATCAAGAATAACCCTGCATATCAACCGAAGGCCAACCCTATCAAAGGAGAGCGATTCGCCTATAACAAGGTCAATAAGTTCTCTGCGGACCATCTACAGATAGAAATCCCAACAGAGACTTTGTATGGCGACCTAGATTTTGTTTATAGCCAAAGCGCCCCAGTAGCGAATAGCTATTCGCATGTTCATCATATACAAAATGCGTATATCCCTTTGTTTTCTAGCTATATGCTAAATATTAAACCCATCAACTTACCGCCGCACCTGGAAAGCAAAGCTTTAATTGCTTCGGTACAAAATGGAGCCGAAGGTGGAAAGTTTGAAAAAGGATGGGTAAGTGTCAATACGCGGAACTTCGGATCCTTCTACGTCGCGGTGGATACCATTGCACCGACGATTACTCCGCGTAACTTTAGTAACGGAAAGAACGTAAGTGCGCAATCGAAGATAGACTTCACTATTTCCGACAACTTTTCCGGTATTCAATCATTCAATGCTTATATCGATGATAAATGGGTATTGATGGAATACGACTCGAAGAACAGACATATTTGGCATCGTTTCGACTCATCACTATCGAAAGGATCACATAAATTCAAATTAGTTGTGAAGGATTGGAAAGATAACGAGAAGATCTACGAAGCAACATTCACTAGATAAAAGATATTATGGCAACATTAGAAGTAGGCGATAAAGCGCCAGCTATTCAAGCGAAAGACCAGCATGGTAAAGAAGTAAAACTTGCGGACTTCAAGGGCAAGAAAGTTATACTTTACTTCTATCCGAAAGATAATACTCCGGGTTGTACAACTGAAGCCTGTAATTTTAGAGATAATTACCAAAGCTTATTAAACGATGGTTATGAAGTTATCGGTGTCAGCATCGATAGTGAGGCATCTCATCAGAAGTTCATCAACAAGTACGAATTGCCATTTACGCTTTTAGCAGACGAAGACCAAAAGATCGTCAATGATTATGGGGTCTGGGTGGAGAAAAACATGTACGGCAAGAAATATATGGGAACGGCTAGAACCACGTTTATTATCGATGAAAACGGCATTATCCAACATATTATCAAAAAAGTAGACAATAAAAACGCGAGCCAACAAATTCGCGATCTAATGGCATAATAAGTCATTCTAATACATTATATTTGCCTCCTATGAGTAAGCAAACAGATGATTTCTTTAAGAATATAATTTCCCATGCGAAGGAGTACGGTTTTGTGTTTCCTTCCAGTGAAATTTACGACGGTTTAAGCGCTGTATATGATTACGGCCAATTAGGTTCTGAGTTAAAAAACAACCTTAAGTCTTATTGGTGGAAATCCATGGTTCAATTGAATGAGAACATCGTAGGAATTGATGCTGCGATTTTCATGCATCCAACAACATGGAAAGCATCCGGACACGTAGATGGGTTCAACGATCCTATGATCGACAACAAGGACTCCAAGAAACGCTATCGTGCCGACCAATTAATTGAGGATAAGATTGACCGTTATGAAAAAGACGGGAAAACCGAGAAAGCTGCTCAATTACAGAAAGATCTGGATGACGCATTAAATGCAGATGACTTAGCTCGTTTAAAGGATATCATTGAACAGCATGATATCGTATGCCCGGTATCAGGAACTAGAAACTGGACAGAAGTACGCCAATTTAACCTCATGTTTGCTACACAAATGGGTGCCATGGCGGATGGTGCAGAACAAGTTTATCTACGTCCTGAAACTGCTCAAGGTATCTTTGTTAACTTCCTAAACGTTCAAAAAACAGGAAGAATGAAGATTCCATTTGGTATTGCTCAAATCGGTAAAGCATTCCGTAATGAAGTCATCGCGCGCCAGTTCATCATGCGCATGCGTGAGTTCGAACAAATGGAGATGCAATTCTTCGTGCGCCCGGGATCTGAATTAGACTGGTATAAAAAATGGAAAGAAACTCGTTTGAAATGGCACTTAGCATTAGGAGCTGATCCTGCGAAATACCGTTTCCACGACCACGTTAAATTAGCTCACTATGCTAATGCCGCGGTAGACGTAGAATACGAATTCCCATTCGGTTTCAAAGAAGTAGAAGGTATTCACTCGCGTACTGATTTCGACTTAAAACAACATCAGGAATTCTCTGGAAAGAAACTTCAATACTTCGATCCTGAGATCAATCAAAGCTATATCCCTTACGTAATTGAAACTTCTATCGGTTTAGATCGCTTATTCTTGACAGTATTAGCGAATAGCTTAGTGCAAGAAGATCTATCTACTGAAGAGAAGCAAGACTCACGTGTTGTATTGAAATTCCACCCTGCGATCGCTCCTGTAAAAGCTGCTGTATTACCATTGACGAAGAAAGATGGTCTTCCGGAAAAAGCAAGAGAGATCATGGCAAAATTAAAACTTGACTACAATATCCAATATGATGAGAAAGACTCTATCGGTAAGAGATATCGCCGTCAGGATGCTATAGGTACTCCAATCTGTATCACTGTAGATCATCAGTCGTTGGAAGACAATACAGTTACTATTCGTCATAGAGATAGCATGCAACAAGAACGAGTTGATGCTGATCAATTAGAAAAAATCATTGGCGACTTAGTAGGTATGAACAACTTATTGAAAAAGGTATTATAAGATTTCTTTTAAAGATAAAAGAGGGAGGCTATCGTTCGATAGCCTCCCTTTTTTTGTCTGATAGTTTTTGTTTACAAAAGCTGTCAAGAAAGTCCTTCTGATTGCGGTATACATGCAAACAGGAAAGTTTTTTTATGTCATACTGAAATCCATTCTCTTCAAATATTCTCGTGGATCCACGGAATATTGCCTTCTAAAAGCTCTGTAAAACTTATACTTATTAGCAAAACCAGCCTCATTGGCAAGGTTGAGAATCCCTTTGGCAGAACAATCGATATGTTGGCAATGATCCACGAAATAACGAATGCGATGCTTATCCAAATAATCTTCAAAGCTAACGCCTAGTCCTTGCTCTAATATGGTCGAAAGTGTTTTCGTGTCAATATCCAACAGGGCAGCTAAGTCGCGTACGTGAAAGTTTTTCATCCGAAACAAGCATTTTTCCAAGACGTATTTGTCTGCAGCCGCAATGTATTTATTCCAAGTGCGTACAGTCGTTTGTTGTGCATATCCACTCTTCAACTCAGCATCAGGAATTATTATCTTCCGATATTTTGAAACTGCGACATGCAATCCTTTAAAATACAAGGTATAATATATACCGATCAAGAACAGTAAAGCGGTCTCTTGTACCGGGAATTCCACAATGGTCTCCAGGCCAACAAACACGACGCGCAGCAATACAAAACCAACTAGTGCTAATTTCAGTGCGATAAACAAGAATCCTAGTTGCCCATCTAGGGATGAAAGATAATAGGATAACTGTTTTCGTTTTGAATAAAGCAACGATAATTCATAAACCACCACCAATACAAGCAATATATTCTTGCCTTGGTGAAACATCCAATTTAAATAATAATGGACAATACTATCCAAGATCTGTGTTTCATAACCTGCATATAATAACAAAAACACAATAAACAGAATAAAAGGAAAAACTGCCAATAGAATCAAATAGCCGGACGTTCTTCGCTCAACAAAGATATTTCTGACATAAACCAACGAAAGCGTAATGATGCAAACTCCAATCGTTCCGGCATAGAATAGAGCGACAGGACTGCCAAAAGTAGGCTTTGCTAAGCTAGCGATAATCACCGATAAACAACAAACCGCTAATATATTGATTAATTTTCCTCGCTCATCCCGCATCGATCTCTTCGTAAAGTAAAGCCAAGAAAATAGTAATTGGAGTATAACAACAACCAAAATAAGTACCATATAACAAGTTTACTTTTATCGTATTAATAAATTAAAAACGCTTTATTAAATTTCTACTTGAATAAGCACTTTAAGTAACCCATTACCACATATCTTGTCTCAATTCGCATATAATTCATAGAACAACAAGCATTTCCATTTTTCAACAACACTTAGCAAATAAAAGCCAACAAATTAATAACCAGACTGTTATACAGCATTTTCTCTATCTCATTTCCAAATATGGACAGACTAACATAGTCCGAGAGCGCCAATTGATAAATACGCGACGTAACTTTAGCCTTCCAAACCAACCAGTTATGAAATTAAAAAGACACCTCTATTGCGGTATGTTTTCGTGTTTTCTGCTTTTGGCTTGTACCAGCCCATCCGAGCCCGATCCGCTTCCCGAAATCGAAGAGAAAGCAGAACTCGACGAATCCATTGCCGCTAAGATCCCCCACGTTTACATCACAACCGATGGCGCTGCTGCTATCACCAGTAAGGACGATTATGTAAATGCGGAATTGAGCATAAATGGAAACTCGGTGCAGGCTGATCTGGAAAAGAAGAAAACTCGAATTAAAGGTCGCGGGAACAGCACCTGGTTCTTTCCGAAAAAACCATATCGTCTGAAGCTGGATGAAAGTGCTAGTATTTTTGGGCTCCCTGCTGCGAAAGATTGGGTGCTACTCGCGAACTATCAAGATTACACCCTCATGTGCAATGCCATCGCTATGAAGATCGGGCAGCAACTCAATATGCCCTTCACCAATAGCATCGTTCCAGTCGATGTAACGCTAAATGGGCAGTACTTGGGAAATTATATGCTCACTCAACAGGTCGAAGTCAAATCGTCACGTATCAATATCGGTGATGACGGGGTTCTACTAGAGATAGATACCTACTTCGATGAGGAATTTAAATTTAAATCGGCGGCTCTACAACTACCTATGATGATTAAAGCGCCAGACATCAAATCCGATGCACAATTCAACAGTATCAAGAAAGAATTTGAAGATTTTGAGAAGCTTCTGGTCGACAGCAAATTTCCAAATAACGGATACGGCAATTTGTTCGACAAGCAACAACTGGTCAATTTCCTTATCCTGAATACCTTGGTCGGCAACATGGAAATCAATCATCCCAAAAGCACCTACATGCATAAAAAAGCAAATGGAAAATACACGATGGGGCCCATATGGGATTTCGATTCCGCCTTCGGATACGAAGATGACTTGAAAAGCTATTTCAACTACAGCGATCTCCCCTTATTACGCGAAAGCGACTCACGGATCGGCAGCAAATTTTTCAAAATATTTTTGAAGGATCCTGAAGTTATACAACTGTATAAGACAACTTGGACGAGTTATAAAAACAATAAGTTCGACGATCTACTAAGCTTTATCGAAGAATACGCAGCAAGCATCCGTGAATCTAAAAAGCAAGATTATGCCGTATGGAAATATGGAGATAACGATCTGCCTACTGCGAAAAAGAACATGAAAATTTACATTCGCACGCGAGCCCACTTCATCGACAATTATATTGAAACGTTGCGTTAATCGCATGCAATTTGGTGAAAGACGGAGGTGGAGTCAAAGGGTTCCACCTCCTATTTTTTTCCGAGAGTGTCTTTTTAAAGACCATCAAGAACGTTCGTCCCTGTTGCTATTCCAGTAATCATCAATTCTTCTCTATTCCTTATCAAATGTAATCACCTTCTCCCCTGTCCATTTTTCTTTAAGAGATATCTCGAAACCACCAAACCCAGACGTAGGTGGCAACAACGGCCCTTTGAACACCAATTGCATATTATTCAATACAGAACCCTGCACTTCAAACGTCCGTAATACTTTTTCCTCCTCCATTACCTCCACCTTATATTTCAAGTCCCTAGCCATGGCCTCAAGACCTAAAAACTCATTAAATACTACCGTTTTCTCTCGGTCCATATTAATATCGATTACATAGGGTTTCCGTGGCTTAGCATCCAACGAAGGAAGGTTTATCGAATAGGGATTCCACGCAAAAGGCTGATGATTAGGATATACACGAAGCTGAGTCACTTTGGTAGTGGCCAAAGTATCGGTAAATTCAAATCGAACCTGGCTATAAGCCCGGTGCAATTCTAACTTTTTGCTGAATGAACGATCGACTTTAAAGGTATCTATCGAGCCAAATATTCTACCATCGACCTCCATACTATCGAGTAGGTAAAAATCATTTTTTGATCCGATCACTTCCGGAAGAAAAGGATTCTTTACCGAATTGTTATAGATGCTTACTAAACTATACTCTCCAAATGGCAATTCCACACGTAAGCTTTGTGCATCCTTTTCCACATCAAACTTCCCTCGACTGACTTTCAGATTGCTTTTCTGATCAAAAATAACATAATGTAGATCGTTCTTTAACTTTTCATTTCGAACATTCCGCATCCCCGACACCCGGATATTATCTATTCGAACAGCCGACTTACGCTGCGTAAAATTCTTATTCTCACTTAACTGGCCCCTATTCACACTTAAAAACAAATACAAAGTATCTTGCCCTTGAAAGGTTATCTCGCTAAGATCAAATGCCAAGGTATTCTTTATAAAACCTAAGTTTTCCTTTGGGATTTTAATCATCTTCCCGAGGGAGCTTAACCCCGTCGAACGCGAAAAGCTATATTCCAGTTCAATGCCAAGCGCATTATATTTGCTCAGTCCCATTTCGAAGCTTAGCTTATCCAGACTTCGAATTCCCGACACAGGAATTGGCAAAATAAAAGAACCAACGGCACCTGCTTCCAACAATTTGTTCGAAACACTCGTGTTGGGAAACCCGTTCAGAAAGGTATGCGTAGTCCAGGAGGGGAACAATGAAAGTTCAATTGGCGACTGATGGTAGTAATCGCTTATTTAATGTAGCCGCATCGAAAGACCAATAATACAAGTTGGTCGGAAATTCATCAACATGATGATGTTGCGATCCGAAGTTCTTTTGATGCTCGTCCGCTTGTCCGGACGTTATCGGACGTACTCTGGTTTCAAATCCCGAAAAAGTCAAATCAACAAGGAAGGTTTCTCCCTCGATATTCGGGGTTTCATTTCGCGGCGTACAGCCGGTGATTATACCCATCGATATTAGCACTAAACCTATTGCCTGGCTAAAACCCAAAACTCTATTTTTCAATATATTAATCATAACTATCTTTATTTTATATTGAAAAAAATAGAAGAAAGAAATTACTTATACCCTATTTTCAGGTTAAGTTTAAAATAACGAACCCCTAAATTCATTGAGTACCTCAACGAAATTTAGGGGTCAAAAACCTATGTAACGATAGTTATTTTATTAGGGAAACTTGTACGTCTTTTAATACAGCATTTACCAGTACTTTCACTTTTCCCGCTTTCGCCGCTGAAATGCGGTAATCAACAACTAGACCGTTTCGCCATTTTATATCAACCGTATAATTGCCTCTCGCTTTCAGACCTTTCAGCTCACCATCCTTCCAAACGCGCGGCAAAGCAGGCAATAAATGAATATATCCGTCGTGGCTCTGTAGAAGCATCTCTGCGATACCCGCCGAGCCACCGAAGTTTTCATCAATTTGAAATGGCGGATGCGCACAGAACAAGTTAGGATAGGTTCCAGCGCCCGAGCCTGAATAAGAAGTCGCTCCTACTGTCGCAGGGCGAAGAAGTTGTCTGAGAATCTCCAAAGCGTGGTCACCGTCATGCAAACGCGCCCAGAACAATATCTTCCAGGCCCTCGACCAACCCGTTCCCTCATCACCCCGAACCGCCAGGGTTTTCTTAGCCGCCTCCGCCCATTCCGGGCTGCTCACCGGTGAAATAAAATTAGCTGGATATAATCCGTATAAATGAGAAACATGACGATGCTCCGGATCGGTCTCTTCATAATCTTCTAGCCATTCCATAACCCTGCCCGACTTACTGATCTGTACCGCCGGCGGAATAAGTTTTAAGTCTTGCTGCAAGCTAGCAGAAAATAACTCATCCTCACCCAGCTCTTCAGCGGCTGCTATGACTGCCTGATATAACTCGCGTACAATCTGATTATCGATGGTAGGCCCCATCACAACCGCTGCCCGTTTGCCATTGGCTAATTTGAAACCATTCTCTGGCGAAACAGAAGGCGAGGTTACTAACCAATCTGTCTTCGGATCCTTCACTAAGGTCGCCTTATAAAATACCGCAGCGCCTTTCAGCACCGGATATATTTCTTTCAGATAACTCTTATCCTGCGTAAAGAGATAATGCTCCCATAAATGATTGCAAAGCCAGCCCGAAGCTGTACTCGCCCCCCACGAAGCACTCTCTCCCGGAGCCGAAAAGCCCCAGACATTCGTAATCATATAAACCACCCAGCCCGGCGCATTGTAATACGCCTTTGCAGTCTTCTCCCCTTCCTTTGCAATCTTCTTGATCAGGTTGATAAAAGGTTGATGATATTCTGATAGGTTGCTTACCTCCACGCCCCAATGGTTCATTTGCGCGTTGATATTCAAATGGTAATCCCCGTTCCAGGGCGTCTGAATTCGATGTGCCCATAAGCCCTGTAGATTCGGCGGCAGTGCATTCGGAAAATCTGGTGCTGCGCTCGACAGGCTCAGGTATCGCCCATATTGATAATACAGCGCTGCCAAACCCGGATCCGATGCCGGATCTTGATAGAAGTTAGCGACCCGCTGCGGTGTAGGAACCATTTCCTGACTCTTATCCTGCGCAAGTTTTAATTCTACGCGTGAGAAAAGCGGCTCGTATGCCTTCTGATGCGCTTTCGACAGCGCTTTAAAGTTTTTACCCTTCAACTTATCCATTTCAGCAGAAACGTAAGCAACCGGGTCATGCCCATAATAATCCGTGCTGGCAACAAAAAGCACCATTGCCTCGTCCGCCTTCTTAATGATTAACTGATTATCATAGTTCATCAACGAACCTCCTTTAGCAATAACCTTGATCTTCGCTGCAAAATGCATCCCTTCGCCGCCCTTACCGTCAGGTAGACGCCCCTCAATCGTTATCTCATTATCTTTGATTTGATAAGATTTGATGTTTTCGTCCCGGTAGAAGTGTAGCGCAAAACCAATAGACTTTCGCTTGTTAGCTGTTAGATGAACGACGCCTACATTATCCGCAAAGGAAGTGAAATAATCACGTTGATAGTTCACCCCTTTGGAGCTAAAGCTTGTCTGTGCGCTAGCTGTAGAAATATCCAAAAAACGCTGATAATTACTAACCTCGTCAATATCGAAGTGTAGAAAGTTCAAGAATCCAAAATTTTGGAAACATCCATAAGGCTGCAATGCACCCTTGCCACCCCCTGACCCTGCTCCCTTGCATACAAAATTTTGATTGACCAATTGCTCGGCCAAATCATTTCTGCCCTGAAAAAGTAGCTCTTGTATCTTCGACACGCTCTTATGTGCATCATAATTATTCGCATCCTGCGGACTTCCCGACCATAGCGATATCTCATTCAAGACCAATTGCTCATCAGATACTTTTCCATCCGGCATCATCCCGATCAATCCATTGCCCAAGGGCAAAGTCTCTTCCCAATGCTTCGCGGGTTGATCATAACGAAGTTTCAGGTCCTGTGCGCATAGGAAAAAAACACATCCCGAAAAAAATACGGCAAGTATATATTTCATGTTATTTTACAAATAAATCAAACTCAGCAACAGAAAAAGCCTTATCCCCACTCAAAACCTCCATAGGTTCAAAACGGATATAATGTGCTTCAACAGGCGCCCTAAAATTGATCATCTGTCCCGTTGCGTTCGCCTTTATGTTTGAGAATTCCCCTGTAGCAACAATTTGCCAGGTCTTGCCATCCACACTGCTATAAACCTTATATTTCGTCGGAACTCCATCCAACTTGGCATCTTGACGTGGCGTGTACTGCATGCCCGTTATCCATTCATTCTTCGTCAAACGGATCTCGACAAATTTGCTTCTGCTGGTCGTTGTTTCCCAGATGCTTCTCAGATTATTATCGATCGCATTCATTACGTGCTTATCTGCCGAAATAATCGTCATATCCTGCTTTGCGACGCGTTTGCGCTCTGTTGTTGCCAAGCCAAAATTCGATGCAGCTTCTTTAAATAGAGCAAACTCGCTTAGGGTTGGAGCCACCGGTGCAAATAAGTCAACCTTCAAACGCTGTGCTGTTATCGGACTCGCTAATTTAATTAATCGATTTGCGCCAATACTCGTCGCCTCGCCGATTAATTTCCAGCTGTTATTTTCCCAAACCGAAACCTTCACACTATCTAAACGCTGTCCCAGCTTGATGTTTTCGCGTAAACGAATCAAGTCAAAAGTCCGCGCACTCGGCAGGGAAATTTCGATGCTCGGACGCAATACCTGATCGTCCGAAGCATAGTAGGAATAACGATCGCCATCAAACAGCTTTGAAGTAGCAAACTGCTCGTGGTTTTCGCGAACATTGCTAGCCTTCGCCATCGCTCCGGCCGTAAGGTCCTTGTCAAATGTTTCTTTCAGTTTCTGTCCAAAAGATTTTAAGGATAAAATATCGTTATCATGCAAAATACCCTCCGGCATTGGCGCTAAACCAAGGTTCATCCCGCCCCCTCTGCCTACAGACTTGAGGTAAATTTCGAATAGCTGATCTGGCGTTTTTACCCGATCGTTCTGATCCTCGTGGTAAAACCATCCTGGTCGCTGCGGAACATCACATTCTGCCGGAATCCAGTATTTCCCATCACGATCACCAGTCGACAAATTTGACTCATCAACCTGCCCGGGCACTGGAGGCTTGCCGTCCATGCTTTTCGGTGTCAGTGTAGACCAAGAGGTCTCCGCGGCAAATCCTTTTTCATTTCCTACCCAGCGCATATCTGGCCCCACGTCAGAGAAAATCATCGCCATCGGTTGGAGCTTGCGAACAATAGGCCATGTTTTTTCCTCCCACTCATAGTAAGTCGAGCGGTCAATTGTTCGCTTTTCGTTTTTACCGCCATAGTAACCATCCCCGCCGTTGGCACCATCATGCCAGGAAGTAAATAGCTCACCATAATTGCTCATCAATTCCGTCAATTGCGCTCGATACGCATCCGCGTAAGCCTTCGTACCATAGCGAGTATCGTTGCGATCCCAAGCTGACAGGTACACCCCAAATTGCAAGCCATTGGCATGCGCCGCTTTTTTAAACTCGCGGACCATGTCGCCCTTGCCCTCTTTCCATGGCGAGCTCGCTACTGAATACTTGGTTGTTGCTGTAGGCCATAGACAAAATCCATCATGATGTTTTGCGACCGAAATCAGTCCTTTGAAGCCTCCTGCGGCTGCCGCCCCAGCAATCTGATTGGCATCAAATTTAGTCGGGTTAAATATTTTGGGATCTGCATCCCCAAAGCCCCACTCCTTATTTTGAAAAGTCGTCGGGGTAAAATGAATCAAGGTATACATTTCCATCTCATGCCAACGTAGCTGACGTTCAGATGGGGTCGCGCCGTAGGGCGCCGGCTCCGTTTGAGCCATACTTAAAAATGGTGTGATCAATAGGATAGATAATAGTTTAGATCTTTTCATATAACGCTAAATGTGCCTTGAAGATACTCAATTCGAAAACGAATAAAAAGATTAGCTGTGAGAATGTTACCCTTCTAGACGCACTGATAAACGATTTATTCCCACTTGATTAAAATATTATCCAAAAAACTTGCAGCAATCGAAGTTAATATTTTACTTTGTATTTCAAAGTACTTTTAATATCAAAAAATTATGACAACAAATCACACCTCACAACGCTGGATTTATATTATCCCGGTTGCTCTTTTATCCATCCCTGCCCTGGCTATGCTTTTCACCAATGAGGTGAATTGGAATGCATTCGACTTTTTAGTAGCGGCCGTTCTGTTATTCGGAACCGTATTCATTATCGACCTGTTGCGCCGGAACATCAAGAACAATCGAAATTTCTGGATCGGAACGGCAATCGTTCTTCTCCTGTTATTCTTACTATGGGCAGAATTGGCGGTCGGTATTTTCGGTACTCCCCTTGCTGGAAACTGATCCGTGTTAGCATCTTGTATGCTAACACGGACCTCCGAAAAATCACTAGCCTATCAAACCCCATGCATACCCTTTTCAAACCCGTTCATAAGCGGTTCTGAAAGGGTTATACAAGGGCTTTGAAAGGGTTATACAAGGGCTTTGAAAGGGCTTTGAAAGGGTTATGAGTTGACGCAGTCTTATGCCGGCGCCGAGTAAGCCTTCATAAAAAAAAATCAAAAATAAATTCGACAAGATTAGTAGTTTATGCATAAAAGTAAATAAATTTGCTCATCATGAACAACGAACAATCCAAAATCATCCGCGAGCAAGCACAACGCTCCGCATTACGCGAACACTCTGTTCCTCTTTACCTTACCTCCAGCTTTATCTTTGACAGTGCCGATCAAGGGCGTGCTGTTTTTGCCGAGGAAGAGGAAGGGATGGTTTATTCTCGTTATGCCAATCCGAACACGACAGAATTCATCAACAAGGTTTGTCTGTTAGAAAATGCAGAGGCAGGCTTAGCATTTGCGTCGGGCATGGGAGCAGTTTTTGCGACTTTCGCGGGATTTATCGAAAGTGGCGACCATATTGTGTCCTCACGTGCGATTTTCGGATCTACGCATCAGTTGTTCACGCAGCTATTCCCACGTTGGGGTGTCACCACGACTTACGTGGATGCCATCAACCAGGACGAATGGGAAAAAGCAATTCAACCGAATACCAAGTTTATTTTCTTAGAATCGCCCTCAAATCCAGGTCTTGAATTGGTCGATCTGGAATGGTTAGGCGGACTTAAAAAGAAATATCCGCATATTATTTTTGCTATCGATAATTGTTTCGCAACGCCTTATCTACAAAAGCCACTGCAATATGGTTTCGATCTTTCCATCCACTCGGCAACGAAATATATGGACGGTCAAGGTCGCGTATTAGGTGGTGTGGTCGTGGGGAAAAAAGAATTGATGGATAAGATGATGTTCTTGATTCGCCATACGGGCCCATCAATGTCTCCATTTAATGCTTGGGTACTTTCCAAAAGTATCGAAACATTAGGATTGCGTATGGACAGACACTGTTCCAATGCGCTGGCATTGGCGCAAACTTTAGAGCAGCATCCCGAGATTGCTGATGTTAAATACCCTTTCCTACCCTCGCATCCACAGTATGAGTTGGCTAAAAAGCAGATGAAAGCTGGTGGCGGTATCGTGACGTTTGAGGTAAAAGGCGGAAAAGAACGCGCATTCAAATTTTTGGATGCTCTAAAAATGATCAAATATACCTCCAACCTCGGCGACGCACGCAGTATCGCAACGCATCCTGCCACAACAACACATTCCAAACTCTCCGAAGCCGAACGCGAGAAGCTAGGTATCCGCCCCGGAACAGTACGCCTTTCCGTAGGTATCGAAGAACAAGAAGATATTATAGGGGATATTTTGCAGGCATTGGGGGCGAGCTAGATATTAAACATTAGATATAAGATTTTAGACCTTGAGCGGACTGTAATGGTTCGCTTTTTTGTTTTTAAGGGGTTTGTTTTGAACTTTTGGTTAGAAAGGAAATTTTGTTTTGAATTAGGAAATGAAGTGAAGTTTGTCTTGAACCCTTCCTTTCCTGGTTCAAAACAACCCACAAATAAAGGCGCCTAATCGGC
This sequence comes from Sphingobacterium sp. BN32, assembly GCF_030503615.1. Classification (NCBI taxonomy): domain Bacteria; kingdom Pseudomonadati; phylum Bacteroidota; class Sphingobacteriia; order Sphingobacteriales; family Sphingobacteriaceae; genus Sphingobacterium; species Sphingobacterium sp. BN32. The sequence continues at coordinate 3,561,974 of NZ_CP129963.1, forward strand.
GCCCTACTCTAAGATCTAATGTCTAAAATCTTATATCTAATATTTAAATACTAGCCAGCGCTTTATCATATTCCGGCTCTTCGGTAGTTTCTTCGACCTGCTCGGTGTAAACTACTTTACCATCTTCGTCGATCACGACTACGGAGCGGCTCAACAGACCTGCTAGAGGGCCGTCTGCGAATTTAACGCCGTAAGCGTCTGCGAAAGCATTGTCTTTAAAATCTGATAGGGTAATGACGTTTTCGATTCCCTCTGCAGCACAGAAGCGTGACTGTGCGAATGGAAGATCTTTAGAGATACATAAAACCACTGTATTGTCTAGTCCTGCTGCTTTTTCGTTGAATTGGCGAACCGACATTGCACATGTACCAGTATCGATACTCGGGAATATATTTAAAATAACTTTCTTACCTTTGAAATCGCTCAATGACTTAGAAGAAAGGTCGCCTGATGTTAGTGTAAAGTTTGGAGCAGTATCGCCTACTTTAGGTAGGTTTCCTTCTGAATGAACTGCGTTGCCCTTGAATTTAATTTGTGCCATAATATCTTTTAGAATTGTATTCTTAAAGATAACCATTTAAAATACAAATATGTTTGAACGATATTCATTTACTTGCATATTATTAAATTGTGACAAATATTTTTATTTTAATTAATAAAAAAATGCTATGTTAGCATATCAAATCTAAATTTGAAAAAACGCTAATCAATATTTATATGAAACGATTATTACTGAGTTTGTTATTAGCTTCCCCTATTCTATTGCATGCACAAGGCTCGCAAGTGAATACGCAAAGTCAGAAAGCCGTAGGTATGGCCGGTGCAGGATCTGCATTGTTTATAGATGAAACGTCTATATTTTACAACCCGGGTGCATTGGTAAAGATGGACCACAACGCTATACAGGTAGGTGCAAGTGCTGTTATGTACCGATCTGCTTTCCGCGAACACGGAAGTACGGAATCACATGATACGAAATTTCAAATTTCGCCACCATTTGGTGCCTACGCTACTTTTGGACCGAAAAACTCCTGGTGGAAAGCCGGTATCGGCGTCTACACACCTTTCGGTGGATCGGTAGATTGGGGCAAAGAATGGCCAGGGCGCTTTTCATTGACGCATCTTTCCATGCGCGCAATTTATATACAACCAACCGTAAGTTTTAAAATTACCGACCAATTCAGTCTGGGCGGTGGATTTGTTTACAATATTGGTTTGGTTGATTTAGGCCGTGCTTTGCCGGTATTTTACCCCGATGGAACAGCCGGACAGGCAACCTTAAAAGGAACAGGTACGGGTATGGGATATAATGTCGGTGTACACTACAACCTGGAAGATCAGTTTGCCATCTCCTTGAGTTACCGTTCGAAAGTTGTTACAAAACTAGAAGGCGGCGATGCCACATTTGAGGTTCCGACTTCATTGGCAGCAAACTTCCCGAATGGTAAATTCGACGCCGAATTACCTCTACCTTCTACATTCAACATTGGTATCGCATTCCCACTGAGCGATAAAGTTCAAGCGGCTATCGACGGATCATTGATCAATTACGATATCTACAAGGAATTGGTATTCGATTATGAAAACAACACACCGGTATTGCAAGATACACGCTCGGCGAAAAAATACCAAAATGCCTTCTCGGGTAAAGCGGGTATCAACTACGATGTGAATGATGCTTTGGCTTTACGAGTTGGGGCAGGTTATGTTTATACACCAGTTCAATCGAAATATGTGTATCCAGAGACTCCGGATAACAATCGTGTTATGGCTGCGGGGGGTGTATCCTACAAGTTCAATCCGAAATGGGAAATGTCTGCCGCTTATGTATTCCAGAAGATCTTAAAGCGTACGACAACCAACGCGGAAACATTGCTTCACGGAGCATACGAAACCAATATCCATGCACCAGGTATCTCCCTGTCTTATAAATGGTAAGCCTTAATTGATGAAAACAATGAAAAAGAACTTTAGATTATATATTGGACTAGCAATTTTAGGACTTGTTAGCTCCTGTAAACCCGAGATTGACGCGCCTACCTTTAGCAAAGGTACGGCAGACTTTTCGAAATATATTGCCATCGGTAATTCGTTAACCTCAGGTTATGCAGACAATGGTCTGTATTTAGAAGGCCAGAAAGTAGCCTTCCCCAACCTGATGGCCGAGCAGATGAAGAACGTGGGTGGCGGTGAGTTTACTTCACCATTCTTCCCGGCAGATAAAGCAAATGGTTCCGGCTATATCATGTTGGAATCTTTGGTTGATGGAAATCCCGTGATGAAACCCGTAACAACGGATTTAGCAATTCGCGGTACTAATCCAGATGGAAAGCCATTATACATTAAATATACCGACCCTATCCAAAACTTAGGCGTTCCGGGCATGCGTTTAGATATGGCCTTTGCGAATGGCCTCGGAACAGTTAAGGGAAATCCTTATTTCGAGCGTCTTTTACCGGATAATACGCCCGCCACAATGACCTATTTTCAGTATGCGACCGGGCATGATTATACGTTTTTCTCTTTTTGGTTAGGAAATAACGACGTTTTAGGCTATGCAATGAATGGCGCGGTATCAACTGTTAATTCACCTACAGGTCCAGTTGAAGACCCAACTAAGCAATTGACGTCCCTACCTTTATTTACGCAGCTATACACGAATTTTGTTACTACGTTGACTGCGAAAGGCCAAAAAGGCGTTGTTGCTACGATTCCTGATGTTACGGCAGTGCCTTTCTTAAATACCGTAACGACTGCACGTCTGAATGCTGGCGTTGAGGCGGCATCACAAGGGGCGTTCAAAAACGTAATCATCAAAACAAAAACTGGTGTTCGCGCAGCAACGGCAAAGGATCTATTTCCTTTAACTTTCAATACAGCAGCATTGGGTAAACCAAATACTATTGGTCCGGGCTATGGTATCAGTCCAGCGAATCCTATTGAGGATCATAATGTATTGGACGAGGCTGAAGTAGCACAAGTAAGTGCCCGTGTTAACGAGTTCAACAATGTAATTAAGCAAGTAGCGGAAAGCAAAGGTGTAGCGGTTGCGGATGTACATGCCTTCTTAAATAAAGTTAAGGGTGGTTATGTGTACAATGGCATTGGCATTAGCTCGGCTTTCATTACTGGTAATGCCTTCTCATTAGACGGTGTACACCTAACGCCAATGGGTAATGCAATTGTTGCGAATTTATTTATTGATGCAATCAATAAACAGTACAATGCATCGATTCCTAAAGTAGATATCTCTCTTTATAGAGGTGTAAAATATCCGAATTAATTTTGGAAAACTTAACAGAAGGTTAGGGCTGCCATTGTGCAGCCCTTTCTTATTTATGCATTACCACCTCTGGCTTCGAATTTTCGATCAAGCGATTGTAATCTACGCCTGTTAAGCTATCAAATCGCTCAAAGATGCTTATCTTTGACTATGCTTAAGAAAGACAGGTATAAGGCTTTTGTGGAGTACTTTTCTACACACAATCCGGATGCACAAACTGAGTTAAATTATAGTAATCCATTTGAGTTATTGCTGGCGGTCATCTTATCGGCACAATGTACCGATAAGCGAATAAATCAGATCACCCCTGCTCTATTTGCGCGGTATCCAGATGCGGAAAGCTTAGCGGAAAGCTCGGTCGATGAGGTCTTTTCTTACATCCGTTCGGTGAGCTATCCAAATAACAAGGCCAAACATTTGGTAGGCATGGCTCAGAAGTTACTGAGCGAATTTGACGGGGTTGTTCCGGAAAAGATCGAAGACCTGGTGAAACTTCCCGGTGTGGGTAGAAAAACGGCAAATGTGATCTCCTCGGTTGTATATCATAATCCGGCTATGGCCGTTGATACACATGTGTTCCGTGTGGCAAACCGACTAGGATTGACGTCGAGGGCGACAACACCGCTAGCGGTTGAAAAACAACTAGTGAAGCACTTACCAAAGGATACGATTGCGATAGCCCATCATTGGCTTATTCTTCATGGACGTTATATCTGCTTAGCGAGGAAGCCAAAGTGTGAGGAATGCCCGATTACCTATTTCTGCAAATATTTCGAGAAAACTTATAAAGCAAAAGCAGTCGTAGAAAAGGAAGTAGAATAATTTTAAACCTGGATTCTGATTTAGAAAGAAACAACTTAACTTTACAGATGGAATATTAAACTAATTTTTTTAGTAAATAATTTTGTAATATTCCATTATTATCTTATTTTTGAATTCGATATACTAAAAATATGAGCAACTCAGACAAATTAAAGGCGCTACAGCTTACTTTAGATAAATTAGAAAAATCGTTCGGTAAAGGTACGATCATGAAATTAGGTGATACTGCCGTAGAGCCTATCGAGTCTATTTCTACGGGATCATTAGGTTTAGATATCGCCTTGGGTATTGGCGGTGTTCCTAAAGGCCGTATCATTGAGATTTACGGTCCTGAATCATCAGGTAAGACAACATTAGCGACGCATATTGTAGCGGAAGCACAGAAAAAAGGCGGTATTGCTGCAATCATTGATGCGGAGCACGCTTTTGATAAGTACTATGCTCAGAAATTAGGTGTGGATATCGAGAACTTGTTGATTTCTCAGCCTGACCATGGTGAGCAAGCGTTAGAGATTGCTGACAACTTGATCCGTTCGGGCGCTATTGATGTTATCGTCATTGACTCGGTTGCAGCATTGGTACCTAAGGGAGAGATTGAAGGTGAAATGGGTGAGTCGAAGATGGGTCTTCAAGCACGTTTAATGTCGCAAGCCCTACGTAAGCTAACCGGTACAATCGCAAAAACAAACTGTTGTTGTATCTTCATCAACCAATTGCGTGAGAAGATTGGTGTGATGTTCGGTAACCCGGAAACAACAACGGGTGGTAATGCACTTAAGTTCTACGCATCTGTGCGTTTAGACATCCGTCGTACATCGCAGATCAAAGATGCTGATGAGGTAGCAGGTAACCGTGTTAAAGTAAAAATCGTTAAGAATAAAGTAGCTCCTCCATTCCGTATTGCTGAGTTTGATATCATGTTCGGCGAAGGTATTTCTAAGGTTGGTGAAATCATCGACTTAGGTGTAGAATATGGAATCGTTAAGAAATCAGGATCTTGGTTTAGCTATGGAGACACAAAATTAGGTCAAGGTCGTGATGCTGTGAAGTCGCTATTGGCAGATAACCCTGATTTATCAGATGAGTTAGAAGCAAAAATTAGAGCAGAGGTAACTGGTCAGAATTTAGACGAGACCATCTTGAAAGAAGAGGAATAAGCTTTTTTATTACAATTAAATTCCCACTAGGTTTCAAAAATATGGGAAATATGCGGCAGCTATCTTTGATAGCTGCTTTTTTTTGCTTCCTTCATAGAGGCAAAAAGAAAAAGGAGACCATCGGTCCCCTTTCTCTATATTATGCAATTAGGAGTATTGTTATTCTTCGGATAAGAATGGATATCTGTAGTCTGTATCCGGGTTGAATGTTTCTTTGATTGTTCTTGGCGATACCCAACGCAATAGGTTGATCATGGAACCAGCTTTATCGTTTGTACCTGATCCTCTAGCACCACCAAATGGCTGTTGTCCTACTACCGCACCTGTACATTTATCGTTGATGTAGAAGTTACCAGCAGCATTACGTAAGTAATGAGTTGCTTCTTCTATCGCATAACGATCTTGAGCGATGATAGAACCTGTTAAAGCATAGATCGATGTCTCGTCTACTAACTTCAACGTTTCTTCCCATTTGTTATCGTCATATACGTAGATTGTCAAAACTGGACCGAATAATTCTTCAGATAAAGTTTCGTAATCTCCTTTTTTCGCTAAAATAACAGTAGGGTGGATAAAGTATCCTTTTGATTTATCGTATTCACCACCGATTACCACTTCAGCATCTTTAGATTCTTTTGCTCTATCGATGTATTTCGTGATTTTATCGAATGATTTCTCGTCGATTACAGCATTGATGAAGTTAGAGAAGTCTTCTGTACCACCAATTCTGAATGATTTGATATCTCTCTCCATTGATTTTTTCAAATCTTCCCATAATGACTTAGGAACATACGCGCGAGAAGCAGCTGAACATTTCTGTCCTTGGAACTCGAAAGCACCTCTTACTAACGCTGTGTTCAACACGTCAAGATCAGCAGAAGGGTGAGCTAGGATAAAGTCTTTACCACCAGTCTCTCCTACGATACGTGGGTAAGTTTTATATACATGGATGTTCTCACCAATTGTTTTCCAAATATCTTGGAATACACCTGTAGAACCTGTGAAGTGGATACCTGCGAAATCTGGGTGTTTGAAGATCACATCGCCAGCCTCAGGACCTGATACATACACTAAGTTAATAACGCCATCAGGAACACCAGCTTCTTTAAAGATCTGCATCAATACGTTTGCTGAATAAATTTGGGTGTTCGATGGTTTCCATACAACCACATTACCCATCATTGCAGCACTTGTAGGCAAGTTACCTGCGATAGCCGTAAAGTTGAATGGTGTTAATGCGAAAACAAACCCTTCTAACGGGCGTTGTTCCACACGGTTCCATACGTTCTTAGGGCTAATTGGAGGTTGTTGTTGGTAAATTTCTGACATGTATTTTACGTTGAAACGCAAGAAGTCAGCGATCTCACATGCCGAGTCAATCTCTGCCTGATAAGCATTTTTAGATTGACCTAACATCGTAGCCGCATTTAATTTATAGCGGTATTTGCTAGAAATCAATTCAGCAGCTTTCAAGAAGATAGCCGCACGTTGCTCCCATGGCAAGTTTTCCCAATCGTTCTTCGCCGCTAATGCTGCGTCGATCGCTTGTTTAACATGCTCTTTTGTTCCTTGGCTATAATAACCTAGGGTATGTTGGTGATCGTGTGGAGGAGTCAACTTACCTTTTTTCTCGGTGTGAACTTCTTCGCCACCGATATACATTGGGACGTCAATTTCAGTTGCTCTAGCAGCAGCAATAGCTTCTTTTAACAAGCTTCTTTCTTTAGTTCCTGGAGCATAGCTGTACACTGGCTCATTCGTCGGTACAGGAACATTAAAAAATCCTTTTAACATATTTGTATCTAATTTAATTGACCAGACCGCTTATTTACATGTTTTGACCATTGATACACATGATAGGTAGTCTAGTGCTTCATTTACTTGAATAGTTTCGATAAGCAGCTTTTGAAGTTAGCATTGCTTACCGAGCGCATTGGTTAACTCAAACAGTTTGAACAATTTGCAGTACGAAATTACGAAATAATAAAGCTATTGTTAAAACTTATCTAATTCGATAATAAACCTATATTGTCCAAACATTTCGCATAACTGGTTAAGTTCCTATTAAAATGCGAGTAGTAAGCATTTTAAAAAGGCAAGAGTCTGATGTCTTCAGTACAAAAAAAACGGATAACAATTTCTTGTTATCCGTTTTGATACGTTTTATCTTTCAGCGATTACTTTGCTGCGTTATAACGCTCTGCTACCGCATCCCAGTTAATTACGTTGAAGATTGCATCTAAGTAGGCTGGGCGCTTGTTTTGATACTTTAAGTAGTACGCATGCTCCCAAACGTCAATACCAAGGATTGGCGTTCCTTTTACTTCAGCAACATCCATAAGCGGATTATCTTGATTTGGAGTAGATGTAACAGCTAATTTGCCATCAGCACCAACGATTAACCAAGACCAACCTGATCCGAAACGAGTCGCACCAGCTTCTTGTAATTTCTTTTTCAATTCATCGAATGAACCAAAAGTTTCGTTGATCGCAGTTGCTAATTCACCTGTAGGCTCACCACCTTTATTAGCGCCTAGTACAGTCCAGAATAATTGGTGATTGTAGTGACCACCACCATTATTGCGAACTGCCGCAGGGTATTTGCTAATGTTTTTGATAATGTCTTCTAGAGAAGCATTCTCAGCATCAGTACCTGCAATAGCTTTGTTCAAATTGTCTACGTAAGCTTGGTGATGGCGATCGTGGTGAATCTCCATTGTTTCCTTGTCAATATGTGGTTCTAATGCGTCTGCTGCGTATGGTAACGCTTCTAATTGAAATGCCATAATAATGTATATTTAATGAATGTTATGTTGTTCTTAAGTATAATACGAATATAAGACAAATTGGCCGAAGTAAAGTTTGTTTAAGGTCTAATTTTGTCCCCAATATTAGCGTTTATTACGAAAAAAAGACTTTACTAGATTTGCGCAGTCCTCTTCAAGCACGCCTGCTTTAATTTCCGTTTTGGGATGTATGATTTTATCGCCTATCGCAGAGTAACCGCGCTTCTCATCCCTTGCTCCATAGACGATCCGACTGATTTGGGTCCAATACGATGCGCCCGCGCACATTACGCAGGGTTCAATGGTGACATACAGCGTACAGTCTTTTAGGTATTTACCGCCCAGAAAATTGGCGGCCGCTGTAAATGCTTGCATTTCCGCATGAGCCGTAACGTCGTTGAGCCGCTCCGTAAGGTTATAACCTTTGCCGATGATCTTGCCATTCGCAACGATTATCGCCCCAATGGGTACCTCGTTCTCCCGGAATGCTTGTTCCGCTAATTTCAGCGCTTCGCGCATATACTGTTCGTCTGAATTTTCAGGTGTTAAATTCAGGTCACTCTCAAAGTTGTAAACTTTCATTATTTTAATTTGGAACCGTTCGGAACTTGTCGCTCAACGGTTGTCAGGATAATATCTCCGTTATGATCTTCAAATCCGGTCACTAAGCATTCGGACATAAAATTGGCGATCTGTTTCTTCGGAAAATTAACGACCGCTACGACCTGCCGACCGATCAGTTCATCCTTTGTATAATGCGCAGTAATCTGCGCACTGGACTTGCGGACGCCAATCTCTTCTCCAAAATCAACCGTCAATTGATAGGCTGGTCTCTTGGCTTTTGGGAAATCATCGGCTGTTAAAATAGTGCCGACTCTAAGATCCACCCGCTCGAAGTCAGCCCAGCTGATTAGCTCCTCCTGCATGTTACAAACTGTTGGACTCCAGATCAGACATTTCCTTTGACAAGGTGAAAAGCACATAGTCAACATTTCTATGAAGTCTCTTCGCCAAACGTCTTAACAATTCATCTTCCTGACCTTCTTGAAAGGTCAGATCCTCATCGGTAAGACGGTTGTATTTGCGTTGTAATTTTAGCTTCAGAATAGGCCAGTCTTGCGCTTGAATCTTGAAATTAATCATGGATATATGCCGTTTATAGATAAAAAACTCTATTTTAGTGATAGAAAGAGTAAATATATAAATTTTTAACATGAAAAAAATTATACTAGCATTTGCTGCCCTATTTCTAATGGTGCAGGCTTCACAAGCACAATTACTACCAAGTTTTAAACTAGGTGTTAAAGGTGCATTAAACTTCTCTAGTTTAAAATCAGATGGCAAATGGTTAAACTCCGATACCAAAACAGGTTATCAGCTAGGGGTTTGGGGCCGTGTGGGTGTTGCCGGCTTCCACGTACAGCCAGAGCTTTATTATAGCCAAAAGAAAGCAGGATTCGACCCACAAGATAATAGCGGAGATGGTGAAGTGACGATCAAGAGCATGGATCTTCCTATTTTACTAGGGACAAGAATCGGCTTAGGCCCTTTAGGTGTCCGTATCCAAGCAGGTCCTGTCTTCTCATTTGCGCAGGATGGAAAATTCGACATCAATACGGCGACTAATTTTGCTGAATATAAAAAGACATCAACAGGAATCATTGGTGGTATCGGTGCTGACATCCGTAATTTCACTATCGATCTTCGTTATGAGCACGGTTTAAACAACCTGAGCAAAAGCGACGCTGAAAAACAAAAGATCAGTATGTGGTCAATCGGTGTAGGATATGCGTTCTTGTAAGTAAAAGATAATTAAAAGTTTAGGCTCGGTTGTTATTCAATCGAGCCTTTCTTTTTTCTGCACAGATTAGAAAGATTCTAAATTAGTGCTTTTTTGTACATATTTCTCACAAAAGTGTCATCAATTAGATAGATTTGCGGAACTAAATTAAATTCATAGTAATAATGAGTAAATCAAAGCCAGTATTAACATCTTCACTAGGGAAGAAACTAATCATGAGCTTGACAGGATTGTTCTTATGTACGTTCTTGATTGTTCATTTGATTGGTAATTTACAGCTCTTTAAAGATGATGCGGGGTATGCGTTCAACAATTACGCTTATTTCATGACCCACTTTACACCTATCAAGGTAGTTTCTTACTTACTTTACGCTTCTATCATTATCCACGCGGTTTACGCTTTAGTATTAACTACTAAAAACAAAGCGGCAAGACCGATTGGTTACAACCAGTATGATGGCAAAGCGAGTAGCGCATGGAACTCACGTAACATGGGAATTTTAGGTACTGTATTATTAGTTTTCATCGTAACACACATGCAAAACTTCTGGTACCAGTACAAGTTTGGTTCTACTCCTTATGTAGAATACCATACTGAGCTGTCAACAGGAAATCAAGAAATCATTTCTTTAGATGATGTTCCTGCAGAGTATGACGGGTATAAAATCTTTGTAAACAACGGTGTAGAAACTGTTCAGTCAAAAGATTTATACAAGCAAGTTGCTGTAGCATTCCAAAATCCTTTCTTAGTTGGATTATATCTTTTAGGAATGGCTGCTTTGTCATTTCACTTAATTCACGGTTTCCAGTCTGCATTCCAGACGATCGGTTTTAACCACAAGCGTTATATCGGCATTATTAAATGGATTGGAATTTGGATATTCGGTATCATCATTCCAATTGCCTTCGCTGCAATGCCGTTGTATTTTTATTTTGTTAAATAGGTTATTTACAGATTGAAGCAATAGCTAAATCCACTAAATAAAAGAAGGATATGTTAGATTCAAAAGTACCTGCAGGCCCATTGGCCCTAAAATGGTCAAAACATAAATTTGATATGAAGCTGGTTAACCCGGCCAACAAACGTAAATTCACTATTATCGTTGTTGGAACAGGTTTAGCTGGTGCATCTGCGGCAGCATCTCTTGCAGAATTAGGTTATAATGTAAAAACTTTCTGCTACCAAGATTCACCACGCCGTGCACACTCTATCGCTGCACAAGGTGGTATCAATGCTGCTAAAAATTACCAAAATGACGGTGACTCTGTTTTCCGTTTATTTTATGACACGATCAAAGGTGGTGACTACCGCGCTCGCGAAGCAAACGTGTATCGTTTAGCTGAGGTTTCTGTAAACATCATCGACCAATGTGTTGCTCAAGGTGTTCCTTTCGCACGTGAATACGGAGGTTTATTGGATAACCGCTCATTCGGTGGTGCCCAAGTATCTCGTACGTTCTACGCTCGTGGACAAACTGGACAACAATTATTATTAGGTGCATACTCAGCACTTAACCGTCAGATCCAAAAAGGAAAAGTTCAATCTTATACACGCCATGAAATGTTAGATCTTGTTAAGATCGATGGCGAAGCACGCGGTATTATTACTCGTGATTTGGTTACAGGTAAGATTGAAGCACATGAAGGCCACGCGGTATTATTATGTACTGGTGGATATGGAAACGTGTTTTTCCTATCGACAAACGCGATGGGATGTAACGTAACGGCAGCTTGGAGAGCACACAAACGTGGTGCATTCTTCGCTAACCCATGTTATACACAAATCCACCCTACTTGTATCCCAGTTACTGGTGATCACCAATCGAAACTTACGTTGATGTCTGAATCATTGCGTAACGACGGTCGTGTATGGGTTCCTAAAACAGTTGAATTAGCAGAGAAATTGCGTAAAGGCGAAATGAAGCCTAAAGACATCAAAGAAGATGATCGCGATTACTTCTTAGAAAGAAAATACCCTTCATTCGGTAACTTAGTTCCTCGTGACGTTGCTTCTCGTAACGCGAAGGAAATGGTCGACGAAGGACGCGGTGTTGGTAAATCTGGCGTAGCGGTATTCTTAGATTTCGCTGACGCTATCCAACGCTTAGGAAAAGATACAGTAGAAGCTAAATATGGTAACTTGTTCGATATGTACTATCAGATTACTGATGAGAACCCATACGAACAACCAATGCGTATCTATCCTGCTGTTCACTATACAATGGGTGGTGTTTGGGTTGACTACAACTTGATGACTACTGTACCTGGTTTATACTGTTTAGGAGAAGCTAACTTCTCTGACCACGGTGCTAACCGCCTAGGTGCTTCTGCCCTAATGCAAGGCCTTTCTGATGGTTACTTCGTCATTCCATTTACTGTTGGTGATTACTTAGCTAAAATCGGAAACTTCAAACCGGTAGATAAAAATCACCCTGCTTTTGAACAGACTCGTAAAGAAGTAGAAGATAAAATCAACAAATTGTTAGCACTGAAAGGTACGAAGACTGTTGATGATATCCACAAAAAACTAGGTCATATCATGTGGGAATACTGTGGTATGGCGCGTACGGCAGAAGGATTGACTAAAGCAAAAGGTCTTATCCAAGAATTACGCAAAGAATTCTGGGAGAATGCTTGTGTATTAGGTGCGAACGAAGAATTGAATATGTCGTTAGAGAAAGCTGGTCGTGTTGCTGACTTCCTTGAATTAGGCGAGTTAATGGTAGACGATGCGTTGAACCGTAACGAATCATGTGGAGGTCACTTCCGTCTTGAATCTCAAACAGAAGAAGGCGAAGCGAAACGTGATGATGATCACTACGCTTATGTTGCTGCATGGGAGTACAAAGGTGATAACCAACCGGAAGCACTACACAAAGAAGAGCTAGTATTCGAAAACGTTAAGTTAACACAAAGAAGTTATAAATAAGCAAAAGGCTAGCAATAGCCTTTTGATACTCAATATTACTATTATGAGTGGACATATGAATTTAACGCTAAAAGTTTGGCGTCAAAAAAATATAAACGACAAAGGACAATTCGTTACTTACCAAGCTAAAGATATCGCTGATGATATGTCTTTCCTTGAGATGCTTGATATCGTGAACGAAGATTTGACTCGTAAAGGTGAAGATCCGATTTACTTTGATCACGATTGTCGCGAAGGTATCTGCGGTATGTGTTCATTAGTGATCAATGGTCGCCCGCATGGTCCAAAATACGGTATTACGACTTGTCAATTGCACATGCGTTCATTCCACGATGGACAAACTATCGTTATTGAACCATGGCGCGCAGCGGCTTTCCCTGTATTGAAGGATTTAGCCGTAGATAGAACTGCATTTGACCGCATCCAACAAGCTGGTGGATACGTAAATGTCAATACTGGTGGTGTGCCTGATGCAAATACGATTGCTATTCCAAAACGCGTTGCTGACGAGGCTTTCGAATCAGCTACTTGTATCGGATGTGGAGCATGTGTTGCAGCATGTAAGAATGCTTCAGCAATGTTATTCGTATCTGCTAAGATTTCTCAATTTGCATTGCTTCCACAAGGTCAAACAGAGCGTTACGAACGTGCGCAAGCCATGGTTGATCAAATGGATGCTGAAGGCTTTGGTAACTGTACAAACACAGGTGCTTGTGAAGCTGAATGTCCAAAAGGAATTAAATTGACAAATATCGCAAGAATGAACCGTGAGTACTTTACTGCGAAGTTCTTCCGTCAGGAAGATATCCACGCGTAAGGAATCCTCACTAGAATATAAAGTCCTCGTAAGCATTTTACGAGGACTTTTTTTATGAGCGTAATTTGTTTACAAGGGCAATAAGCCACTAGTATTTGTTGGTCTTTCAGTAGAAACCTGAAAATTTTTACAGCTCTCTCCTATTGTACTCACAGCTATCCACAGGAACTTTTGCTATTATTTCCATCTACATAGAGTCTTAAGTGCTCGGCAGTTGAATTTTTCACAAAATACTGCTTAAATGAAGCTCCATTCGCGATATCCATTAAGTGGAATGCTGAAAGTTTTGTTTATATTTACCCTTAATAATCTTAAATCTTAATGGGTAATAGAATACGAATTCTTCTACTGATTCTAACAGTTTTATTCTTAACGACGGCTATCACGATTAATAATATAGTCACCAAAGAAGATATGTTGGAATTGGATACCCGCACCCTCTCCAACAATTTGCACCGTTCAGAAAAACTCGTAGACGAGTTTTTTGCAGACTCCAGCATGATGAAGGCTTTTCAGAATGTGGAGCTTTACCCGACTCAGGTCTTGGATATCACCAAAAAGATCGGAGCAAAAGAACGAATCTTCTTTTTTGTATATAAGAATCATCAGCCCATCTTCTGGAGCACAAACCTATTTGTACCGGTAAACGACTTGGGCTTCCAATCCGATGTTAATTATATTAAAGAAGATAATCGGCATCTCGTTGTCAAGCGGAAAGTCCTTTCAGATAATAGCTCGTTATTAGCGATTATCCCCATCAAAGCTGATTTCCCGTTTACTAATCAGTATCTAGAGAATATCTTCAATGTGACCTTATTGAAGTCCGACAACCTTGCCATTGCGGATTATACGGATACCGAGAACATCAAAAACATATACAGCAACAACGGATCTTATTTGTTTTCTGTCAAGCTGAGCGAGGGTAAACACGATAACATCTTTATCAATATACAGTTCGTCTGTTGGATCTTTGCATCCCTATGCTTCCTGATATTTGTCCATAACGTTAGTTACATGACTGCGAAGAATGGCCGACCTTGGCTATCGATAGTGTTCTTTGCAGTAATATTAACGCTCACCCGTTATGTAGATTTAAAAACCAATTGGCTGGCATCGCAATCCAGTTTAGGGCTATTTAACCCGAAATACTACGCCTTCAGCCCCATACTTCCGAATCTCTGGGCATTCCTAATGACCACCTTTTTTGTCATCTGGTTTGTTTTCTACGTTCGATCGGTTATGGGATTCCTGAAATATCCTGAGGCTTGGAAGAAACCGGCCATCGCGGGATTGATCGCGCTAGCGTCTATCTTAAGCATCTATTTCGTTTCAAATCTACTATTCTATCACTTATCGACCTTAATCACAAATAGCTCGCAAGTCAGTCTGGATTTCACACAGCTCTTGTCATTTGACACCTACAGCTGGATCAATACACTGATCTTTTGTGTCAACATGGTTATCCTGCTATATTTCATAGATACCATCGTTGGCTTTCTTAAAAACATTCTGCCGAATACCACCTCTTTCCTGAATCTGCAGCTGATCGCATTAGTGACGGCCATTATTTTAAATGCCATTATTATTGGTGAGAACACCTTCTTCAATATATTCCTAGCAGGGGTTATCATGTTGCGCGCATACAGCAACATGCGCATGAGTCTGAACCTACCGACGTTTATCCTGACATTGGTTTTCCTAGCATTTATGGCAACCTCTGTCTATATGCGTAGTGTACATGATAAGGTAGAGCAGGAAATGAAGGTAACACTAGGGCAATTGGAAGCCGAAGACGACTTTAACGCCCTAGCCCTATTTGTTGATCTAGAAAAAGATATTTTGAAAGACGAGCAGCTTAAACAGCTGTTTACTATCAGTCTCCCAAATACGCAGACGGAGATCATCAACCAGTATCTCAAAACGCATTACTTTAGTGGTTACCTGTCAAAATTTGAATTCAGCAGCTATTTCTATTACGACCAAAGGCCACTTGAAAATTATAATTCTGATAAAATTGAAGAATACCGTGAAAAGGTAATTAACAACTCCACCAAGGTGCCACAGACGCAGAATTTTTACCGCGTCAGGAGCGAATTAGGAACTCATGAATATTTCCTTCAGTTTGAAATACCAATCGTTCGTAATGGCAGAGAGGATATGGTGCAGGTTTATTTAAACTTCAAGAATAAAGCCTTCAACGCATCGCTAAATTACCCTGTTATATTAGCAGATAGCCGTTCCGAATTCATCAATAAACACAAGCAATTAGCTTCTTCCTTTGCCCTTTATCGCGACGGGTATTTAGTGACGCAGAACGGTTCATTTACCTATCCGAATAGAGACGATAACTTTGCGAGCAAGATTGGACAATACAGCAATAATGAAAACTACAATGGCTATTTCCATGTCATCTATCGCCCAGATAACCACACGAGTTTAGTCGTAAGTACGCCTCAGCTAAACTTTTGGCAGTCTATCGCGATTTTTTCATTCTTATTCCTGAGTCTTTACACCTTCTTCCTATTCTTTAATTTCATAAGATATGTAAGTACCACAGTCACACGGCGCGCGTTCAACTTCAATAGTGTTAAATATCACTTCAAACTCTTGGTTAACCGTGTCCAGTATAGTACTCGTATCCAGACGATGATTGTTGGGGTGGTGATATTCGCTATTGTTATCTCCGGATTGATTACTTTCATCAGTATCTCCTACCAATTAGAAAAGGACTCGGTAGAACAACGTCAGAAATACATTCTCGATGTTGTCAACAAAATTGAAAATTTGCTGCAGGAGTCTCCGAATCTGGATGAAAACCGCTTTGAAGATATCTTGCAAAAGCTATCAGAAACTTCGGTAACAGACTTCAACTTATATGACAAGAACGGAAAGCTACGTTATACCTCGCAGCCGCGAATTTATGATATGGAGCTTATCTCTACCTATATCAATCCGACGGCCTTTAACAACTTAAACATTCGAAAGAAGACCGATTTATTCTTGAAAGAAAAGCTTGTCAAATTCGAATATAATTCAAGTTTTGCTGCCATCAGAAATAATGACTACAACACGGTATTGTTTCTTAACATCCCTTATTTCACGACCGTAGAACAGGAAAATGCTAGCCAGAACTTGCTCCTAAATACCTTATTGAACATCTATACGATCATCATCCTAGCCTTCGGATTCTTCACAGTGCTAGTTGCAAACTCGATTACAAAACCATTGAGCTTGATCGGTAGAAAGCTTTCTGAAACAATATTCAGTAATAAACCAAACGAGCCCCTTTATTGGGAAAGAGACGATGAGATCGGAGCACTGATCAAGGAATACAACTACATGATCGTGAAGCTGGAGGAAAATGCTAAGCAATTGATGAATGCCGAGCGTGAATATGCGTGGCGCGAGATGGCTAAACAGATTGCTCACGAAATCAAGAACCCATTAACCCCAATGAAACTGGGCATCCAACAGCTCTCGCGAAGCTATAGAGAGGGTGACCCGCGCTTTGAAGAAAGATTCTATAAATTCTCTAACTCCTTTATTGAGCAGATCAACAGTCTGTCAAAGATTGCAACTGAGTTCTCTAACTTCGCAAAACTGCCAGACACCAACCTGACGAAGATCAATATTATTGAGAAAATCAATAAATCGGCAAATGTGTATCATAATACCCATAATACCTATATCAAAGTCATCAATAATACGGACCAAGAAAACATCTATGTATTGGGTGATAGGGACCAGTTGCTACGAACCTTCAATAACCTGTTGAAAAACTCGCTAGAAGCGTCCATAACACGTAAAAAACACCTGATTAGTGTCTTGGTTGATTATGCCGATGAAAAGCATGTCCGCATCCTATTAAAGGACAACGGCCTTGGTATACCAAGAGAGCTGGTACCAAAGATCTTCCAACCGAACTTTACAACAAAAAGCTCCGGAACAGGATTAGGATTAGCCTTCGTAAAGAAAACCGTTGAATCGATGAAGGGCCAGATATCCTTTACAACCTTCGAAGGAATCGGCACTACCTTTACCATTATCCTTCCGCTTTACAATGAGGAAACGCTAGAAGGGTAGATATAAACGCAATCTTCTAGCCTGGCATAACAGTACCTATGCTTTTACGTTGTTTACAAGCATTAAAGCGATGAAGCTTTCGAAACTATTTAACGACAAACGGCTTCTTCCGAAGCCATTGAGGCAATAGTGAATCTTATAAGAGTTTCGTAAGTAAGATGGCATCTTTATACATCTTGTAGTTTCTCTAGGTAAAAGATCAAAATCTTCCCCAGCTAACCTATATGCACAAACAAAAGGTCATACAGATACCACAATAAACCCTTTATCAAGACAATTTAGCGCTAGATATAGAGAACATCTTGCGACGCGTATGATTAAGTACGAGACACCGATATAAAAGAGAAGCGGGCTTCCTAAATAGGAAACCCGCTTCTCTTTTATCGTATAATATTTTTATTATTTCAAGACAATGGATGCTCTCCCCATAATGGAGTTATCCGCATAGAGCAAAATGGTGTAAGCCCCTTTTTGAAAACGCTCGCCGTTATTACCCCACTCCATCTGATACTCTTGTCCGTTATTCGTAAAGTTGATGCTCTCTTTGAAACTGTACTGAAGCTTCTCACCATGAACATAGAATATATCTTCTGAATTTGCTTCCAAATTTCCTTTGGGATTGATTACACGAACGAAAATATCTTTCTTACCTGTACTCGCTAAGGGATTATCAGCTACAGTAAAGCTGATTTGAAGCTTATCAATTCGTTTCGACTTCGTCTCGATCTCTATAACGCCACCCTTCTTCTCTTCTACACCGGCAATATGAATATTTGAAACTTTGATGGAAGACGCTTTGTTAATCTTCTCGTTTAAGATTTTGGTTTGTTTGCTTAGGTTTTCAGATTGCTGACGACTTGCCGTCACTTCATTTTTCAAATCAGTATTCGCTTCCGCCAATAACTCATTTTTTATGCGTAACTCCGTCACCTGATCTTTCATACGCGACACTTGAGTTTTCAACTGATAAACTTGCTGTTTAGCATCCTCAATTTGCTGATCCGTGATCTCGCCACTTTCCAGACTGCTGCGTAAATCTTCAATTCTCACGCGCGCATCTTGTTCTGCTGATTGAAACTCATCCGCTGAACCATTATATTGTGATTTAATATTATCTAGCTCTGCCTCGATGCGATCAATCTCAGATTGCAAACTTTCCTTCTGTAAAGTCACTGTATATAGCTTCTCACCCGACGATTTAAACTTTACATAGAAATATATATTCGTCGCTAAAAGTGCTGCTATCGCTATAATGAAAAAGTAGATCTTCGAACTATCACGTTTTAAGGCGACCTGTTCTTGATCTTCGTTCATTCCCGTATTTTGTATTCCTGTTTTCATGATGCTTGCACGTACGTCTCGCCGAAACGAAGATTAGATAAATCAATTAGACAACGTACGTTTAATATTCTATTAACATATTCGTAAAATCCAACGCAAAAACTGTTCCAACTCTAATTATTCAAAATAATTTAAAGTCGTGAAACCGCCCTTCTTAAGATACTCTTCGCGCTGCATAACTTTCAGATCCGAAAGAACCATCTCATTGACCAGCATATCAAGCGAATACCTTGGTTTCCAACCCAATTTGTTCTGCGCTTTTGAAGGATCACCGATCAATATATCCACCTCCGTCGGACGGTAATATTGCGGATCCACTTTAACAACAGTCTGTCCTAGTTTGATAGACTCAGCGCTAAGCCCCAACTCTTGCAATCGCTCCTCATCGCGATCAATAATCACTGCCTTTTCAGCCTCTCCTTTTCCACTAAACTCAATCTCTATTCCTAACTCGGCGAAAGCCATGCGAACAAATTCACGCACCGTCGTCGTCACGCCTGTTGCAATAACAAAGTCTTCCGGCTTTTCCTGCTGTAAAATCAGCCACATTGCTTCCACATAATCTCTCGCATGTCCCCAATCGCGTTGTGCTGACAAATTACCTAAGTATAATTTATCCTGTAGCCCCAAAGCAATCTTTGCAGCAGCTCTTGTAATCTTACGCGTAACAAAGGTCTCCCCGCGCACAGGGCTCTCATGGTTGAACAAAATCCCGTTACAGGCAAACATTTGATAAGCTTCGCGATAATTTACCGTAATCCAGTATGCATACATCTTAGCAACAGCATAGGGGCTTCGAGGGTAAAAAGGAGTAGTCTCGCTTTGTGGAACCTCCTGCACCAAACCATAAAGTTCAGACGTTGATGCCTGATATACTTTCGTATGTTCTACTAGACCCAAAAGGCGAACAGCCTCGAGTATGCGCAACATCCCGATACCATCTGCATTCGCCGTATATTCCGGGGTATCAAAACTTACTTTTACATGCGATTGCGCAGCAAGGTTATAAATCTCATGCGGGCGCGTCTCTTGAATCACACGGATTAAATTCGTCGAATCCGTCAAATCACCGTAATGAAGCACGAAATTCCTTCCTAATTCATGAGGATCCTGATATAAATGATCGATACGATCAGTGTTGAACAAGGAACTTCTTCTTTTCAACCCATGCACCATATAGCCTTTTTTCAATAGAAACTCAGCTAAATATGCGCCATCCTGACCCGTAATCCCTGTAATTAGTGCAACTTTCATATATTCTGGATTCATCCAATGCGTAAAAATTATGCAAATATATTTAAAATTACTGCAAACAATTGATGTTTAAACAACAAAGCCGCAGAAAATTTCTGCGGCTCCTTAGTTTTTCTTGTGCTATCCTTAGTTAGCGCGTGTGAAATTGAACACCAAATGCCCTTGTCCTTGATCCAATGGAATTGGCATACGCATCGTCATTCCATTCTCATCAGCGAACGAAAGATCTAAGCGGTATCCGCTCGTCACGTTAGACGCTTTGTCTCCGGCATATACTTTCTTGAATTGGAAAGCTGGCTCACCGCCTGTTTTACCAGGATTAAAAATAGACCATACGATGTTACGAACCGCGCCGTTTGCACATAATGTACCATCAGCATTGAACGTAATAGTACCACGCTGTGCACCGCCCGGTAAATCCCAAACCGAACCAATGAAACAATCTACAGGAGCTTCATCAAAAATGTTCTTGATTGTATAAGAACTCGGAATGTTTTCACGTTCAACAGAATTCAACACCCATTTACCTTTAAAACCAGCGCGCCATTGTGATGCTGTAGGACCTTGAGAAGTCTCTGTACCACCAACTGTAGATTTTTTCTGCGCACCGCAACTTCCTAAAATTAACACCATAGTTAACAAGGACAAAAAGGATAAAATACGTTTATGCATATTACAAAGTTTAAAATAGTATATTAAATGTATATTAGTAACCTCAAAAAACAACGATATTTTGATGAACACTACTTCCAAAAATCATACCATAAGCAAAATCGTTGCCAAGGCGATATTACGAATTGTTATGATTATCCTCATTATCGGAATAGCATACTCCTTCAGCAAAGATGCTAATTTATTGAAGAACATTTCGTTATATTTTCCACACAAATGGGCTATATTTGCACCCATTTCACTATTTATTATTTTTATTATCCTAATGGTGATCATGCTCCGAGAAAAATATAAAAGAATAGACATCAACTGGTTGTTCTCTTTAGCAGGCGCTTTCCTCTTTGTCTACCTCATGATGCTTTTCTCGAAAATATACCCTTTATTATAATTGATCTTTGCCCATGCAAGACTCGAAAGTTTGGAATATAGTAAAAAACCTGCTGAAAGTACTCATCACTTTTGCTGCAGTGTACTGGGTTTCCACCAAGATATCATTGACCGAGTTAAAAGACGTTCTGAGCGACAGCAATCCCCTCTATTTGCTGCTCGCCTTTCTTGCTTACTGCTGCTCCATTTTAGTCGCCTCTTCGCGCCTCAACTCATTCTTCAAAGCAATCGGATTAAAGCTTTCCGAACGTTATAATTTTCGTCTTTATCAACTCGGGCTACTATACAACTTCTTTCTGCCCGGTGGAATCGGTGGCGATGGCTACAAAATATTCTTCCTAAAGAAGACATTCCAGATATCAAGACGACAAGTACTCGGCGCTGTATTCTTTGACCGCCTAAGCGGACTCTGGGCATTATGTATTGTGGCCGGAACGCTCGTTATTTTTATGCCGCGTTTGGCAATCCCGAACTACATCACCATCGCCGTGCTTGCACTGGGAACCATTAGCTACCTGTTTGTATTGAGAACATTTTTCAAGCAGTTCCTAAATAATTTTATCATCACCCATTTTAAAGCGCTCGCCGTTCAAGGTTTTCAAACCATCACCGCCATCTTTATACTCTATGCGATGAACTTCGATGGTAAGTTCTCCCCTTACCTCTTAATTTTTATGGTATCTTCGCTCGTAGCTATCGTACCTTCGATTGGTGGAGCCATCGGACTGCGAGAAACGGTGATCTTTAGCTTAGCAACATATCTACAATTAGATCAGCACATAGCCGTTACCATTAGTTTGATATTTTACATCATCTCGCTTTTAGTAGCGTCAAGTGGTATTTATTATATTTTCCGACCGCAGCGCCTGGGTGCAGACAAACTCCCGTCAGCAAAAGAGGTCGAGGAAGAAATTGAAAAAGAAGAAGAAGAATAATGGCAAATATTATCGTAACAGGAGCAAGTAGTGGTATTGGCTTCGAAGCAGTATTGGATTTAACAGCAAATAAGGAGCATAAAGTAATCGCCTTAGCGCGCTCGGCTGATAAGCTTCGCAAGTTGCACGAAATCGCTAGCTCCTTAAACCACGACGGTGGAACACTGTATCCTGCGCAATTCGATATTGTGTATGACAATTATCCAGACTCCTTAGTACCCTTCATTCAATCCAAATTTGAAGAGGTTGATATCCTAATCAATAATGCGGGCGCTTTAATCAACAAACCATTCTTAGCATCAACGAATGAAGATTTCGCACAGATGCTGCAGTCGAACTTGATCGGGCATATCAATATGATCCGTCATATTGCTCCGTTAATGAAAGAAGGTAGCCATATCGTTAATATTAGTAGTATGGGCGGTTTTCAGGGCTCTGCCAAGTTCCCGGGACTAGCGGCCTACTCTACGAGCAAAGCTGCATTAGCTGTATTGACCGAATGCTTAGCCGAAGAATTCAAAGAGCAGGGCATCAAAGTAAACTGTCTGGCATTGGGATCTTCGCAGACCGAAATGTTCGAAGCGGCATTCCCTGGAGTCGAAGCCGGAACATTAGCCTTTGAAATGGGCCGATACATCGCTGAATTCGCGCAGAATGGCCATAAATATTATAACGGAAAGATACTGCCCGTGGCAAATACAACGCCATAACCCAATAACAAAAAATTTGAGCCCTATTTCCTATAGGGCTTTTATATT
The DNA here is from genome assembly GCF_030503615.1 of Sphingobacterium sp. BN32. Lineage (NCBI taxonomy): Bacteria > Pseudomonadati > Bacteroidota > Sphingobacteriia > Sphingobacteriales > Sphingobacteriaceae > Sphingobacterium > Sphingobacterium sp. BN32. Next base: position 3,584,999 of record NZ_CP129963.1, read on the forward strand.
TTATCAGCCTTTTACTGCAAGCTTTCTTAAATAAAACCTCGTCAGGAGAGCTATTCATTTAACGTTTTCCATTCCCTAATATGGTTAACGAAGTTTTTTAACGAAAAACAATAATAAATCAGATTTATTTATAAATTTACTATAAGTAAATGCTCAAACAATTACATTCCAAGCCGAATGACCTAAAAGCTTAACTAATCTTCCATTTTTAGTTAAATACATACATTCCGTACCAACGATAAACAAACTCAACGCATAAGCATTTTTGGGCGCAGCCCTTAGAACAACAACAAATTAATTAACTAGAAAACTTAAATTATGAAAAGAAATCTACTGTTTTTCATAATGCTTTGTTGGCTACCTATCATGGTATTTGGACAAAGCAGACAAGTAACGGGTACTGTTACTGATGCCGTTACGAACCAACCAATCGCCGGTGCGACCATAAAAGCGGTCGGAACCAGCTTCGTCGCCCAAACAGATGTCAATGGACGCTACGAAATCGGTCTCAACGAATCCACCAAATTTCTCTTCTTTACCTACATCGGTTATTCGTCGCAACAAGTTGCCGCCGCTGCCGGCACAGTGGATGTACAACTTATGCCCTCTGCCGCAGATTTGGAAGAGGTGGTCGTAGTGGGCTATGGTACACAGATTAAAAAAGACATAACAGGATCGGTCGCCAGTGTAAAAATGGCAGATCTCGAAAATGTCCCCCTACAGACGGTCGAGGCTGGCTTACAAGGCCGTGCTCCTGGCGTGTTTGTCAACACGAGCTCAGGAAAATTAGGACAGGCACTGCAGATCCGAGTGCGTGGTATTTCCTCAATCTCTGCAGGAACACAACCTTTATTTGTGATTGATGGCGTACCGATGGTAACCGAAGCATTGGGAACTTACGACGAGCCGGACAACCCTTTGGCAGCGATAAGCCCTGATGATATCGAATCCATGGAAGTATTAAAGGATGGTGCTGCCTCCGCAATCTATGGATCCAGAGCATCCAATGGGGTCGTTTTAATTAGCACAAAAAAAGGAAAAGCAGGACGAACAAAAATCGATTTGAACTACTTTGCAGGATTTAGCGACCCAACAAATAAGGGCGACTTCCTGAATGCTGACCAATATCGCGAGCTGCTCTCGGCGGCACTCGTTAATGGGGGCTATATCGGACCAGATCCGGACGAACAATACCCCGATGTGAGTGCATTCTGGGCAGACTGGACCGGAACCGATGACTGGGATAAAAACTACAATACCAATTGGGTAAACGAAGGTATGCGCCGCGGAAGCTTGCAACAAGGTAGCTTAAGCATTTCCGGGGGTGATGCAAAAACTAGATTTAACGCCTCAGGTAGTTACTCTGATACCAAAGGTATTATCATCGGGAACCGCTTTAAAAGAACGTCAGGGCGCATTGGTGTAGACCATTCTGCTTTCGATTTCCTGGACATCGGAGGAACCTTAAATATTAATAAAATCGATAACTACCGTGTTAACTCTGATAACGCATTCTCAAATCCACTTCAGTTAAATGCGCTCCCTCCTATACAACCTATACGCGACGAGAATGGCGAATTGTATAACTATACGGTTTACTACAATAACCTGATCGACCTGGAAAACGGTAATAATCTTTCCAGCACTTACCGCACATTTGGAACGGCCTACGCCAATGCACGGATTACACCCGACCTGCTGTTCCGCTCGGAATACGGCATGGACTTTCAGAACTTGGAAGAGGACTTATACTTAGGGATGAAAACACAAGATGGTGGAGACTCCGGAGGTTATGGCTTTAGTTATCAGGCTCGTTCCGTCAACTTCAACACCAACAATACCTTATCTTATTCAAAGGTCTTTAACGACATCCATAACCTAAACTTATTGGCGGGGATGTCCTATCAGGAACAACAGTTCAGATTCACAATGGCCGAAGGTAAAAACTTCCCTTCCGACCAGTTCAGAAAGATTACAGCCGCCGCTGTAAAATCAGATGCCAGCTCATCAGCAACTTCTAGAGCCATTGTTTCTTACTTTGCCCGCGCAAACTATAAGTTGATGGATCGCTACCTATTTGAAGCATCTGTGCGTACCGATGGATCCTCCCGATTCGGAAAAGAATATAAATATGCTACTTTCCCAGGCGCGTCCCTAGGTTGGGTCATCTCTGAGGAAAACTTCCTGAAAGAAAGCCAAGCGTTAAACTTTCTGAAACTTAGAGCTAGTTACGGTTTGACCGGTAATGAGAATATTGCCAACTTCGCTTCGAGAACACTCTACCGAGGCGCAAACTATGCCGGTACTCCCGGAACCGTAGCCTACCAATTAGGAGATCCAAGACTAACATGGGAGCAAACAGCACAAACCAACTTAGGCCTAGACTTCGGATTGTTGTCCGACCGAATCTCAGGAACGGTAGAAGCCTACCACAAAAAAACAACCGACATGTTATTGGATATGCCAATTGTGTCAACCAGCGGATTTACAACCGTATTTAGAAATATCGGTAGTTTGGAAAACAAAGGGCTCGAATTGACCTTAAACTCGAAAAACTTCGTCGGAGAATTCAAATGGTCTACTTCATTCAATATCTCCTGGAATAGAAACAAAATTTTAAAATTAGTGAATGGTCAGCCAATCTATCCTGGAGGCCGTTATTTAGGTCGCTTGGAGGAAGGTATGCCTTATGGATTCTTCTATGGAAAAGCCTATGCCGGCGTTGACCCAGAGAACGGCGATGCACTGTATTATTTAGATGAAACCCGTAAAACGACAACGAACGAGTACTCAGAGGCTGCAGATCAGGAAATTGGTGATCCAAACCCAAGTTTCTTTGGCGGTTTTGGTAATAAATTCTCTTACAAGAATTTTGACCTCGATATTCAGACCCAATTCGTGAGCGGCAATGATATCTACAATGCTGCAGGCGGCTTCCAGTCGGCAAATGGCGATTACTTTGATAACCAAACAACGGATCAGATGAACTATTGGAAAAACCCGGGCGACATCACGATGATTCCGCAACCTCGCTTCGACTCGGCGAATGGAACGCGTCCATCATCCCGCTACATTCAAGATGGTTCTTACTTCCGTATCAAAAACCTGGTATTGGGATATAATTTACCAAATGAAACGGTGACTAAATTAAAAATGCAGCGTGCTAGAATATATGTATCTGCAACGAACTTGTTGACACTGACCGATTATAATGGCTATGACCCTGAAATCAACACGACATTTGCAGGTGCCATACAGCTGGGTACAGATTTCTATACAGCACCGCAGCCACGCACAATCACTTTTGGAATTAATGTAGGCTTCTAATCAAAATCTAAAAAGTCATGAAAATCTTAAAAAATCTATCATATTCTGTATTAGTCTTTTCCCTGCTAGCGAGTGCTTGCGGCAAGAAAATAGATATAGAACCTCAAAATGACATATCCTCTGAAAACGCTCTTTCCAGTGCCGCAGACGTCAATAATGTCCTTGTCGGCGCCTACACTATCATGGCCCACCCGGCACTATACGGAACGAACCTTCTGATGATCGCTGATTTATACGCGAGTCCCGGCTATGTCAACTGGACAGGTTCATTCAGCACCTACCGCGACATATCCAATCAAAATTTGATATCAACGAACGAGGACGCTACACGCACCTGGACGCGTGCCTACCAGGCAATCAACGCCGCAAACACCGTATTGGAATCCCTCGGTGTGGTAACCGATGCGGATATGAAAAAAGAAATTGAAGGAAAAGCACTATTCGTTCGCGGCATCATGCATTTTGAGCTCGTGAGGCTGTATGCTTTACCTTATGAAGCGGGCGGCGCTAACAGCTCTTTAGGAGTACCCATCGCAACAAAAGCGGTTAAAGCATTTGAAGATATCACGCCCGATGTGCCTAGAAACAGCGTCGCAGAGGTCTATAAACAAGCAGAGGATGACCTGATCGCGGCCATATCGCTGCTGTCAGATAGTCCAGATTTATACGCAGCAAAAGGAATGCTGGCACGTCTATACCTTCAAAAAGGAGACTATCCTAATGCCAGGGAGCAGGCAAATGATATTATCGAAAGTGGAGAATATGCTTTAGCTAAAAATTTAGAAGATCCCTTCCGTATAAAAAATTCAACAGAGGGAGTGTTTGAAATTCAGCAAAACGAACAAAGTCATGCAGGTTCATCGAATGATGGTCTAGCAACTTTCTATTCGAGCTACTTAAATAACACAGGTGGTAAAGTAGGTCGTGGCGATTTAAGCATACTCAACTCCTTTGTCAATACGTATGATGAGACGGATAAACGCAGAACGCAGATGATTTATGAAGGCACCGGCGCAAAGGCAGGATGGTTTACAAAAAAATGGTATAACTATTTTGATAACATCCCGGTTGTACGTTTAACAGAACTTTATTTAACGCGCGCTGAATGCAATGCCAGATTGGGAACATCCGTAGGCGATAGCCCCCTAAACGACATTAATCTCCTGCGCGAGCGTGCTGGTCTTGAAGATTTAGCAACCGTAACGATAGATCAAATTCTAACAGAACGCAATAAAGAATTAGCATTTGAAGGCTATAGAATCCATGATCTAAAACGCACAAAAAAGAATATCGGAACCCTACCGTACAACGCTCCGAAATTGGTATTTCCAATTCCGTATCGCGAAGTATCCGTTAATTCTAACTTAAAGCAAAATCCTGGATATAATTAAGAAAGACATGCTGCTGAACTAAGATAATGCAGAACCCTTTTAAACCCAATTCAAACCCAATACAAACCCCAATCAAACCCCTTTTAGAAGGGCTTTGATTGGGGTCTGTTTTGGGTTTGATTAGTCGTTAGTATATAGTAGTTAGTATTTAGACCTAGGGCTGGTATTTAATTCCCTTTTCAAAACAAAATGTAAAAAAGGCGCTTATTCGGCGCCCTACTCTGATATCTTATGTCTTACATCTAACCTATAGTCTCTAGTTTCTACTTAAAATCCAATCTCCCATATCTTTCAATACTTGAGGGCTAAAGGTTTCTTCTATATCCCCGTATTCGAGGTGAGATCCGGTTTTGGACGTTTGAAACAAATGGTTTAATCCGGGGTACACCTTGACAATAGATTTTGGATTGCGTGGAAGATGATCAGTTAAGCTTTCCATATTGGGTGCAGCGATTACCTGCACATCCGTGCCACCGAAGGCGGCAAACACAGGAATGTTAATCTTCTTGATGAAGGGAACTGGGTCGATCTTCATAAAATGCCTATACCAAGGGGTGACCAAGACACCGATTTCATCGCCAAATTGCACATTTTGACTGCCCGGAACAGCGCGCATATTAGCCATTAAGGCTTCGAAAGCATCTTCTGCCGACAGCTTGCTTTTAACGATTTCGTAGTTCTTTTTAATCAGCGCGCGATCTTGTGGACTCATCGTTTTGCCCTGAACTTTCATAACGGCTTCGCTTTGCAGCAGCATTAGGGAATCGATCGCTATTGCCGGCCCTGCCAAGTCAATGATAAATTTAAGCGATGGGACGCGCTGACCTGCTAAGATCGTAGCAATCAATCCGCCCTCACTGTGGCCAATAATACCGACTTTCTTCGGGTCGACGTCAGCTTGTTTGCTTAGATAATTTAATGCCGACAAGGCATCCTTTCCGAAATCGCTCGTCGTCGCTTTGGTATAGATACCGGTCGATTGTCCAACACCACGATCGTCATAACGTAGAACAACGATTCCTCGCTTCGTTAAATAGTCTGCAATTAACTTAAACGATTGATGGCCATAGATGGTCGAATTGCGATCCTGAGGGCCACTGCCCGTCACTAGTACTACAGCAGGGTGTTTCCCGCCGGATTTTGGACGCGTAATGGTTCTCGCCAAAACGACTCCATCTTCCTTATTCGGGATCTTTACATTGACCGTATCATAGGTGTAGGGAGGGTTAACCGCCTGTGGGCGTTTATAGCTGTTCCACGGACCTTTCTTAAAGTCTAGGGGCGCTCGCATCGAACCTTGCTGAACTTGCCCTGTAATCGCTTGTTTATCGTTAGATAACTTTCCTGAATATTTGATACCAAAAGAGCGAACTTCTACATGTATGGAATCGCCGTCAGCTTTGATCGCTGAGAATGGCAGTTTCGCCATGCTTTGGGATGGGCTCTGCATCGTCCCTTTCCATTGTCCATCGTACGTAAACTCGAAGACTGTTGGAAGTTTAACAGTCGGAAGGACTAGGGTGCCCGTCCAGGATCCTTCAAAAGACTGTCCACAGGCGAACAAGGAAAAACTTAAACTAAAGATGAAAAGTATGTACTTTTTTATCATATCAAATACGGATTAAAAAAATGTAGAAAGGTATCCAATATCATCGTCAACAAAATGATGAGGATGACATGATAAGCCTTCTTGCTATTCATGGCAATTTTCATACCCAGAACCAAAAGGTGAAAGAAGTAATAGAGCATCGCGACCGCGAATAGCGAAACAATGCTAATAACAATCAAATTCATCTGTGGAACGGACTTCAGCATGATATCACCTTCCAGGATCGCTTTTTCCAGGGGCTGCATCATTTCCTGCAAGAAGGGATTGAATAATAAGAGCATCACCATCACTTGCGCGAAGTTTGCAATCAATACAACGTTTAGAACATCTATAAAACGAGTCTTATGATAACTTAACTTTGCCACTCCGAACATCAACAAACTCAACAGTGAAACGTTGATTCCGATATTGAAAATGACCTTCCACAGCGGCCTTCCTGTCGAATGATGCAGTTGTATAATGCCGTCTGCGATGATATCCCATTGCCAACACAAAAGAATCATAGTTAACAACACAAGAATTCCGAGGATCGATAGCGTCCGATCGGTATGATTTTCGAAGGGGTTGATTAACATTTTAAACATCAGATTTTCTCCTTTCTTGAGATAAATAATAGTCAAGCACTCGTTGTACTGCATCTGTGTCCTGTGTGCCTATAAGCACCTTCTTGCCGGTCTTGAACTTCAATTGCAAGCCCTTATTTCCACTGGTCGTAATCGCTAAGCCATCACTTCCGAAGCGATAGCCCCATCCTCCATAATCCATAAGCGAGTATTTTCTTAGATAGGCCTCGTCCATTTCTTCCCATTTATAGACCCGGTTGAACACAAAAGGAATAAAATGAATATGTATCCCTTCCGCGTCGTAAGTTGTTTTCAGTCTAATGCTGAACAGCGCGATAAATATCAGCAACATGATCCAAAATCCGATGTTCTCGACAAGCAAGCTCAGGTTACCGCCCTCTAAAAAACGATAGGAAAGGAAACCGAGCAGCAGTACGGCGGTCGCTATTGTCCATTTAGAAATAAAGCTCTGTGACTCTTCAAAGTAATTCATAAAATTTAGGTTAAAATGTCTTAATTTTTTCAATAAGCTCATCCAGTTTATTTCGCACAGTGGGATAGCTTTTTCCCATTTTATTAGCCATTTCTTTTAAACTTCCCGAATTCAGTAGAAACTGAACAACAAATTCCTGCTCTTCCGGTTCCAGGCGCATAAGCGTAGGAAAATTAAACTTCCCGGCTACCTCAGTCTCGCAGGAACCACAGAACAGCTTTACAACGGTCATTTCAGAATCACAGGCGGGACAATGTATTGGAAACTTCATAATGTGAATTATAATTTAAATAAATTTAAACATTATATTAATAATATTAAAATAATAATCAACAATACAGCATTAGCAATCGTTACAGTCGCCAATAAATTCGAATTCGTATATTTGCACAATTTAGTTCGAGTATGAGAAAAATATTGGGATTTATCCTGACACCTATCTTTTATCTTTGTTTTGGTTTAGCACTTATCATATTCCATCCTATTCAATGGCTATGTTTAAAGCTAGGCGGCTATAATGCTCATAAAAATAGTGTAGACATATTAAATGGTCTATTGGTTGCGTGTAATTACACCCTATTTAATAGAACCCACTTTATAGACAACAAGAACATCCCAACAGGGCGACCTATTGTTTTTGTAGCAAATCATCAAAGTACCTATGATATCCCCCCATTGATTTTCTTTCTACGTAGATTTCACGGGAAATTCATCTCCAAGTTGGAGTTGATGACGGCGAATATTCCTAGTATTTCCTTTAATCTAAAACACGGTGGGGCAGCAAACATCGATCGCAAGGATCCTAAACAATCTATTGCTGAGATTTTGAACCTTGCGAATAATATGAAGAAGAATAACTGGTCAGCCTTTATCTTCCCTGAAGGAACGCGTACTAAAACCGGAAAGATGAAGAACTTTTCCGTTGGAGGGATTGCGACTTTGTTAAAGAAAAATCCAGAAGCTTTGGTGGTTCCAATCGCTATTAACGGCTCATATAAAATGGTTCAGTGGGGAGCTTTTCCACTTCGCCCTTTCACTTCGATGTCTTGGGAAGTTTTGGATCCTATTGATACAACAGGTTTGAATGCAGAAGAAATTGTAAAGAAAGCAGAAGATCTGATTCGCGCGAAAGTTATCGAGGAGTAAGCCTAATTATTTTACTGAGCGACCCTTCCAGTCGTATTTTCCAACGTTCCCCAAAATACCGATATAAACCAGGTAAAGGGAGTGCATTAAACTGATGAGGGGCAAGTTGAATAATAAGGACTTACGGTCTGCGAAGGATACCACAGGGTACAGAAATGCAAACTCCACGACAATCTTCATCAAGATAGACAGCAATATTAAACGTTCCGCATCCGGATCTGCCCAACAAAAACAAAGGATATTGACTAATAAGGCTAAGTTGAACAGCCAAATACAAACACCAAGTGCCACGACACGTTTATCTTTGTACTTGGTACTCTTCGAAGCCCAGCGCCTACGTTGGCTCAAAAATGCCGATAGATTCTCCTTCGCATCAGTATAAACAATAGCTTCGCGCGCTTTACAGAATCCTATGCGCGACGCATACTTCTCTGCGATTTTATGCAATAGCAACTCATCGTCGCCCGATGCCAGCTCATCGATACCTTTAAAACCACCCATCTCGTAGAACACAGCCTTTCTGTAGGCTAAATTTGCTCCATTGCATGTCGTGGGATTTCCATTGCCTATACCGGCAGCGCCTAACCCAATCAGATATAAGAACTCGAGCGTTTGCAAGTTTTCAAAATATGATTTTTCCTCATGGTAACTTACGGGACTGGAGACCATATACAAATCATTAGCTTCCATAAAGTGGATGATCGTCTTTAACCAATGGGGTCCCATGCGGCAGTCTGCATCGGTGGTTACAATGATTTCGCCATTTGAAGAGTCGATCGCTTTATTGATTGCATACTTTTTATAAGAGTTTAGCTTGTCACCGGCTTCCAGACTGATTAAACGAACACCCCGGTCTGCATACGACAAAATAATCTCATTGGTTCGGTCGGTTGAATGGTCATCTACAACGATGATTTCCAAGAGTTCCTTCGGGAAATCTTGCGCCATCAGACAATCCAGCGTTCTTCCGATATTGTCCTCTTCATTGCGCGCCGCAATGATAACGCTTACCTTAGTCTGTGGAACTATTGTGCTGGGTTTGATAATGGGAAGGCGCATCCACCCTGCACGCATATATAGCACAAGCACCACGTAGACCATGCACATGATGAAAAGAAATAAACTAAGACCTGTTATCACTGATATAATTTACGTTAAACACAAAAAATGCTCCAATGATCGCCGGAAATATCAAATTCACAAACCAAACACAGGAAACAATAGCCATCACCGCCAACTCTTGGGTAGTGATGTAAGCAAACAAATTGCTCGCCACAAAACTCCGTACGCTGAAATCAAATATATCCAGTGATGGAACCGCCGATTGAATAAAGAATAGAATAAAAATCATCGGTATCATGGAAACGATGGACAGCTCGGGCAAGAAGACGAGCATCAAGATGATGTACTGCGAAGTGAAAATCGCAAACCGGCATGTTGATAACCACAGCACATAGGCTAGTTCGCGGACGGAATAATCTTCCAGTACGACGAAGAAAGGCTTGACTTTATGTAGAAATTTGACTTTACCGACTAGGTAATCGACCCAGGAAACATTGAAATAAAGAATGAGAAATGCCATAGCATAGATAATGGCTAACAACCACACTCCAAAATCGACAGAACTCGGTGTTTCTATAAACGTTGTCACAAACCAAGCGATACTAATAGCCCCAAAAACTGAGGTCAAAACCAACTGAGCAAATAGCCCCACGCCCATAGCGACCGCGCCGGAAGCACGATTTTCGGGCTTTAAAAGCATAATCCTTCCGCCGTATTCACCAATTCTATTTGGCGTAAAAATCGCCCAAGTGAGTCCGCTAAACACCGATTTTATAGCCTTCCACATTCCCAAGGATTCTAATCGACGACTCAGAAACTGCCATTTAACAACCTCTAAAAGCCAGTTAAGCAGCATCAGCAGGAAAACCAAGCCCAAAACAATACGGATAGTAACCGGGTCTATTGTTCCGATTAGAATTTTGAATTCCGCTAAATTCTTTTGATTATTGACCTTTGAAACCACGAACCACATTGCTAATGCGACAATGATAATCTTGATTAAAAGGTTGAGATATTTCCGCTGTGTCTTTGTCAATTTCTGATTTGAAAGCACAATTTTAACAATTTTTTAATAAATAATAGGTTTTTGACCGCCCTTCTTTCGGGAAAGTCACGATTCTAGTCGATCCATCCCCTGCTTCAGCATAGTATTTAGTAGTTAGTACTTAGTATCAAGACCTATGGCGTAATATCCTGCCAATCCTTAAATCCTTTCTTCCCTTGAAATAGTAATTAGTCGTTAGTACTTAGTATCAAGACCTATTGCGTAATATCTTGCCAATCCTTAAATCCGTCCTTTCCTTGAAATAGTAATTAGTAGTTAGTACTTAGTATCAAGACCTATTGCGTAATATCTTGCCAATCCTTAAATCCGTCCTTTCCTTGAAATAGTAATTAGTAGTTAGTACTTAGTATCAAGACCTATTGCGTAATATCTTGCCAATCCTTAAATCCGTCCTTTCCTTGAAATGTGGACGCCGTCGATTGAGCGGTTTTTTGTAATATTGTAGCATGCAAAAGGAAAAGGCGAAGGAGCGTATTATTTTAGGGATTGACCCGGGCACGGTTGTGCTAGGATATGGAATCGTTAAAGAGGTAAATAAAAAAATAACCTTAGTAACGATGGGGGTGATTAAAATGGGGCATCTTGACGACCACGCCTTGAAGTTGCAACGTATATTTAAAAAGACTGCGGCATTGATTGCGGAATATAAACCCGATTGTGTTGCATTGGAAGCTCCATTTTATGGTAAGAATATTCAGGTAATGTTGAAACTAGGGAGGGCGCAGGGCGTCGCGATGGCGGCAGCATTGAATGCAGATATTCCAATCTTCGAATATGCACCCCGCAAGATAAAACAGTCGGTTACCGGAAACGGTAATGCCAGTAAAGAACAGGTAGCCGCGATGATACAGACCCTATTGAGTTTTAAAGAGACGCCAGAGTTCTTAGATGCCACCGATGGATTGGCTGTTGCAGTATGCCATGCCTTTCAACAAAACACAAACAGCAATTCCAAATCTTATTCGGGTTGGGAAGCCTTTGTAAAAGATAACGAAAAACGCGTTCGTTAGAGTTGTACGGAACGTATAACGTTTTTGACGTTCCGCTCGATAATGTCGGTCATGGACTGGCATTGTAGATATTTCGGATCGTCATAGTACTGCGCATGAGCTTCTCTCAATTTGATGATATTCTCCTCGGTAGAAAGTTGCTGCGTTTTTGAGGCATCGCGAAGATCTTTAATTCGATGCCGCTCGCTCCGAACACGATGAACAATGGAAGATCGTTCTTCCTGCTGATACTGCAAGACAGTTTTCTCGTTTAAATGATCCATCGAAAGTTTTACATAAGGATAGTTCTCTTTGAAAAACTGTGGCATATAAACCTTGATATTACCCTCATAGAACTGTTGATCGAAATCAATCGCGCGGATACGGAATTGGAAATCATCAAAGTCTGGCGTAATCTGCATGACGAAGTTGTAAGCACGCATATCACCGAGCAAAGAAATCACGCAACGTTCATTAAACTTTACAAACTCTTTAGCAATCCGGGTCTGATTATAATCCGGAGTGTACATCCGCCCCAGAGAGAAGACATCCCCTGGAATACCGACAATATGCTCCTCTACTAAGGTCGATCGATCATAGAGGTAATTTACTTGGTTTGGGGATAGAATTTCTTCAAGTTCCAGGCCGTAGATACGCGAAGCATCGGCTTGCTTGATATAGAAATAATCATAAACATCATTCAGACGATTGACAATTTTGATCCGGAAAGGTCGTGTATTACCGAACGCACAGAATTCTATTCGTTCAATAACCTTATGCTGCACGATTCGCGTATTACCTGAAGCTTTGAGTTCCGCATAGACTATCTTGAGCTGTTCGTACAGGTGATCTTGGACATGCTGCGGATATAAAGGAATTTCCCAATAGGTGTCTACCCCATTTTTATCGATGACAGGAACCGTTTCATCAAAATTCAACAGATCGGCGTATGCAAGGGGTAGTTTGCTATCCCTTTGATACATTTTAAGGTATTTAAGAAGCCCTGCCCCTACTGGAAACACGGGTTTCTTTCTTGAAATTTTAACGTCTTGGATTTCCATCTGTTATTGATATCGGGTAATTACTAATGTACTAATTTCTAAAAGATAACTCTTTTAGAATTGAAATATAAATATGACAAAAAAAATGATATTATTTTATCATTTGAATATTAAAATACGCTGAAAAGTTGTTATTTTTGAAAAATATTCAAATCGTTAGGTGACGATGGTTTGGCAAAATGGAAGAAGCTCCTCGGGCGAGGAGCTTCGACGCTAACCAATTATAAACCTATGTTATTTTGAGGGGCTACTTTATGCAAAATCAGCAAGTTTTTACTGCTTTTGTTATAACAAATGTACATTTTGATTCAAAAAAATAGAAATTTTTCTGAATTTTTTAGATAATTTTAAAAAGTAAACAAATTATACACGTAATAATACCATTTTTATGGAAAAAAACTATTCAAATTACGATTTAGACAACTTAGATGTTCAAATTTTATCCATCTTAATGGAAGATGCATCAATTCCATATACGGAAATCGCAAAAAAACTGATAGTTTCTGGTGGAACCATCCATGTTCGCATGAAAAAAATGGAGGAATTGGGAATAATCAATGGATCTAACCTCATTATTAACCCTCAAAAGGTTGGTTTTGACATCACAGCCTTCTTAGGCATCTATTTAGAGAAGGGTTCTCAGTATTCTGATGCCGTTGAACAGTTAAAACAGGTTAAAGAAGTTGTAGAATTACACTATTGCACGGGTCAATACAGTGCTTTCGCTAAAATTATCTGTCGTGACACCTCACATTTACGCAAAGTTTTGAATGAAGACATCCAAGGATTAAAAGGAATTCAACGTACCGAGACGATTATTTCACTTGAAGAGAGCATTAAACGTCAGATTACTTTGTAAAAGTCTCGTTTGTTTAAAAAAAGCTTGTTGAGAGTCGTTTTTTGATAAGCAGAGAAACAAATATTATATAAGAATAGCGGGCATGCCCGCTATTCTTATATAATATTATGTAGAAGGGAGATATAAAACCGAATTCCCTCTTCTATTTCATGTAGATAAATAAATTCATCCGCGGTATGTGATCTTGCCGAATCGCCAGGACCTACCTTAATCGAGGGAATTGGCAATAAAGCTTGGTCGCTCATCGTCGGACTGCCGTAAATTTCCTTACCTAGCTTAATACCCGATTGTACAATGGGATGATCAACGGGGATAGTCGAAGGATTCAATCGGGTGGAACGGGCTACCACTTCCGACTTGACATGCGATTTGATGATGTCTAATATTTCCTGATTGGTATAAACGTCTGTACTCCGCACATCAACGACGTATTTACAGATTGCAGGAACAACATTATGTTGCGACCCCGCTTCGATCATCGTCACGCTCATTTTAACTGGCCCGAGGAAGCTCGAAAGCTTCGGAAACTGAAAGCTCTGGAACCACGCTATATCTTCTAACGCTAAGTAGATGGCATTGACACCCTCTTCGCGTGCGGCATGTCCGGATTGACCATGTGCGGCACAATCCAAAACCATTAATCCTTTCTCAGCGACCGCTAGGTTTAGCAGCGTCGGTTCGCCGACAATTGCAAAACTGCAGGCAGGCACATGCTTGTAAGCCTCTTCCACCCCATTCTTCCCCGACACTTCTTCTTCTGCTGATGCAATAAGGCATAAATTGAATGGGAGATTCTGCTGCCCATAGAAATAACGGAATGCTGCGATTAGCGAAACTAAACAACCACCGGCGTCATTGCTCCCTAAGCCATACAATTTACCATCCTCAACCAGCGGTTGGAAGGGATCTTTTGTATAGCCAGGATTTGCTTTGACGGTATCGTGATGGGAATTTAAAAGAATATAAGGCTTGTCGGCCGAATGAAACTGATTATAGGCAATAATATTATTGCCTATTTGTTCCGTTGGTATTTTATGCGTTTGAAAGAATTGACGAATTAAAGCGGCAGTGTTCTGTTCCTCACGACTAAGCGAGGGGGTGCTGATCATGCCTTTCAATAATGCGATACTATCGCTCGTCAATTCTGCTATGTTATTCATTATACAAACCTCCAGCTTTCTTAGCTGATAATTTTATGCCTTTGATAAATGCAGAGCTAAAGCCGTTGTGTTCCATTTCGTTTAGGCCTGCGATGGTACATCCTTTGGGTGAAGTTACTTTATCAATCTCGCTTTCAGGATGGCTCTGCATTTGCAGCAGCAAATCTGCAGCTCCTTTTGCTGTTTGAATCGCCATTTTGAGCGCATCATGTGCATGGAAGCCGATCTCTACTCCTCCTTGCGACGCCGCGCGGATACTACGTAAAAAAAATGCAATACCACAGGCGCACAATGCGGTTGCCGATGTCATGAGATCTTCGTTGATTAGAACGACGGATCCTACCGTTTCGAACATCGTCGTAACGGCTTTGATTTGTTCATCCGTTGCATTATCCGTTGCCATACAGGTCATCGACTGACCAATGGCAATTGCCGTATTCGGCATAACGCGGATAACCGTTTTATTATTTCCAATGACTTCCTTGATATCAGCACAGGTCACTCCTGACACGACTGAAATTACAATCTGCTTGGGGTTTAAGCTGGGTTGAAGCTCGTCAAGTACTTTGCGAATCTGCTGCGGCAAGATTGCAAGCACAATATAGTCTGCACCTTGAATGGCTTCGACATTATTCTCGCTAACCGTAAAGCCGGCATTCTTCTCCTCTTCTAATGAAACCAACGACCTTCTGGTGATCGTGATTGCATCAGCTTGGCAATAATCCGCCTTCACCAATCCCTTGGCTAAAGATAGGCCGATATTCCCCCCTCCGATGATTGTAATTTTTTGCATGTTGTATAGATTTAGGCAATTAAACAAGTGCCAAATTTACGCTGCTGGTACAGGTGTAAATTATTGGCATTGCCAATATACACATTGCTAACCCCCTTTGCAATAGCGTCAAACGCATTTTGCAACTTCGGAATCATGCCATCATGTATAATCTTATTTTCTTTTAATTGCTGAAATTCTCCGGAACGAATCGTCTCAATAACCGAATTTTCGTTATCGACGTCTAATAAAACACCATTCTTCTCGAAACAATAGATCAGCGAAACTTCATAGACATTGGATAGGGCGATCGCAAGCGAAGATGCAATGGTGTCTGCATTCGTATTCAATAGCTGCCCCATACCATTATGGGTAATTGCTGAAAATACTGGTGTGAATTCGGCCTCTAAGAGTTTCTTTATCGCAAGTGAATTCACGGAATCCGCAAGTATATCACCGGCAAATCCGTAGTCGATCTCCCGCACTGGACGTTTAATAGCCTTTATCACATTGGCATCAGCGCCACATAAGCCTATCGCATCACAATTAAGTTTTTGCAGATTTGCTACGATATTCTTATTGGTCAAGCCCGCGTAAACCATGGTTACCACATCCAACATTGGTGCATCCGTAATACGACGTCCTTCGACCATTTTAGCCTCGATACCTAAATCAGCAGCGATACGCGTT
This sequence comes from Sphingobacterium sp. BN32, assembly GCF_030503615.1. Classification (NCBI taxonomy): domain Bacteria; kingdom Pseudomonadati; phylum Bacteroidota; class Sphingobacteriia; order Sphingobacteriales; family Sphingobacteriaceae; genus Sphingobacterium; species Sphingobacterium sp. BN32. The sequence goes on from NZ_CP129963.1 coordinate 3,601,187, forward strand.
GCGATTTTACCACCGCCATGAACTAAAATTTTACGCCCCTGCAAAGCAGAGAATTTTTCGAGGAAAGCATCTAATTGAACAGGATCGTCAATGATGTTCCCCCCGATTTTTATAATGTTTAATACCGACATTCTATTTTATTTCAAACCCTCCAACAACCTCTTCAATACAACCTGTGCCGCCCACACACGATTACCTGCTTCCTTAATAACTAAGGAATTCGGCCCATCAAGAATCTCTGATGATAATTCCAGGTCGCGTCTAACTGGTAGACAATGCATGACCTTCGCATCATTTGTCAGCTTTAATTTTTCATTATTCATCATCCAATCTTCAAATACTGGGTATACAGCGCCGTATTCCCTAAACGAGGACCAGTTTTTCACATACACGAAATCAGCATCAGCCAAAGCTTCGTCAAGATTATTAGAAATGCTGGCGCCGTCTGTAAATTCTTCCGACAATTCATATCCCATGGGATGTGCAATCGTAAAGTCAACTAAGCCTTCCTCCTGTGCCTTACACATCCACTCTGCGAATGAGTTTGGAACGGCTTGCGGAAGTGCTTTCACATGAGGAGCCCAAGCAAGCACCACTTTTGGCTTATCTTTCTTTTTATGTTCTGTAATGGTAATCAGATCGGTAAGACTTTGTAGTGGATGTCGTGTAGCACTTTCCAAGGAAACAACCGGTACCCCCGCAAATTTCACGAATTTGTTGAATAAATCTTCGGTATAATCTGCTTCCTTATCTTTCAATGAAGGAAACGAACGAAGGCCTAGGATATCGCAATACTCGCCCATAACAGCTGCAGCCTCCCGGATATGCTCTACGGTCGTGCCGTTCATAATAACGCCGTCACGGGTCTCTAAAGCCCAGCCATCCTTATCCATATTCATCACGATGACCTGCATCCCAAGGTTCATCGCCGCTTTCTGTGTACTAAGTCGAGTACGAAGACTTGGGTTCAAGAATACTAAACCAATTGTTTTATGCTTACCAAGGTCTTCGTTGCCAAAAGGGTTGGCCTTTAACGTTAATGCCTCGTCTACTATAGCTTTCAGATTTTTTACATCCGCTACAGAAAAAAAGTTCTTCATCTTTGATATAATTAAGCTTTCAAACGCTCGTCAAAAGCTGTTAAAAAGCGATCTGCAATTTCTTTTGTAATATTTAATGCGGGTAGAATACGAATTACATTCGGCTTAGCCTCTCCAGTAAAGATCTTATTGATCGACAACAGATCCTTCTTCACCTGCGCAAGATCTGCAGGCAACTCAATACCGATCATCAACCCACGTCCTCTAACTTCCAAGACCTGATCAAACTTCTTAAGTTCCTCAATCAAATACTTGCCTACCTGTTCGGCATTCTGAAGCAAGTTCTCCTCTTTGATAACATCTAGCACAGCAACAGCAGCAGCACATGCAAGATGATTTCCGCCAAAGGTCGTTCCCAACAAGCCATAGGAAGCTTTGAACTTCGGAGCGATGGAAATACCACCAATAGGGAAACCATTTCCCATACCCTTTGCCATCGTATAGATATCTGCATCTACACCTGCGTAGTCATGCGAGTAGAAAGAACCTGTTCTTCCATAACCACATTGCACCGAATCTGCGATATAAACGGCCCCATAAGTGTCACACAATGAACGAATGGTTTTTAAAAAGGGAACAGAAGCTTCGCGAATTCCTCCAACACCTTGTATCCCTTCGATGATAACAGCAGCAATTTCATCTCCATACTCCTGAAAAGCCTTCGTTAATGCTTCCTCATCATTGAATGGAAGGAACACAACATTGTCAGTTTGGTTAACTGGAGCTACAATACTTGGATTGTCAGTCGCAGCAACTGCCAAGGAAGTACGACCGTGAAATGCCTTATTGAAAGCAATAATCTTCTTTCTTCCAGTATGAAAGGATGCTAACTTCAGCGCATTCTCATTGGCTTCAGCACCTGAGTTACAAAGAAACAAGGTATAATCAGCCTTTCCAGACACCTCACCTAACTGTCGGGCAAGTTGCTGTTGAATAGGAATTAAAACGGAATTCGAATAAAAACCAATCTTGTCTAACTGATTTTTAAGCGCCTCAACATAATGAGGATGCGTATGGCCTATAGAAATGACCGCGTGGCCACCATATAGATCCAAGTACTCTGTGCCTTGTTCATCCCATACCAATGATCCTTTTGCTTTTACAATATTGATAGGATTAACAGGGTAAACATTAAAAAGTTCCATTTATTATGCTTTCGTAAGATGTGAATTACAAATATATGTAGTAATAGTTTACGAATCTTGATAAAATAAAAAAAGTCCCCTTTTGCAAGGGGACTTTCTTATTTCGTTAAAAAATCAATGATTATTCATCAACTTTTTTACCGCCATCTAATTCAGCTTTCAATTTTTCTAATTCTTCGAATTTACCGTCAGCTGCTAATTGTGCTTGTTCAGCCCAAGTAGAAGGATCTGCAGTATTGAAGTTAGAACCTGCTTCAGTTAAAATTTCTTTAACTTTTTCTGCATCAGTTTTAGCTAATTCAGCGTAAGTAGCGATTCCAGCAGCTGTTAATACTTCAGCAATTTTAGGACCGATACCTTCTACGATAGTTAAATCGTCAGCTTTTGCAACTGGAGCTTTCGCTGCAGTTTCAGTAGCTTTTTTCTTTGATGTAGAACGACGACGAGTAGATTTCTTCTCAGTTTTAGCAGTATTTCCGTAAACTTCGTTGTAATCTACTAATTCGATAAATGCCATCTCCGCGTTATCACCTAAACGGTTTTCCAATTTGATGATACGTGTGTAACCACCTGGACGAGAAGCAACTTTTTCAGATACTTCGCGGAATAAGATAGTAACAGCATCTTTATCTTTTAAGTAAGCGAATACCGTACGACGTGAATGTGTAGTGTCGTTTTTAGATTTTGTAATCAAAGGCTCAACGTAAGTACGTAAAGCTTTAGCTTTTGCTAAAGTTGTAGTAATACGTTTGTGTTTAATTAATGAAGTCGCCATGTTAGCTAACATCGCCTTACGGTGACTGTCAGTGCGGCCTAAGTGATTAACTTTTTTTCCGTGTCTCATTTTTTTGATTTGTTTTTGTGCGTACCGTTCTTTCTTTCAAGCTTGTATGTATAATCAGATTATCTCTACTCCCAAGAGGAATTACGCAACAGGTCGCTTATTATTGTAATTTATTATTCTTCGTCTAGCTTGTACTTAGACAAGTTCATACCAAACGATAAACCTTTAGATTTAACTAATTCTTGAATCTCACTTAAAGACTTCTTACCGAAGTTGCGGAATTTCAACATATCTGCAACATCATAAGTTACTAATTCTGCTAATGTGCGGATATCAGCTGCTTTCAAACAGTTCAAAGCACGAACTGAAAGATCTAAATCAACTAATTCCGTTTTCAAAATCTTACGCATGTGTAAGATTTCTTCATCAACAACCTTAGTCTCTTCCTTAGTTTGAGATTCCAACAACATGTTCTCATCAGAGAATAACATGAAGTGTTGGATTAAGATCTTAGCTGCTTCTTTCAAAGCATCTTCTGGATGAATAGAACCATCAGTAGAGATGTCTAACAACAATTTCTCGTAGTCAGTCTTTTGCTCAACACGATAGTTTTCAATGGTATATTTTACATTTTTGATCGGAGTGTAGATAGAATCGATCGCAATCATTCCAACTGGTCCATCAACCACTTTATTCTCTTCCGCATTCACATAACCACGACCTTTACCTACAGAGATTTCAACCTCTACAGTAACAGAGTTATCCATGTTACAGATAACCAATTCAGGGTTTAATACAGTGAAATTATTAGAGAATTTAGTAATGTCTCCAGCTGTAAATTGATCTTGGCCGTTGATAACTACAAAGATTTTCTCGTTATCGCCTTGCTCACCAGACTTTTTGAAACGTACTTGCTTCAAATTAAGAATGATTTCCGTAACATCTTCTACCACGCCTTTAATCGTAGAGAATTCGTGCGAAACGCCTGAAAATCTTACCGACGTAATTGCATATCCTTCTAGAGAGGACAATAAAATACGGCGCAAAGCATTACCAATAGTTACACCAAAACCTGGTTCTAATGGACGAAATTCGAAAGTACCATCAAAATCAGTTGATTTTTGCATGATAACTTTATCCGGTCTTTGAAATGCTAAAATTGCCATTTATGTTCTTTTAAGTTTTAGTACTTGATATGATATAATACTAACATGCAAACTTTACAAGAATGCATGTTAGTATCATTTATTATTTAGAGTATAACTCTACAATTAAATTTTCTTTAATGTTCTCTGGAATGTCAGCTCTTTCAGGGTAAGTTACGAAAGTACCTTTCAATTCGTTTGCATCCCACTCTAACCAGCTGAATTTATTAATTTTTCTTCCAGCTACAGAGTTTGAAATCGCTTCTAAGGATTTCGAACGCTCGCGAACTTCAATAACATCACCAGGGCGAATGCTATATGATGGAATGTTAACTACTTGACCGTTAACAGTAATATGCTTGTGCGAAACTAATTGACGAGCAGCTGAACGTGTAGGAGCAATTCCTAAACGGTAAACGATATTATCTAAACGTGCTTCTAATAATTTTAAGAAGTTCTCACCTGTAATACCTTGTTTTGCTGCTGCCTTAACGAATAAGTTTGAGAATTGACGCTCTAATACACCGTAAGTATATTTAGCTTTTTGTTTCTCTAATAACTGAATTGCATATTCAGATTGTTTTCCTCTTCTTTTTGAAGGACCATGTTGGCCTGGAGGATAGTTTTTCTTTTCTAATGCCTTATCTGGGCCGAAAATTGGCTCTCTAAATTTACGAGCGATTTTGGACTTAGGTCCTGTATATCTTGCCATTTGTTTGTTCTGTTTGAAGTATCATTCAGCCTTTAGCTGAAGAATCTTATCTTAAACACTCTATTATTAAACTCTTCTACGTTTTGGAGGACGACAACCGTTGTGAGGTAGTGGAGTAATATCCTTAATCGTCGTTACGTCGATTCCAATTGTTTGTAAAGAACGGATCGCCGACTCACGTCCAGCACCAGGTCCTTTTACAAAAACTTCAACTTTACGCAATCCTAAGTCGTATGCAACTTTACCACAGTCGTTAGCAGCTTGTGACGCAGCATATGGAGTGTTCTTTTTAGAACCTTTGAAGCCCATCTTACCAGCTGAAGACCATGAAATTGTTTGACCTTGATTGTTAGTCAAAGTTACGATGATGTTGTTAAAAGTAGCGTTGATATGAGCTTGACCAACAGGCTCGATAACTACGATACGTTTTTTAGTAACTTTTTTACTTTTAGCCATTTCTTAATTACTTATTATTTAGTAGCTTTTTTCTTGTTAGCAACTGTCTTACGTTTTCCTTTACGAGTACGAGAGTTGTTTTTAGTGCGTTGACCACGAACTGGTAAGTGTTTACGGTGGCGTAATCCACGGTAACAACCAATATCCATCAAACGTTTAATGTTCAATTGAACTTCTGAACGTAATGCACCTTCAACTTTGATTTCATCGTTGATGATTGTACGAATTGAAGCTAATTGATCATCATTCCATTCCTGAACTTTCACGTTCTGATCGATGCCTGCTTTATCTAAGATATAAGCAGCAGTGGAACGACCAATACCGAAAATATAGGTAAGGCCAATAACACCTCTTTTGTTTTTAGGTAAATCTATACCTGATATCCTTGCCATATAATATTTTAAGCGATTATGTTAATAACTACCCTTGACGTTGTTTGAACTTAGGGTTCTTTTTGTTAATTACAAAAACTTTTCCTTTGCGACGGATGATCTTACAATCCGCACTGCGTTTTTTAATTGATGCTCTAACTTTCATTTTTATAAGTTTTTATACTGCTACCAATAAACCGAAGTCTATTTATAGCGGTATGTAATTCTTCCTTTGGTTAAATCATATGGAGACATTTCCAACTTCACTTTATCACCTGGCAGAATCTTGATGTAGTGCATGCGCATTTTCCCTGAAATGTGGGCAATGATCTCATGACCATTCTCTAGCTCTACACGAAACATCGCGTTTGAAAGTGCTTCCTTTATGATACCGTCTTGTTCTATCGAGGCTTGTTTAGCCATATAAGCTCTTATTTTTGTGTATAAAATCGCAAAACAGGAGTGCAAAGATAAATAAATTAATTGAAATCCAACTACTTTTTATCTAAAACTTTCTCTATTGCATCAAAATTTAATAATACGTCCGGTTTACCTTTTCTGATCGCAACCATCTGCTCGAAGTGAGCTGAAAGTTTACCATCAATGGTACTAACTGTCCATCCGTCATCCCAAAACTTGACACCCCCTTTACCCGCATTGATCATCGGCTCAATACAGATTACTAAACCCTCTTCAAGCTTAGGACCCGAACCTCGCTTACCGTAGTTTGGCACTTCAGGCTTCTCATGTAAATGGAAACCAACACCATGTCCTACAAGTTCGCGAACAATACCATAGTTGTAACGCGTTACGTATTCTTGAACGGCTGCAGAAATATCCCCAACACGCTTACCAGCGACTGCTTCGTCAATACCTTTGTAAAGTGAAGCTTTAGTAACATCTAGTAATTGCTGTGCTTCGGGAGAGATCTCACCTACACCAAAAGTATAGGCAGAATCACTAATAAAACCATTTAAATTAACACCACCATCTACTGAGACTATGTCTCCCTCCTGCAACACATACTCACTTGGAAAACCATGAACGATTTGATCATTCACCGAAATACACAGGGAATATGGGAACCCGTGATAATTTAAAAACGCAGGTGTTCCTTTATGATCTTTGATAAACTCGAAAGCGAATTGATCAAGAGACAAGGTTGTGATACCCGGTTTTACCAACGAAGCAATTTCAGCAAGTAGCTGCGAGAGTACATTTGCGGACTCTCGCACTTGCTCAATTTCTTCGTCTGTTTTATAATATACTTTAGACATTCAAAAATTAAATTGCTGATTGGTCGTAACCTTCAACGGTTGTTGCCGAGCTACGGCCTTTTACTCTACCTGTCTTCATTAATCCGTCATAGTGACGCATCAACAAGTGACTTTCAATTTGTTGGATGGTATCCAACACTACCCCTACTAAGATCAACAACGAAGTACCACCATAGAAATGAGCGAACTGGTTGTTTACACCGAACAATGTAGCAATTGCCGGTAAAATAGCAATCACAGCTACAAATATTGCTCCTGGGAATGTAATGTGAGAAATCACATTATCGATGAACAAATTCGTTTCATATCCAGGTTTAACGCCTGGAATAAATCCGCCATTTTTTTTCATATCCTCCGACATCTGTTGAGGATTAACCATGATCGCGGTGTAGAAGAATGTAAATGCAATGATCAACAAAGCAAATACAACATTATACGTCACAGATGTATAGTTACTCAAAGACGTCAAGAAGTCCGATTGCACGTTCGGAAAGAACTGTGTTAAGGACATTGGAAGGAACATGATCGCTTGCGCGAAAATGATTGGCATTACACCAGCAGCATTCACCTTTAGGGGAATGTACTGACGAACACCGCCAATTTGTTTATTTCCAACGATTTTCTTAGCGTATTGTACAGGAATCTTACGAACCCCTTGAACCACAAGAATGGTAAATATTACAACGAAGAACAAGGCTACAAATTCTAATAACAATGGAATTGGACCACCACCACTAGGACTCATTCTTGAACCCCACTCTGCTGTAATACCTGCAGGAAGCTGCGCGATAATACCTGCCATAATAATAAGTGAAATACCATTACCGATACCTTTATCAGTAATCTTCTCACCTAGCCACATCACAAACAGTGTACCTGCTGTCAACACGATTGCAGAAAGAATAGAGAACATCGGATCAGCGATAGTTTTTGCTTCAGGACCGATTTGCGTCTTCACGTATGCAATTGACTGAACCAAAGTAATCGCTACTGTTAGATAACGAGTAATTTGAGTCATTTTCTTACGCCCAGACTCCCCCTCTTTTTGCATTTTCTGAAAAGCAGGAACAGCTATCCCCAATAACTGCACAACGATAGATGCGGAGATGTATGGCATTACGCCTAATGCAAAAATTGCCGCACGGGAAAAAGATCCACCGGCAAACATATTGATTAGGTTCATAATATCATTACCACCTTCTCTGTTTACTACCAATGCATCAGGATTAACACCTGGCAATACCACGTGACATCCTATGCGGTATATTAAAAGAAAAAGTAACGTATTTAAAATACGATTACGTAATTCTTCAATCTTCCATATATTGGTTAAGGTTGTGATTAGTTTCTTCATGTATTATTACAGTTTAACGATAGAACCACCTGCTGCTTCAATAGCTTTTTGAGCTGAGGTAGAGAACGCATGAGCTTTAACTTCTACTTTCGCAGTAAACTCACCACGACCTAAGATTTTCACTTTGTCGTTTTTAGAGATTAAACCGTGAACATTCAAAGTTTCAAAGTCTACAGTCGTTAAATTGTGTTTCTCAACTAAACCTTGTAATACATCTAAGTTAACACCTACGTATTCTACACGGTTAATGTTTTTGAATCCGAATTTAGGAACGCGACGTTGTAAAGGCATTTGACCACCTTCGAAACCAATCTTCGTAGAGTGACCAGAACGAGAGCCGGCACCTTTGTGTCCACGAGTTGAAGTTCCGCCACGACCTGATCCTTGACCACGACCAATACGTTTCTTACTTTTTGTTGAACCAACTGCTGGTTTTAAATTACTTAAGTTCATTTTAAACTTGATTGTGTTACGCCTTCGCTCTCACTAAACAGGCAATAACCTTTGAATATTTAATGAATAAACAGAATGGAAAGGACTGTGAGAAATCCTTTCCATTGTTATTTTTAAACAGTTTCTACTGCTACTAAATGGTTCACTTTACGAACCATACCAATGATCGCTGGTGTAGCTTCAACCTCTACTGAGTGATTGATTTTTTTCAAACCTAATGCCTCAATAGTTTTCTTTTGGCGCTCGCTTCTGTCGATAACGCTCTTTATCTGGGTGATTTTAATTTTTGCCATGATATTAACCGTTAAATACTTTGTTTAAATCGACACGACGTGTTTGTGCCACTGTATAAGCATCACGCATGTTTGCTAAAGCATCAATAGTTGCTTTAACAACATTGTGAGGGTTAGAAGATCCTAATGATTTTGCTAATACGTCAGTGATACCTGCAGACTCTAATACTGCACGCATAGCACCACCCGCTAATACTCCTGTACCGTGTACAGCTGGTTTAATTAAAACTGAACCACCTGAGTATTTACCGTACTGCTCATGAGGAACTGTACCTTTAATGATAGGAACTTTCACTAAGTTTTTCTTAGCGTCATCAATACCTTTAGTAATTGCTTCAGTAACCTCTTTAGCTTTACCTAAACCGTATCCTACGATGCCATTCTCATCACCAACTACAACGATAGCTGAGAAACTGAAGGTACGACCACCTTTAGTAACTTTCGCAACGCGTTGGATGCTTACTAAGCGATCTTTTAATTCAATCTCGCTTGATTTTACTCTTTTAATATTGCTTAATGCCATTTCTTTCTTTGATTAAAAGTCTAAACCGCCTTCGCGAGCACCTTCAGCCAATGATTTAATACGGCCATGGTATAGATACCCATTACGGTCAAAAACTACTTTGCTAATTCCTGCTGCGATCGCTTTCTCAGCAACCATTTTACCTACAGCTTTAGATTGATCAACTTTGTTACCTGATGCAGCAAATTCTTTTGATGATGAAGAAGCAGACACTAATGTCTTTCCTAATGTATCATCAATGATCTGTGCGTAGATACCTTTATTACTTCTAAAAACCGTTAAACGCGGACGTTCTGTAGATCCAGCCAGGTGTTTTCTGATTCCTTTTTTTATTCTCGCTCTACGAGTTGATTTAATTCCTGCCATGGTTATTATTTTTTAGCTGATTTACCTGCTTTTCTTCTTAATACTTCCCCTGCGAACTTAATACCTTTACCTTTGTATGGCTCTGGCTTACGGAAGCCGCGGATTTTCGCTGCTACCTGTCCGATTAATTGTTTGTCAATTGACTCCAATGTAATTGTTGGGTTCTTACCTTTTTCAGCAGTAGTTGTAACTGTAATTTCCTTTGGCAATACGAAAACAATCTGGTGAGAGAATCCTAAAGTTAACTCTAATGTATTACCAGTGTTTGAAGCACGGTAACCAACACCCACTAACTCTTGTGTAGTTTTGTACCCTTCGGTTACACCGACTACCATGTTGTTAATCAAGGCGCGGTATAAGCCGTGTAATGCTTTGTGTTTCTTTTGTTCTGTAGGACGTGTAACGACGATCTGGCCATCTTCTTCTTTAACAGTGATGTCGCTGTCCACTTGTTGTGTTAATTCACCTTTAGGGCCTTTTACTGTCAACAAGTTCTTGTCTGATACAGTAATTGATACTCCCGAGGGAATAGCAATTGGCGCTTTTCCAATTCTTGACATTTCTTTGTGTGTTTTTTCCTAGATTAATAAACGTAACATAAAACTTCACCACCAACATTTTGAACGCCAGCTTCTTTATCCGACATTACACCTTTCGATGTAGATAGGATAGCAATACCTAGACCGTTCAGAACACGAGGAAGGTTGTCAACATTTGCATACTTTCTTAAACCAGGTTTACTCACACGTGTCAAAGTGCGAATAGCCGGTACTTTGCTAATTGGATGGTATTTCAATGCAATTTTAATTGTGCCTTGAGGACCTTCTTCAATAAATTTGTAATTAGCAATGTAACCCTTGTCAAAAAGAACTTTAGTGATTTCTTTTTTTAGGTTCGATGCAGGAATTTCAACAACCCTGTGGTTGGCCTTAATGGCATTCCTTACTCGTGTAAGGTAATCCGCTATTGGATCTGTATTCATTATTTATAAAAATTATGATAATGGTTTCCATCCTTTACCTAAAGGACAGACCTATTATCTGTTAACAATATTTGCAATGCAAAAAAAACCCGATAAATCGCATTACGCGATTTATCCGGGCAAAAGTAAATATTTTTTTTGGTTTACCAAGAAGCTTTTTTCACCCCTGGGATTTTTCCGTCTAATGCCATCTCACGGAATGTTACACGTGAGATACCGAATTGACGCATATATCCTTTAGGACGGCCTGTTAATTTACAACGATTGTGCAAACGTACAGGTGAAGCATTCTTAGGCAATTTGTCTAAAGCTGCATAATCACCTGCTGCTTTTAAAGCAGCACGTTTCTCAGCAAACTTAGCAACTAATTTCTGACGCTTTACTTCGCGTGCTTTTAATCCTTCTTTAGCCATTGTTGTTCGAATTTTGATTTTTGAATGGTAAACCGAATTGTTTCAATAACTCTAATGCTTCGATGTCATTCTTAGCAGAAGTTACGAAAGTGATATCCATACCTTGGATCTTGTTGATCTTGTCAATGTTGATCTCAGGGAAGATGATCTGCTCAGTAATACCTAAGTTGTAGTTACCGTGTCCATCGAATCCTTTGTCGTTGATACCGCGGAAATCACGGATACGAGGTAATGAAACAGCAATTAAACGATCTAAGAATTCGTACATATTGTTGTCGCGTAATGTTACACGAGCACCAATAGGCATACCTTTACGCAATTTAAAGTTCGAAATATCTTTTTTAGACTTCGTAGGAACTGCTTGTTGTCCTGTGATTAAAGTTAATTCGCCAATTGCATTGTCGATTAATTTCTTGTCAGCAGTAGCAGCACCAATACCTTGAGATACAACGATCTTCTCCAATCTAGGAACTTGCATAACGCTCTTGTATTGGAATTTCTCTTTTAGAGCTGCACGGATCTCATCCGCGTATTTCCCTTTTAATCTCGGTGAATAAGTCATTATTTAATCTCCTCCCCTGATTTTTTTGCGTAACGTACTATTTTACCATCTGCATTTACTTTACGTCCAATACGAGTAGTATTACCTGTCTTAGGATCGATTAAAGCAATGTTAGAGATGTTAATCGCAGCTTCCTTCTCGATGATACCACCGTTAGGGTTTGCTGCACTAGGTTTAGTGTGTTTCTTAACGATATTAGCGCCTTCTACGATAGCTCTATCTGCATCCACTAAAATTTGTAAAACTTTTCCTTGAACACCTTTAGAGTTACCAGCGATAACTTTCACTAAATCTCCTTTTTTAATTTTGATTTTGTGAGTAGTAGTTTTTTTCTTCTGTGCCATAATTATAAAACCTCCGGTGCTAGTGATACGATTTTCATGAACTGCTTCTCACGTAACTCTCTGGCAACTGGGCCAAAAATACGAGTACCGCGAGGCTCATCGTTATTGTTTAACAATACTGCAGCGTTATCATCGAAACGAATGTAAGAACCATCTTTACGACGAATCTCTTTTTTCGTACGAACTACAACTGCTTTAGAAACTGAACCTTTCTTCACGTTTCCTGAAGGTATAGCGCTCTTTACGGTAACAACGATCTTATCACCGATAGATGCATAACGCTTGCGCGTACCGCCCAATACACGGATTACTAAAACCTCTTTAGCTCCGCTATTGTCAGCTACATTTAATCTTGATTCCTGTTGTACCATTATTTAGCCCTTTCTAAAATTTCAACTAATCTCCAGTTTTTTGTTTTACTCAGCGGACGAGTTTCCATGATTAATACCGTATCGCCGATACCGCAGGTATTCTCTTCGTCATGAGCTTTGAATTTAGTAGTTTTTTTAACGAACTTACCGTAGATAGGGTGTTTCACTTTACGCTCAACCGCTACTGTAATCGATTTGTCCATTTTATTGCTAACTACTAAGCCGATTCTTGTTTTTCTTAAATTTCTTTCCATTTCGACTTAATTTTTATGCCTCAGAGGCTGTTTCAGATTTTGCTGCATTCTTACGCTTCGAAACCTCAGTGGAGATACGAGCGATAGTTCTGCGAGCTGCTTTGATAACATTTGGGTTCTCAATAGCAGAAACAGCGTGTGCAAATTTCAATTTGTTAAAGGCAGCTTTCTCTTCTGCAAGGCGAGCTGTTAAATCCTCTGTTGATAATTCTACGATTTCTGAATTTTTCATTTTTTTCCAGTGTTGGGTCGGGTTATCTAAACTTTTAATATTGCCTTACGGGTAACGGCCGTAAGGCTAAATTTTAGACATTACCGACGATTATTATGCTTCAACGTAATCTCTACGTATCACAAACTTAGTTTGAACCGGTAATTTTTGAGCAGCTAAACGTAATGCTTCTTTAGCAATCTCTAAAGGCACACCTTCTGCTTCAAATAACATACGGCCTGGGCGTACTACTGCTACCCAGTATTCTGGAGCACCCTTACCCTTACCCATACGTACCTCTGCAGGCTTCTTAGTAACAGGTTTGTCAGGGAAGATACGGATCCACACTTGACCTTCACGTTTCATATAACGTGTTACGGCGATACGTGCTGCCTCAATTTGACGGCTTGTGATCCATGCTGACTCCAGTGATTTGATACCGAAAGAACCGAAAGATAACTCCGCACCACGGCTAGCATTACCCTTCATGCGGCCTTTCTGCATCTTTCTGAACTTCGTTCTTTTTGGCTGTAACATGTTCGTATTTTGTTAAAATCTGTTCTAACAGATAGTTTTAAATCTTAATTAATTAATCTCTTTTTCCACCACGGTTGTTATCACGACGACCACCACCACGGTTGTTATCACGACGGCCTCCGCCACGGTTGTCACGACGGTCTGAACCACCTTCGTTGCCACCACGAGACTTCACGCCTGATGCTTGACCGATGTTTGGAGATAAGTCACGTTTACCGTAAACTTCACCTTTACAGATCCAAACTTTCACACCGATCTTACCGTAAGTAGTTAATGCTTCTGCTAAAGCATAGTCGATATCTGCACGTAATGTGTGTAAAGGAGTTCTTCCTTCTTTGTATTGTTCAGTACGTGCCATCTCAGCACCACCTAAACGACCTGAACACATTACTTTGATACCTTCAGCACCCATACGCATCGTTGAAGCGATAGCAGTTTTCATTGCACGACGGAAAGAGATACGAGCCTCTAATTGTTTTGCAATACCTTCAGCTACTAACTTCGCATCTAGCTCAGGACGTTTGATTTCAAAAATGTTGATTTGAACATCTTTCTTAGTCAATTTCTTTAACTCTTCTTTGATCTTATCAACCTCTTGTCCGCCTTTACCGATAACGATTCCTGGACGTGCTGTGTGGATTGTAACAGTAATACGTTTTAAAGTTCTTTCAATAACAACTTTTGCTACACCGCCTTTAGCGATACGTACAGAAAGATACTTTCTGATTTTTTCGTCCTCAACTAACTTATCAGAATAGTTGTTGCCTCCGAACCAATTAGAATCCCATCCTTTGATGATCCCTAATCTGCTACCTATTGGATTTGCTTTTTGTCCCATTCTTAGTAATATTAGTTATTAACGTTGTTTACACTGTCTACCACCAAAGTAACATGGTTTGAACGCTTGCGAATTCTGTAACCACGACCTTGAGGAGCTGGACGTAATCTCTTTAATTGACGACCACCACCAACAGATACTTCTTTTACAAATAAACCACCATCCTCAACTGAAGCGCCTTCATTTTTAGCTTCCCAGTTTTTGATTGCTGATAATAATAATTTCTCAACACGGATAGCAGCCTCTTTACCTGTATGTTTTAGAATGTATAATGCATTCTCAACTTTTTGACCACGGATAAGATCCACTACTAAACGCATTTTGCGCGGAGACGTAGGGCAGTTCAATAATTTGGCAGTAGAAGCTCCTCCTACCTGAGCTTTTAACTGCTCTTTGCGCTGTTTAATTAAAACAGATTTTTTAAGTTTCTTTGTTGCTTCCATTACCTATTATTTTTTCTTTTCTGCGTGGCCTCTGAAAGTACGCGTAGGCGCAAATTCACCAAGCTTGTGACCAACCATATTCTCTGTTACATAAACCGGAATGAATTTATTCCCGTTGTGCACTGCGAAGGTATGGCCAACAAAATCAGGTGAAATCATTGATCTACGAGACCAAGTCTTAATTACTGACTTCTTGTTTGTTTCATTCATAGAAAGAACTTTTCTTTCTAAGTTGTGATCGATATAAGGACCTTTTTTAATTGAACGAGCCATTATTTTTTCCTTCTCTCAATGATGTAACGATTCGATGTTTTCTTCTTGTAGCGAGTTTTGTAGCCTTTAGCTAAAACTCCTGTGCGTGAACGAGGGTGACCTCCTGATGAACGACCTTCACCACCTCCCATAGGGTGATCAACAGGGTTCATAGCAACACCACGTACGCGAGGACGACGACCTAACCAACGCTTACGACCAGCTTTACCTAACACTTGGTTAGACTTCTCAGCATTTGAAACTGAGCCAATCGTTGCAACACAGGTTAATAAGATCATACGAGTCTCTCCTGATGGCAATTTGATAATTGCATACTTTCCATCACGTGCAGATAATTGCGCGTAAGTTCCTGCCGAACGAGCGATTGAACCACCTTGACCAGGATTCAATTCGATGTTATGGATAATAGAACCTAATGGAATGTTTGCAAGTGGCATTGTATTACCAACTTCTGGGGCTACTGATTCACCTGCAATTACAGTTTGACCAACTGTTAAACCAGCTGGAGCAATGATGTAACGTTTCTCACCATCCGCGTAGTGCAATAATGCAATACGTGCTGTACGATTCGGATCGTACTCGATAGTAGCTACTGTTGCAGGGATATCTTTTTTATCGCGTTTGAAATCTATTAATCGGTATACTTTTTTATGTCCCCCACCGATGTAACGCATAGTCATTTTACCGGAGTTATTACGACCACCTGACTTGTTTACTTTAGTTACTACTAATGATTTCTCAGGAACGTTAGTTGTAACGTCTGAATAATCAGCACCAACTCTAAAGCGAGTACCAGGGGTTACCGGTTTGAATCTTTTAACTGCCATTTCTTATTATAGTGTACTGTAAAAGTCAATAGTCTCACCATCCTTAACTGTGATGATGGCTTTTTTATACTTAGGGCTTCTTCCAGAAACGAAACCAGCTTTTGTGTAACGGCTTTTTGATTTACCCGCAACAACTGCAGTGTTAACTGCAACTACTGATACGCCAAACATTTGCTCAACAGCTTGTTTGATCTGGATTTTGTTTGCTCTGTGATCTACTTTGAAAGCGTAACGGTTTAATTTTTCCGTCAATAATGAAGCTTTCTCAGTTAAGATAGGTTTTTTAATAATTTCCATATTACTTAGCTAATGCTTCCTCCAAAGTTTTTACAGAATCTGCAGTCAACAATAATTTTGTAGCATTTAATACATCATATGTATTCAACTCTGATGCTACAATAACTTTTGCTTTCTTCAAGTTTCTGCTTGATAAATAAACATTGTTATTGTATGCTGATAATACTAATAAAGTTTTTTCATCAGCAACATTTAAAGCGTTGATTAAAGACACATAGTTCTTTGTTTTGATTGAATCGAAGTTTACTTCATCCAATACTACAACATTGTTCTCTTGTGCTTTGTAGCTTAACGCCGATTTACGAGCTAATTGCTTTAATTTTTTGTTCAATTTAAAGCTGTAGTCTCTTGGTTGAGGACCGAATACACGTCCACCACCATTAAACAATGGAGATTTGATAGAGCCCGCACGAGCACCACCTGTACCTTTTTGTTTGTGTAATTTACGAGTTGAACCCGCGATTTCGTTACGTTGTTTAGACTTGTGTGTTCCTTGGCGTTGGTTCGCTAAGTATTGTTTCACATCTAAATAGATCGCATGGTCGTTTGGCTCTACACCGAATACTGACTCAGGAAGTTGCACCTTGGCACCTGTTTCTTTACCTGATAAATTTAATACTTTAACTTCCATCTCTACTATTTGTCTACGATTACAAATGAACCTTTAGCTCCTGGAATGGAACCACTAACAACGATTAGGTTTTGCTCAGGGTAAACTTTCAATACTTGTAAGTTTTGAACTTTTACACGCTCACCACCTGTACGACCAGCCATGCGCATTCCTTTGAATACACGTGAAGGCCATGATGAAGCTCCCAATGAACCTGGCGCACGTAGTCTGTTGTGCTGACCGTGAGTCGCACCACCTACACCACCAAATCCGTGACGCTTCATTACACCTTGGAAACCTTTACCTTTTGAAGTACCAACTACATCAACGTACTCGCCTTCTTCAAATAAAGTAACATCCACGATGTCACCTAGTTGCTTCTCATCTTCGAAAGTTTTGAACTCAACTAGTTTACGCTTAGGACTAACCCCTGCCTTTGCAAAGTGTCCTTTTAGAGGAGCCGATGTGTTCTTTTCCTTAGCTTCATCAAAACCAAGTTGAACTGCTGAATAGCCATCTTTCTCTACCGTACGTATCTGCGTAACCACGCACGGCCCAGCCTCGATTACTGTACAAGGGATGTTTTTCCCTTCAGTGTTGAACAGGCTGGTCATTCCTACTTTTTTACCAATAATTCCTGACATGTTATAAATTAATTAATTAATCGTCCATCGAAGCAGTAGGGCTTCGCTCAAGACACAATCCCCCCTAAAGGGATTGCAAAATTACAAACTATTTTATAACTATCAAATAATAAGTGAATTATTTTTTTTTATTCCGAATGACCAGTCTATCCTTTGCTTAGAAATTTATTCTTTGATTAAAGGTTCGCCAGCGAGTAAGCGTTGGTATCTTACTAATGCCTCTACATAATAATAGTCCGCATAGGTTAAAGGAACATCAATTTCAGAATTCAATGGTAATGCTCCTACGCTGTGTTTCAAGATAAAGCCGCCATTTTCACCTTGTTTAGCAAAATAGGTGTCTGAAGATAGATTCTTCAGCATGGTCTCCGCTTTTTTAAAGTAATTTGTTGATTCTTTTCCCTTGGTATAGGATGAGAGTTCCATCAAAGCAGAGGCGAATAGAGCTCCTGCCGAGACGTCGCGCAAATCCCTTTGGCTATAGATTTTACTATCAGCAGGAACTTTATCATAATCGTAATCCCATACCGGAATCAGGTCCGCAGGCATATTCTTATGGTTCAAGATATATTTGGCAACCTTACGTGCTTGGTTTAAATATGCTTTGTCCTTTGTTTCTCTGTACATCATCGTATAACCATACAATGCCCAAGCCTGCCCTCTAGCCCATGCTGACTCATCGGAAAAACCCTGATGTGTTTTCTTAGCGATGACAGCACCGGTTTCTGGATCGTAATCAATCACGTGGTAAGAGCTATTGTCTTTACGGAAGTGATTTTTTATTGTTGTGTTAGCATGCTTCTTAGAAATGTCCGCATATTTCTTATTGCCCGTCATTTTAGACACTTGCATTAAGAACTCCAGATTCATCATGTTGTCAATAATCACTGGAAACTTCCATTTGCCATGATCCCATGAACGAATCGCCTGTGTCTTGGGACTATATCTAGATGTCAAAGATTCAGCGCCCGTGGCCAAGATTGGTTTAAACTGTGTACTATCTCCCGTCAAACGTAAAGCATTACCAAAACTACAATACAACATAAAGCCAAGATCGTGTGTCCCCTTATTATATTGTTCCTTCTCCAAATGCTTTAATTTCGCTAATGCCAGGTTCAATAACTCCTTATCACCTGTTCCTTCAGAAAGCAGCAACAAGGTTCCTGGATAAAATCCCGAACACCACCATCTCGACCCGGAGAATACATGTGCTCCTTTTTCAAAAGTCTTCGGAAACTGATCTTCTGGTGTTGCTGCGGCCAACACTTTTATTTGCTTCGCCGATGCTGCAAGTTGCCCGTCAATGAAACTCTTGTCCAATGCAAGATCCTTTTTTGCTTGCCCCATCAAGGAGCCAGTAGTCAGCATAAAAAATACCGAAGAGAATAATAAAGTTTTTGTGTTCATAGATATATAATTAGCACTATTAATAAGGTTCCTTTTGGTTTTCCAATTTATCGGAAATTTGAAAGTAAGTATACTTTTCCAATATGAATCATTAAAAAACCGAAATCGATTTCGCGGGATACATCGATAGAAATTCCTTTTTTATTAATATTCGAAATAGAATAAGACCTTAAAGACAACTTTCAAATTACGGAGTATCAAAAACAAGACGAGGCTATCTTTTCATGATAGCCTCGTCTTTTTCCTAAATCTTATATGAAATTAAAACTGTCCAGTATTTAGCATAACCAATGTACAAGCCTCAACAACTTCAATCCCCTGCTCTCTTGCCTTATCTGCAAGTTCAGGATTCTCAGCGCCCGGGTTGAAGATAATGCGCTTTGGATTAGTTTTTAAAATATAGTCGTAGTAAGGTGCCTGATTCTGTGGACCAACATACAAAGTAATCGTATCGATATCCTGATGAATAGTCTCTGCAGGCTCAATCTCAGCTCCAGCAACCGTCCCAACCTTTCTACCAACATTCACAATAGGGAATCCTTTCCTTACCAACTTATTTGCCACTAAATAGGAGTATCTAGCTGGATTAGTACTCGCGCCTAAAATCAAGGTTTTTTTCATATGTTACTGAATTAATTATTGAACAAATTCTCCATTTGCGTTATACGCATTTTGTCTCAAAATAGGCATTTCTAAAATCTTATACAAATTATCTAGCTGATTGAGACTGCCATTTGCCATGTTAGTCAATAAAACAATCGTTACATCATTTGTAAAATCACGTATATACAGGCTCTTAAAGCCATGCCACCAACCCGTATGATATACGATTTGATTCCCTGGAGGACTAAAAGTTCGCCAGCCATAACCATAGCTAAATAAACTACGCTTCGCATCGCTACGCGGAACAAATGAAGAGTCTTGTAAGGCTTTCCCTAATACCCGACCATCCTTTAAAGCCAAATCAAGCTTATACAAGTCGCGTACGGTACTATATATCCCCTTGTCTCCTACTGGTCCATCCAAATAATCCTGTACGACAGAGCGTCTCCAAATCTTATCATGGCCAATTACTTTCGTAGGGATTTTTTCATAAACGGCTTTGGAATAAACATTTGTATTCTTCATGCCCGCCGGATCGAAGACATTCTCCTTCATAAACACGGCGAAATCTTTGCCGCTCACCTTTTCGATAATCGACCCCAAAACCATGAAATTTGAATTATTATAATGGAATCTTCCATCTGGAGCGCCGTAGCGCCCTGGATGATGCTGAATCAATAAATTCATTGCATCTTGATTCGTCATCCCTTTTTTACGATCTGGCCATACCGTCTCAGCAAAATATACATAATTCGGAAGCCCGGAGCGATGTGACAATAATTGCTGTATGGTAATACCTTTATAGGGAAAATCTGGGTAATATTGCTCGACAGAGTCCGTAAGCTTTAACTTGCCCTGTTCGGCCAAGATCAGCACTCCGATCGCTGTCATAGGTTTGGAAACCGATGCTAACTCAAACTGCGAATTGATATCTAGACTATCCTTCAATAAATAATCTGCCCATCCAAAAGAATTCTGATAAAGGATCTTACCTTTCTTAGCTACTAGCACATTCCCATTAAATCCGGCTCTCTTATGCAAGTTCTGCATAAACGAATCAATCTGTTGATCTGCTTCCGCAGGATTGTAAATCAAACTTATGCTATCTTTTTTCTCTTGCTTCTCCCGCTCTTCAACCTGTTTTGCTTCTGGAGACCCTCCGCAGGATGTTAAAGCAAAAACCGCAATCCCAAGGGCTAAACTAAACTTTTTAAAATTCACGCTATCCGTTCTAAATCTATTCGTTCAAGTAAATTGTTAATGCAAGACAAAATAGTTTTTTCTAGACAAAAAAACAACTGATTGAGAGTAGTTAGTACTTAGTATTTAGTATTGAGACCCAATGCTGACTGCCATGTCACCTTCCATCTCAACTATAAAAACATTCTCTACCTCGCTCCTTGCCTATTTAGCCCCACTTCTTTCCTTCTTTTCGCTTTCAACCACAAATGCGCTGATAACAAACTATAGGTCTATATACTAACTACTAAATACTATATATACTGAAACAAAGAAAGCCCTCTCGCGAGGGCTTTCTTTGTTTCTTATTATTTAGGCCAATAAACGAATTGGCGCTTCTAATAATCCTTTTAGGGTTTGTAAGAATTGTGCTCCTGTTGCACCATCCACTACGCGGTGGTCACAACCTAGAGACAACTTCATCACGTTTCCTGGAACTACAGCTCCGTTCTTAACAACTGGAATCTGTTGGATAGCACCAACTGAAAGAATAGCGCCATCAGGTGAATTGATAATGGATGTAAACTCATCAATACCGAACATACCTAAGTTAGAAACTGTGAAAGTTGATCCTTCCCAATCAGCAGGCTGCAATTTCTTAGCTTTTGCTTTTTGTGCGAAGTCTTTCACCTCTGCTGAGATGTGTGATAATGATTTACCATCAGCGAAACGAACAACCGGTACTAACAAGCCGTCTTCAACAGCAATAGCAACACCGATGTTAGTATGCTCATTGTATCTGATTTTATCACCTAACCAAGAAGAGTTCACAGCAGGGTGTTGTTTCAACGCGATTGCTACCGCTTTAATAACGATATCATTGAATGAAACTTTTACCGGAGCAACTTCATTGATTTGAGCACGAGCAGCGATCGCATTATCCATATCGATGCTTACGTTCAAGTAGAAGTGAGGTGCAGTAAACAATGACTCTGACAATCGGCGAGCAATTGTTTTACGCATTTGGTTCACAGGTTTCTCAGTGAAACGCTCTTCGCCAATATATTGAGGTAAACTTACAGTCTTCGCTTCGGTCTCTGCTGCTTTCGCTGGCGCAGATGCCGCCGCAGCTGGAGCTGCCGAAGGCGTAAAGTTCTCAACGTCTTTCTTAACAATACGACCACCTTCTGCCGAACCTTTCACTTGTGAAAGATCGATTCCTTTTTCTTTAGCAATTTTCTTCGCTAATGGAGAAGCTTTTACACGTGAATCCGATGAAGTGCTAATAGCAGCCTCTGGGGCAGCGCTTGTTTCCGCTGGAGCGTCCGCTTTCTTCTCTTCAGATTTTACTTCCGCTTTCGCTGCCGGTTTTTGATTCAACAATGGAGTTACATCAGTTCCCGCAGGGCCAACGATTGCAATGATATCATTAACTTTCGCTGCTTGACCAGCTTCAACACCAACGTACAATAAAGTACCTTCAGCGTAGGCCGTTACTTCCATCGTAGCCTTATCAGTCTCAACGTCTGCAATTGCGTCGTCAGACTTAATTGAATCACCTACTTTGAAGTTCCATTGTGCAATAACACCTTCGGTCATCGTATCACTCAATAAAGGCATCGTGATGACAGTAACACCTAAATCTTCAGCCGAAACTTGTTCGCCAGCAGGAGCCGACTCCTCAGCTTTTTCTTCTTTTGGAGCTTCTTCTTTTGAAGGCTCCTCAGCTTTTGCAGCAGGGGCTGCATCACCGTCCAGTAAAGCTTTATAATCTTCACCTTCTTCACCCAAAACAGCAATAACTGCATCAATAGCTACAGCTTCACCTTCTTTCGGGCCAATATATAACAATGTTCCTTCTTGATAAGATTCGAAGTCCATTGTCGCTTTATCTGTTTCAATCTCGGCAACTAAGTCACCAGAGTTTACTCTATCACCAACTTTTTTGTGCCACTTCGCGATCACACCTTCAGTCATGGTGTCGCTCATCTTAGGCATTCTTACTACTTCAGCCATTGTTTAGGTATCTTCTATTTAGTTAAAGTAATTCTAATTAATCCATTACAAAAGGATAATCCTCTTGCACATATACATCTTTGTAGATCTCATCCGCCGTAGGGTATGGAGACTCTTCCGCAAATTTCACTGAATCATCAACGATTTTCTTAATCTCAGCATCTACTTCTGCAAACCAAGCTTCGTCAGCATATTTATTCTCAACGATTGCATGCTTTGTCGCCAACAATGGATCTCTGCCTTTGTACTCTTCTAATTCTTCCTTCGTACGATATTTTGCAGGGTCAGACATCGAGTGACCTTTATAACGGTAAGTACGAATTTCTAGAAATGTAGGACCTTCACCTGCACGAGCACGTTGAACCGCCTCATCCATCGCATTGTGAACAGCAACGACGTCCATCCCATCAACAGGAGCACATGGCATATCAAAACCAAGCCCCATTTTATAGATATCCGTCATGTTTGTTGTACGTTGTACTGAAGTACCCATTGCATATCCGTTGTTCTCACAAACGAAAATTACAGGCAACTTCCACAACATCGCCATATTCAATGTTTCGTTGAAAGCACCTTGACGTACAGCGCCATCACCCATATAACAGATGTTCACGTTGTTTGTTCCTAAGTATTTTTCAGCAAATGCAATACCAGCACCCAATGGAATCTGGCCACCTACAATACCGTGTCCACCCATGAATTTGTGCTCCTTAGAGAAAAAGTGCATAGAACCACCTTTACCTTTTGAACAACCAGTAGCTTTACCGAACAATTCCGCCATACAAGCATCTGCTGAAACGCCTTTTGCTAATGCATGAGCGTGGTCGCGGTATGCTGTAATCAATGAATCTTCCGGCTTAATAACTGACATTGTCCCAGCTACTACTGCTTCTTGTCCAATATATAAGTGACAAAATCCGCGTATCTTTTGCTGCCCGTATAATTGGCCAGACTTCTCTTCAAACTTGCGCATGAGTAGCATTGATTTATACCACTCTAAATAGGTTTCTTTTGTTATAGGTGTTGAACTCATTTGTACGAATTGAATTTCTTTACTTAACTGACTACAAATCTAATCAATATTAACGAGATTTCGGATAAATTTTAGGCGACATTTAACGCATTTTGTCATAGGACTAACAAAATTCAAGACCGATATTAATAACAAACGGCCCATTTAAGGCCGTTTTATGTTATGCTAATATTTTTAATAGATTTTCTAGCGTTACTTTGTGCTGCTCGCCGGATTCCATATTCTTTAAACTCCATTGTCCGGAAGCGACTTCCTCGTCTCCGATCAACAAAACATAAGGTATCTGCTTGGAATCTGCATAGCTCATCTGCTTCTTCAGCTTCACTGCCGACGGATAAAGTTCGGCTGCAATACCTGCTTCACGCAATTTGAACAATATTGGTAAAGTGGAACTTTCCAAAGCTTGATCGAAATTGATGATCAACACTTTCGTACGTTCAGCATTGCTCGGAGGAAACAGTTGCAATTCTTCCAAAACATCGAAGATGCGATCCGCACCAAAGGACACTCCGACACCGGTCAGGTCTTTTAAACCAAACATGCCGGTCAAATCGTCATAGCGACCACCACCACCAATACTCCCCATCTGCACCTCGTTTGTCTTCACCTCGAAAATACATCCGGTATAGTAGTTTAGACCACGTGCTAACGTAATATCCACTTCCACTTCCTTCTCCAAAATCGCAAATTGACCTAATTTCAAAAGATAATCAAACACGGTCTCAATCTCCTCAACGCCTTTCAATCCAACAGTTGAGCCAGCCAATACCGTCTTCAAAGAATCCAATTTCTCTTGGTTCGAACCGCTAAGTTCTATAATCGGTTTTAATACAGCCAAGTCAGCCTCAGTAAACCCGCGTTCTAAAAGCTCTTTATTCACCCCTTCCAACCCGATTTTATCCAACTTATCAATAGCAACAGTCATATCGACAATCAGTTCAGGCTTCCCGACAACTTCTGCAATTCCAGAAAGAATCTTACGGTTGTTCAACTTGATGTTGAAATCCTTTAAACCCAATTTTGTCAAAGCCTCATGATAGATCAAGACAAACTCTGCCTCATTCAACAAGGAATCAGAACCAACCACATCGACATCGCACTGGTAAAACTCACGGTATCTCCCTCTTTGAGGACGATCTGCACGCCATACCGGCTGGATTTGGAAACGTTTGAACGGTAAAGAAATCTCATTTTGATGCATCACCACATAACGTGCAAAAGGAACAGTCAAATCATAGCGTAGAGCCTTCTCTGAAATCGAAGAGATTAATGCGGTGGAGTTCTTCTCCGCCAATAAGTTTTCTGGAGCTTTCGATAAGTAATTTCCCGAATTCAAGATCTTAAAAATCAACTTATCACCTTCGTCTCCATACTTTCCGGTCAATGTACTCAGATTCTCAAACGAAGGAGTCTGAATCTCACTATACCCGTATTTCTTGAAAATCGTCTTTAATGTATTGTAAATGTGATTGCGTTTCTCCATTTCTACCGGAGTAAAATCACGTGTTCCTTTAGCTAATGATGGTTTAATTGATGCCATGAGGGCAAAGGTAGCAAAAATAGTATTTAGTAGTTAGTATTTAGTATTAAGACCTAGGGTGGATAATAAAGCACTATTTTTTTGCAAAGAGATGCGTGTGAACATGAGACATGAACAGAAGGATAAGAGTTCCATATTCCTTTAAAAAAATAAGGAATATCTTCCGACTAGGATCTAACTACTAAATACTAGCTACTAAATACTACCCTATTCAAATATCTTCAAATACTCGCAAGCTTTTTCAGCGGCCATTTTCTCGGCGCTTTTCTTGTTGAAGTCGCGGCCGACTCCACAATCTTCGCCATCTACGACCACTTTAACAGAGAACATCTTGGCAGACTCTCCTTCGGGGTTATCGATCTGAATAAAGGCAACCTCTTTTCCGCTATGCTGACACCATTCGATTAAACGGCTTTTGAAATTGGTTTCAGTGATTTCCAGGGTATGTATATCCACATGAGGCTTGATAATGCGTGATAGCAAAAACTCGCGTGTGAATTTATATCCTTTATCCAAATAAACGGCTCCAATCAATGCTTCGAAGGCATCGCCCAATAAAGAACCCTGCTTATTAGGATAACTGATCATGCGCGCATCAAACTCAATCAACTCGTTAAAACCAAGTTTGCGCGAAAGCTGATTCAAGTTCGCACGAGAAACGATCTTCGAACGCATCTCGGTTAAGAAACCTTCATCT
Source organism: Sphingobacterium sp. BN32 (assembly GCF_030503615.1). Lineage (NCBI taxonomy): Bacteria > Pseudomonadati > Bacteroidota > Sphingobacteriia > Sphingobacteriales > Sphingobacteriaceae > Sphingobacterium > Sphingobacterium sp. BN32. Next base: position 3,627,247 of record NZ_CP129963.1, read on the forward strand.
TTGTAGGGGTAAAGCTTAAACAATAGTTCTGCAACAACAGAACCCAGTACGGCATCACCTAAAAATTCTAATCGTTCGTTGCTATTTTTGACCCCTTCTTTAATCGGTTTAGCAACCGATTTATGTCGAAACGCCATTTGATATAATCTGACATTCCCCGGCACAAAGCCTAAGATATTCTTTAACTTCTTGAAGTAAGCTTTTTGGGGAGATAAATACAGTTTATAAACACTAATCGGCATACCAACATCTTTAAGAAGAAATAGGTAGTTTTGGAGAAAACTACCTATTCAATTCCTTATCTTTTTCTTTCAACCAAAATTATGCTTTGTATTTTTTAACAATCAAAGAAGCATTGTGTCCACCGAAACCGAATGTATTGCTTAACGCAGCATTAACAACACGCTTCTGTGCTTTGTTGAAAGTAAAGTTCAATCTATTATCAATTTCAGGGTCGTCCGTAAAATGATTGATTGTAGGAGGTACAATATCATTTTGTACAGCAAGAATCGAAGCAATCGATTCTACTGCTCCCGCAGCACCTAACAGGTGACCTGTCATTGATTTTGTAGAACTAATATTCAATTCATATGCATGATCCCCAAATTGCTCAATAATAGCTTTGGTCTCACTCACATCGCCTACTGGAGTCGATGTACCATGCACGTTAATATAATCAATAGCTGTTGCATCTAAATTTGCATCAGCCAACGCTTTGCTCATCGCTAAGCGAGCGCCTAATCCTTCTGGATGCGAAGCAGTAATGTGATATGCATCTGCACTCATACCACCACCAGCAATCTCAGCATAGATTTTTGCACCGCGTGCTAAAGCATGTTCTAAACTTTCTAAAATAATAGCACCTGAACCCTCGCCAGAAACAAAACCGTCGCGATCCTTATCAAAAGGACGTGATGCAGTTTTCGGATCATCATTACGAGTGGAAAGCGCATGCATTGCATTGAACCCGCCAATACCAGCTTCATTAATTGTTGCCTCAGAACCTCCGCTGATAATAACGTCTGCTAAACCCATACGGATATAGTTAAAAGCATCAATCATCGCGTTGGTAGCCGACGCACAAGCCGAAACTGCTGAAAAGTTAGGACCTCTCAAGCCATGACGCATAGAGATATGTCCCGGAGCTAAATCAATTAACATCTTCGGAATAAAGAATGGATTGAAACGTGGTGTACCATCGCCCTTTGCAAATCCAGCAACCTCATCCAAAAATGTAGTCAAGCCCCCAATACCTGACCCCCAAATTACACCAATACGATTGGTGTCTAGTTTATCAAACTCTAATCCCGCATCTTTGACAGCTTCGTCAGTCGATGCAATTGCATATTGAACGAAAGGGTCGATTTTACGAGCCTCTTTACGATCCATATAGTTATGTGGATCAAACCCCTTTACTTCACAAGCAAACTGGGTTTTGAATTTTGACGCATCAAAATGCGTAATAGGAGCGGCACCACTTACACCATTAATTAACCCATCCCAGTATTCTGCGACGGTGTTACCTAGGGGTGTAAGTGCACCCAATCCTGTTACAACTACTCTTTTAAGCTCCATTAATATGTTTGGCCTAATAAAATTAGTTAGTTAACGTTTTTTTCTAAATAAGCGATTGCTTGACCTACTGTGCTAATGTTCTCAGCCTGATCGTCTGGAATAGCAACGTTGAATTCTTTTTCGAATTCCATGATCAACTCAACTGTATCAAGTGAGTCTGCACCTAAATCATTCGTGAAAGAAGCTTCTGGTGTTACTTCGTTTTCATCTACACCTAACTTTTCAACGATAATAGCTTTTACTCTTGATGCGATATCTGACATGATTTTCTAGTTTAATTGTTTAATAAATCTGTGCAAAGAAAAAATAAATTTCCCCAAAAATCAAATCTTTTTGACTTTTGAAAACAAATAAAGAACAAAGTTACCCCAAGAAAGGTTTTTGAACCTGCTAAAAACTAACTCTATTCAATAATAACAAAAGAAATACGCTTTTACAAACTTAATCCTTTTTTAATGATATTTTTACGTTAAGCACCCTCTTTAATCTCTTGAAAACCGTATTTTTGCTAACTGAACTGAAAGAAATCATAGATTGAGCAAGATAACTTTTAAACTTGAAACCGACTTTGACCTGGAACTGGATTTTGTCCTGATCGGCATAAGCTCTGTCTTGAGAGACTATCGGCTTTGTCACTTTATCAACAAACATACAGGACTCAAACTCGTACATGGTAAAGAAGATTACATAGACCACAACGGAAAGGAAAAAGAAAAACCGCAGAACGAACTCGACTACCACATCATCTACGAGTCAAAGAAAAACAAACCCAGCGTACAACATCATTTCATAACCTACCGTTATAACAATCAAACTTACGACTTCGAATTCTATCTACTTAGCAATAAGTCGATTGAAGGCGGGACGCTAATTCCAGAAATTGTAAGCTTCGACTACTTTCTCCTGATAAAACATTATATTGACGAAGAAGATCTAGAAGCACTTATTGAAAACATTAAAGCAATACCTGAAGTACTACTTGTAAAAGAAATAGACCCAACGGCATTGAAATCTAAAGAAAATCTGATATTTTAGCGAATTATTTTTAGATAGTGTAAGTTATACACCAAAAACCTAAATCGAAACCCCTCGGGGAAATGTGTAGAACACTGCAAATAATATTGATTTAAAACATTAAAAAAAGACATTACATGGATAAACTAAAAAAGCGAACCAAAATTGTAGCTACTTTAGGCCCCGCTTCCTCGAAAAAAGAGGTATTGACCCGAATGATTGCTAAAGGAGTAGACGTTTGCCGTTTGAACTTCTCGCACGGAACCCAAGACGACCACTTGAAAGTAATCAACACCATTAAAGAAATCAACCAAGAATTCCCGTTTAAAGTAGGTATCCTAGCTGACTTACAAGGTCCGAAGATTCGTATCGGTAAAATGAAAGAAGGTGGTGCTATCCTGATCAACGGAAGCCAGGTTGAAATCACAACACAAGAATTGATTGGCGACGAAAACCGCATCTATATTACTTACGAAAACTTCCCGAACGACGTTAAAGAAGGTGAAATCATCCTATTAGATGATGGAAAATTGCAATTACGCGTTTTAAACACAAATCATATCGACACGGTAAAATGTGAAGTTGTTCACGGAGGTATCCTAACATCGAGAAAAGGAGTCAATCTACCGAACACCAAAGTATCTATCCCTTCATTAACTGAAGAAGATTTAGATAACCTAAACTTCGCCTTAGACCATGGCGCTGATTGGATCGCGATGTCATTCGTTCGTTCAGCAGAAGATATCAAACAATGTAAAGAGATTATCGAAGCGAAAGGGTCGCACGCTCGCGTTATTGCGAAAATTGAAAAACCAGAAGCAATTGATAATATCGACGCAATTATCGAGGCAACAGACGCTGTGATGGTTGCTCGTGGTGATTTAGGTGTTGAGATGCCTATGGAAGAAGTTCCAGGCCTACAAAAAATCATCGCTCAAAAATGCCGTAACTTAGCGAAGCCAGTAATCATTGCTACCCAAATGTTGGAGAGTATGATTACAACTCCACGTCCTACACGTGCAGAGGTAAACGACGTGGCCAACTCCGTAATTGATGGTGCAGATGCTGTAATGCTTAGTGGAGAAACTTCAGTTGGTGAATTCCCTGAGATTGTAATCGAAACAATGGCGAAAGTAATCACTCACGTAGAGAGCACATCATACCCATACTATAGTGAGAAAGAGACATTAGGTACTGTGGAAGTTACACGTATCCCTGATGCGATCTGTGGATCTTCTATCTTCCTAGCAGAGAAAACAAAAGCTTCGGCGATCGCGGTTATGACGGCGTCAGGCTATACAGCTTTAGAAATCTCTAGCTACCGCCCTGATGCGGACATCTATGTGTTCACAGGTAATGATAAATTATTGACACAGTTGAGTCTTGTATGGGGTGTACAGTCCTTCATCTATGACAAATACGAAAGTACCGATGGTACCATTCAAGATGTAAATGGTTTATTGCAGAAATACCACTTGGTTGAGCCTGGACAAATCGTGATCAATACATCTTCTACGCCACTTCACGCAAAAGGTAGAACAAATACTATCCGCGTTTCAGAAGTGAAATAAGTAGAATGCTTAAAATAAAAATAAATGAAGGCCGTCTGAAAAGATGGCCTTTATTTTTTTACAGGTGCCTGTCGTCAAAAACCGTAAGAAATTTCATCCCCACTAGCATTTCAACGGAAACACGAAGGTTTCCATCAATAATTATTTCTTCTTTCGATCTAATGGCTCTGTGCCAGGCATCGGCGAATTCTTCTTCCCATCCAAAGGTTTAATTAAAATAATCGAATCGTCTTTCTGTATCAACTGACGGTTCATCAAACTATTGGGAATATCGACGGGCTTTGATCGAGAGCTATCATGAGGGTGAATATGCTTTGTACCGTCCGGCATAATCTTGAAGTTTGGGCGCTTAATCTTTAAGCTGTCTGCCCATTCTGGCAAGCCCTTTTGCTTAGGGACGATATTTTCCTTATTTTGTGCTTGGGAGTTCGTCAGCAAACCAAACGTCAGAAGAAATAATGTGGCAAGCGTTTTCATATGCAAATCTTTTAGCTATCTAAATATACTCAATATCGAGCCTATGCGGTCTATTAAACCTTCATAATCGCTGTTAAATTGTGTTAAATGAAAAAAACCACATCAATCCCTTATTATTTTTGTAACAAATGAAGAAAAGAAGTATTACGTTGATTATAGGATTGATGTCCATCGCGCTCTTGGGTGTTATGGCCATGCAGTATTACTTCATCCGGGAGTCATTCAAACAAAAGTCAAAGCTATTTGACGAAGCTGTAAAAGCCTCACTAACAGCAGTCGCGAATAAAATTGAACGCATTGAGATTTATGAATTTGCCCGTCAGCAAGAACGTGAAAATCAAGAGAAATTCAGACAAGACCAAGAAAGGCTGCAGAAAAACGAACAGATTTTAGCACTCCAAGTTAAATATCAGGACAGCATCAAATTGCTGCAACGCCTTGCTTTTTCACACACGCAGCGCTTCAATGAGATGGAAACTCGATTGAATCAGCAGTATCCTACAGTATTGATTAGCAATAATTTCTATGAAACCTATATCCGCCGCAAGGAATACAATCATCTTGTTCGAATTACTTTAGAGCAGGGCTATACCAGCGAAATGACGATCGGAGAATTTGCGCGCGTTTATGCTATACGTGAAATCAAAGAGGTAAAAGCAAAAGACGATAGCGCCCGTTATGTCATCCCTATCTTCGGACCGAATTCCGCGATCACGGCAACTTTCGAAATCCGAACCCTCCCTCCTCCTGTTGACCTCCGCGTACTATCACAGATCGACGTGTTAGAGAAGAAGTTAAATAAGCTCCGCAATCAGAAATTAATCGGCGCAGAAACGCTCTTTGATTCCCTGAAAATTATGGGAGGAAAACAGAGTGCCATCATGGAAGATGTAGCCATTGGTATGCAATTATCCAAGCGCCCCTTAGAGCAGCGTATCGATAAAACACAGGCAGTGGATTTGTTGATCAATGAGTTAGATCAACGCGGTATCAACTCCTCTTTCGTGATGCAGGTTCGTAATTCGGAAAATAGCCCATTGGTCTTCCAAGCCATTTTCAATTATAAAGATGAGAAAATCAAAGAGACCAATACACCGCCAATGATCTACAAGGCTCGACTATTTCAGAGCGACGAAGGTAAATCTCCTGGCGAGTTGCGCGTATATTTCCCCAATAAGGGTTCCGTCATTGCGAGCACCATGGGATATTGGTTGTTGCCGATTCTTGCTTTGCTAGCTTTATTGATCGGCTGTTTCGCCTATACTTTACGCATGATCCTCCGTCAGAAGAAAATATCGGAGATGAAAACGGATTTCATCAACAATATGACGCATGAGTTCAAAACCCCTGTTGCTACCATCATGATTGCCTCGGAGTCATTGAAAGATCCGGAAATCTCAGCCGATGAACGTAGAGTAAGCAAACTCGCCAATATCATTTATGACGAAAATGTGCGCTTAGGCTCTCACATCGAGCGTGTGCTTAATATTGCCCGACTGGAAAAAGAAAATCTAAAAATAGAACGCACCAATGTGCAGATCAACAACTTAGCCAATGCGGTATTAGAAAGCATGAAGCTGCAGTTGGAAAAAGCGGAAGGAAGCTTGAACATACACCTGGATGCCGAGCATGATTTGGTGATTGGAGATGAACTCCACCTATCGAATGTCATGTACAATCTTGTGGATAACGCCATTAAATACAGTAAAGATCGGCCTGAAATTACATTTAAAACTTTCAATCGCGGAAAGAATATCGTTATTGCTGTTTCCGACAAAGGAATCGGTATGACGAAAGATCAGTCGGAGAAGATTTTTGACCAATTTTACCGTATTCCGACCGGAAATATCCATAACGTGAAGGGCTTTGGATTGGGATTAAGCTATGTTAATGACATTATAAAACGCCTCAATGGAAAGATCACTGTGAAAAGTGAGAAAGATAAAGGCACACAATTTGAAGTAACTTTACCATTAAAGCATGCCTCACAAGAGGTTGCTTAATAAAATAGCAAAGGAATTATATGAATCAAAAAATATTATTAGCCGAAGATGACCCTAACTTGGGCGATCTTTTGAAAGACTATCTGGAACTAAAGGGCAAATTTGATGTGGTATTGAGCAAGGATGGTCAAGAAGCATTGGAAGCCTTTAGAAAGGATAATTTTGACTTATGTATCCTCGATGTCATGATGCCTAAAAAGGATGGCTTCTCCTTAGGTAAAGACATTCGTAAGATCAATCAAACTATACCAATCATCTATGCGACAGCAAAAGGGATGATGGAAGATAAAACCCAAGCTTTCGAGTTAGGCGGCGATGATTATATCACCAAACCATTCCGAGTAGAAGAACTACTCCTAAGAATAAACGCACTCCTAAAAAGAGCTGCAAAAGACAAAGATGAAGAAGTTGCGGATAAATTCGAAATTGGCGATTACTTCTTCGATTACACCAGTCAGATTATATCTTACAAGGGTCAACAACAAAAATTATCTACAAAAGAAGCCGAGCTTCTTCGTCTGTTATGCTTAAAAAAGAACGATGTCCTAACCCGCGAGGAAGCACTAGTTAAAATCTGGCATGACGACAATTATTTCACCGGCCGTAGTATGGATGTTTTCTTAAGTAAATTGAGAAAGTACCTGAAAGAAGACCCCAACGTCGAGATCGTCAATGTACATGGTAAAGGATATAAGCTTTTGGTAAGCTAGTTTTTTTTAGATATAAGATATTAGATTTTAGATATAAGAACCTGCAGCAGTGCAGGTTCTTTTTTTTGTCGCTGCTTTTTAGGAAGAGGATTCTGAATTAGGAGAGGATGAAAATTGTCTTGAACCAGGGAAAAGAGGATTTTAGGATTGACAGGATGTTTTGTCTTTGAACCAGGAAAGGAAGGATGCAAGGATAATCAGGATCAGCGAATTGGTAAAGTTGGAGACGTTTAGTGAAACGTCTTTACGCGGTTCGTCATGATTACCGCCTATATAGTCCAAAATTGTATAGAAGCCAATTGGACGCCAATGAGTAGAGACGTTTCACTAAACGTCTACTATAAAACACAATCGCCCCCTCATATGTCACAATACCCGATCCTGTCAATCCTAAAATCCTTTTTTTCCTGGTTCAAGACAATAGTACTTAGTATAAAGACCCAGCGTAACATTCTGCTCACCCCTAAATCCTTCCTTACTCTCTCTTCAAAATAAGAAAAACTGCACTGTTGCAGTTTCTAATATCTAAAATCTAATATCTGACATCTAAATAAAATCCCACTTCCCGAAGTCCGTTCTGTAGTCTTTCCTCTCCCAATCCTGATACGATCTTATAGTTGGCATTTAGGGCATCTAGCTCATCTTTCCAGACCTGCATAAAGTGCGCTCTTTCTGTTGGAAAGTCTCTAAGTGGGTCATCTTCCCAAGGAAGATCGATATCCATGAGCAGATAAAAATCATAATGCCTTTTCTTAATTTCATCGGTTACAACCTTTGGCGTGTCATTGAAAAGATGGTCGCACCATATCTTGACGGTCAGAATTGTCGTGTCACAAACGATTATAGAAGGCTTAGACGCAAGGAACGCGTCTTCGAGTGCTACTTGTCCATAAAACATGTTGACTTCGTCCTGAAGCGTGTATTCGCGATTTAAATGTTCGCAATAATATCTCGCATATTCCGGAACGGCTAATGTCTTTAGCTCGCTGGCGAGGTATTTCGCCATGGTCGATTTCCCGGTAGACTCCGGTCCGACGACAGCGATCTTGATAGTCTTGTTTTCAGTAGCCTGCATAAAAACACAATATTACTGAAAATTAAGATAGCTTTTTCGCCAATCTCGATATCCATTCCACGCAATAATTGTGAAAGCAATGTATAAAATCGCTGTTAGAATTAAGTCCTTGTGGATATAGAGCGGGATATAACATAAATCAACAAACACCCAGAGCAACCAATTTTGTAGTACTTTGCGCGTCATCAAGAACTGGGCAACCAAACTGGTCGCAGTACAGAACCCATCAATGTAAGGCACATCGGAATTGGTTTTCTGATCTAGGAAATAACCGAGAATACCTGCAATCAATAAAATAATCACAATAGTCAATCCCAATTGCTTGCTGTTGAAGGATGTAATCGGCTTCTCCTCGGAATGTGCTCGCCTATTCCAATAATACCATCCGTATATTGCTGTGCCGAGGAAGTAAACCTGTAAAGCAGAATCCCCATAAAGTTTAGCATGATAGAAAATATACAGATAGAGGCTAACACTGATAATACTAATTGGCCAGTTCCATATATTTTGTCTTGCGGCGAGGAATACACAGAGGAATCCAGAGATGGTTGCAAGCCACTCCAACAAGCTGGTTTCTAGAAATTGTTGGTAAAGTTGAGAGAGAAAATCCTGCATTCTTCAGTTATTAAGGATAACTAAAGATAGCAATAATAAAGAAAGAAAGGTCCTCTACAAGCTATTGAACCAATTTATTGGCGCAGTTTGTACTTGCAAAAGATTCTGGTTTCGCCTTGAAGATGAATCCCATTCCCAAGATATAGCCCATGGCTTCTTTGAGTGCGGTATTGGATTGAAAGTTGGGATTGGTGTTGATGTCAGCGTGGACTTCAAGGTCTACGGAATACTGGTCGAGAAGTGGACAAAGCTCGTAAGCCGTTTCGATGGAGTGTTGTACTTCAAGGAGCATCCTCTCTTTGATACTCATGTTGTGCATTTTGCGATCCTTATGGATGAACATAAAGCCACCGCGATGTTCCCGGAGGAAGACAATAACCGTCGCGAATTCGACAATACCGCGCTTAACTTGGGAGTCGGTGCCGATATAAACCTTTAATTTGTTACCTAGGTTCTGTTCGCGGATAATGGTGTCCTCAACTGCGGATAGGATCGGGAGCTTTAATAATTCTCCATTGTATTTTTGCCATTCCATATACAAAGGTTTTGTTGTCTAAATGTACTGATAAACTGTTCATTATATTTTGATTATATATTAACTAATTGCTAAATGTTTGTTTACTCCTCTGTGAAGCTATTATTCTTTATTGCCATATGCAAGATCACCGGCATCCCCTAAACCAGGAACGATATAAGACTTACTCGTCAACTCATTATCGACCGCCCCTACCCAAACTTGAACTTCCGGAAGGAATGCCCTAACATGCTGAATCCCCTCTTCTGAAGCAATCACTGTCGCGATGTGAAGCTCTTTGATATTATACTCACTCAATAAATCCTTACAGCAAAGTACCAGGCTCTTTCCCGTCGCCAGCATAGGATCAGCCATGATGACCACCTTGTCGTCCAGATTAGGCGTGTTCTGATATTTCTTATGGATTTCAAACTCTCCGCTTTTCTTAGTGTGACGATAGGCGGCAATAAAAGCACTGTCAGCACGATCAAAAACGTTTAATAGTCCTTGATGAAATGGCAAACCCGCGCGCATAATCGTAGCAATAACAGGCTGCTGCGGCATCAAGTGTGTATTTGCCACGCCTAGCGGAGTTTCCACGTTGACATAATGGTACTCTAATGTCTTACTGATTTCATAGGCCATTACTTCTCCAAGACGTTCTAGATTCCGCCGAAACCGCATCCGATCTTGCTGTATCCGTACATCTCTTAATTCTGCCAAAAAATGATTGGCAATGCTGTTCTGTTTTGTTAAGATCGTTATCATGACAAAAAGTCTTGTTGTTAAGCAATTTAATAATTATTTTTCGCAATTGAGTGCGTTAATCAGTTATTCTAGAAACGGAATAATATTTGATAAATTAGCGTGGAAAGGGAAGCATGAAATTTCAATTAACATCTGAATATAAACCCACTGGCGACCAGCCTCAAGCAATCAAAGAGTTAGTTGCTGGCGTTGAACAGGGAGAGCAATATCAAACATTATTAGGGGTAACGGGATCCGGTAAAACATTTACTGTGGCGAATCTAATTCAAGAAACGCAGAAACCAACCCTTATTTTAAGCCACAATAAGACTTTGGCAGCACAGCTGTATGGAGAATTTAAACAGTTCTTCCCCAATAATGCGGTGCATTACTTCGTGTCTTATTACGACTATTATCAACCGGAAGCATTTATAGCTTCTTCCAACACGTATATTGAGAAAGATTTAGCAATCAATGAGGAAATAGAGAAACTTCGATTAGCAACGACTTCTGCGCTGATGTCGGGACGTAGAGACGTTATTGTGGTCTCCTCCGTATCCTGTATTTACGGTATGGGTAACCCTGAAGATTTCTCCCGGTCGATCTTCCGATTTGGCGTAGGTACCACCATTAGCAGAAATGCTTTTTTACATAAATTGGTGGAAATCCTCTACGCAAGGACTACGGCAGACTTCAAACGCGGTACGTTTAGAGTAAAGGGTGATACTGTGGATGTCTATCCCGCTTATATGGATAACGCTTACCGCATTTCTTTCTTCGGCGATGATATCGACGAGCTAAGCGAAATAGATCCCGTGTCGGGAAGAACGCTGCAAAAGCATGAGACCCTAGCTTTATTTCCCGCGAATCTTTTCGTTACACCAAAGGAAAAGTTTACCCAATCAATTTGGGGTATTCAGGAGGAATTGGTCCATCGCAAGGCGCAGCTGGAAGATGAAGGCAAGATGCTGGAGGCCAAGCGACTTGAAGAGCGTGTTAATTACGATTTAGAGATGATGCGCGAACTCGGCTACTGTTCCGGAATTGAGAACTACTCCCGATTTTTCGATGGTAGACAGCCAGGCATGCGCCCCTTCTGTTTGATTGATTATTTTCCGGATGATTATCTGATGGTGATTGATGAAAGCCATGTAACCATCCCACAATTGCGTGCGATGTATGGTGGTGACCGATCAAGAAAGATCTCTTTAGTAGAGCACGGCTTCCGATTGCCGGCGGCATTAGATAACCGTCCATTGAACTTCCCGGAATTCGAATCCCTGACCAATCAAACGGTATATGTTTCGGCTACTCCAGGGGATTATGAATTGCAACAGACCGAAGGTGTTGTTGTCGAGCAAGTCATTCGTCCTACAGGTTTATTAGACCCTATTATAGAAGTCAAGCCTGCTATCAACCAGGTCGATGATTTCTTGGAAGAAGTCGATAAGACCATTAAAGAAGGCGGAAGAGTGCTAGCGACAACCCTGACGAAACGGATGGCGGAAGAACTGACTAAGTATATGACCCGCCTGAATATCAAAGTCCGTTACATCCACTCTGAAGTAAAAACCTTAGAACGCGTGGAAATACTTCGCGGACTGCGCTTGGGCGAATTTGATGTCCTTGTTGGTGTCAACCTATTAAGAGAGGGTTTAGATTTACCGGAAGTGACGTTAGTCGCTATATTAGACGCGGACAAAGAAGGTTTCTTACGGTCTGAACGTTCCTTAATCCAAACGATTGGACGTGCGGCACGTAATGAGAAAGGTCGCGTAATTATGTATGCAGACAAGATGACGGATAGTATGCGGATTACCATCGATGAAACAAACAGACGTCGTGATAAGCAAATCAGTTACAACTTAGAACATGGCATTACCCCGCGTACCGTTGGAAAAACAAAAGAAGAGATTCTAGAGCAAACGTCGGTTGCTGATATGGGCGTAGGACCAAAAGCTTATATTGAACCGGATGCGGCCGCTTCAGTTGCTGCCGATCCACTGATCGAATACATGAGCGATAATGAAATGAAGAAAGCGATAGAAACAGTTCGCAAGCGGATGGAAAAAGCAGCTAAAGAGATGGAATTCTTAGAGGCAGCAAAATTACGCGATGAGATGTTTGCGTTGGAGAAAGCCTATGAAGACAAATTCGGAAAGAAATAGATTCCTCGATTCTTAGAAGAACGCATTATATAGCATTAAAAAGCCACCTTAATTAGGTGGCTTTTTTAGTTTATTTTATCAGTCTACCCGGAAACTGTGTTATATTTTCTAGCGTTAATTGTTGCATAACCTGATACAATTGTGCTTTGAACATCGTTATGGTATGATCGGCACCCTCATCTCCTAATGCTCCGACACCATACATAAATGGGCGTCCCATAAAGTTGAAGTCTGACCCCACGGCATAGGCTCTTCCTAAATCCACCCCAGAGCGTATCCCGCCATCCAACATAATCTTTATCTTTTCCTTATACAGCGGATTTGAAGCCAATTTAATCAATGAATTTATCGAAGACTCACCAGCATCGATTTGTCGGCCACCATGGTTTGAAACAATGACCCCATCGGCACCTACTTGTATTGCAGCTTCCATATCCTCATCGGTGGTAATACCTTTTAACACTAAGGGTCCTTGCCAGATATCACGGATCGCTTTCACTTTCTCCACATTCACTTTCCCCGTGAAAGTACGGTTCATAAACTGTCCGAGTTGCGCAAGATCTAATCCCTTTTCCATATAAGGTTTCAACGTGGCGAAGGAAGGAATCCCGTGCTGAAGCGTCTTAATCCCCCAAGTCGGACATACCATTGCCTGCAAGATGTTTTGGATATTCATCTTAGGCGGCATAGAAAGACCCGATTTAATTTCACGATATCGCAAGCCGAATGAAGGAACATCCACCAATACCACCAAAACAGGACATTCAACATCTTTTAAACGACGTAGAATATCATCTCTCAAGCGATTCTCGGTAGGATGATAAAGCTGAAACCAGGCCTTCCCATCGGATACCTCGGCGATGCGTTCAATAGAACTGGTAGAGACCGTGCTTAAGGTATAAGGTATATCATGCTTGGCAGCGGCTTTCGCTAATATTTCAGGTGCATTAGGCCACATTAATCCTTGTAATCCAATCGGTGAAATCCCAAAAGGAGCAGCATAAGTTCGGCCGAATAAGTTAACCGACATATCAATATCCCCTGCAACATGCAGATACTGCGGCTTTAGAAGAATATCGTCAAAATCATTCTCATTTCTTGCTAAGTTGAGCTCTTCATTGCAACCTCCTTCGAGGTAGTCAAAAGCAAACTTAGGAATTCTTGACTTCGCTTTACGCTTTAAATCAGTAACTGACGGATATTTTGAATTGTATTTGAATAGTATTTTTTTACTCATGGATCTAAATTGATCGGTTAGAACGTTAGACGTCTAATTTAAGGCAAATAATCGACAAGACTGTCCTGTACTCTGATGTACAGGATAGAAAATCGGTAATTAGGAAAATACTAGGAGTTTAATCTTTTATGACCAATTTCTCAACAACAGATCGGTGCCCCGCTTTCCCATAGAAAATTATATGATCCACCTTGGTTCCAAGACCCGATGTTCCCTCCTTCTGTTGAATAAAAATACGCTCTACACGCATTTTCACGTTGTTAACCGTGGTTTCAACATAGGAACCCTTATGTGATTTGATGTGCAGGAAAAACTTTTGACTTGGCAGGGAAACGATGGACGCTTCATAAGTATCCGAATCTACAACTTGCGTAGATATGCCATAAGCGAAGTTTCGCTGAATTACGGAGAGTGGTTTAATTTTTCCATCCTCATCGAATAATTCACGATATACTTCGATGGGATCCTTCTTATTGATGTTGCCATCATCAAGCCGATTCAAAGCGTAGATATAAGTATTATGCCCTCGATTGTGTTGGATGTAAAATAGAACATCCGTCATGTTCGAGGGTTTGGGGTATCCTGATTGCGCAAGAACCGGGAGGATCAAATTAATCAGGCAGACTAATAGCAGCGTATGCTTCATGTGATATGAAATTTGCTTTAAATTACAGCAAATTATATTAAGCAGAGGTAAAGTTTTAGTAAAAAAATTTAATCTACTCCACCGCCACGATTCATGAATTTTGAAATTAACCAAATAATCAAGGCAACAACAATAACTACCATGATAATTCCGGACCACATACCTGCTTTAAAAATCCCTTCAATTGCAGCACAGCTACTTAATAAAGTAGTTACTGCGAATACCATAACTCCTAATGATAATCTGTTCATATTGTTTTCTTCTTTTATTTCAAAACAATAACGATAACAAATAGTTTGAGCTATTCTATTCTTTCCAACGACTTGCTATTCGAAAGTTGCGATAAACCGGTGTGAGTCAGTAAGCTAAAATTTTAGACTCCCCCTTAATTTGTTTCAATTTATTTGTACGTTTATTTTTATAAATCCTAAATAATGAAAAAACAATTATCCCTCTGGGATGGAATCATGATTGTCATGGGTTCGATGATAGGTAGTGGTATCTTCATTGTGAGCTCAGATATGATGCGACAACTTGGCTCCGGATATTGGCTTATTGCCGTATGGTTGATTACCAGCATTGCAACCATTGCAGCCGCAATATGTTATGGCGAGCTCTCCTCGCTGTTCCCAAAAGCAGGCGGACAATATACCTATCTCACAGAAACCTTCGGTAAAATGACGGGCTTTCTTTATGGCTGGAGCTTGTTCGCTGTTATTCAGACGGGAACAATTGCAGCCGTCGCAGTTGCCTTTGGCAAATTTACGGGCTACCTCTTCCCGCAACTAAATGATGCCCCTCCGCTTTACCAAAACGGCAGTTTCATGATCACCTGGATGCAGATCCTCGCTATTCTCGTCATACTCCTGCTGACCTATATCAATACAAAGGGAATACAGAGCGGAAAAATCGTACAGTTTCTTTTTACATCCTCTAAAATCATTGCTTTGATCCTGCTAATAATTGGGGGCGTCTATTTAATAAAATCAAATTTCTTCTTCGAAAACATTTCCTACAGATGGCATGCCTTTCAAAATCTAAAAGGGGAAGGCTGGACTAGTATTTCTGGGGCTACACTGATGGGAGGAATCGCTGCTGCAATGGTAGGTTCCATTTTCAGTAGCGTAGCATGGGAGAATGTGACCTTTGTAGCTGGTGAAATGAAGAACCCCAAACGTGATGTCGTGCGTTCTATGGTGATTGGGACCACCTTAGTCATGGTCTTGTATCTATTCTGTAATTATGTTTATCTCTCAGCACTCAACCGCGATGAGATTGCATTTGCGGCAAACGACAGGGTTGCCGTAGCAGCGGCTGAAAAGCTGCTGGGACATAGTGGCACTATTGCGATGGCCTTGTTGGTTATGGTTTCGACATTTGGCTGTGTGAATGGAATTGTGCTTTCTGGTGCTCGCGTATTTCAGACAATGGCAAAAGACGGCCTTTTTCTTAAACAGGCGATCGCGAACAATAAGCATGATGTTCCCGAAAGATCGCTGTGGTTACAAGGGATATGGGCATCCCTACTGTGCCTTAGTGGACAATACGGTAACCTATTGGATATGGTGTCCTTCGTTATTGTCATCTTCTATATGATCACCGTATTTGGCGTCATCTATCTGCGCGTGAAGAAACCTACGCTAGAAAGAAGTTATAGAACATTCCTCTATCCGATTACGCCATTGATCTATCTCATTATAGGAACTGTATTCTGTGTGCTATTAATCTTGTTCAAGCCGAACTATACCTGGCCAGGATTTATCCTCATTATGATGGGTGTACCAATCTATTACCTGAGCATACGAGCAAATAAATAGCATAGTCGCCGGAAATAGCACAAAAAAACGGTCTGCATATCACTACGCAGACCGTTTCATACGATATTTTATATTACTACAAGCTAAGTTTATTCAGCTCTTAAAATCTTAGCGGCTTCCACCATAGATTCTAGTGCAGCTTTTGTCTCAGGCCAAGCACGAGTTTTCAAACCACAGTCAGGGTTAACCCATAATTGCTCAGCAGGAACTACCGCTTTTGCTTTACGAAGTAAATTCACCATTTCTTCCGTGCTAGGAACACGTGGAGAGTGGATATCATATACACCAGGACCAATATCGTTAGGATATTTAAAGTCAGCAAATGCATCTAATAATTCCATTTGAGAACGTGAAGTCTCGATTGTGATCACGTCAGCATCCATTGCAGCGATATCTTGGATGATATCGTTGAATTCTGAATAACACATGTGCGTGTGGATCTGTGTATCATCATCAACGTTTGACGAAGAAACGCGGAATGAACGTACAGCCCAATCTAAATATGCTTGTTGATCACCTTTACGCAATGGTAAACCTTCGCGAATTGCTGGCTCATCAATTTGAATAATCTTGATACCTGCTTTTTCTAATGCTTGAACTTCGTCAAGAATAGCTAAAGCGATTTGGTATGTCGTTGTCGAACGAGGTTGATCGTTACGTACGAAAGACCATTGTAAGATCGTAACAGGACCTGTTAACATCCCTTTCACTGGACGGTTAGTCAATGATTGTGCATATGCTGACCAACGTACAGTCATATCTTCAGGACGGTACACATCACCATAAATTACCGGAGGTTTAACACAACGAGAACCGTATGATTGAACCCATCCGTTTTGTGTGAATGCGTATCCTGCTAATTGCTCACCGAAGTACTCAACCATGTCGTTACGCTCGAATTCACCGTGTACTAATACATCGATATCTAATTCTTCCTGTAAACGGATTGTTCTTTCAGTTTCTTCTGCGATCTCTTTGTCGTATTGCTCTTGTGTGATTGCACCTTTTTTCAAGTCAGCTCTCCATTTACGAACATCTTTCGTTTGTGGGAATGAACCGATTGTTGTTGTTGCGAATCCTGGCAAGTTAAATTTCGCTTGTTGAGCAGCTTTACGAGCATCGAAGCCTGAAGTACGTTTTGCGTCTTCATCAGTAATGTTATTAACGCGCTCTTTAACTTCAGGTTTGTGGATTAATGGCGATGTACGACGGCTTTCTGCAGCAGCTTTGTTTGCTTCGAAACGCTCTTGCGTCGCAGCATCAACTTCACCATCTGCTAATACGGCTAAGTCTTTAACTTCCGCTAACTTTTGTTTAGCAAATGCTAACCAGTTTTTAACTTCTTTAGGAAGCGACTCTTCGTTATGCTCGTTATCTAAATCGAAAGGAACGTGCAATAATGATGATGAAGGAGCAACCCATACGCGGTCTTTTCCTAAAGCATCTACTGCTTGTTTGATTTTTACTAAAGAGTTTTCGTAGTCATTTTTCCAGATGTTTCTTCCTTCAACAATACCTAAAGATAAAGTCAATGAAGCTGGAACTTTTGATAATATAGTGTCAAGCTGATTTTCACCACGAACCAAGTCTAGGTGTAAAGCGTGAACCGGAAGACTAACTGCTGTGTCTTCGTTGTCACGTAGCGCTTCGAAATAAGTAGCAACGATTAATTTAACGCCTTTCGCAGCAGCAGCAAGTTTTTCAAAAACTTTACCGTACAATGCGCGAGTAGCATCATCAATATCAAGCGCTAAGAAAGGCTCGTCGATTTGAACGTATTGAGCACCAGCTTCCGCTAATTTTGATAAGATTTCTTCGTATACAGGAAGTAAGTTGTCGATAAGGTCGATACGGTTAAATCCTGATTCTTTTTCTTTACCTAATAATAAGTAAGAGATTGGGCCAAGGACAACTGGCTTAGTTTCGATACCCAATTGTTTAGCTTCGTTATATTCGCTTAAGAATTTTTCAGAAGTTAATTTGAATTCTTGGTTTTTTACAAACTCAGGAACGATATAGTGGTAGTTCGTGTCGAACCATTTTGTCATTTCCATAGCCGTAACATCTACGCCACCCTCTTGGAAACCACGTGCCATCGCAAAATATAAGTCTAAGTTATATTGGCGATCGATTTTATTTAATAATGAATTGTAACGAGCAGGGATTGCACCTACAGTTAAAGATAAGTCTAATACTTGATCGTAAAAAGAGAAGTCATTTGATGGGATCAAATCGATACCCGCCTCTTGTTGAGTCTTCCAGTTGCCTTCACGGATTTTCAGTCCAGCTTGCAATAATTCTTCCGCGCTAATTTTTTTCGCCCAGTAAGCTTCGTTAGCTTTCTTTAGCTCGCGGAATGCACCCACACGTGGGTAACCTAAGTTGTTCGTTAATAACATACAGTATTGAATAAATTTTTAATCTACTATTTTACTTTGCTAGAGAAGGCCACTTAGGACTAGTGAACTTGGCTTATCATTCCTTTTTAAAGGTAGAATTTAGCACCTTGTCAAGAGACAGGTTGCTAAGGCTTCATCGGGTCTATTCCCTCTGCCTTTCTCTATAAGCGACGGCTAAGATATGGAGAAGATTTGAATAAAACAAAAAAAGATTTTAGATATTAGATTTTAGACATTAGACTCTTGTTTGAACAAAAAAAGTAGTTAGTATTTAGTAGTTAGTAGTTAGACCTAGGGCGGAAAACCATTTTTAGGCATTAGATAAGAGAACCTGTCTTGAAGCAGGAAACGAAGGATTCAAGGATTGACAGGATATTTGGCATGCGGTAAAAGTGAGGGACAAATTGCCCACCATAGGTCTTTATACTAAGTACTAAATACTAAATACTATTTCAAAACAAACCAAAAAAAAGAACCTGCATTGCTGCAGGTTCTAAAATCTTACATCTAATATCTAAAATCTAGATTCTAAAATCTAGTAACGATACGCTTCCGGTTTGTAAGGACCTTCTACGGTAACACCGATATAGGCTGCTTGTTCTTGTGTTAGTTCCTCTAATTCTACACCGATATGAGCTAAGTGCAAACGAGCAACTTTCTCATCTAGGTGTTTAGGAAGTGTGTACACTTGTTTTTCGTATTGGTCTGTATTAGTCCACAACTCCAGTTGCGCAAGCGTTTGGTTAGTGAACGAGTTTGACATCACGAAAGAAGGGTGACCAGTCGCACAGCCTAAGTTTACTAAACGGCCTTCAGCTAATAAGATAATATCTTTACCGTCGATGGTATATTTATCAACTTGCGGTTTGATTTCCACTTTAGTCGATCCGTAGTTTTCGTTTAACCAAGCAACATCGATTTCATTATCGAAGTGTCCGATATTACAAACAACTGTTTTATCTTTCATTGCTTTGAAGTGTTCTGGACGAACGATATCCTTGTTACCTGTCGTCGTTACAACGATATTAGCTTCAACGATCGCATCAGCCATTTTCTTCACTTCGAAACCTTCCATTGCTGCTTGCAACGCACAGATAGGATCAATTTCCGTAACGATTACGCGAACTCCCGCTGAACGTAACGATTCTGCAGAACCTTTACCCACATCGCCGTAACCTGCTACAACCGCAACTTTTCCTGCTAACATTAAGTCTGTAGCGCGACGGATCGCATCTACTAAAGATTCGCGGCAGCCATATTTATTATCAAATTTCGATTTAGTAACCGAGTCATTTACGTTGATTGCTGGTAAGTGCAATGTACCGTTTTTCATGCGCTCGTATAAACGGTGCACGCCGGTTGTAGTCTCTTCAGAAAGACCTCTGATGCCATCGATTAACTCAGGGAATTGATCGAACACCATATTGGTCAAATCACCACCATCATCTAAAATCATATTTAAAGGTTGACGTTCTTCGCCGAAGAATAAAGTCTGCTCAATACACCAGTTGAATTCCTCTTCGTTCATCCCTTTCCAGGCGTAAACCGGAATTCCCGCTGCAGCGATTGCCGCAGCCGCATGATCTTGTGTTGAGAAGATGTTACATGATGACCAAGATACATCTGCACCTAATTCTACCAATGTCTCGATTAACACAGCAGTCTGAATCGTCATGTGCAAACAGCCGGCAATACGAGCACCTTTTAAAGGTTTAGAAGCACCAAACTCTTTACGAAGGCTCATTAATCCTGGCATCTCTGCTTCTGCCAATTCTATTTCTTTACGACCCCATTCTGCTAAAGAGATATCTTTCACTTTGTAAGGTACGTAGGTAGTTTCTAATGATGACATAAATAATCTTTATTTTAGTTTTTTGCGATACAAAATTACTTGATAGCCAACTCAATTCAAAATGCAATAGCATTATACCTGTAGAAATTGACATTAACTTGAGGAACCTTGCTTGACGTAACTCAGTTTTAAGACTATATTTGCATAAACTAAAAAGTAAAGAAAATGTACCCAGAATATCTAGTAGCTCCAATGCGTCAAGAACTTGTAGACGCAGGATTCCAAGAATTAAAAAGTGTTGAAGAAGTTGATGCAGCGATCCCTTCTGAAGGAACTGTGTTCGTTGTTGTAAACTCCGTATGTGGTTGTGCGGCAGCAAATGCACGCCCTGCTGCGAAAGCTGCAGTAAAAAACGCTAAACATCCGGACAAATTAGTTACGGTATTTGCAGGTATGGAAAAAGACGCTGTAGATAAAGCACGCCAGTATATGTTGCCTTATCCTCCATCGTCTCCAGCAATGGCATTATTTAAAGATGGACAGCTAGTCCACATGATAGAAAGACACATGATTGAAGGCCGTCCGGCTCAAATGATTGCTGACAACTTAGTCGCAGCATTTGACGAATACTGCTAACAATCTTTGTATTTTGAATTTTGAATACTGAAAAAGCTTCTTTTATTTTTAAAAGAAGCTTTTTCTTCATACAGACTTTTCTTTGTATTTTTAGCGATCAACCAACAATTATGAGAAAGGCAAGCCTTTATATTTGCATACTATTCAGTATATCCCTTTTGTTTTCCTGCACCAGCAATCAGCAGATTGACTTAATCGTATACAACGCCAAGGTGTATACGGTAGATTCTTCGTTTCGAACGGTTGAAGCCATCGCCATTAATAATGGTGTTTTCATAGACCGCGGGAATTCGCAAGACCTACTCAATAGATACAATGCTAAAGAAAAGATTGATGCTGCCGGCAAGTTCATCTACCCCGGATTTTACGACTCGCATGGACACTTCTTCCTCCTGGCGGATGCTATGGACGAAGTCAATCTCTTGGGCACGGCTTCCTATGATGAGCTCCTCAGTAGATTACAGACTTATATAGCGGCAAATCCGGATAAGAAATGGATTATTGGTAGTGGTTGGGATCAAAACCTATGGCCGGATAAGCAATTCCCGACCAAAGACTCTTTGGATAAATATTTTCCGGATGTTCCAATCTTCCTTTCTCGTGTAGACTACCATGCTGCTTTGGTCAATAGCAAAGCATTAGCAGCAGCCTCTATCGACAGTGTTTTTATGGTCGAAGGTGGACTGATTTCATCGAATGAAGAAGGTGAATTAGACGGTATCTTGTTGGACAATGCAATGAAGCTCGTTAGCGAGCATATTCCGGTGCAGAACAACGATGTTCTGGTGAAGATGCTTCAAAGAACCCAAGACTCATTATTTTCGGTAGGATTAACCAGCATAGTGGATGCAGGTTTGACCGAACAGCAGATCGACGCACTGAAAGTCTTTTACAACGCCGATTCTTTGCAGATTCGTAACTATGCGATGGTCGCTGCCAATGCGAAAAGCGTAAAGAATTACCTGCGTTCCGGTACCTTTGAGTCTGAGCGTTTAACGGTACGTTCCTTTAAGCTTATGGCAGATGGGGCCCTGGGCTCCCGCGGTGCCTGTTTACTGCACCCCTACCATGACGCGCCGACGAACGGCTTTTTATTGCAGAGCCCCGAAGAATTCGACGATATAATTAAGCAATTAGCTAAAAGCAATTTCCAGGTAAACACGCATGCCATTGGAGATTCTGCCAATCGTCTTATCCTGGACACCTACGGCAAATATCTTAAGGATTCGAAAGACCGTAGATGGCGTATTGAGCACGCCCAAATCATTGCACCCGGCGACTTTAAGAAATTTAAACAGTTCTCCATTATCCCTTCTGTACAGCCTACGCACGCGACTTCTGATATGTATTGGGCAGAAGAACGCTTGGGACATGAGCGCATGAAGGGAGCTTATGCTTATCGAGATTTATTGGAACAATATGGATTGCTCGCTTTGGGAAGCGATTTTCCCGTGGAACATTACAATCCCTTATACGGATTCCACGCAGCAGTTGCTCGCGTCGACAAGAACAATTTTCCGAAAGGCGGTTTTCAATTCGAGAATGCCATCACCAGAGAACAGGCTTTACGCGGCATGACGATCTGGGCGGCCTATGCTTGTTTCCAAGAGAAGAAAAGAGGAAGCATAGAAAAAGGCAAGGATGCCGACTTTATTATCCTGGATGAAGACATCATGCAGGCTGCTCCGGAAAAGCTCCGCGATATTAAAACCCTGCAAACCTTCGTGGCAGGTGAATCAGTCTTTAAAAGAAATAGATAACTATAAATTAGCGAGCTCATGTAGCTCGTTTTTCTTTTGTACACGGTAGATCAACCAACAGAATAACAGCGCAATGGGCAGCCCTAGCATCACATAAACAAACAACATAAACTTTAAGTAGTACAACGAAAGAATATCGCGCTCGACCTCTTGCCCCATATATACGTTGTCGTATTTGCTATTGTAATAGCTATGTGTGGCTGCCAATGCTTGAAACATGCGACGAACTTTATTCTTAGGCAATGCTTCCAGATATGCAAAGTCGCTAATATCGCGCATCTTAAAATGATTGTAGGAACGCCGCAGATGCTCGCCCACTTCTCTCTCGCTACCCCCGATTGCATCTATAATGGAAACGTAGTCCGTATATTTAAAGCCCATCCAAGCCTTGGCCGTTGTCAGATAGGGAACTTTTTTCGAGAACAGTGGTACGACGAACAGGGTAATTAATTCTACCTTTCCCACGTTGGTACCCCCAGCCAACTCGAAATAGGAAAAAGGAATAACACGCATGCGATCCACATGCCAATCATTTAACTCAATAAAATCGAAAGACTCGTAAGGTTTAATATCATTGACCGACTCCAAACGCACCACTTCCGCTAAATTATAGCGAATGCTCTTCCCCATGGGAATAAAGATAAACACGGAAATTAGGCATAGCGACAGGTAAAGGTAAATGTCGACCGCATAGACTTGTGAAAATAGACGGCGCCCCAGATATAAACCTTTAAAATATCGATCGCGCAGAAACCAGATGCTCGCAACGCTAACAAAAATAGGGACTAGCCACATTGCCCACGATGGCCAAAAAGAGCTCCCCCTAATGGAAAAGGCGGCAAAGATCAACCCCAGAACCATAATGATCGTAAAACTCAACAGGATATAAGGCAAAAAAATGTGTTTCCAAAAGGAATGCTTCATAAGGACAGTTTTGGTTTATGAAATATAACAAAACTTTATCAATGAGCGGAACGCACAAAAAAACCTTAGCGAGGCTAAGGTTTCTATATCTTATTGCATATCAAATAAATGTTTCTCTGCGTGGTAAGATGAACGAACCAAAGGTCCTGATTCCACATACTTGAATCCCATCTTCAAACCAATTTCTTTATACTTCTCGAAAGTTTCTGGTGTTACCCACTCCACTACCGGATGGTGTGCCTTTGTAGGCTGTAAATACTGACCGATGGTCAAAATATTCACGCCCGCATCGTATAAGTCTTGCATAGTTTCTACTACATCCTCTTCTGTCTCGCCAAAACCTAGCATAATGCCCGATTTTGTCCGCAAACCAGCAGCAGCAATTCTACGTAAGCATTCCAAGGAGCGATCATATTTCGCTTGGATGCGCACTTCTCTTGTCAGGCGTCGTACTGTTTCAATATTATGAGAAACGACCTCAGGACGTACAGCGATCAAACGATCTAGGTTCTCCCACTGTCCCTTGAAATCGGGAATTAAAGTTTCTAAGGTTGTTTCAGGGCTTTCTCTACGAATAGCTAAAATAGTCTCCGCCCAAATCGTTGAACCTCCGTCTTTCAAATCATCACGGTCAACCGATGTAATTACACAGTGCTTTACCTGCATCAACTTCACCGAGTTTGCAACACGATTAGGCTCATCTGTATCAACTGCCAACGGACGTCCGGTGGCTACCGCACAGAAAGAACACGAACGCGTACAGATATTTCCTAAAATCATGAAAGTAGCCGTACCTGCACCCCAACACTCTCCCATGTTCGGACAGTTACCGCTTTCGCAAATCGTATGTAATTTATGCTCGTCAACCAGGCCTCTCACGTGGCGGTATTCTTTACCCACAGGAAGCTTAACACGCAACCAATCTGGTTTACGCTGTGTCTGGTTTGCTGGAATAACCGGTAGTTCAATCATAGCACAAAGGTAAACATATTTAATTTATTAGTTAGATATTAGATATAAGATTTCAGATATTAGACCAGATCCTGACAATCCTAAAATCCTTCCTTTCCTGGTTCAAGACAAGTTCTAATATCTAAAATCTAACCCCGCCCTAGGTCTAAATGCTAACGCCTCCCTACTAAATACTAATCAAACCCCAATCAAACCCGCTCGTGAGCGGGTTTGATTGGGGTATGAAAGGGTTATACATTGGGTTTATAAAGGGTTTGATCTATCGAATTCTCATTTTTGTGGTATAGCATTGTGGTGGGTGGGCGTTATGGGGCAAGGGTCTGGATAAAGTAAAATTCTAAATAAATATTCGTTCATTATTAAAATAAAAAATGTAACTTTGCACTCCGACAAAGCAGTCGGAATTCCCTCTTACTATCAGACATTTCCTTGTCTGTTTTGTCGGCAACAGTTTTTGTATTTAACAATTGAAATAAATAATAATGCCTAGAAACACCTCCATTAATTCGGTATTAATCATTGGATCTGGACCTATTGTCATCGGTCAAGCCTGTGAATTTGATTACTCAGGATCTCAAGCAGCCTTATCTTTAAAAGAAGAGGGTATTTCAGTTTCCATCATCAACTCTAACCCTGCAACCATTATGACTGATAATGTTGTAGCGGATCATGTTTACCTACTTCCATTAACATGCGAAAGTATTGAGCAGATTCTTCAAGAGCGTCAAATCGATGCTGTTCTACCTACGATGGGTGGACAGACAGCATTGAACTTGTGTATTGAGGCTTCGAATCGCGGACTTTGGGAAAAGTATAACGTGAAAGTAATCGGTGTTGATGTTGCAGCGATTGAAAAAACAGAAAACCGCGAGGAATTCCGTCAATTAATGATCGACATCGGCGTTGGGGTTGCGACTTCAAAAATCGCTAACTCTTTCTTAGAAGGTAAAGAAGCGGCACAAATCATTGGTTTCCCATTGGTTATCCGTCCTTCTTATACATTGGCTGGAACCGGAGGTGGGTTCGTACATAAGAAAGAAGATTTTGACGCAGCTTTAAATCGTGGTCTTCATGCGTCGCCAACACACGAAGTATTGGTTGAGCAAGCGGTATTAGGTTGGAAAGAATTTGAGCTCGAGTTATTGCGCGATACAAATGATAACGTAATTATCATCTGTACGATCGAGAACTTTGACCCAATGGGTATCCACACAGGAGACTCGATCACGGTAGCTCCGGGTATGACCCTATCTGACAAATGTTACCAAGATATGCGTAATCAGGCGATCAAGATGATGCGCTCGATCGGTAACTTCGCTGGCGGTTGTAACGTTCAGTTCTCCGTGAATCCGGAAAATGAAGAAATCATCGCAATCGAAATCAACCCTCGCGTATCTCGTTCTTCAGCATTAGCATCGAAAGCAACAGGTTACCCTATCGCGAAGATTGCTGCGAAATTAGCAATCGGTTATAACTTAGACGAGCTTCAGAATCAAATTACAAAAACTACTTCAGCTTATTTCGAGCCTACGTTAGACTATGTAATCGTGAAAGTTCCTCGTTTCAACTTTGATAAATTCAAAGGTGCAAATAAAGAATTAGGCTTGCAGATGAAAGCTGTTGGTGAGGTGATGGCAATCGGTCGTACATTCATCGAGGCGCTTCAAAAGGCAGCACAATCATTGGAAACTGGCCGCGCGGGTCTAGGTGCCGATGGTCGTCAATCTAGAAACTTAGAAGAAATCATGTACAGCTTGGAGCATCCAAGTGCTGATCGTCTTTTCCATATTAAAGATGCTTTCGAACTAGGTGTTCCATTGGAATCTATTCGTAAAGCAACACTTATCGACAAGTGGTTCTTGGTACAAATTCAAGAGCTAGTTCAATTAGAAGGCGAATTACGTCGCTACCAATTGAACAATATTCCTCGCGATTTCTTCATGACCTTGAAACAAAAAGGATATTCTGATTACCAAATTTCATGGTTGTTGGGGAATGTGACGGAAGATGAGGTTTATGACCGTCGTAAAGAATTAGGTATTAGTCGTGTTTATAAAATGGTGGATACTTGTGCGGCAGAATTTCCTGCACATACACCTTACTACTACTCGACTTTCGAAGATGAGAACGAATCTATCGTTTCTGATCGCAAGAAAATCATCGTATTGGGTTCAGGTCCTAACCGCATCGGTCAGGGTATCGAATTCGATTACTCATGTGTACACGGATTATTAGCTGCGAAAGAGTGTGGGTACGAAGCAATCATGGTTAACTGTAACCCTGAGACGGTTTCTACTGACTTCAACATGGCAGATAAATTATACTTTGAGCCAGTATTCTGGGAGCATGTTCGCGAAATCATCGAACTAGAAAAACCAGAAGGTGTAATCGTACAGTTAGGTGGTCAGACAGCATTGAAGATGGCTGAGCGCTTAGAAGCTTTAGGTGTGAAAATCATCGGTACTTCATTCGAGGACATGGACTTAGCGGAAGATCGCGGTCGTTTCTCGGACTTATTGAAAGATTTAGATATTCCTTATCCTAAATATGGTGTTGCTACGAATGCAGAGGAAGCATTGAAGGTGGCAAACGAAGTTGGTTACCCAGTTTTAGTACGTCCTTCATATGTATTGGGTGGACAAGGAATGAGCATCGTGATCAACGATGAGGACTTGGAGAAAGCAGTAGTTACCCTATTGAAGAGCCTTCCAGGAAACCAGATCTTAATTGACCATTTCTTAGACAGAGCGGAAGAAGCAGAATCGGATTCCATCTGTGATGGTGAAGATGTACACATCATCGGTATGATGGAGCACATTGAGCCTGCAGGTATCCACTCGGGCGACTCATCGGCGGTATTGCCTCCATTCAGCCTATCAGAAGCTGTTCAACAAAAGATGGAAGAGTATTCGATCAAACTAGCGAAAGCGTTGAATGTGAAAGGTTTATTGAATATCCAATTTGCGATCAAAGATGAGAACGTATATGTAATTGAGGCGAACCCTCGTGCATCACGTACAGTTCCTTTCATCGCGAAGGCATACGATGTTCCTTACATCAATATCGCTACGAAAGTGATGTTGGGCGAAAACAAGTTGAAAGACTTTACCATCGTTCGTAAGTTAAAAGGATATGCAATCAAAGAACCTGTGTTCTCATTCTCGAAATTCCCTGAGGTTGATAAACAATTAGGTCCTGAGATGAAATCAACTGGTGAAGCAATTCGTTTCATCAAAGATTTGAACGATCCTCACTTTAGAGAATTGTACAGTCAAAAATCAATGTTTTTAAATGCACAGTAGACGTTAGATTTAAGACATTAGATATAAGAACCTGCAGCAATGCAGGTTTTTTTGTTTTTAGGGTTGTCAATTTTTGAGAAAGGGGGATTCTATTAAGCTGTCTATTTTTGGGAAAGAAGGGTGGCTTTAGTCGGGTGTGTTTGCTGGAAAGAAGGGCGCTTTGTCTGAACCAGGAAAGGAAGGGTTTAAGGATTGTCAGGATCGGGCATGGCGTATGAATGGCCTGCATAGGTCTTTATACTAAGTACTAACTACTAAATACTATTCCTGAACCAGGAAAGGAAGGATGCAAGGATTGTCAGGATCGGATTGAAATGCAGTGTCATGGAGAAAGAATGAGCAGGATCCTGTTTATCCTTTCATCCTTCCTTTCTTGGTTCAAAGACAAAACATCCTGACAAACGTCACATCCTTCCTTTCTAAACCGAAAGTTCAGTCTAGATATTAAGCGGAAATAAAAAAAACCTGCACTGCTGCAGGTTCTTATATCTAAAATCTAATGTCTAATATCTAAAACTTTCACACACCTAAAACCCACATTATTTGTTGGAGAGTTGACCTCTCCTTTTCCTCGGCTGCCGGCTTTATAGCGTTCGCAGTATTGATCGTTACAGAGGAAGGAGCCGCCACGCTGTACGCGTTTTACGGCGCCGGGTTCTTGTGGGTCATAAGATTCGGCAGGACCTTTTGGGTTTTCTTTTGGGGAATTTGCGTAGTAATCTGGTCGGTAAAAATCGGAACACCATTCCCACACATTGCCCTCCATGTCATATAGTCCATAAAGGTTTGGTGGGAAAGATTTCACAGGAGCAGTGCTTTCATAGCCGTCTTCTTTGCTGTTATGGGTTGGAAAGGTTCCTTGGAAGATATTGGCCATCCATTCACCATGTGGCGTTTTTTCGGATCCCCAATAATAGGTTTCATCGCTGTGTTTTCCCTCTTTTGCAGCGAATTCCCATTCGGCTTCGGTTGGCAATCGCTTTCCTGCCCATTTTGCATAGGCTTCAGCATCTTCATACGCTAATTGGGTGACAGGGTGATCGCCTTTCCCCTCTATACTGCTTTCGGGGCCTTCAGGATGACGCCAATTTGCTCCGGGGATATAATCCCACCATTGAAGGTGGTTCTGCATTCCCTGCACCTTATTTGGCGCTTTGAACACTGCAGATCCCGGAACAAGCACCTTTGGATCAACATTCGGAAAATCTTTCGGATCTAAAGGACGTTCTGCTACTGTAATATATCCGGTGGCTTCTACAAATGCAGCATATTGATCATTCGTGACTTCATGCTCATCCATATAGAATGGTGACAGCGTTACTTCGTGAACAGGCTTTGCATCTGCGAAATTTGAAGAGCCCATCTGAAAGGTTCCTCCTTTTATGTAAACCATCTTGACGGTATCTTTTCCCTGTTGTGCAATATTGGCGTTTTTAATCGCCGTAGCACGCGATGGAACGGCCTCAGCATGACAGATCATCTGTGAGGAATCCACTGTAATGGGCTGTTGAGCGAAACCTGGCAATATAGTAGTCGAAGCAATTAAGATAGTGAAGATGAGTTTTCCCATAGATGTAGGCTTTTGCTAGTAATCAATACAAATATAATAGGCTTTTTTAGAATTGAAAGAAATAGTCTACCAATTTAGTAGCATTTCTTACTTAGGGGATGAATTAGCCCAAACATAAAGTAAAAATAGTATTTGCACAAAAAAAGGGGGTTTCCAATAAATTGGAAACCCCCTCTACATTCTTTCAGATTCTACAAGCTATATGACCTATGATTAGGAAGTCCTACTCTAAGGTCTAATATCTTCAATCTAATATCTATTCTTACTGAACATTCAGTTGAACATCTTTTTTGGTCTCTACTTTAGCGCGGATTCCAGTGTTACCACCGCCATTTAAAGTCATGTCATGAGGTTTATTGGTTTTCCAGTTGCCTCTAGTGAAGTCAGGGATATCCACTGTTCTGCTGTTTTTAGCTACCGACTGAACACTCAAAGGAACTACAGCACTCCAAGATGCACCATCATATACAGTTTGATCCAATGGAAGACCATTTCTTAGACAGTCGATTAAACGCCAGTCCATCATAAAGTCCATACCACCGTGACCTCCAACTTGTTTCGCTTGCTCACCGATGAACTTCACTAACTCTGGTGTGTATTTGTCGTATAACGCTTTCAACTCCTCAGGCTTAATATAGCTGTGTCCGAATGCAATACCTTCTTTAGGATATTTCTGCGCGAAACCTTTTGTACCGCTCAATAAGTGGATACGGGAGTACGGACGAGGTGAAGTAACATCATGTTGGATCATCATCGTTTTACCTTTTTCTGTTTTGATCAAGGTTGTATCCATATTTCCTCTATAGCGTTTGCCAACAAATTCTTGGAAGAATGAATCTTTACCTGCCAACTCACGCGCTTTATCCGCCATCATGAAGTCGTTAGATTGCATAGCAACAAGATGATTCATTTTGTCACCGCAGTTGATATTCAAACATTGAGCGATTGGACCAATACCATGCGTTGGGTATAAGTTACCATTCATCTTTATGTTTTCGCGCAATCTCCACATATTATCATAACCGTTCTTGTTGAAGTTAAGGTCTAATAAGTCGTGGATATATGCACCTTCTGCATGTACTAATTCACCGAACATGCCTTGGCGAGTCATGTTAAGAGTCAACATTTCGAAGAAGTCATAACAACAGTTCTCCAACATCATACAATGTTTTTTAGTTGCTTCCGAAGTCTTAACAACTTCCCAAATCTCAGCGATTGTTAAACCAATTGGAACTTCCGTTGCTGCGTGAGCACCAGACTTCATCGCTTCAATTGCCATTGGAGCATGGTATTCCCATGGAGTACAGATATAAACTAGATCTAACTCTTCATTCTTAAGCATGGTTTTCCAACCATCCTCACCTGAATAAGCTTTCGCTTCTTTAAGACCTTTTTTGGTTAAGATAGTTTGAGCCTTGGTTACACCGTCTGCATGTCTGTCGCATAATGCAACAATCTCTGCACCTTCAATATATGAAATACGATCCACAGCACCGGGACCACGCATTCCTAATCCAATAATTGCGACCTTTACTTTGTCAATTTTCGGCGCTGCAAAGCCCGACATATTAAAGTTTTGGGAAGCAAATACTTCGTTTTGTAAAGACGGTAGAGTTATCGCAACACTCGATAACAGGCCAGCCTTCTTCAAGAAATCTCTACGCGAATTATTCATGGTAAATATTTAAATAAGATCTAATTTACAAAATCTTGGGTTTACAAAATTAAGGGGGACACGAAATCCCCCTAAAAATCACCTATTTTAAAACAAACTAAACAGTCAAATTGAAAATACTATCAAATAAATGAACGGTATAATTTGGTTAGGAGTATTATGCATAACTCCATATACAATGATAAAACGAATTTTGAAAAAACAAAAATGATTTGTGCATGCAAACGTTTGTCCTATTTACACAACCGATTGCTTTTCTGTCAAAATCTTGTTATAAAGGCAATTAAGGTCGTGATATCAGCAAATTGTCCTCTCATAAAAGACACTGGGTTGGAATTGCTATTTATTATTGGAACATCATCATTATTGCGTCAAGAGCGCTATAGCGATACATAAATCAACAGGAAATTAGCTATTTTTGATAGACACAATTATCGAAACAATGAAAGTAGAACTACAACGTAAAAATCAAGCTGTTCATTTTGAAGCGTCAGCTCCATCTTCTTCAGTGAAAGTAAATATTGATGGTCCGGATTCTATCGGCGGAGAAGGAAAGGGCGTTCGACCAATGGAATTGGTCTTGATTGCCTTAGGGTCTTGCAGTGTATTCGACCTCACAACCATTTTGGAGAAGCAACGTCAGGAAATTGAAGATATACAAGTGGAGGTGGAAGGACAGCGACGCGATGAAATCCCGAACATCTTTACAAAGATTCACATTACGTTTAAGTTGAAGGGCAATATTGACGAGGTAAAAGCCCAGAAAGCCGCAGAACTAGCAGTGAAAAAATATTGCTCTGTTCATGATATGTTAGCTGCCGGAGGTGTAGATATTACCTACAGCATTCAGCTTGTATAATTTACTTCAATACTAATTTAGAAGGGAAAACAACTTCTTGTGGAGTTTCTACATATTCCTTCTTATCTATACAATCGAATAATATCTCGGCAGCACGGTGAGCTTGCTGTTCGGGATACTGTTCGATACTACCCATAGGCGGATTGTCCATATATTTCCATAACGGATAATTCGCATAACTAATGAAATACATATCTTGATTTAATACAATTCCGCGAAGTTTTGCGTAACGGATAAGATCAAGCGTTACGAAATCATTAAAAGATACCACGGCTGAGGGTCTGTCAGCTAAAGAGCATAATTTCTCCATTGCCTCCTCATTGCCATGTTCCGTTAAGTCGGTATGTACAATATAATTGCTATCAAACGGAATTCCGTTCTTAGTTAATGCCTCGGTATAGGCAGCCGTGCGTTCTTTACTGGCTAGTAAAGATTCAGGACCATTAATCAACGCTATCTTGTTGTGTCCACGCTCGATAAATGCGCTAATTGCCTCTATCATACCTGAAGAAAGGTCGCTATATACCTTATGAACATTGGGTAAGTCCGGTACGCAGTCGAAAAACACAACTGGAATTTCCGTTTTGGCTAAGACCTCCATGAAGTCTGTGTCGCCGGTGTTTTTTCCTAGCGAAACCAGGATACCATCGACACGATGCTTTTTGAAGGTTTGGACGATATTCAACTCCCGCTGCTCATCATCTAAGGATTGCCCTAGCAGTACGGTATATTTTTTCTCCTCAGCGACATTCTCAATTGCAGAGATAGCTTCGGAAAAGAAAGGCTCAGAAAGTTTGGATAAAATAACACCAATCGTAAAAGTCTTACGCTGTTTGAAGAAGATAGCAGTTTGGTTCGGCTCATAGGCCATTTCCTCTGCCATCTTTTTAACGCGCATGGTAGTGACCAAACCGATACTTGGATGGTCATTCAACGCTCTGGACACCGTGGAAGGTGAAATTTTAAGCTTGCGCGCAATTTCTTTTATTGTGGTCGGTTTATTTCCTGCCATGTCGTAAAGTTAAGAATTAAATAATGAAGTTTTAATTCTTTATTAAGTCCCTCTCACGCAACTTATTTATCCTATTTAAAGGCGTTGTAGAAGACGAACCGAATCTTGTGGATGCTCTTGCTTCACGAGCTGTCGTCGTCAAGGATCCTGTAGACAAGTAACTCAATGCTGCGGCTACCATATTCTCATTAGGGTTTCCGAAATCCAGTGTGACATTATCCGTTACATTTTTGATATCCGCCGGAATACCATCCCAATAGTCAGTATATCCTGAAGCATTCACTACTTTGAACGAGGCAACCCAAAGACCGATTTTATCCATAATATCTTGACGGTAAAATCCTACTGGCTTCCCAAAGGTTGCCGACTTTTCTGCCACTAGCTTCACATCCATGTATGGCTTCAATACGCTAATAACAATCTCTGCTGCCGAAGCGGTATATTCTGTAACCAGGAACACTACTTTTTGAATTTCAGTAGTATTGTTTTTATGAAAAATTTCATTGTCAAACTGTGCGTTTCTTCCTGATTTGTACTTTTCTAGATTCTTATTGACATCATATGAGAACATCAATTTTCCGTCACCATTGCTGTTGATGATTTTATTTGCTAGGTATATCGCCGTACTGACATAGCCGCCTGTATTTACTCGAAAATCTAATATTAGTTCATTAACATTGTTTTTCTGGAAATTGTCAAATGCTGCGTTAAGATCGTTTAACATTGCTGTACTGTTACCTCTATCATCGGTCATCTCTTCGAAGGAAGACAAAGCGAGATAGCCGTATTTTTTAGTCCCAACAGTAAGCACGGAATCTTTAGTAACAGGGTTGATGTCATAACTGGTATAAGTCATCTCAGGAACCACAACCTCCTTACCATCGCGCAATACTTTCAGATTTAAATTTGGACCGTCCAATGCCTTTTGTATGTAGGATATGTTATTTTGGCTCATATCCGTATTTCCGTTCATTTCAATTATACGGTCTCCCCTACGCATTCCTTTACTTTCTGCGGGTGACCCACCTTCAATAAAATAGGCATAGAGATACACGGCATTATTTACTCGTGCAAATGTTAAGTAAATTCCGTAGCCATCTGCCAGATCTGCTCGCTTCGCCCTTGAACCGCCATCAGAACTAATATCGTCAATCCTTGAAAATCGATCGATTGGACCATTGTAGCCGGCATGAAAGGGAGTCTGCTGCATCAAAGCACTAAGTACGTTATCCGGAGTATTATATTTATCGGTAAAGCTAGAGATCGGATCATAAGTCCCTACAGACTCTGTCCAATAAGACTGTTCTTTATAATAGTAGTAAACACTATCGCGAAGTTTTTGCTCGTCCGTTCTCGAAGAAATCGGAGTTTCAGGCCTCGGTGGAGGACTTATTTTAGTTATATCTTTTTTGCAACTGAATAATATCAGCAATGCAAAAAGGGGTATTAATTTTTTCATTCAATTTAACGCTTGATGATGTTTTTCAGAGGTATACGAACAAGTAAACTTACTCACCAAAATTCAGACCAATCGATATTAAAAAAGATTAATACCCTAGCTAAATTATTTTATTTGTGGAATATCCTTGTCATTCGCAAATTTGAACATACTCATGGAAATATCGCTTTGCAATGGAACATCAAAAGCTTTAGGCCTGATCTCCTGTCCCGTACTTGTTCTTCGGGTAGACGCCGATGCAGACTGGTAAGTATTATTAGCGATGTGATATAAAGCATCTGCAAACATACGCTCATTAGGATCTCCTAAGGCGTGCTGTATATCATCCGTTGAGTTTTTCTTTGTACCAACTAATCCGCTGAAGTAATTACCATCTCCATTGCTATTCAGCGTTTGGAAAGACGTGATATACAGCTCAGCATAATCATGAACGACGCCAAGCCCGAAGAAACCTACCGGTTTACCATATGAACCAACGCCATTCTGACTAATGATTTCCACTTGCATATGCGGAATAAGCGAATTCATCAACAACTCACTTGCTGACGCTGTACTCTTCGTGACCAAAAAGTAGATTTTAGAGAGATTCAAATTGTTCTCTTTCTTGAATTTCACAGATTTAAATGGCGCTTTCGGATCGCTTTCATCATCCCAACCCCAGCCTTTCAGGTACTCATTAATTTTATAGCTATACATGACACCTGTTCCAACCTTTGTTGGAGCAAGCAAGTTTGCCAATAGTTCTGCCGCATTGGTTGATCCACCTCCATTATAGCGTAAATCTACCACCAGCTCCTGAATACCCTGAGTTTCCAAATTCTTAACGGCCTGCACCAATCCATTGTAATAACTGTTTGTACTTGTCTTTGTAAGAACTTCAACAAAGGAGGTATATGCCAAATAGCCTACTTTCTTCCCGCCACGCTCTATAACTTTATTGGCGATAATAGGATCGATCTGATAGTTTTTCGCGGTCAAATTAACCGTAGACACCTTGCCATCCGTCGGACTTTTAACCTGAATACTGACATTCTCTGAGCCGCCAAATAATTTATTCACCAAGGCAAAACCTTGATTCTTTTGCGTCGTATAATCTATTTTACTATTGCCATCTATACTCAACACTTCCATACCCCGCACGACACCCGCAGCTTCGGCAGGTGAGTTCTTCTGCACAAGCTTGATATAAAGCTTTGCATTTTGCGCAGTTTGGTCCGGAGAGAAATAATCAGGCACCAATCCGAACTCTTTATGCAATCCTTGACCGATCTCTTCACCTACTACCCCTTCACGGTCGATAAAACTGAATCGATCCAATGTCGTATAGCCCTTAACCTTGTCAAGCACTTGCTCCGCTGTAGAAAGATTCCCTGTAAAAGCACGTAAATCAATCTCATCGTTACTCTTCATCTTAGGCTCAGGGATTGAATCTGTCCATAACGATAGTACAAGAGAATAATAATAGGTGGAGTCGCGAAGTAATATTTCTTTATCGGCATCCGGATTAGGCCCATCCTTCTTGCAGGATGCTAACGCTGCTAAGAAAAGAGCGAGAGCAAGAGTAATTCTGAATTTCATAGATTTTATCTAGTCAAATTGGTAGCTGTAAAATGTAAATCTTCCGCATCTACATTATTTTCAGAAGCAATATAACTAAAAGGTTCAATATCTCGGAAAGCTAATTCGTCAACAAAATAAACTTTGAGTTTCTTATCATAACCCTCCCAATCAATGTGTCGCAACTTATTTAACTGTAAGGCAGGGTTGCCCTTTGTCAGAACGGCGATCTGTTTCCCTGACGCAGAAAGTTCCTTGAACAGTTCTTTGATCTCATCGAATAAGAACAACTTCAATGGAAGATGCCCATTTACCTGCAATCGTTCAAAGTTTTCGCGATACGTCTCTTTCAGATCAAACTGCTTTGCAGTCGCATCAAACACCGCGTCTTCCCCTTCGGCCAATAGCCTGTCTTTCATAAAAGCCGTCATCTCTGCCGAGATCGGCCGCGCCTCTGTAAACTCAAGAAATTGAGCAAATAGATAATACACTTGTAACAAGAAATCCTGCTTAGGATATAAAACATCATCTAATTCGAACAGATAGACTTTCTTGTCTTTTGGAAATTCTGAAATCGTCATGATTTGATTAAATAGTACACAATGCAAACTCCTCACCTTCATCCGAAAGCACCACCAGGCCGGAACCTGTATAAGCTACAGGCAATCCATCCAACACATTCACGCCATGATGGACCAACTGCAGTTCCAAGTCTTTATTGGGATTCTGAAGCACAAAAAGCTCTTTCAGTTCCTCTAAATGTGGACCTAGCAAGTGGATATCATATTCTTCGAACAGCAACTTCGCTTCCGCTAAGGTCTCGAGCTCTTTGAATCCCAATGCCAACAGATAATTAATCTGATTATCCAGGCAGAGTTTCAACAATTCATGAGCGAAGGTAGGATTGACTCCGGTAGGAATCGGGATATACTGCTTTTGAAGCACCGACGGAATGGACTCCGAAGTTGCAAACTGCACTTCATACTTCTCTTTTATCATTTGGGCAACACGCTGCGCTAGCGGGCGTGTCCCATAGGTAATCAATATCTTCTGCATACTAGTAAATTAAACCATCACGCATGTGGATGGTACGATCTGAAATGCGAGCCAAGTCCTCATTATGCGTCACGATGACGAAAGTCTGTTGCATCTTATCACGCAAGTCAAAAAACAACTGATGTAAGGATGCCGCGTTCTCTGAATCCAGGTTTCCCGAAGGCTCATCCGCTAGAACAATCGTAGGGTCATTTATCAAAGCCCGGGCAACAGATACCCGCTGCTGCTCCCCTCCCGACATCGCCGAAGGCTTGTGCTTCGCCCGATGGGCAACCCCCAATACATCCAGCAACTCCATCCCTCTCTTCTCCGCCTGCCCCTTATCAACCCCAGCGATATACGCCGGAATGCACACATTCTCTAATGCAGTAAATTCAGGCAACAAGTGATGAAATTGGAACACAAAACCAATATGCTTATTCCTAAAATCACTCAGGTTCTTCTCACTCAATGAAAACACATCGATACCCTCGATCATCAAGGTGCCTTTGTCCGGCTTATCCAATGTTCCCATGATGTGTAAAAGCGTACTCTTGCCGGCACCAGAAGCACCAACAATGGAAACAATTTCACCTTTGTTAACCGATACACTGACTCCCTTCAAGATCGGAAGATCACCGTAAGATTTAAAAATATTATTGGCCTTTAAGATCATACTGCGAAAATAGTAAAAAAATTAGCAGCTCTGTTTCTGCTATTGGTAAACTTCGGCTAGAAATAGACATTTATCAAAATAATAACTTGTCCCTTCCGAATAAATACGCTATTTTTACAGCAAATTTTTTTATCAATGAACATTCACGAATATCAAGGAAAAGAAATACTTAAGAGTTTCGGAGTAGCAGTACAAGAAGGTATTGTTGCTGAAACCCCAGAGCAAGCTGTTGAGGCTGCGAAAAGAATGAAAGAAGAATTCAACTCGGACTGGGTTGTGGTAAAAGCACAAATCCATGCGGGTGGCCGTGGTAAAGGTGGTGGTGTGAAATTAGCAAAAAACCATGATGAAGTATTACAACGTTCTACTGACATCATCGGTATGCAATTAGTAACTCCGCAGACTGGTCCAGAAGGTAAAAAAGTTAACAAAGTTTTAATCGCTCAGGATGTTTACTACCCTGGAGAGAGTGAAACAAAAGAATTCTACATGTCTGTATTGTTAGACCGTGCTACTGGTCGCAACATCATTATGTACTCAACAGAAGGTGGTATGGATATCGAAGAGGTTGCTGAAAAAACTCCTCACTTAATTTTCAAAGAAGAGATCGATCCTAAAGTAGGCTTACAAGGCTTCCAAGCGCGTAAGATTGCTTTCAACTTAGGATTATCAGGCGCTGCACACAAAGACATGGTTAAGTTTGTAGCTGCTCTATACAAAGCATACGATTCTATCGATGCTTCTATGTTCGAAATCAACCCTGTATTAAAAACTTCTGATAACAAAATCTTAGCAGTAGACGCAAAAGTAAACTTAGATGAGAATGCTTTATACCGTCACGCTGATATCGCTGCATTACGCGACATCACGGAAGAAGATCCTACAGAAGTAGAAGCTGGTGAGTCAAACTTAAACTACGTTAAATTAGACGGAAACGTTGGATGTATGGTAAATGGTGCTGGTCTTGCGATGGCTACTATGGACATCATCAAATTAGCTGGTGGTGAACCTGCTAACTTCTTAGACGTAGGTGGTACTGCAAATGCTGAGACTGTAAAAGCTGGTTTCAACATCATCTTAAAAGACCCTAACGTAAAAGCTATCTTAATCAACATCTTCGGTGGTATCGTTCGTTGTGACCGCGTTGCTCAAGGTGTTATTGATGCTTATAACGAAATCGGAAATATCCCTGTGCCAATCATCGTACGTTTACAAGGTACTAACGCGAAAGAAGCGAAAGACCTTATCGATGAATCAGGTTTAAAAGTATACTCAGCAATCTTATTAAAAGAAGCTGCTGAATTAGTAACTAAAGTATTAAACGAAGGAAAATAGGCTGCGCAGTACTTAGTACTTAGTAGTTAGTAGTTAGACCTATGGTCGGCTACTCCTTCAAGAAAAAGCCACCTTATCGGTGGCTTTTTTATGTTTAAATGATGCAAGAGTATCTTGTTATTGTTCGCAGATGATCAAAACTGAAATATCATACCTCTGAGGACATTCCTGCACTGTGTAAAGCAGAAGTATGATGATCAAGATTTCAAAGAACGCTTAAGCCAATTCCTCGCGGATGGCAATCCAATTAAGCTATTTGAAAGCAATAACTTTATCGGGTTAAATACGATACTGTAAACCTATTTTATTTTCCAGAGTAGTCTATATTAAATAAAATGTTTTCCTCGCGACCTCAATCTGTGGAAATTGTGTACCTCACTTTTAATATAAGCTGCTTCCTATTTGTAACATGCTACGCCTTTTTCAAGATGAAAGTCTAACGAATGTAAAGACTAGCTTAAATGCTGAGGAAACCGATGACAAGCAAGGAAAAAGGACTAAATAAAAACCGCTAAGTTCTAAATACTCGTATCTTTGTGTACTTAACAAAATACATTAGACTATGACAACATCTGTTTCAGATATTTCACGCGAAAAATCAGCCGAGTTATTTGAAAAAGCTAAGCAATATTTCCCAGGAGGCGTAAATTCTCCGGTTCGTGCTTTCAAATCCGTGTATGGTACTCCATTATTTATCGAACGTGGTGATAGAGCCCATTTATGGGATGCTGATGGCAATGAATTTATCGACTACTGTTGTTCCTGGGGACCTCTTATCCTAGGTCATAACAATCCTGAAATCCGCGAAGCAGTACAAAATCAACTAGGTAAAGGACTAAGCTTTGGTGCGCCTACTGCCTTAGAGAATGAGCTCGCAGAATTGATCTTAAACAACAATAAGAAAATCGAAAAAATACGTTTTGTAAGCTCTGGAACGGAAGCGGTAATGTCTGCAATTCGTTTAGCTAGAGGATATACCAAACGTGATAAAATCGTGAAATTCGAAGGATGTTATCATGGCCACTCCGATTCCCTTCTTGTAAAGGCAGGATCGGGACTGGTTACATTCGGTGAAACCTCATCGGCAGGGGTTCCAAAATCTTTCGCTGATGAAACCATTGTGATTGCATTAAACGATAAAGCAGCTTTAGAAAAAGTTTTTGCAGATTTCAAAGACCAAATCGCCGCAGTAATTATCGAAGGGGTTCCCGCGAATAACGGACTGCTAATTCAAGAAAAAGAATACATACAATTCCTACGCGATATAACAAAAACAAACGGAGCCTTATTAATCTTTGACGAGGTTATTACCGGCTTCCGCTTAGGTTTTGAAGGTGCTTCAAAATACTACGATATACAACCCGATATTCTAACCTACGGTAAGATTATCGGTGGTGGTATGCCTGTTGGAGCTTATGGGGCATCAAAAGAATTGATGGGCTGTATCTCGCCCGACGGCGCTGTTTATCAAGCTGGAACATTGTCAGGTAATCCCGTAGCCATGGCTGCTGGTATCGCTGCATTATCGATCTTAGCACAACCTGGTTTCTACGAGAAACTGGAACAAACCACCCAAGCTTTCGTTGAAGAATTGCGCAGCTTTATCGCCGAACGCGGGTATCAAATCAAGATCTTTAGCATCGGTTCTATCTTCTGGTTTGCGTTTACTGAACAAGAGAAAATTCAACGCGCCGATCAGATCGACCCTGCTTCCATGGAGTTCTATAAGAAAATGCACCGCGAACTATTGAACCGTGGCATTTACTTTGGCCCATCGGGCTATGAAGTCGGATTTATTTCTGCAGCACATACGGAGGACGATCTAAAACAGACTTTAGCCAAGATCAAAGAATCCTTGGATATTGTATTTCAATAAATCGCAAACAATTATTGCTTTTACTTGTTCGTAATTAATAAACATTTACTCGACTAAATAATTTAATATGAGAACGATGAAAACAGTATGTGCATTGTTAGCGGCGACAGCTCTCTTTGCATCATGTGATAACAAATCCACAAAAAACAAAGATGGAGAGGTAAAAGATTCAACAGCGCTAGCCGATTCAGTAGGTGCTATCGCCGTTAATCCACTTCAACACGCAAAAGAGTTCCCTGGAGCAAGTTTGAAGATCGCTTCAATAGAATCTGTGAAAGCTGGTGCCGACTCTGCTAAAATTACGGTGAAATACGACGTACAGAACTTTAAGTTAACGGAACAGACCGAGCATACGCATCACATGGCAAACTCGCACGATGGACAGCATATCCACTTCATTTTGGATAACACTCCTTACGTTGCATTGTACAAGCCAGAGCATACCTTTACGGTTCCTGTAAACTCAGAGCATTACTTGCTATCTTTCTTGTCGCGCTCATTCCACGAGTCTATCAAAACCGCGGAAGCAGCAAAATTGATTAAATTCAAAGTAGGTGCGGATGCGAAGATTACGGAAGAACCGACTCCGACAGAGCCATCCTTGTTCTACAGCCGTCCGAAAGGAGATTACAAGGGGGATGAAACAAATGTATTATTGTTAGACTTCTTCATCAACAATACAACACTTTCTGCCGACGGAAACAAAGTAAAAGCAACAATCAACGGTCAGGAATTTATTTTGGATCAATGGACACCATACGAAGTGTTGAACCTTCCGAAGGGCGAAGCAACAGTGAAACTTACGCTAATCGATAAAGATGGTAATGCAATCACCGGTGATAATGTATCTGTTGAAAGAAAAATAAATCTGCTGGAAAGATAGATTTTAGATATTAGATTTTAGACGTTAGACATTAGATTTTAGACATTTGACGTCTACTATTCTACAAAATAAAAAGGAACTCGCTGAGCGGGTTCCTTTTTTTATTTTTTAGGAAATGCCGTTGAAAGAGGATCGTTCAATAGCTTTTCACTTATTCTTCGAGCTTGGCAATTTGGTCGAATATCTTTCGTTGAGATTGGGCAAACAACTCTCCTCCAAACTCTTCGTTATCCAATGATAAAGTGGTGATGTCTTTGACACCCAAAATATTAAAAATGAATGTTAGATAAGTAGTTTGGAAGTTCATATGTCCATTTTTCTCGTTTACCCCATATCCACTGTCTCCCCTGCTCGATAAAATAAACATCCTTTTATCTTCTAAAAGCCCGACGTAATCGCCATCAGGCCGTCCAGACCTAAATTTCCACGTTTCATTGATTCGCATAATTTGGTCAATATACGATTTGAGTCCACTAGGTATAGACCAATTGTACATCGGCGTGGCAATCACATAGATGTCTGCCTCTTTTAATTCCTTTACCAAAGTATTACTCAGCTCGAGTATTTTCTGGTTTTCTGCGGTCCTAGCCTCTACTTTGGTGAAAGATGCTCCAATCCATTCATTCGTAATATGTGGAACAGGAGTCAAACCAACCTCCCGATATACATAACTATCGTTTGGATATTTTTTTGACCATGTTTCTACAAAAAGCTTACTAAGCGATCTACTGTGAGAGTACTCCTCTCTTGTGCTCGAATTTACTATCAATACCTTCATTATTACTTAAATTTGTTAAGCAAAAATGGGGCGTATTTATTCAACAAAAATTGACCTAGTTCAAGAGGATTTGTTTTTCTTTCGAATACGGCTGATGAATTCTGCTGACACTCCCAAATAGGAAGCAATTAGATATTGTGGCACTCTAGATGATATTTTGGGATAGGTTTCAAGAAAATCATAATATCTGTGTTCAGCAGTGAATACATTGTTATAGACAATTCTCTGCTGCAGAGTTCCCAAATAACTTTCCAGAATAATCCGGAAATATCTTTCCAACTTCGGGATTTCTACAAGCATATTTTGAAATGAGGAATAACTAATCTGTAAAACGGTAG
Source organism: Sphingobacterium sp. BN32 (assembly GCF_030503615.1). NCBI lineage: Bacteria > Pseudomonadati > Bacteroidota > Sphingobacteriia > Sphingobacteriales > Sphingobacteriaceae > Sphingobacterium > Sphingobacterium sp. BN32. The sequence goes on from NZ_CP129963.1 coordinate 3,670,254, forward strand.
AATCTTCAATCGCTTGAATACTGTAAATGCTTGGCTTCTGTTTCGAGAAACTATCGATATCCGTTGCCCACCAATCGTCAATTGCAAAATAGACAATCTCCTCGTCCCCACTTGCAGCATTGATGTAAAAGGCTTTTAAAGCACCTGATAACACGTAATTATCATATCTACATACATTTCCATTCCGCAAGAGGTAATCGCCTTTTTTAAAAGTTCTAACTTTCCAAAACCTTTTAAAAAAGGAAATTTCCTCAGGATTTAGAATAACATGCTTTGAAATATTTTCAATTAAAGGTTTGAAATCCATAAAAGGATCAGTTAACTAGACTTCCTAAAATCAGCTAAAACACCCCCAAAAAGTTCTAAAATCTTATGTCTAACGTCTAACATCTAACCTAAAACCCCACCGACTTCAATCTCAGCCCTTCTTTTTCGTCCAACCCAAACATCAGGTTCATATTCTGCACTGCTTGTCCGGAAGCACCTTTCAACAAGTTATCCGTCGCGTTTAAGATCAGCAATTTATTGCCGTGTTTCTCTAAATGGATTATGCTCTTGTTGGTATTGACTACTTGTTTTAAGTCTATATTCGCTTTGGAAACATGGGTAAAAGGATGATTCGCATAATAAGAATCATACAGCTCATATGCCGCATCTTCCGATAAATCAGAATCTACATAGATGGCCGAGAAGATACCCCTTGCAAAATCACCTCGTTGTGGGATAAAATTGATTTTCTCCGCTGCACGTGCTAACAATGAACCCTCGCCTTCGGGAAGAAAACCCTCCTGCAACTGGTCTAAAGATTCAGAGATCTCTTGCAGGTGCTGATGGTCAAATGACTTGTAAGCCGATAAGTTATTGTTTCTCCATGAAAAATGCGTCGTCGCCGAAGGCTTCTGTCCTGCGCCTGTTGATCCGGTCGTCGCATTCACGTGGATTTGCTCCGGCAATAGACCTTTGCTCGCCAGCGGCAATAGGGCCAACTGTATATTGGTTGCAAAACAACCCGGATTAGCGGTATATTGCGCTTCTTTGATCTTATCCTTATTCAATTCGGGTAATCCATAAACGAAGTCCTTCCCTTGATAAGCGCTGTTCGCACGCAGACGATAATCTTGCGACAGATCAATAATCTTTACACTAGGATCAACCGGATTTGCGTCTAAAAACTTCTTCGCATCTCCGTGCCCTACGCACAAAAATAAAACATCAATATTTGAATGAAAATCAGAGGAAAAAGTTAAATCTGTATCGCCAAACAAATCGTTATGCACGTCAGACAGCTTATTTCCAGCGTTCGATGCACTATTAGCAAATACGATTTCCACTTGGGGGTGGAAGATCAGAATACGAAGCAATTCCCCACCTGTATATCCTGCAGATCCAACAATTCCTACTTTTATTTTTTCCATAGTATCTTCAATTAAAAAAGGCACAGTAAACTACTGTGCCTTATGATATATCTTAGCCTTTGCCGTTCACTTTATGCCAGATGATGGTCTGGTTACCAAAGATTTTTGAGAACCCTTTTACATCGTCGCCCGTATAGCCCTCGTTCATTTCGCCATAGCTACCGAATTTGTTCGACATCAAATCATGCTCCGATTCAATTCCGATAATAACGAAACGGTATGGGTGAAGCTCTACGAATACACGCCCTGTTACAGTTTCCTGCGAGCTTTTTAAGAATGCTTCCATATCGCGCATCACCGGATCGTGCATCTGCCCTTCGTGCATGTAGTTACCGTAGAAAGCCGCTAATTGGTCTTTCCAAGATAATTGCCATTTCGTCAAGGTATGTTTTTCCAAAGTATGGTGCGCTTTAATCAGAATCACAGAAGCAGCAGCTTCAAATCCAACGCGTCCTTTGATACCAATGATCGTATCACCAACGTGGATATCACGGCCAATACCGTAAGGCTGTGCAATTGCTTGAAGCTCTTGGATCACCTTTACCGCACCGATCTTCTCCCCATTCAATGCTACCGGCTCGCCTTTTTCGAAGTCGATGGTAATCTGGCGAGGCTCAGTAGAAGTGACAGGCGTAGGCCATGCCGACTCCGGCAGGTATTGGTTGGATGTCAAAGTCTCAGCGCCACCTACGGATGTTCCCCACAAACCTTTATTGATCGAATATTTCGCTTTCTCTGCAGAATACTCGACACCATGATTGTTTAAATACTCAATTTCAGCCTCGCGTGATAATTTTAAATCACGGATTGGCGTAATGATTTCGATTCCCGGAATCAAAGTCTGGAAGATCATATCAAAACGAACCTGATCGTTTCCAGCACCCGTAGAACCATGTGCTACACATTCAGCACCGATTTTCTTACAGTAGTTTGCAATAGCTGTGGCTTGGCAAACACGCTCCGCAGATACTGACAATGGATAAGTCGCGTTCTTCAACACGTTGCCAAAAATCAAATATTTGATTGTATCGCGGTAGTAGTCTTCAGTTTCATCAATGGTAGTATGCGATTTAACGCCCAATTCATAAGCTCTCTTTTCAACAGCTTGCAACTCTTCGTCGGAGAATCCACCTGTGTTTACAATAACAGAATGAACTTCTAAACCCAAATCACGAGATAGATAGATGCAACAGAATGAGGTATCTAATCCGCCACTAAATGCTAAAACTACTTTTTTCATCTTATAATGATTAATATGCTGATAATTACAAAAATAACAATTTAAAATCCTTTAACCGGCTTTACCCCTACAGGAATTACACTGGCAACAAACTTTTTGGTCGATTTCCAAAGCTTCGCTTCAATACGTTTCAACAACGATTGTTTCTTTGAAATACGGTCCAAACGCTCTTTCGCTTCCGCACGACGTTGAATTTTCTCCTTCAACTCCCGTTCTTTCTCTACCGGATCCCATAACATCGCCGTACACATACAGTTCTTACGGTCTTTCGACATCAAGATATCATAGTTAACACATGATTGGCAACCTTTCCAAAACTCCTCGTCTTGGGTCAGCTCTGAGTAGGTAACAGGCTCATAGCCCAAATCAGAGTTGATTTTCATCACCGCCAATCCTGTCGTCAACCCGAAGATCTTAGATTTCGGATATTTCTCTCTAGACAACTCGAACACACGCTTTTTGATCGCTTTTGCCAATCCAACCTTACGAAATTCAGGATTGACAATAAGCCCCGAATTGGCAACGTAATCACCATGGCTCCAAGTTTCAATATAGCAGAAACCCGCCCATCTACCATCTTTATGCAAAGCAATAACGGCTTTGCCCTCATCCATCTTACGAGCAACATATTCCGGCTTTCGACGTGCAATACCTGTTCCGCGAGCCTTTGCAGACTCGAACATTTCATTACAAATATCATCCGCGTACTCCACATGAGCTGCTGTTGCGGGAATAATCAAAAAATCAGAGATTGTCATTAATAATGTCGACCTAAAAAATAAATACCAAGGTATTCTAAAAAACTATAAATAAAATTTCGATCAGAATCCATCGAGCTTGATGAACCTTAAAATTGGAGTTTGCCTGCCTCAGAATCAAGCTCGAGGCAGAATAGGTCGTCGGAATCGTAGAAGCGGACAATTAAATGAACGAAGGGCATAATAAACCTTCACCCCTAGCTTATGTAAAGCTCGGTCGAATGTGTTCATATATACCTTTTTATAGTTCATTATATTCCGTTGTTCGCTGTAATCAGACTGCGCAAAAGTAAACAATTATTTTTTTCTTTTATGCAATATAATTGTAGATTTTTTATTTTATATCCAATAAGCCAAATCCATCATTGCCAGACTGCTAATAAGACTCTCAAATCTTTAAAACGTTTAAAAAAAACAATCTTTTGTCAGAATTTAACCTATTAACCTACCCAATTTTCTGAAGAACAAATAAATACTTAATTTTGTTCCAAATTTTAAAAACAACATGGTAGGTCCTAGCATTTTCTTCTTCGTCATCTTTGTCATCCCTTACGTTTATTTCATGTACTGGTTAGTAAAACAGGACAAGAAAAAGCATGTTTGGGGCATCGTAGTGGTAACGGTAATTGCTATCATTGGATTTCTGGTATCTCAAACCGCCAGCAAGAATGCCGTGCGTAACTATAAACAACATCAAATAGACTCGAGAGAAATCGAAAAGCAGGAGCATCAATAAACTTATCGAGCTTCACTTCTACGCCAGGCCAAATCGAACGCTGGCAAGCAATATCACGTTAAATAATTTCTAAAATTAGGCAAAGCCTCATAGAGGTCGCGCCTTTCGATCTACTTGTCTAAGATTCTTTCTTAGACAATTCTATTTTTGGTCGAAACTGCTTCGACATAGAACCCTTTTAAACCCAATACAAACCCAATACAAACCCCTATCATAACCGTTCTGAAAGGGCTATGATAGGGGTCAGTATTGGGCTTACTTAAATAAAAACTTGTTTAAGACTTGAACTTATTCGCTAATACCTTCCAACTTCAGTAAAAACGAATAGTTTAATGCGACGTCTTTCAGGTAGTCGAAACGACCTGACGCACCACCATGACCATAGTCCATATCGGTTTTTAGTAGGATTATATTATTGCCTTTCTTCACTTTGCGCAACTTCGCAACCCATTTCGCAGGTTCAAAATATTGCACTTGCGAGTCGTGCAAGCCTGTAGTCACCAGAAGATTTGGATATTCTTTGGCTTCTATATTTTCGTATGGAGAATAAGACTTCATATAGTCGTACGCTTCTTTGTTGTTCGGATTTCCCCACTCGTCGTACTCATTCGTCGTTAAAGGGATGGTTTCATCCAACATGGTGTTCACCACGTCTACAAAAGGAACCTGAGCGATTACTCCGTTCCATAAGCTCGGAGCCATATTGATGATAGCACCCATCAATAGACCGCCCGCACTTCCGCCTTGTGCATATAAGTGCTCATTGGAGGTATATTTCTGATCGATCAGGAATTGTCCGCAGTCGATAAAGTCGGTGAAGGTATTCTTTTTCTTCATCATCTTGCCATCCTCATACCACTGGCGTCCCATTTCTTCACCACCACGGATATGTGCAATGGCGTAGATAAAGCCGCGGTCTAAGAGCGAAAGGCGCCCGGAGTTGAAGCTTGGATCCATTGAAGCACCATACGATCCATATGCATATAATAATAATGGTGCCTGTCCATCTTTTTTTGTTCCTTTTTTATAGACAAGGGAAACGGGAATCTGCACGCCGTCTTTCGCTTTCGCCATGATACGCTCCGTTACATATTGCCCTGCATCGTATCCTCCCAAAACCTCCTGCTGTTTCAGCAAGGTTTTCTCCTTGGTTTTCATATCGTAATCAAAGGTCGATGATGGAGTGACCAATGACGTGTATCCATAGCGAAGGACATCCGAATTATACTCGGCGTTTGTGCTCGGATAAACCGTATATGCAGCCTCGCCGAAGTCTAGGTAGTGTTGTGAATTATCTTTCAAATTGCGGATAGCCAAGTTCGTTAGACCATTCTTGCGTTCAGAAATCGCTAAATAATTGGCAAACTCATCGATGCCTTCGATTAAAACGTCCTCACGATGCGGGATATATTCTTTCCAATTTTCTTTTCCGGGTTTGTCTAATGGCGCCTCCATAATTTTGAAGTTCTTCGCCTGATCGTTTGTATGAATCAAGAAACGATCTGCCAGTGGCGTCACATTGTATAGCACATCTTTTATACGCGGCTGAAAAACAGTAAAGCTTGCAGTAGGTTGGTCTGCTTTAATAAATCGGGTTTCTGAACTCAAAGTGCCGCCAGAATAGATAAAAATATATTTATCATCTTTCGATTTCCAAACACCGATGTAATTGGTATTGTCTTTTTCATCATAGACCACGACATCGGCGCTGCTCGGTTGACCAAGGCTATGTCTTTTGATTTTCTCGCTTAATAAGGTTACCGGATGCTTCGCCGTATAAAACAAGGTTTTGTTATCGGCTGCCCATACCGGGTCTCCTGAAGTTTGCGAAATTCTATCCTTCAATATTTCGCCCGTCTCCAGGTTCTTCACATGGATCACATATTCTCTTCTTGAAACCGTATCCACCCCATAGGCGATCATCTTGTTGTCTGGGCTGATTGCCATGCCCGATACCGCGTAATAAGGGAATCCCTCGGCCATCTCATCAACATTTAGGATCACCTCTTCAGGCGCATCCAAACTACCTTTTTTGCGACAGTATTTATAGTATTGCTTGCCTTCCTCAGTTTTACGGTAGTAATAGTACCCGTTCATCAAATAAGGAACAGACTCGTCCGCTTCCTTAATACGATTTTTCATTTCCGTGAAGAGTTTGCTCTGTAGCGCCTCAGTATCCTTCATCATGGTATCCGTATAGGCGTTCTCCGCCTCTAGATAGGCCACGACTGCTGAAGAATCAGCTCCTTTCTTAAAATAGTCGTTCAACCAATAGTAAGGATCATCGACCGACTCGCCATAGATAACGCGCTGATGTGCTTTTTCTGCCGCAACAGGGGCCGTAGCATCGGGCCATTTTATGGCCTTCTTATTGCTGTTCTTATCTGTAGAACAAGAAGATATCATAGTTGCTAAAATTAAACTTATTATCAATTTATTACTCATATCTAGTAAATGGTTTGTTTTGCAACGATAAAAATACTCAAAATTAGCCGCTTTTTAGATTTATTAACAATTCGCAAGCGGCGAATAAATTATATTTGCTAAAACATAAATTTTGAAATATGCATAAAACAAATAAACTATTATGCTACTTAGCGTTCGGACTTTTGCCGACATTTGGATTTGCCCAAGAAAAACAAGATAAAGATGCCCCTCCCGCAAACTGGTATAACCTAGATTTCCAGAAAGACGGGGTAATGGGAATTAGTACAGAGAAAGCTTACGAATTATTGAAAGGCCGTAAATCTACGCCTGTCATCGTCGCGGTGTTAGATAGCGGTGTCGACATCAAGCATGAGGATTTAAAAGATGTACTTTGGACCAATCCGAAAGAGATTCCTGGCAATGGCAAGGACGATGATGGCAACGGTTATATCGACGATGTTCATGGTTGGAACTTTTTGGGAAATGCAAAGGGTGAAAACGTAACGTTCGACAACTTAGAAGTAACTCGCTTAATTCGCCTATACGAGCCTAAATACATATCTGTTCTTCCAACGACGCCTTTGTCGGAAAAGGAACGTAGAGAGTTTGTCGCTTATCAGAAGATGATCACTGAATATACGTCCAAAATGGATGAAGCACAATTCGGAAACTTGAACTACGGCCGTTTGAAGGAAGAGTTCGATGGCATGATCAAAGGATTGAACAAAGAGCCTAAGGATATCACAAAGGCAGACTTAGATGCTTTCCAAGCTACTTCTGACCGCCAGAAGATGGCGATCCGCATTGCGAAAAAAGAACTTGACAAAACATCGTTTGAGAAATTTTACGAAGACTTAAAGGAAGGTGCTACCTACTTCTCTAATCAGGTAGAGTATCATTTAAATAAGGAATACGATTCTAGGCACATTGTTGGAGATAACTATGAGGATGCGACAGAACGTCACTATGGAAATAATGATGTTACGGGTCCAGATGCAGAGCACGGTACGCACGTAGCAGGTATTATTGGCGCGAAGCGCGACAATAAGCTGGGTGTAAACGGGGTTGCGAATAATGTACAGATTATGACCGTTAGAAATGTTCCTGATGGTGATGAGCGCGATAAAGATGTGGCAAACGCTATTCGTTATGCTGTAGATAATGGTGCTCGCGTAATCAACATGAGCTTCGGTAAAGGCTATGTATACAACAAGAAAACGGTTGATGACGCTATTAAATATGCGGAATCCAAAGATGTTCTTTTAGTACATGCGGCAGGTAATGACTCGAAGGATAATGATGTCGTGAAAAACTACCCGATGAAATATTTCACAGACAGTCTAGACGCGGTGGTTGGTGAAGCGAAGAACTGGATTACCGTTGGTGCTACAGGTTGGAAAGTAGATGGCGACTTATTAGCAGAGTTCTCCAACTATGGTTACCGCAGTGTGGATGTATTCGCTCCGGGCGTAAAGATCAACTCTACCGTACCAGGTTCTAAATACAAAGACCAACAAGGTACAAGTATGGCATCGCCTGTTGTAGCCGGTTTGGCCGCATTGATCCGCTCATACTACCCTGACTTGACAGCAGCACAGGTTAAAGACGTGATTTTAAAGAGCGTAACGAAAGTGGATCAGAAAGTTAAGATCAAAGGAGAATCAGGTTCGAAGCGTGTTTATTTAGATGAAATCAGCGTAAGCGGCGGTGTTGTGAATGCATACAAGGCGGTCGTAGAAGCTAATAAACTGTCTTCAAAGAAAAAGTAAAAAAATGTTAAATTTTTCACAATAATACTTTGTATCTTCCGTTTAGATAATAAACATAAATCAAGATGCTTATGGTGGAAAATTCTACTCCTGTAAAAGATGTAAATTACGAAGGTCTTGGTACAGACTTACATGAAGATACTCAACTAGGGGTTTTCGCTGAAAAGATCAAAAACTGCATTCAACAGATTGCAAAAGATCCAAACGAAAAGACGATAGAAAACATCCTCAACTACTCAAAGACATTTCGTAAATTATAAGACAAAGCCGTTCTAGAAAGAGCGGCTTTGTTCGTTTTAGATGTTAGATATTAGATTTTAGACATTAGACTTATAATGTTCTAAATAATAGAATCGAATTACTATTGTTAATTAGCTGGCGTCGTCCGCATCTTATGTCTAATGTCTATTATCTAATATCTAATTCAGATCTATATTCCCAATAATCTCTTTTAACTGCAGTTCTGAGAGCTTTGCTTGGAGTTTTGCGGTATTGAATCGGGATACGGCGTTGATGAAATTCTCCTGGGCGTCGCGGAATTCGACAGCGGAGATGGAGCCTATCTTATATTTTTCCAGGGTTATGTTTAAGTTTTGGCGAGCGATATCCTCGTTGGTTTCTTCGAGACGCGCTAGGGATAGGTTTGTTTGGTAAGTTTGGAATGCTGTCGCAATTGCCGTGTTGATGGTTAGATTCTGCTGTTCGATCAGCAGGTCGGCGCTTTCAATCTGGATTTTTGCGACACGTTCATTGCGGCGTTGGTTGAAGCCATCGAAGATATTGACCGAGGCCGTAACGCCGTAGTTTAGTCCGCGCGAGTTGGATTGGGAAACGAATCCCAGGCTGGATTCCGTTTCGGCAAAGTTATAACCGGTATTAAGCCGAACCGTTGGATAACGTGCGGCTTTCACTCTTTTCAGTTCCAATTCAGCCATTCTCCGGTTGATTGCGATAAGCTGCAGATCGGGGTTATGTTGCTTGGCTTTCTGCATGAGATCATCAAGAATCAAGGTATCATCGTATTCTACATCGCGTTCTACATTAAACTCTACACTGAGGTCGCGCGCCATCAGGCTATTTAAGGTAATCTTTAGATTCTTTACGACATCAGCCTGACGCAATCGACTAGACTCATCCTCATTCAAATTTACCTGCACATTGAGCACTTCCAAGCGTGATGCTTTACCAATGGAAAACCTATTCTCTGCAGTCTGCAACCTCTCTTTCGAGATGATGATACTGGAGTCTATTGCTTGTAAGAGGTTGTTCTGCTCAACAATAGTGTAGTAAGTGGATATCACTTCCGAAACTTTATTTAATATCGTACGCTTCAATTCGACCTCACCGAGCTTCTGATTTTCCTTTAAGATATCATAGCGCGAAAACATGCCTAGTCCATCAAAGATGGTCCAGCCAATGCTTACACCATAGTTCATACTGTTGTTCTTCGCATTCTTCAAGGAACGTTGCTCGCCCGAGGCTTGAGTCTGCGTAGAGTTTTGAAGATTGTTATTTTGAGAAAAATTACCCGTAACAGTCGGCAACATTCCGGCATTGCCGTAAGTTACATTCTCTTGCGCAACGCGTAGATCGTTCTGCGAAAGCTTGATTTCAAAGTTATTTTCTAAAGCAGTTTCCACTGCTTCCCTGACCGTCAACAGTCCTTGTGCCCGAGAGATCGACACAAAGCACACAATAAAGGAAAGGACAGCAACTATTCTCATGTTATTATTCTTCAATTTGATCAAAATCTGGATGTGGCTTCTTGTTTCTGGAAAGCATTAAGTAGAACGCCGGGATTACAAACAAGGTTAACACTAAGGAGAACATCGTGCCACCAACGATGACAACCCCCATACCCATACGGCTGGTCGATGCTGCCCCTAAAGATAATGCAATCGGCAATGCCCCTAAAGCAATGGCTAAAGACGTCATCAAGATGGGTCTTAAGCGTGATTCAGAAGCGACTACCACGGCTTCGTATTTCTTGTGCCCTTGTTCGCGTAATTGATTGGCAAATTCAACAATCAGAATACCGTTCTTCGTCACGAGACCAATCAACATGATGGTTCCGATCTGACTGAAGATGTTCCAGGACTGCCCGAATAGCCATAATGAGAACATCGCGCCTGCCACGGCCATCGGCACGGTAATCAGGATAATAATCGGATCGATGAAGCTTTCGAACTGTGCTGCAAGAATCAAAAAGATCAGTAGCACGGCTAAACCAAATGCAAACATTGTGTTCGACCCACTCTCTACAAAATCTCGCGATTCACCTCCTAGGTCGGTTGTAAAGGTTTCGTCCAACACTTTTTCTTTGACGCGTTCCATGGCATCAATACCGTCGCCCATGCTTCTGCCTGGTGCAAGACCTGCAGATACGGTAGCAGACATGTAACGGTTATTATGGTAAAGCTGTGGTGGGCTGCTACGCTCTTCCAGCTCCACAATATTGTCTAACTGTATCAGCTCGCCACGACTATTCTTTACGAAGATAGCAGCTAAATCCATTGGCGTAGCGCGATCAGCGCGGTCAAACTGCCCCATGACCTGGTATTGCTTGCCATTCATCATGAAGTATCCAAAGCGCTGTCCAGCTAGAGACATTTGTAGCGTTTGGGCAACATCTAAGACCGACACCCCAAGCGTCTGTGCTTTTTCACGATCAATCGATACATAGACCTCTGGTTTATTGAACTTCAAGTTCACATCGGTCATCGAGAAGGTGTTCTCCTTCGCCAACTCGTCCATGAATTCTGGAATCTTCTCTTCCAATTTTTGGAAATTAGGAGCTTGGATGATGTACTGTATTGGCAGACCTCCACGTCGGTTTACTGAGATAGTCGGCTGCTGAGAAACAGCGACACGTCCTTCAGAATAGCCACGTGTTAATCGGGATAGGTCGTCAGCGATCTCCGCCTGACTTCGCTCGCGTTCGTCTGGCTGCACTAATCCCAAGCGTACGAAACCCGAGTTGGAAGATGCAGACCCAAAGCCCGGAGAAGTGATCACCAAACTGACTTTCTTCTCAGGTACCGAATCGTTGATCAACATGGTCAGATCGGTCATAAATCGATCCATATAATCGTATGAAACACCCTCTGGAGCAGTAACCCTTAAACTGATGTAACTTCTATCATCATAAGGAGCTGTTTCCTTCGGTAAGAGCTGGTAGAATAAATAGATTAATGCGAAACAGCCGATAATCGTAGCGAAGCTTAGCCATCTATGCTTCAGGAAGCCTTTTAATGCGCCAGCGTACTCGGTATTCATCATCTCGAAATACTTCTCCGTCCGCATATAGAATTTAGATTTCTTTTGCTCGCCACCTTTCATCAGGTAGGCATTCAGCATCGGGGTCAAGGTTAAAGATACGAAGGCCGATATGAGGACGGCAGCCCCGATGACGACCCCAAACTCTCGAAATAGACGGCCTACGAAGCCCTCTAAGAAGATAACAGGTAGGAAGACGGCCGCTAGGGTGATAGAGATCGAAATAACGGCAAAGAAGATCTCATTGGATCCTTTGATCGCCGCCTGAATAGGCGACATCCCCTCCTCTACCTTTTTGAAGATGTTCTCCGTGACGACAATACCGTCATCCACCACCAGCCCCGTGGCGAGTACGATGGCTAACAAGGTCAAAACGTTGATGGAGAATCCGCATAAATACATGATAAAGAATGTAGCGATTAGGGATACGGGGATATCAATCAAAGGCCTGAAGGCAATCGACCAATTACGGAAGAAGATATAGATAATCAATACGACCAATACGATAGCGATCAAAAGCGTTTCCACGACTTCCAACACGGCTTTCTTCACGAAGAGCGTATTATCGATTGCAATATTGAGTTCAAAGCCTTCCGGCAATTCATTCTGCAGTTTGTCGTATTCTTTATAGAATTGTTCTGCAATCTCCAGGTAGTTGGTGCCTGGTTGTGGAATAATAGCTAAACTTACCATGGGGTATCCGGAGTCTGACATCTTCGTTTCGAAGTTCTCAGCCTCTAAGGCGGCATTTCCCACATCGCCTAACTTCACCACCCGGTTATTATCTGCACGGATGATGATGTTATTGAACTCTTCTTCGGATGCGAGGTTACCAATCGTTTTAATAGCAAGCTCGGTATTGGCACCCGTAAGTTTACCAGAGGGCAACTCCACATTCTGCGTATTCAGTGCTGCACGAACATCCAATACAGTGAGGCCGTAAGAAGCAAGCTTATTCGGGTCGATCCAAAGACGCATGGCGTATTTACGCTGCCCCCATATTTGGACAGAACTTACGCCCGGTATAGTCTGTAGCCTTTGTGCAATGACATTCTCTGCATAATCCGATAGTTCGAGTACATTTCTTGTTGCACTCTGCATCGTCATGGTGATAATCGGTTCAGAGTCCGCATCAGCTTTAGACACCACCGGTGCAGCATCAATATCTTGAGGTAGATTCCGCTGCGCTTGAGACACTTTATCACGGACGTCATTCGCTGCTTCCTCTAAGTTTTTCCCTAAATTAAATTCTATGGTGATATTACTGGAGCCCTGATTGGATGAAGAGGAAATATTACGAATCCCATCAATGGAGTTGATTGACTTTTCTAAGGGTTCTGTAATCTGCGACTCGATAATATCCGCATTGGCTCCGGCATAGCTCGTACGAACGGATATCTGCGCTGGATCGATAGAAGGATATTCCCGGACGCCTAAAAAGGTATAGCCGATGATTCCAAACAGGATCAGCACGAGGTTCATGACGATAGCCAGAACAGGCCTTTTGATACTTATGGTAGATAAACTCATTTTCCTTTGTTATCGCAGCGTCACTTGTACAGGGGTTCCATTCCTCAGTGCCATTACCCCCGAGGTCAATACCGTATCGCCGGGATTGAGTCCTGATGTAATAAGAATATCAGCATCAGTTCTTGCCCCAGTCTCCACCAACACCTCGGTCGCTAGACCGTTCTTCATTACAAAGATCTTCTTTCCGTTTTGAATAGGAATTAAGGCCTCCGCTGGAACTAACAGTCCATTATCAATTGTTTCTAGAGGAAAGACAATATTGGCAAAAGTGCCTGGGATCAGTTGATTTCCGCCATTTGTAGAAATAGCCTTTACTAATAGTGTTCTGGTGTTTGCTTCTACAGAAGGTTCGGTTGCATAGATCTTAGCAGTAAAATCACCTTCGACACCTTGAACATCAAACTTTATCTGATTTCCAACCCGTACTTTATTGGCATATTTCTCAGGAATAGAAAAAGAAACCTTGAGGCGATTCATATTCACAAGCTTCGCAATACTAGTCGCAGGGGTGATATAGCTGCCTTTGGATATATTGCGTAAGCCTATGGTGCCGGAAAATGGAGCACGAATAACTGTTTTGCTCAACTGAGCTTGGATGAGTTGGATCTGAGATTGTGCGGTACGGAAATCAGCGCTAGCGATATCGTATTCCTCCTGACTGATTGCTTCCTTCTCAAGTAATAGCTTCGCACGTCGCTCATTTTCCGCGGCAAGATTATTCCGTGTCCTTGCTTGCGCAAGCTGCGCTTGAAGCTCAGCATCGTTGAGCGTTATCAGCACTTGCCCACTGCCCACTCGTCCACCTTCCGAAAAGTTGATGGACTCCACAATACCTGATATTTCGGTATGCAATTCTATCTGTTCATCAGCTTCAATAGAACCCGATAGCGTTAAAAAGTCCGAGAATGTTTGTTCTTGAATTACTTTAGCATATACTTTAGCAGCCGATCGGCCTCCGCCCCGTGGACCGGCATTTTTCGCATCTTTTTCTTTATTACTGCTAATCCGGTAGAAAATCATCCCCCCTAGTACCGCTAGAGCTACCAGAACAATAATCAGTGTTTTCTTTTTCATAAGTCTTGGAAAATAATTCCCGTACGATTAAGTTGAGTCGTTATAACAATCAGTAAATTAGGAAAAAAAGCCGATACGCTTATGTAATAATGTTATTATAGGGCCTCGAGAGCTAGAACTGAAAGACGGCGCATGTTATAAAATCTGGGAAATAAAATAAAAAAGGTCGATATATAAATACCGACCTTCCTTAAATATATGTGATATACTTAATTGTTGCAAAAGGCAATAATCTCTGAAGCGAGCTTGGTTTGAACTGCGCTTTTTATAACGTAGCTCATCGCACCTTTCTCTATGCAGTTCGCCCTCACCTCAGGACTTTCAACATCCGATACCATGATAATGGTACTTTTGGGGAATAAATGTTGAAGGATGGGAATCCCTGTGACTCCATCGATATCCGGCATCATGATGTCCAATAAAATTACATCCAAGTTCTCATGATGTTGTTGCTGATTTTCAATGCCCACTAAGGTTTCCGCTTCGAATAATATATTGAACTTGTAATCAGGAACAGAGCGCAGAATCATCTTCAGCAATTCACGATAAATAGAACTGTCGTCTATTAGAGCAACATTAATTGATTTCATAGATACCTAGTATAAGTAGGACGGGATTTACTAATTAGAGTAGTCGGTATGGGATGATTTCTGATTTTACCGCTTATCCCGAAGCAATATACGAAAATTGTAAACAATTATCTACAAAACCAATAATTTCCTAATAATTTTCGAACTTACATTATTAAAATAAAATTGTCAAGATCGTTTAATGTTGTAGTAGATATTAGATATGAGATATAAGACATTAGAGTATGACGTCTACTAGACATTAGATATCAGATATAAGATATTAGAGTGTTTCTAGACATTAGATATCAGAAATAAGACATTAGAGTATTTCTGATGTCTTGAACCAGGAAAGGAAGGATATAACGATTGGATCTTGCTAATCTTGTCATCCTTCCTTTCCTGGTTCAGACAAACTTCATAGAAAAACGGTAAGTGTGCTTGATCCTGCTAATCCTCAAATCCTTCCTTTCCTGGTTCAGACAAACTTTCCTTTCTTCCCCGCTGCAAAAAAAACATCTAAAAATCAAAAGATCATCTTTCTCCACTAATCCTTCCCTTTCACGCAAAAACAATCCATAAAAAAAGGCGCTTAATCAGCGCCCTACTCTACTATCTTATATCTCAAATCTAACAGTCTAATAAACCAAAAAAGCCCGTCATCTTTCGATAACGAGCTTTTCGTATAAAAATAGGCGCCGACCTACTCTCCCACCTGTTACGGCAATACCATCGGCTCTGGCGGGCTTAACTTCTCTGTTCGGAATGGGAAGAGGTGGACACCGCCGATATAGGCACCTGAATATCTTTTTGTTGAAGTGGCTACTAGGAGCTCACCAACATTGACATGTTATTGGAAGAAAAGATTCAAAAAGAGAGAGGACAACAGACTATCTGCATTGGAAAGCTTCGGGCTATTAGTATCACTTGGCTTTGGTCTTTCAACCTTTACACCTATGACCTATCAACGTCGTCATCTACAACGACCCTATAAGGAAGTCTCATCTCGTGGCTAGTTTCGCACTTAGATGCTTTCAGCGCTTATCTATCCCGGACGTAGCTACCCTGCCGTACACCTGGCGGCATAACAGGTTCACCAGCGGTCCGTCCAACCCGGTCCTCTCGTACTAAGGTCAGATCCACTCAAACTTCCAACGCCCACAACAGATAGGGACCGAACTGTCTCGCGACGTTCTGAACCCAGCTCGCGTGCCACTTTAATGGGCGAACAGCCCAACCCTTGGGACCTTCTCCAGCCCCAGGATGTGACGAGCCGACATCGAGGTGCCAAACCTCCCCGTCGATATGAGCTCTTGGGGGAGATCAGCCTGTTATCCCCAGAGTACCTTTTATCCTTTGAGCGATGGCCCTTCCATACAGAACCACCGGATCACTATGTCCGTCTTTCGACCCTGGTCGACTTGTAGGTCTCACAGTCAAGCAAGCTTATGCCATTGCACTCCTCGTACGGTTACCAAGCGTACTGAGCTTACCTTTGAAAGCCTCCGTTACCTTTTTGGAGGCGACCACCCCAGTCAAACTACCCACCAAACAATGTCCTCGGCACGGCCGAGTTAGAAACCGAATACAGAAAGGGCGGTATTTCAAGGTTGTATCCACGATTCCTGGCGAAACCGCTTCACATACTCCCGCCTATCCTACACATCCTGTACCCAATTTCAATGTTAAGCTATAGTGAAGGTTCATGGGGTCTTTCCGTCCCGTTGCGGGTAACCGGCGTCTTCACCGATACCACAATTTCACCGAGCTCATGGCTGAGACAGCGCCCAGATCGTTACACCATTCGTGCAGGTCGGAACTTACCCGACAAGGAATTTCGCTACCTTAGGACCGTTATAGTTACGGCCGCCGTTTACTGGGGCTTCGATTCAATGCTTCTCCTTGCGGATGACATCCCCTCTTAACCTTCCAGCACCGGGCAGGTGTCAGGCCTTATACTTCATCTTTCGATTTCGCAAAGCCATATGTTTTTGCTAAACAGTCGCCTGGGCCTTTTCACTGCGGCTTCTCCATCGCTGGAGGAAGCGCCCCTTCTCCCGAAGTTACAGGGCCATTTTGCCGAGTTCCTTAGCCATGATTCACTCGAGCACCTTAGGATTCTCTCCTCGACCACCTGTGTCGGTTTGCGGTACGGGTGTTGATAACCTGAAGCTTAGCGGGTTTTCTTGGAAGTCTGCTTACCTGCACTATCAGCGCCCCCGAGGGTTTGCTGTACTATCAGATTTCAGCTAGACCGGCGGATTTGCCTACCAGTCCAATACCTACGTCCTTCAACGAACTATTCCGTCAGTTCGCGGCAGTGTCACTACTCCGTCACCACATCGCAGTTATCAACAGTACGGGAATATTAACCCGTTGTCCATCGGCGTTCTCCTTTCGGATGAGCCTTAGGCCCCGACTAACCCTGATCCGATTAGCGTTGATCAGGAAACCTGGGTCTTTCGGTGGGCGGGTTTCTCACCCGCCTTATCGTTACTTATGCCTACATTTGCTTTTCTATAAAGTCCACCACAAGTCACCTTGCAGATTCACCCCCTATAGAATGCTCCCCTACCAGTGCAATAAATTGCAATCCATAGCTTCGGTAGTAATCTTGATGCCCGTTTATTATCCACGCCCGGTCGCTCGACTAGTGAGCTGTTACGCACTCTTTAAATGAATGGCTGCTTCCAAGCCAACATCCTAGCTGTCTGGGCAACCGGACCTCGTTAGTTCAACTTAGACTACATTTAGGGACCTTAGCTGATGGTCTGGGTTCTTTCCCTCTCGGCCTTGGACCTTAGCACCCAAAGCCTCACTGCCGGCCATATCTAACAGCATTCGGAGTTCGTCTGGATTTGGTAGGATTTGACTCCCCCGCACCCAATCGGTAGCTCTACCTCTGCTAGACTCAATGCCGACGCTGTTCCTAAAAACATTTCGGGGAGTACGAGCTATTTCCCAGTTTGATTGGCCTTTCACCCCTACCCTCAGGTCATCCGGAAACTTTTCAACGTTTATCGGTTCGGTCCTCCAGTACGTGTTACCGCACCTTCAACCTGCCCAAGGGTAGATCACAAGGTTTCGCGTCTACCTCATCCGACTATGCGCCCTATTCAGACTCGCTTTCGCTTCGGCTCCTTGACTTAATCAATTAACCTTGCCGGACAAGAGTAACTCGTAGGCTCATTATGCAAAAGGCACGCCGTCACGGAATCGCTCCGCTCCGACCGCTTGTAAGCACACGGTTTCAGGTTCTTTTCACTCCTCTGTTCGAGGTTCTTTTCACCTTTCCCTCACGGTACTGGTTCACTATCGGTCTCTCAGGAGTATTTAGCCTTACCAGATGGTGCTGGCAGATTCCCACAGGATTTCTCCGGTCCCGCGGTACTCAGGATACCACTATGCCTGTATTCTTTACCTGTACGGGGCTATCACCCATATCGCGCAGTTTCCCACCTGCTTCCAGTTCATAGCACAGTACAATGTCGTGGTCCTACAACCCCCATATTGCCGTAACAATATGGGTTTGGGCTCTTTCCCGTTCGCTCGCCACTACTTGGGAAATCATTATTATTTTCTCCTCCTACGCTTACTTAGATGTTTCAGTTCGGCGCGTTCGCGTATTATACAATATACCTTCAGTATATTAGGTTGCCCCATTCGGAAATCTACGGATCGAATCGCATTTGCCAATCCCCGTAGCTTATCGCAGCTTATCACGTCCTTCATCGCCTCTGAGAGCCTAGGCATCCCCCGTGTGCCCTTATTTACTTTCTTCACGCTATCACCCCTTTTGCTAAGTGATAGGTTGCTTTCGCTTATTCTACAAGTAGAAAAAGCTTCTGTTGTCTTCTCTTGTGTCTCTTTTCTTCCAATATGTCAAAGAACTCTTTGTCTTCTTTAGATAATAGATGGTAGATATTAGATGGTAGACCCTAGTGCGCCATATAGGCTCTAATGTCTGTTGTCTGATGTCTCACATCTGTCATCTTCGATGACTTGTGGAGAATAACGGATTCGAACCGTTGACCCCCTGCGTGCAAGGCAGGTGCTCTAGCCAGCTGAGCTAATTCCCCATCGTGTCATTATGGTAGTCCCGAGCAGATTTGAACTGCTGACCCCTACATTATCAGTGTAGTGCTCTAACCAACTGAGCTACGGGACTAGCTTAAATTCCTCATCTTCTCAAGATACCATGCCAACTTACGCTGGGCAGGTACTTTCTTCTAATGTGTTTCTTATCTTAACGATCAAATGTTGCGCAGACGAGCCGGAATCAGGCTCTAGAAAGGAGGTATTCCAGCCGCACCTTCCGGTACGGCTACCTTGTTACGACTTAGCCCCAATTACCGGTTTTACCCTAACACGCTCCTTGCGGTTACATGCTTTAGGTACCCCCAGCTTTCATGGCTTGACGGGCGGTGTGTACAAGGCCCGGGAACGTATTCACCGCGTCATTGCTGATACGCGATTACTAGCGAATCCAACTTCACGGGGTCGAGTTGCAGACCCCGATCCGAACTGTGAATGGCTTTTCGAGATTGGCATCATATTGCTATGTAGCTGCCCGCTGTACCATCCATTGTAGCACGTGTGTAGCCCCGGACGTAAGGGCCATGATGACTTGACGTCGTCCCCGCCTTCCTCTCTGCTTGCGCAGGCAGTCTGTTTAGAGTCCCCACCTTAAATGCTGGCAACTAAACATAGGGGTTGCGCTCGTTGCGGGACTTAACCCAACACCTCACGGCACGAGCTGACGACAGCCATGCAGCACCTAGTTTCCTGTCCCGAAGGACGGATGCGTCTCTGCATCCTTCAGTAACTTTCAAGCCCGGGTAAGGTTCCTCGCGTATCATCGAATTAAACCACATGCTCCTCCGCTTGTGCGGGCCCCCGTCAATTCCTTTGAGTTTCACCCTTGCGGGCGTACTCCCCAGGTGGATAACTTAACGCTTTCGCTTGGACGCTTACGGTATATCGCAAACATCGAGTTATCATCGTTTAGGGCGTGGACTACCAGGGTATCTAATCCTGTTCGATCCCCACGCTTTCGTGCATCAGCGTCAATAACGGCTTAGACAGCTGCCTTCGCAATCGGTGTTCTGAGACATATCTATGCATTTCACCGCTACTTGTCTCATTCCGCCGTCTTCAACCGCATTCAAGCACTTCAGTATCAAAGGCACTGCGACAGTTAAGCTGCCGTCTTTCACCCCTGACTTAAAGTGCCGCCTACGCACCCTTTAAACCCAATAAATCCGGATAACGCTCGGATCCTCCGTATTACCGCGGCTGCTGGCACGGAGTTAGCCGATCCTTATTCTTCGAGTACATTCAGCTATCTACACGTAGATAGGTTTATTCCTCGACAAAAGCAGTTTACAACCCATAGGGCAGTCATCCTGCACGCGGCATGGCTGGTTCAGACTTCCGTCCATTGACCAATATTCCTTACTGCTGCCTCCCGTAGGAGTCTGGTCCGTGTCTCAGTACCAGTGTGGGGGATTCTCCTCTCAGAGCCCCTAGACATCGTCGCCTTGGTGAGCCGTTACCTCACCAACTAGCTAATGTCACGCGAGCCCATCCATATCCTATAAATATTTAACTACTTGATGATGCCATCTCGTAGTCTTATGCGGTGTTAATCCGAATTTCTTCGGGCTATCCCCCTGATATGGGTAGGTTGCTCACGCGTTACGCACCCGTGCGCCACTCTCACCAAATGTTAGCAAGCTAACACTTGGATCCCGTTCGACTTGCATGTATTAGGCCTGCCGCTAGCGTTCATCCTGAGCCAGGATCAAACTCTCCATTGTAAAATGAAGTGTAAGATCAAGACTATTTATAATAAATAGAATTGTCTTTATTTAAATATCTGTTTCCCTGGTTCCGATCTGGTTGAATTGATTTATTAAAATCTTCTTGTTCAACTTTCGACTTGCGTCTACTCGCTGCGCTACATGATCATTATTTCTTAAAGAACTTTTCGCTTCCGCATCTCGCTTCCGCTTTTCTTATGTTGTGCGCCTTGTTTCCGTGGCGCTCAAGCTTTCAGTTTTCTAAGCTTCGAGCCTTGCGCTCTCAGCCGTTCCCCGTAGTTGGGACTGCAAAGGTAGAAGGTTTTTTTGAATCTCCAAAATTTATTTTAAAATATTTTTTGAAGATGTTTTTTGAGGTCGATCGTAAGTGCTTTTCAGCGCTGCAGATCCTGCGCTCTCCTTCCCGATGTCATGGCCGTTTCGGCCGTCCCTCCCTTGCGGAGTGGTGCAAAGATAGGGACAAATAACCCATACTTCCAAGACTTGCAAACGAATATTTTTAGGCCGATGTCGTAACTCGCTAGCAATGTGAACAATAATTTATCGAAACACGATGGGAAAAGTGACGTTGCAAGCTGCTTTGGGGGATGCAAGGGGAAAATGACGGGCTTAGGGCAGAAAGAAATGAGGCTTTCTTCGAGAGAAGATGGGGTACGCGTCAGGGCAAAACTAATGCAGACCTCATGCACTCCCCTTTTATAGCCCTCCCCAAGCGGGTTTGATTGGGTTATGTATTGGGTTTGCATTGGGTTTGAAAGGGGTTTAAGCTATCGAATAGTTGTTAGTAGTTAGTACTTAGTAGTTAGTAGTTAGTATTAAGACCTATGGCGTAATATCCGCACAATACATGATCCTGATAATCCTTTCATCCTTCCTTTCGTGTAGTAGTTAGTATTTAGTACTTAGTATTAAGACCTATGGCGTAATATCCGCTACAATACATGATCCTGTCAATCCTTTCATCCTTCCTTTCCTGGTTCAAGACAATAACGTACTACCCTTCCTTTCTTGGTTCAAAACGATACCATCCTTCCCTGGTTCAAGACAAAACATCCAACCGGATAACAAGAAAGCTATGTGCTATCTCTAATTCAACAAACCCCATTCCAGCTCTTAAAAAAAGTTAAATCCAAAAGCGACCGCAGCTATTCCCACCAACATCTATTATATTTAAAGTACTTACTAGCCAAACATGAATACCGACCACGACACTACTGCCACGCGTATGTTTCCGAAACAACCTATATTATTTAGGTTTTGCTTTATTTTCTTTCTATTATTTATCCTGCTGTTCAATAATCATACGTTCCTCTTTCTTACTCCGTTCGTTCCCTTGATGGGCGACGTGATGATTGGGTTCATGAAGAGTATAACCGCAGGATGGCTAGACCTCAATCAAACTGTTCCTTATTATAGGAATGGTAGCGGCGACAGCACGGTGCATTGGCTGATCCTACTATTAATATTGCTGCTATCTATTGTAGCTTGTATAATTTGGTCGCTCATTGATCGAAAAAACAAAGCGTATCCGAAACTTTATTATTGGTTAACGGTGCTTGTGCGTTATTATGTTGGCATCACCATGTTCAACTATGGCGTAATCAAGCTCTTTCAGGGACAGTTCCCCTTCCCTACCTTATACAAGTTGACCGAGCCGCTATATCAGTATTCGCCTATGGGTTTGGCATGGGCATTCTACGGTGCGTCGCATCCTTATAATATAATGATAGGTATCGCTGAGATGTTGGGCGTATTGTTATTGTTTAGGAAGACGATGACAATTGGAGCAATCATAACCTTAGGCGTTAGTATCAACGTGATGGCGACTAATTATTTCTATGATGTGCCCGTCAAGATGCTATCGACAGCTTTGGTCTTATTTTCTCTATATCTATTAGGTCCTAACATCCGTAAATTCTACGAACTGCTCATTCAAGGAAAAGCTATTTCGCTCAGCCCTCCGCCGAGCCTGCAAGTTAATGCACACTGGAAGCGGATTAGCTTGAATGCCATAAAAGTAATTTTGCTCCTTGCAACCGTCGCACCTGCCGTGCAAAGTGTTATAAGGGCAGATAAGTTTATCAAGCAATTCGTACAAACGGAGAGCGATCTATATGGCGTTTACTATTTACCACTGCGCGAATATGAGAACCGGAAGAAACTTCGGATTCCCGATGACTGGCATTTTCTAATTTTTATCAATGAGCAATCGCTGATCGTCCGCGATGCGGAGATGAAAAGTCGCACCTATCAATTGACGAGCGACAGCCTTAAGAAAGAAATCAAGATTATTGGACAGGCTGGTGAGCCCAGTCAGCATTTTCGCTATGAAAAACGTGAAACAGGCATCATGTTAAAAAACATCGAGTCAAATGACTCCATATCCATCTTTGTAAATAAGATAGATATGGAAAATATTGATTTAAAAACCCGAGGCTTGCGATGGGTCAGTGATCTGCCGTATAATAGATAGGTTATTGGAAGGCGTTGATGCCAGTAATATCTTGTCCGGTAATCAATAAGTGTACATCATGGGTACCCTCATAAGTTATCACCGACTCCAGGTTCATCATGTGTCGCATAATTGGATAGTCGCCTACGATTCCCATTGCACCGAGGACTTGGCGCGCTTCGCGTGCCACCTGCAATGCCATATGTACATTATTGCGTTTCGCCATTGAAATTTGCTGCGGACTAGCTTGATCGTTGTTCCTCAAGGTTGCCAGGCGCCAAGAAAGGAGTTGCGCCTTTGTGATCTCCGTCAGCATTTCTGCCAATTTCTTTTGTTGCAATTGGAAGGAAGCAATCGGCTTACCGAACTGTTCCCGTTCTTTAGCGTACTTCAAGGCTACCTCATAACAATCTATTGCTGCACCGATTACGCCCCAGGAGATGCCGTAGCGCGCGGAGTTTAAGCATGAAAGCGGGCCGCGCATACTTTGAACGTGCGGCAGCACATTCTCTTTCGGTATATAGACCTGATCGAAAACGAGCTCGCCCGTCTTGGAAGCACGTAAAGACCATTTATTCAAAGTTTCGGGTGTAGAAAAACCTTCCATCTTCCGCTCGACGATTACCCCACGCACCTTATCTTCCTGATCGCGCGCCCATACAACAGCTATATCGCAAATTGGCGCATTCGTGATCCACATCTTGGAACCGTGTAGGCGGAAACCATCGCCGTCGGGCGTCAATCTTGTTTCCATACTTCCAGGGTCCGATCCGTGGTTAGGTTCGGTCAAGCCAAACGCGCCAATAAATTCACCAGCGCCTAATGCCGGAAGATATTTCTTCCGTTGTTCCTCGGATCCGAAGGAGTAGATCGGATACATCACGAGCGATGATTGCACGGACGCTGCCGAGCGTATCGCGGAGTCGCCTGCTTCCAGTTCTTGCATGATTAGGCCATAAGCCATGTAGTCAAGCCCCGCACCACCATATTCCTGTGGAATAAACGGGCCGAGCGCGCCGACTTCGCCGAGCTTCTTCATCAGATTGGGAATTTCCTTATGCTCCTGTGCGAAATGATCGATTTTAGGACGTATTTCTAAGTTTACAAAGTCGCGGATCGCATCGCGAATTAAGATATGTTCTGCCGTAAGAAGGTCTTCGATTTTAAAGTAGTCAACCATGATGAGATATTAGATATAAGACGTTAGATTTTAGAGTATGGCGCCTTTGATTTGTTAAATATGCGCGCACGTGTATTCGTTTCTATAAAAGGGTTATTCCTTGTGTTTTCATTATTTTTTAGCGCTGTTTATAATGGAAGTTTTGCTTATATGCGCCTCCTTTTTATTAGGCACACAGTAAAGTTAAATATAAGATGTGCTGAACGTTTCGAAAATGACTGCAATCACTAATTTTTTGACGGTTCTATGTGTTTCAGCTTGGCTTGCTGATGATTTCATGGAAGGAAATTTCGTTTTAATCTTTATTTCAGGCACTTAGGAGTTTCTGATAAGATTGAGTTTTCTTCGGAATTGAGGGTAACAAAATTCATATAATTCGATAATTTAATGTAAATAATAAATTATATTCTCTATATTTAGTCAAATATCGAATAATATAAACCAACATATGACATCCAAAGAATTAAAAGCACTAGGAATAGAAGTAGAAAACTTGGGCACAAGTACCGGTAGCAAGTGGTTTTCAAAGGGAGGATTGATCGCGTCATATTCGCCAACCAACGGAAAGCTGATTGCGAAGGTTCAAAGCACGAGCAAGAAGGAATATGAAAAAGTGATGCAGGAAGCAGAGAAGGCTAAACTGCAATGGCGGGATATTCCAGCGCCGAAGCGCGGCGAGATTGTTAGGCAATTGGGCGAAAAACTACGCGAAGTAAAACCGTTATTGGGTAAGCTCGTGTCGTACGAGATGGGTAAATCGTATCAGGAAGGTATGGGTGAGGTTCAGGAAATGATCGACATCTGTGACTTTGCCGTTGGATTATCCAGACAAATGTATGGAAACACAATTCACTCGGAGCGTCCGGGACACCGTATGTATGACCAATATCATCCGCTAGGGATCGTCGGTATCATTACGGCTTTCAATTTCCCTGTTGCTGTTTGGGCATGGAATGCGGCATTAGCATTGGTATGTGGTGATGTTGTGGTTTGGAAAGCAAGTGAGAAAACACCTCTGTGTGCGGTTGCATGTCAGAAAATCATAGCCGACATCTTGAAAGCGAATAAATTGCCGGAGGGCATTTCTTCAATCGTTACGGGCGACAAGGAAGTTGGTGAATGGATTTCTTCCGACGAGCGCATTCCTTTGGTATCCGCGACGGGTTCTACTCGCATGGGTAAGATCGTTGCGACGACCGTTGCGCAACGCCTTGGCAAATCGCTGTTAGAACTAGGCGGAAATAACGCCATCATTGTGACACCAAGCGCTGATTTGAAGATGACGATTATTGGTGCGGTATTCGGAGCTGTAGGAACTGCAGGACAACGCTGTACCAGCACAAGACGCTTGATTATTCATGAGAGCATTTATGATAAGGTGAAAAAATCTTTAGTGGATGCTTATAAGCAAATCAAGATTGGTGATCCACTAGATGTTAAGCATCACATGGGGCCATTAATTGATACGGATGCTGTTCAGATGTATTTGAATGCATTAGACAAAATAAAGGAAGAGGGTGGCAAGCTATTAACGAAGGGAGAAGTATTGACAGGCAAAGGATATGAAAGCGGTTGCTACGTAACGCC
Organism: Sphingobacterium sp. BN32; assembly: GCF_030503615.1. Taxonomy (NCBI): domain Bacteria; kingdom Pseudomonadati; phylum Bacteroidota; class Sphingobacteriia; order Sphingobacteriales; family Sphingobacteriaceae; genus Sphingobacterium; species Sphingobacterium sp. BN32. The sequence goes on from NZ_CP129963.1 coordinate 3,696,089, forward strand.
GGTTATTGCGGAGGTGGAGAACCATTACGAGATCGTTCAGCATGAAACTTTCGCTCCTATCCTTTATTTAATTAAATATTCGGGCGAATTGGAGGAGGCCATTGCCTTACAAAATGGGGTAAGACAGGGGTTATCTTCGGCGATTATGACGAATAGCCTTCGCGAGTCGGAGCTTTTCTTAAGTCAGAATGGCTCAGACTGTGGTATCGCGAATGTCAACATCGGTACTTCGGGTGCTGAAATCGGCGGAGCTTTCGGTGGAGAGAAGGAGACTGGCGGTGGACGTGAATCCGGATCGGACGCATGGAAAGTTTATATGCGCCGTCAGACCAATACCATTAACTATACGACTAACCTTCCTTTGGCACAAGGAATTAAATTTGATTTATAAGCATTATGAGAGAGACACATCAAAGATTAGCGAAACATATTCTTGCCGACGGCCTGCCAGTCGTTATCGATCTGGAGAAGTCGCACGGATCCTATATTGTGGATGTTGATGGGAACGAGTATTTGGATATGTTCAGCATGTTTGCTTCCTCCCCTGTTGGCTACAACCATCCTCATATTGTAAAAAACGCCGATGCGCTGAAGCACGTTGCGATCAATAAGTTAGCTCTGTCGGACGTATATCCTAGAGAATATGCTGATTTCCTAGACACTTTCGAACGCGTTGGTATCCCTAAGGAGTTAAGTTATTGTTTTTTCATCGATGGCGGCGCTTTGGCGGTCGAAAATGCGTTGAAGGCAGCATTCGATTGGAAAACAAGATTGAATTTAAGCAAAGGAATTGAGCAAGAGGCGAGCCAGGTCATCCACTTTAAGCAGGCGTTTCATGGCCGTTCCGGCTATACTTTGTCCTTAACGAATACGAAGGATCCGCGCAAGTACATGTACTTTCCGAAATTCGATTGGCCAAGGATCAGCAACCCGAAATTGCAGTTCCCGCTGACGGAGGAATCTGTGAATGACACCATTCAAGCGGAAGAGCGAGCAATACAGGAAATTGAGGCTGCTATTGCGAAAAACCCAGCTGATATCGCTTGTTTAATCATCGAGCCTATACAGGCGGAAGGTGGAGATAACCATTTCCGCAATGCGTTTTTCCAGAAGCTGCGTGAGATATGCGATAAGAATGATATCATATTAATCTTGGATGAGGTGCAAACGGGTATCGCGATGACGGGTAAGATGTGGTGCTATGAGCACTTAGGCATTATTCCTGACGTGATTTCTTTCGGAAAGAAGACACAAGTATGTGGGATTTTGGCAAATAAAGAGAAATTTGACCGCGTGGAAAACCATGTATTCAAAGAGTCTAGCCGCATTAACTCGACTTTCGGTGGTAATTTGGTTGACATGGTTCGCTTCCGTTTGATTTTAGAAATCATCGAACAGGAGAACCTTGTAGAAAAAGCAGCGCTGTTGGGCGAATATTTGATTGAGCAATTAAACATTCTTGCAGAAAAGCATCCTAGCATTACCGCTGTTCGTGGCAAAGGATTGCTTTGTGCTTTTGATTTGCCTACCGACAAGGAGCGCGATGATTTGGTTGCCAAAGCGATGGACGAGAAGATGTTGATTTTAGGTTGTGGCGATCGTAGTATCCGCTTCAGACCGCATCTGACTGCTACGAAAGAAGATATTGACAAGGCAATTGCGATTGTTGATAAATTGGTAGACTAAGATCATTTAGGGCAGCACCCTGCGCTAGCCTAAAATAAAAGAACCCTTTTAAGAGCCGTATTTATTTACGGCTCTTTTTTTTAGCACTGTCAATCCGTCATGGATTGCGAACAGAAATACGCTGCTTGATGTTATACTAAAAAAGGCAATAAATTGTTTTTCAGTGGGAAAGGGCTGCGGGACGTTTATCGGGGATGATTAGCATCATTTTTGTTAACTTTGTAGATTATGTCGGATATTATTCAATTGCTTCCCGATTCAGTAGCCAATCAGATCGCGGCGGGTGAGGTTGTTCAGCGACCAGCATCAGCAGTGAAGGAGATGATGGAGAATGCTATCGATGCGGGGGCAGATCAAATAAAACTTATTGTAAAGGATGCGGGGAAGTCATTGATTCAGGTTATTGACAATGGCTGTGGTATGAGCGTTACTGATGCTCGAGTATGTTTTGAGAGGCATGCGACGTCGAAAATCCGTAAGGCAGAGGATTTATTTGCTATCCGTACGATGGGTTTCCGTGGTGAGGCGATGGCTTCCATTGCGGCAATTGCGCACGTGGAACTTCGTACGCGCCGACATGAGGATGAGTTAGGGACTGTTGTTGAGATTGAGGGCTCGGAGGTTGTTCAGCAATATCCGGATCAGACGCCAGCAGGCAGCAGTATTTCTGTTAAAAACTTATTCTACAATATTCCGGCAAGACGGAACTTCCTGAAAAGCAATTCCGTGGAGTTGCGACATATTTTGGATGAATTCCAGCGTATTGCCCTTGCGCATCCTGAGATTTTCTTTTCGCTGCACAGCGATGGCAACGAGATGTTTCACCTTCCGAAGGAGACTTTAAAACAGCGTATTGTCCATCTGTTTGGAAACAGTTATAACCAGCGCCTAGTGCCGGTTGAGGAGACGACGACCATATTGAATATCAAAGGATATATTGGTAAGCCTGAGTTTGCGAAGAAGACCCGCGGCGAGCAGTTTTTCTTTGTGAACAACCGTTTTATCAAGGATCCTTATTTAAACCATGCGGTTTTGAATGCCTATGAAGACATTCTTCCAGCCGATATGTTCCCTTTGTATGTGTTGTTTATCGATATTGATCCTGCGAAGATTGATATCAACGTGCATCCTACAAAGACGGAGATCAAGTACGAAGATGAGAAAGCTATCTATGCTATTCTTCGTTCAGCGGTAAAGCGTTCATTGGGCCGTTATAATATCACGCCCTCTTTGGACTTTGAGCAGGAGACGGGATTTGACACCTTGATTACGCCCAAACCATTGGATGAGATACAGGCGCCGACGATTAATTTTAATCCGAACTTCAATCCCTTTGATGATGGTAATCCGAGTGCACGATCGGCGGTAAGCCGTTCTTATAGTTATCCGGAAGCGTTGGAGCGTAAGACCAGCATTCCGCAGAACTGGGATTCGCTATATCAGATTACCGAGCAAGAGGAGTCTACACAGCTGCCACTCATTCCGGAAGAGCAAGTGAGCGACAGTAGTTTTATTCAGGCATCAGATCAGCCGAAAAAGCAGTTTTTTCAATTGCATAATCGTTATATTGTATCGCAGATTCATTCTGGATTTATGTTGATCGACCAGCAAGCGGCGCATGAGCGTATCTTGTTTGAGCAATTTCAACAACATTTGATCAATAATCAGGGTTCGAGTCAGCAAAGCTTGTTTCCCCAGACGGTAGATTTGAATGCTGCAGATTTTGCACTGATTCAGGACATGTTGCCTGAGATTCATTCATTGGGTTTTCAGCTGCGCCCTTTTGGGAAGACGACCTTTGTTGTTGATGGTATTCCTGCCGACCTGGAGAACGTCAATGAGGGGCAGATTATTGAGCAGTTGCTGGAGGATTTCAAGAACCAGAGCGACCTGCGCTTGAATAAACGCGAGAAACTTGCGAAGAGTTTGGCGAAGAACGCTGCTATTAAAGCAGGCACAAAATTGGATAACCAAGGGATGGAGGATTTAATCGACCGATTATTTGCCTGTGAATTACCGAATATTTCGATTCATGGGAAACCCGTTATCATCACCTATACATTACAAGAATTGGCAGAGCGATTTGCTAGAAACATTTAGACCGATATTTAATTGAAATATGAATAATCTATTAGGAAATTTACCTCCAGTTGTTAAGAACTTACTGATCATCAATGTGGTCTGCTTTATAGGTTCGTTAATATTTACTCAGGCACCAAGATTATTCGGTGTGTTTTATCCTGACTCGCCATTTTTCCATATCTGGCAGCCGATTACCTATATGTTCATGCACGATAATCAGGGCTTTGCGCATATTTTCTTTAACATGTTTTCCCTGGTGATGTTCGGTCCTATCGTAGAACGTGTCTTAGGCTCTAAGAAATTCCTGAACTACTACCTAATCTGTGGTTTAGGCGCTTTGGTTTTGCAGTATGGTGTACAAGCCATCGAGGTGTATCAGATTACTGGAACGGTGCAGGCATCGGATTACGTCAATTTTGATATGCTAAATGATCGGATCTATAGTACGAAGCAGATTTCTCAAGAGAATTTCAATACGCTAGCATCGATTTATGGCACGCCTTTGGTAGGTGCTTCGGGAGCTATTTATGGCTTATTATTGGCTTTTGCAGTTTTGTTTCCAAACATGGAATTGATGTTAATTTTCATTCCTGTTCCTATAAAAGCAAAATACTTTATTCCAATTTTAATAGTTATAGAAGTATACTTAGGATTCTCTAGAGGAGGTTCCTCAATTGCGCACTTAGCCCACGTCGGAGGAGCGCTCTTTGGTTTTATCCTCTTAAAAATGTGGGGAGTACGCCGAGGCAATTATTATTAGTAGATCGTGATGAAGAAAGATAACGCACTGAAAGATTTTTTTAAAACTACTTACAGTAGCCGCTCGCCGATACCTTTTATTTTGTCTGCGCAGATTTTTCTATTCGTTATTATTCATCTTTTCGATCTTTTTGTGGAAGTTGGGATTACTAACTATCCGCTTTATGATAAAGTACTGAGCTACCTGAGTCTTCCTGGCGAATTGAGCAAATTCATCACACAGCCTTGGTCGTTAGTAAGCTATCCATTCCTGTACACGGGCTTATTTAATATTCTATTCGATTGTTTGTGGATTTATTGGCTGGGGAATGTTTTTCTAGGCTTTCTAAACAATCGGCAGTTCCTGACGGTATTCGTAAGTGCTATTTTTATTGGGGGTCTTTCCTTCTTAGCCTTATCGCAGATTCCAGTCTTAGCGAAGGGCCCGCAGACTTTTCTGAACACGAATGCTATGAGCATTGGCGCGTTGATGGGAAGCTTGCTGATCCTAGTTCCGAAGATGGAATTCAGACTCTTTTTGTTTGGCAATGTGAAGTTTCAGACTATTGCGTTCGTCTTTCTGGGGCTGCAGTTTCTTTTCCTATTCTTGATCAACAAACCAGGCGCCATCGCCTTACTGATCAGTACCTCATGGGGCATGTTATTTATTAGTCAGTTGCGTAAAGGAAACGATTGGAGCAAGCTATTTGAGCGAAAACAAGACAGCAAGTTGCGTGTTGTGCATACAGAAAATAAACCTCCGGTTTATAGAAGCTATAAAGGCGATCTACCGAACCAAGAGGTAATTGATGAAATCTTGGATAAAATTTCCCAATACGGCTATGAAAGTCTATCTTCACGGGAAAAAGAAATCCTTTTTAAAGTAAGTAGAGAAGAGCAAGAGTAATGTTAATTAACAAAAAGAACTTAGGTTTTTTCAGTAAAACCGTTATGCTTGGCAATTTGCTTGCAATTGTCGTTCTACTTTTAAGCTACAGCGCTTCGTTTATCGATCCAAAGTCTTTCTGGGGTATTGCGTTTTTGGGATTAGGGTATTTGCCTATTCTGCTTATCAATGTTGGTTTTATTCTTTATTGGATACTGCGAAAGCCCCGGTTTGCACTTCTTTCTCTTGCTGCCATCTTATTAGGTTGGAACTTGATGACGCAGCATATCACGTTTAGTAAGCAAGTTGACTTAGCGCCGTCGGACACGTCGCTTCGCGTTATGTCCTTCAATGCTCATATGTTCTCTCCTATTGACGGTTCTGAAAAACCTCCTAAGGATGAATTCATCGAAATCGTAAATGAAACGAAGCCGGACGTCTTATGTGTGCAAGAGTTCTACAGCACCATCAAAGGCAACAAGCGCTTTAGCGAGACGGTGAAGAACAAAGCCGACTTTGACACCTATTACTTCGCTCCATCGACACAGAACGATTATATGGCCTATGGACAGGCTATTTTCTCTAAATATCCTATTATCAACTCTGGACTGATCAAAAAGAATGAATACGGTATTAACCGCATCATCTATGCTGATATTGTGAAAAACGAAGATACAATCCGTGTTTACAATGTACACCTTCGCTCTTTTGGGTTGCAAAATGAGGATAAGGAATTCATTCAGAACCCCGGCGGAGCGGGAGGTGCGGAAGAGACAGCGACTCGCCGCGTGGGGAGAAAGCTGAAATGGGCTTTCGAGCAGCGCAGTAATCAAGCGGAGTCATTATCTGAACATATGGCAGAAACTCACCTGCCGAAGATTATTATGGGTGATTTTAATGATACACCTATGTCTTACAGCGTCAATCTGATCGGAAAGGATATGAAGAATGCCTTTCAGGAGAAAGGAAATGGTTGGGGTATCACACATTTTGAGATGCTTCCGATCCTTCAGATCGATTATATCTTTGCTGACAAGCAATTCGCTGTCAACAATTACCATATCATTAAGAAGAAGCTATCAGATCACTACCCGATTTGGGCAGATTTAAGTATACACAAAGGAAATTAAGATTGCGTGTTCAGCTGCTGCAAGGCCTTCTCAATAAAGAAATCATAACGGTTCTTCACTTTGAAATAAGCTTCCCTACCGAAGTAATATCTGCCTAGGAGCGCTTCGATATCACTCTGTATCAGATCATGCAAGTCTATCTGCTTTCTTTGGCTTAGTCGTACTCCCCTTTGATTAAGGAAATTAATGAAGCTGCTGTACTCTGAATTTGGAAGAGTATATCCTTGCAAGAAGTTCTCGATAGAGTACGCTGGAAGTTTTTTCGTAAAGCGACTGTAAACAAACTGCTCAACAAGGCTTGATTGAGCTAAATCTTGATAAATAATACTCACCTCGTTAGAATCTACTGGGACTAATAAGTCAGGCACAATACCTCCACCGGAGAAGAGCTTTTTACCCAATCCTGTCTGGTATGATTTCCCATGCGCATAGGTCGTATCTAATGACCACAGCCCACTATACATGGATGCGTAATCTTGCATAATCGACCAGTTAGGACTGTATTTGCGTTGGATGCTACGTCCGAGCGGCGTATAGTATCGCGCGATGCTTAAGTTGATCGTCGATCCATCTGAGAAATCGAAGAGTTCCTGAACAATCCCTTTCCCATAGGTACGACGGCCAATCAGAATACCCCTATCCCAATCTTGCACAGCACCTGCCACAACTTCACTTGCAGAAGCCGTACGTTCATTAACCAGTACCACCAGTTTACCATTGGCGTAGTTACCTTTGCTTTCTGATAGATAATCTCTGCGCGCTTCATGCGCACCTTCAGTATATACTACTAATCGCTGATCGGCAAAGAACTCACTAGCCAGCTTGATCGCAATATGAAAATATCCACCTCCGTTATCTCTCAGGTCGAGGATCAGGTTCTTGGCGCCTTGCTTCTTAAGCTCAATGATTGCATTGCGAAACTCCTCCGCGGTTTTCAAACCGAAACGACGAATACGAATGAAAGCGACTGTAGGTTCGATCATGTAGGCCACATCCAGAGAGCTTACGCTGATCTGATCTCGCTTTGCTTTCAACGGGAATGGCAAAGCGATGGAATCGCGCTGGATGAACATCTCCACCTCCGTACCGCGCTTTCCACGAATAAGTTTCTCAATCTCTTCCTTAGACACCAAATTACCGGCAACAGGCTTATTACTGATCTTTAGAATCCGATCTCCAACTTTGAAGCCCGCTTTATCCGCCGGACCATTGGTGATGACTCCGACCACTAACAATGTGTCGTTCAGATTGAAATACTCCATTCCAATCCCTTCAAAAGTACCTTCAAGAATCTCGGTTTGCGTCTGCGACTCATTGGGCATCAGAAACAGGGAGTAAGGATCTAGATGGGAGATGATATGATTGATGGCACCGTTCTGTACAGAATCCATATTGATGCTATCTACATATCGGGTGGAAATAAGGTCTACGACCTGTTGTATCTTATAAGCATTATCGGAGATACCAATAGGCACCAAGGAACCACCAGAACTGATTCGCTCTTGGTCAGCGTAATTCTGCCCGAGAATCAATCCTAATAGAAGTGTAGCCGCATAAGTAGCTGCAACGAAAATGTTCCTCTTTCTTCCTTTTTGCATTTATGGTCTGGTGCGCAAAATTAACACTTAACGATTTGTTTAAAAGAATAATATAATAAATAATTTATCAACAATTAACAGTCCAAACAAGATTGGTGACGGTAATAATTCAGCAATTTTCAATATTTTTACATAGTCATGCACGAAATAGAACCATATTACAACTGGAGAGACGATTATATTGCCTCAGAAGACGAGCGAAGCCCATTTTATGGCACTGTACATTCAGAATTTGAGTTCGATAAAAAGATCTATAATTTCCTGCTACATCCACAGTGGGATGAGTTTGGATCATCGACACTTTATCTGAAGGTACTGTATGCAGATTATGACAGAGGATTCTGCATTATTGAACTCATCGGCGAATGGAATGATGCAATTTACAACGATATTATGATCCTAAAGAGAGAAATCATCGACCTGATGATCGGCGAAGGCATCAATAAGTTTATCTTGATTGGAGAGAATGTCTTGAACTTCCACGCTTCAGATGACTCCTATTACGAAGAATGGTTTCAAGATGTCGAAGACGGCTGGATTGTAGGAATCAATTTCCGCGAACATGTTCTTCAGGAATTCGAAAGTAACCACATCGACTACTATATTAACTTCGGGCAGTATTTCAACAACTTCCCTTGGCGAACGTTAAAGCCAAAACAACTGTATCATCATATAGAAGAACACATGCAAAAAAGGCTGAATTAACGTTGTTACTGATAGCCTTTCCGATTCATACAAATAAATACCAGCGCCATGAACGTAAGATCTATCAACTACCACAATCGTATATTCCGAACCTTAAGCAATAGCAACAACGGCGAAACCTCCGCAGAAACAGAGTTCCACTATAAGCATATCGGCAATATTGTCTTTGCAGACTACAGTGGCGGAGCCATTAAATATGGACACCTTTTGGGGATAATCTCCGAGTATGGCACAATCGATATGCGCTATCATCAGGTTAATCATGCCGGAGAACTCATGACCGGTGTGTGCCAATCGCGTCCTGAAATCTTAGCAAATGGGAAGATTCGGCTTCATGAAACTTGGCAATGGACTTCTGGTGACCTCAGCAAAGGCGAAAGTATTGTCGAAGAAATATAAGCCTCTCAACATTCTTGCTTAAGGACTAAATGCATAGTCGTAAAATCCTCAAAACAATGCTGTGCAGCCTCAACAATTGGCAAAAAGCAATCAAACCGGCTTTTTTTAAGTATCTTTAGCCTATAATAAAATTCGTAAAAACAATATTCCAATCATCTAGGTTAGGTTGAGTCCACGATGAAAGCAAACAGAGTCCACATCTTTCGTTAACGGCGAAAGAATAAGATTTGGATATCCGTTATGACAGTCCTAAATTTGCCTAACAAAAATTTGTAATTATGTCATTCAGAATAGAAAAAGACACCATGGGCGAGGTTCAAGTACCTGCCGACAAATACTGGGGTGCACAAACTGAACGTTCAAGAAACAACTTTAAAATTGGTCCTGCGGCATCTATGCCACATGAGATCGTAGCAGGCTTCGCTTACCTGAAGAAAGCTGCTGCCTATGCTAACCATGAATTAGGCGTGTTACCTGTAGAGAAGCGTGATGCTATCGCTGCAGTTTGCGACGAAATCTTAGCAGGTAAATTAGATGATCAATTCCCATTGGTAATCTGGCAAACAGGATCAGGAACACAATCTAACATGAATGTGAATGAAGTAGTCGCTAACCGCGCGCAAGTACTTGCAGGTGGAAAGATCGGCGAAGGTGAGCCTGTATTAAAAGCTAATGATGATGTAAACAAATCACAGTCTTCTAACGATACATTCCCTACGGGTATGCACATTGCGGCTTACAAAGCAGTAGTCGAAGTGACCATCCCTGGCGTTGAGAAGCTTCGCGATACGTTGAAGAGAAAATCTGAAGAGTTCATGAACGTCGTAAAGATTGGTCGTACGCACCTAATGGATGCTACTCCATTGACACTAGGTCAAGAACTTTCAGGCTATGTAGCGCAGTTAAATCACGGTCTTAAAGCATTAAGAAATACCTTATCACATCTTGCAGAAGTAGCATTAGGTGGTACAGCAGTTGGTACAGGTTTAAATACCCCTAACGGATACGATGTTGTTGTTGCTAAATATATCGCTGAATTCACTGGCCATCCATTTGTTACTGCAGAGAACAAATTCGAAGCATTAGCAGCACACGATGCTATCGTTGAAACACACGGCGCTTTGAAACAATTAGCAGTAGCATTGAACAAGATTGCTAACGATATCCGCATGTTAGCATCAGGTCCACGTTCAGGTATCGGTGAAATCCTTATCCCGGAGAACGAACCAGGATCATCTATTATGCCGGGCAAAGTAAACCCTACACAATGTGAGGCTTTAACTATGGTTGCAGCACAGGTAATGGGTAATGATGTAGCAATCACGATCGGTGGTACACAAGGTCACTACGAGCTTAACGTATTCAAACCATTAATGGCTGCTAACTTCTTACAGTCTGCAAGACTTATCGGTGATGCATGTGTATCTTTCGAAGAGCACTGTGCAGTAGGTATCGAGCCTAACTATGCACGCATCAAAGAATTGGTAGACAACTCCTTGATGTTAGTAACAGCATTGAACACGAAGATCGGTTACTACAAAGCTGCAGAGATTGCACAAACAGCACACAAAAACAATTCTACATTAAAAGAAACAGCTATCGCATTAGGTTATGTTACTGCCGAGCAATTCGACGAGTGGGTAAAACCGGAAGATATGGTTGGTAGCTTAAAATAATAGAGTGGATAAACGCTTAAAATTACATATTTCAATGAAAGCATACCTTGCCCTCGTGCTAGGTATGCTTTTTATTGGTAGCAGCTGTCAGCGACATTCTGATATGCAGGATGAGGGAGCAGATTGGTTTCAGGGTGTATGGGTGCAAGACAGTATCCCGAACTCAGCAAACATGCTGAATTACACATTACATGAATTCCGTGTGACCTGCGACTCGATCTACACGACCATGAAAGTGCACAATAAGGTAAAAACAATGCCCGACAGTTGCTTTAAAAATGGCGAATGGACAGAGTATGCAAAGGCCGTCTATGTATTGCGCGGCGACAGTATGATTGTCGAAGGCGTCTATACAAAACCCAATTGGAAACAAAAGATCTCTGGATGTTATAAGCAAGGAGAATACTTGCCTCGCTATAAAGTTGCTTACAAAAGCAAGGACAGCGTTGTATTGGAAAACAAATTTGATGCAAGACCTGTCATCCTTAAAAAGATCAAAGACATAACCTGCGTCCCTAAAAAACGATGGGAACTATAAAAAGAGAAAGCCGCTAAACGCGGCTTTCTCTTTTTATCTAGTTGATCAGTCTCGTCTCGTCCGATGACTTCAATATATGGTTCTTCAACTCGGTCTCTGCCTGCAAAAGATCAGCTTCGGCAACCTTACGTTTCTCTCTACCCTCTTTCTGAATACGTAATACCTCTTCAATCGTGGTGATAATATCAGTATTCGCCTTCTTAATGGTTTCTACGTCGATAATACCGCGTTCTGTTTCCTTCGCCACATTGATAGTCGCATCTTTCAACATCTCCGAATTGCGCTTCAACAGTTCATTTGTCGCATCAGTAACCGCACGTTGTGCTTCCAAAGCGCTCTGCGCATGCGCAATACCTAAGGTCAGTACCATTTGGTTCTTCCATAAAGGCAGGGTATTCACAATACTCGACTGTATTTTCTCCATCAAGGAGCTGCTGTTGCTTTGGATCATACGGATCTGCGGAGCCGTCTGCAATACCACCATCCGGGTAAGCTTCAAGTCGTGCACCTTACGTTCGAAACGAACAACATGTTGCTCCATGTCTTTATACTCCTGGATCTTATGCTGATCTCCTGTCGATTCAGCCTCCGCTTTCATCGCTGGCAAAGTCACGGTCAGCACCTCCTGCAACTTCTCCTCCCCTGCTTGAATATGCAAGGAAAGGTCTTTAAAGTATTGCTGATTTTGAACAAACAGCTTATCGAAGATATTCACATCCTTCGCTAAGTTCTTATAGTGTCCCTCCAACTTCAATTCAATGCTGTGAATATTTTTTTCGACAGAAGCATACTCCGTACGAAGACGACCAATCTTTTTCTTGATATTATCGAAGAAAGGAATCAACGGTTTCTTGTTCAATTTCTCATCGAAATTCTTGATCTCGCCACGAAGATTCAACAAGATATCCTCCGCACCACCAAGATCCTTAGTCCGCACCTGTTTCAAAATCTCATTCGAGAAGTTGCTTACATTGGACTGGCTACCGACACCAAATTGGATAATATCAGTGGTCGATCTTAAGTTAATCTTATCCTTATATTGTTGAATTAAGCCCTTCTCTTCCTCTGTAAAGTTTACAGCGATTTCTCCAGGCTTATTCTTGTTCTGGTCATCATCCAAATTAGTCAAATCTAAGTTTGCCATAATATCTTAATCTTTTAAAAGGTTTCTACTTTTTAAGGTCTGCAGATAAACATCGGTCTCCGCCGATACATCCAACATCCCCATCTTAAACTGATTCGTTACTTCCTGCTCAATAGCTACAGAAGCCTGGCGTATCACGTTCTCTAGCTTGCGTTTCGACTCCATCGTAATGCTATTGCTCAGATGCGTATTCTCCAACTCATCATATTGCATCAACACATTTACTACCGTCGAATGTCGCACAAGGAACTTCTCTGCCTCACGAATATCTTTTTTCTCGAGCAATTGAAATAAGCGGATAATCTTATCGATATCTGTTTGAATACTTCGATTATCAATTTGCTTCCTCCAATGTAACAGTCTTTCCACAAAAAACTGCGGAGTATCGATAGATGCCGATTTTAGTTCCAAATACTTCTGTGCCGATGGCGTAGAGATCCAAGTCAATGGACGCACCTCGCCCAGCTCCAAACGCTGTAAATAAGGCTTCGCCTGATTCAATAGCATACCATTACCAACAATATAAGAGACTACAGAGCCACCCATGGTAAGCAGCATTGCAGTACTCAATGTTCCGAAGAAGTATATGAAGGATACTAACAGCGCAATTTCCACTGCCAATAATGCCACCCCTGCAACATACCAGGAACGAACCTTCGTTTTCTTCGCTTGTCCCAACATAACGAAGGGATGTATATGTATAGGCAATGGAATAATCATTAATACAGACAATATCGTCCACATTAATTGTCTGACCTCCCATGGTCTACTTTTCTTAGTTGCCCAACCCATTTTGCAATTTAATTATTTTTATAAAAATACACCAATTCTTATTCCAATGCATACTTCCACCCTAAAAACTAGGTAATTGGCATAAAAACACCTGTCATTACGTCATTTTTATCGGTGAAAATTCCCAAGCCCAATTCCTACAAATCTATACGGTTTGAATTAGCGACAGCGCTAGTTGATACGCTGTCTTTTTCTCCCATTTCGCCATTAGCCAGGCAATAAAGCTTAGGTTAAAGATATCTTTGTTCGCGTCGATATCAATCATAGAACGAACGGAATCCTGATAAGTTTGCTCGCTGACGATGTCAGGCTTTTGTATAGAGCGCTCCACCATACTCAGGAAGGCCATCACCCTTTCTTCCTGAATGCTCATCAAATACTTCTTGTAGCGGCGCTTAAAACTATGCAGGCGCGAAACCGCCAGTTCCGTATTCTCAAATTGCAGATGCACCAAAATTTCCATCAAATTCTTCCGTATTGTCCACAACATCCCCATTTTCTTTTCATACCAATGGTCGGTATGCCCCAATTTCGCCAGGTAGCTTAAGCTGCGTGAATCCCCATGCTGCGCATAGAACATCGTCAGGCTCAGATACAGGTCGTCAATATCCTCTTGGTTGGACTTCTTAGTCACATAGGATAGTCCTTCCTCTATCGCTTCAATTCCCTCTTCAGCCTTGCCTGAAAAGTGATAGTTCAAACCCAGCAACAGTTGATACCGAAGGATAAACTGCTCCTTGTAGGATTTGCTGTTTTCCATCAACATGCGCATCTGCCGGAGATAACTAATGCTTTCGGAGAACTTTTTATTGCGCAAGTTGAAATTTGCCAGGTAATAAAGGATATAGAGGTGATAATACAGATGTCGCTCCTTCGGTTTTTCCAAACCCTGAATATATTGATAGGTCTTACGGACGTATCTTTCAATCAATCCATAGTTCTGATTAATGGCGGCATATTCATTCGCAATATAGAGGATTTGGTACAGCGACTTGTAATTCATCAAATCCAGCACCGCAATCTGATATTTCTTTAGCGTCGCTTCGATTAATTCCGTCAGGTTAACAATCTTCCCTTTCAGATGTATTTCCTGCAGTTCTCTCCGCAGGTAGGCATAAGCCATATGCATCTTTGCTTCCCTTTGCATGTGAGTCTGATTCAAGGTGAAGCGATCTAATAAACGGTCGAAGGCTAAATCTTGATCCAAATGCGCATACTGCATACGCAATAAAAACACTTCGTTGACCAAACCAAACTGCTCTTCCTGCAGTGCTAAACGTTCCGCACGATCCAAAGATTTAAATCCAATCTTCTCCAAATTATTCTCCAATAAGAATCGTGCAACAACGAGGTTCCTCAATATTTCATAGACCGCGCTGTCTTTGCTTTCAAAGGCGCGTTGCGAAAGGAATTGAAGCACATTATCCTGCAATCTTTTGCGAAGTGCATGATAAGCGTCCTTATTTTTTTTATCTGAATATAATTTATTTATATATTTTATATCGTCAGTTTCCAAAATATTGAACAAACGAATATTTTTAACATCCTTACGTTTATTTTTTCTATTCAGAAAATTCTTAAAATCCACTTTGTCCTGATTATTAAGCAAATCAATCAGCTGAGCCAAATCATCCATAATCTCAAATATCTCCTTAAATATATTAAAAATATCTATTTTATATCGTCAGTATTTACACGAAACTTCATTGGCAGAGCGCTCCATTCCCCCGATCTTTACATCGTATTAATCAACAAAAATTAAAAATATGGAACCGCTAAATATCCAATCAGAAGAAAACAACTTGACTCCAAAGGGGTCGGAAAGAACAAAGAATCCGTACAAACCAACTGCCGCCTTCGTAGGGGCTTCCTGGTTAGCATTAATCACCGGTGCGGTGGCATTTTGTATAGGATTGTGGAATGCCGATATGGCACTCAATGAAAAAGGCTATTATTTTACCATTTTACTATTTGGATTATTTGCCGTTATCTCGGTACAGAAAAGCGTACGAGATAAAGCTGAAGGGCTGGCTGTAACTGAGATTTACTATAGCTTAAGCTGGTTTGCGACCATCGCCTCGATCGTATTACTGATCGTTGGCCTATGGAATGCCGACCTGACTTTAAGTGAAAAGGGGTTCTACGGAATATCCTTCGTGCTCAGTGTTTTTGCAGCCATTGCCGTTCAGAAAAACACAAGAGACGCTAAGTTGGCAAACGAAAAGACCTTATAACTTAGCGGTTTCCCCGCAGACCTTGCTTGTCGAGGCTGCGGGTTGTTTAAATAATTTTGGTAACTTAACCTCATAAATCTCCCTCTCATGAAGAGCATTAAACGCGAGGATATACATATTCTTGCACAAAATAGCGATCTATCGGAATCGCAAATTGAGAAAGCATTAAAAACCGAAGTATTCCACCAACGAAACGATTGGTCCAACTTTCTAAAATATGCATTATTAGCGTTAGGCATAGGCTTTTTTGCCGCGGGCGTCATCTTTTTCTTTGCCTACAACTGGGATGATCTAGACAAATTCGCCAAACTCGGTCTTGTGCAAATGCTGGTCATCATCGTCTGCGTCATCGCCCTGCTACCAAAACTAACGCCCAACACGCGCAAAATTTTACTCACCGGAGCCTCCTTATTGGTCGGTGTTATGTTTTCCGTATTCGGGCAAATCTATCAGACCGGAGCAGATGCCTACGACTTTTTCCTTGCATGGACATTATTTATAGGAATTTGGGTGTTGGTCAGTAATTTCCCACCACTCTGGATACTGTTCTTAGGATTAGTCAACACGACATTTATCCTCTACACCACACAGGTGACAAGACATTGGGACGAAGGGCTGAACTTTACAATCTTATTTGTACTCAACTTGATTCCGCTCGTTTCATCACATCTGATTAACCGTTCCTGGAAAGATGTGAGGATACCAACCTATTTTACCAATATCATCGCTTTAGCTGCGCTTAGCTTCGCAACGATCGGCAACCTCGTCTACATCTTCGATTCGAAGACAGGCTTTCCTTATATCGTTCTGTTAACGATTGCATTTTATGCACTAGGAATTGCTTATGGAATGAAGCAGCGTAGTGTCTTCTACCTGTCTGCCATACCGCTCAGCATTATCATCATCCTTACGGGCTGGATTCTAGAAATCACCCGTTGGAAAGATTCCTATCTGCTCATCAGTTTATTTATTCTCGGAAGCATCAGCTTGGTGATCTATAATTTAATTCACATGTTAAAAAAGAATCGTCATGAAAAGTAGATTGAATTTCGACGAACTAACACAAGGGTTGGGATGGTCGGATCTGGAGAACAGCTTTGATCGACAAGCGATAGAGACTGAATTTCAGAAACGCGATGAAACGCAAAGTCTCCCGATAAAGATTCTCTCCATTTTCGGGGGAATCATGGCCAGCAGCACGCTCTCGGGCTTTTTGTTCAGCTTTGGAATCTTAGAGAATAAGCTCGCCCAATTGATCTTCGGATTAATCTTCCTCGTGGGAGCCATCTTCTTTAGCCGAAAAACTAAAATGCTGCTAATGGATACCATTGCTGTCTCCGGCCTTATCCTCGGCTTCATCCTATTAGGTCTTGGGCTAGAAGATTATCACTTGTCAGACGAAGCCGCCTTGCTCATCATCTGTATCGTAGCGACTGTCAGCTTGAACTTTGTACGCAACTACATCATGACGTTCATACTGGTCCTGATTGCCTGTGGAACCTTGCTCGCCTCGCTCAACGCAGCAGACTTGGATAATCTTTCTTATTTCTACGTCCCTGCGCTTGGCTTAGTTTTGGCGCATCTGTACATCAAGGAAGCACGCATCATCAGTAAAAGAAACTTCTTTTCCATCCGATACAACCCCATCCGCACGGCTTTAACCTTTTGCTTAATTGCCGGACTGATCTACTTAACGCTGGACAGCAATTTTATCCTTACAAATTACTATGCGCTGTGTAGCTCCCTATCGTTTATCGTACTCAGTTTTGTTGCCCTGAATTTTGTATTCGAGAAATTGGCGATCGAAAACAAACGAACAATGATTTTATTGTATTTGCTTTGTTTATGCTGTCTGCTGCCAACCATATTCGCTCCTGCCATATCCGGAGCCATATTTTTGATCTTAATCAGCTTCCTCGCAAATTATAAGACAGGATTTGTATTAGGCATCTTACTCCTACTCTATGCAGTTTCCAGATTCTATTACGATTTGGATATATCATTGCTCGACAAATCCATCGCTATGATGATTTCCGGAGCATTTTTTATCATTCTATATTTTGTGAGCCTTAAATTAAGTCGTCATGAAGAAAATTAGCATCATACTCATCGTTGTCAACACGCTATTGTTGTTGATTTATTTCAACTATAGCATTGCGCAGAAAGAAGATACCCTCAAAGAAGGCCATTTAGTGCTGTTGGAATTAGCCCCCGTCGACCCTCGATCGTTGATGCAAGGCGACTACATGATGCTCAACTATCAACTGAGCAACAATGTTCAACCAGACAGCATCCCTCGACGAGGATATGCAGTGCTTAAATTAGACGAGCAGCATGTAGGCACATTACAAAGATTCCAGGCCCAAAAAACCCCATTAACAACCGGAGAACTGTTGATTGCCTATACTAATCCAACGCAATGGCGCATAAAAATCGGGGCGGAATCCTTCTTCTTTCAGGAAGGAACCGGCGAACGATATGAGAAAGCAAAATACGGCGCCCTAAAAGTCGACAATAATGGAAATAGCTTATTAATAGGCTTGTACGACGAAAATAAAAGAGAGATCAAATCTAAGTAAAGTCACAGCTTAAGATAACCCAATGTAAAGCCCAATCAAACCCGCTCACGAGCGGGTTTGATTGGGCTTTACATTGGGTTTGAAAGGGAAGAACAAGGGCTTTGAGTAGTAGTTGGTATTTAGACATTAGATGTAAGATTTAAGACATTAGAGTATTGGCTTTCGAAGTTGAAAGGGAGAAACTTTTTTGGAACGGAAGAAAGGGAGGTTTGTTTTGAACCAAGAAAGAAAGGATTTAAGGATTGACAGGATCCGGCATATCTTTTAATCCTTTCTTTCCTGGTTCAGACTAGAAATTAGATGTAAGACATTAGACCCTATGCTGTCAATCCTCGCATCGTTCCTTTCCCGGTTCAGACCATGTCGTGTACTAAAAAAAGTAGACGCCATACTCTAATATCTAATGTCTCAAATCTTATATCTAATTAGCAAAAATCCAAATAGCATAAAGTTAATTAGTTCAAAATTGTTTAACTATTACATTATTTACTTACTATCCTGATATTCATCATTTATTTTGAGTTTAAGTGACGATATATTTGTGGTATAACAAATCGTTATTGCAATGAAAAAACTATTATTAACTATTGCCGGCCTATTTGCAGTAGGCATGAGCTTTACACAAGCCCAAACAACAGATTTCAACAAGTGGCAGGTACGCTTACGTGGGGTTGCCGTTATTCCTACGCCATCTGCTGACATCGCAACAATCGGTGGTGATGTTGACATCAACACTAAATTTATTCCAGAGCTAGATTTCACGTATTTCTTTACAAAGAACATCGCGGCAGAATTGATCTTAGGAACAACAAAACACAATGTTAATACAACAGGATCAGACCTAACTGCAATCGGATTAGGTGCATCTGAAGATGTAGATCTAGGTTCTGTTTGGTTACTTCCTCCGACATTGACAGCACAGTACCATTTCTATCCAGGAAAATTGGTTAAACCTTATGTTGGTGCCGGTGTGAACTATACAATATTCTATAATGTAGATGAAGGTAACACAGTAAAAGGTGTAGAGTACAAAAACAAATTTGGTTTTGCTACACAAATCGGTACTGACATCAACATTACAGATAAATTCTTCCTTAACGTGGATGCGAAATACATCTTCTTGAAAACAGATGTTGACGTAGATGCTTCCAACTTAGCTGCGGGTTTAGCCATTCCGGCAACAGTTGACATCAATCCATTCTTAGTGGGAGTTGGTATTGGATATAAATTCTAGTAGCATATTATCAAAAGCGCTCCGGTCTAAGCTTGCTCTCTGCTGAAACCGGAGTTTTTTTACCCAAAAAAGGGGACCCCGTCCGGAGTCCCCTTTGCTTTTATCTTTTTCTTTCTAATTAGAAAGGTAAATCGTCATCATCAGCGCCGCTAGACGAGATATCTACGGGAGGCATATCAGCATAACCAGGTGCTGGTGCCGCTGCAGCAGTGTTCGCTAATTTGGTAACACGCCATGCTACTAAAGAGTTGAAGTAAGTTGTAACCCCTTCTTTGTTCGTCCAAGGACGACCACGAAGGTTGAAAGATACTTCTACATCTTCACCTACCGCTAGGTTATCAAATATATTAACGCGATCTTGAGTTGCCTCAAAGCGGATGTATTCTACAAATTGTGGGTTTTCAGCATATGCAACAATCATATCTCTCTTTTTGAAAGATTCTGTAACTTGTTGTGTTGCGCCTACTTCATGTACTTTTCCTCTTATTTCCATAACTAAACTTTTAAACCGTAAAATTAATCAAATTTTGCTAAGAGAATAAGTAACTTTGCAGAAATATGGCAGAAGTTTTCAACACCCAAAGCAAGGTAATCATTACTTGCAACCGTCGCTTATCTCCTTATCTGGAGCAAGAAGTGAGAGATTTAGGATTCGAAATTAAGCGTGCATTCAATACCGGCGTCGAGGTGAAAGCCTCTGTAAATGAGTGTATCAAGTTAAATTTAAACTTACGCACGGCCAGCCAAGTATTGTATGAAATCAAATCGTTCAGGGCGAGTGATGCCAACGAACTATACAAGCAATTATTGGGGATTAGCTGGGAGGATATCATCCCGTTTGACGGCTACTTCTCCGTAACATCCAACGTACATAATGAAACGATCACGACGCCATTATTTGCCAATGTCAAGGTGAAAGATGCAATTGTAGATCGTATAAAAGATAAAAAAGGATTACGTCCGAACACGGGACCAGATTTATCCAAGGCTGTTATCCATTTGCATTGGATGGAAGACCGTGCGGAGATCTTTTTAGATACTTCGGGCGAAACCTTAGCGAAGCATGGCTACCGTAAGCATCCGGGGAAAGCCCCGATGCTGGAAGCATTAGCATCTGCCACAATATTCGCGAC
This sequence comes from Sphingobacterium sp. BN32, assembly GCF_030503615.1. NCBI lineage: Bacteria > Pseudomonadati > Bacteroidota > Sphingobacteriia > Sphingobacteriales > Sphingobacteriaceae > Sphingobacterium > Sphingobacterium sp. BN32. Next base: position 3,716,643 of record NZ_CP129963.1, read on the forward strand.
ACAGTGGGACGGTAAATCGCCTTTTGTAAATCCGATGTGTGGTTCCGGTACTCTGGCGATTGAGGCGGCATTGATTGCGCAGAATCGTAAACCGGGGTTGCAGCGTATGAATTACTCTTTCATGCACTTTATCGGTTATAATGAAGAGGTTTTCTTTGAGGAACGTCGCATATTGAAAGAAATTACCGACAAACAGAACCTACCGCATATCATCGCCTCGGATATTTCAGCAGATGCGATTGAAATATCCAAATCTAATGCCCGTACCGCTGGCGTAGAGCATTTGATTGAATTTGAAGTTTGTGATTTTGCAGATACAACGATTCCAGTAGGTGATGGTGTGATCATGTTCAACCCGGAATATGGCGAACGTTTGGGAGTTCACAGCAAATTGGAGCTTACCTACAAACGCATGGGCGACTTCTTAAAGCAAGATTGCAAAGGCTACCGTGGCTATGTTTTTACGGGAAACCCAGATTTAGCGAAGAAAATCGGCCTACGTGCATCTAGAAGATTTGAATTCTTCAACGGTAAATTAGATTGTCGCTTGTTACAATACGAACTTTATGAAGGAACAAAAGAAAAGTAAGGAAGAGATCCTCGACCTGACGGTTGCTTTTGTTCAGGACACATTGAAAGATGCCGAGTCTGGTCATGACTGGTGGCACATTCAACGAGTGTGGAATAATACCAAGCATATTCTGCAACACGAAAAAGCAGATCCCTTAGTTTGCGAGTTGACGGCCCTATTGCATGATATTGCCGACAGTAAATTCCATGATGGCGATGAAACTATTGGTCCGCGCGTGGCTGGAGAATTCCTTCAATCTATCGATGTGGATCAGGATGTTATACAACATGTGCAACAGATTATCCTGAACATGTCGTTCAAAGCTTCTTTGGGCGAAGTGACTTTCCATTCGAAAGAATTGGAGGTTGTGCAGGATGCAGACCGCTTAGATGCGATTGGTGCTATCGGGATTGTTCGGGCTTTCACCTATGGTGGATTTAAGAACCGTGAAATCTATAATCCGAATATTCCAGTGCAAGTGAATCAAGATAAGGAGTCCTACAAGAATACGACAGCTCCGACAATCAATCATTTCTACGAGAAATTGTTGCTGCTAAAAGATAAGATGAATACGCCGACCGCAAAAGCAATTGCCGAGAAACGCCATCAGTATATGGAAGGTTTCTTGGATCAATTTTATGCGGAATGGAACGGTGAAATGTAAAAGGGGACAGAATTAGAATACTTCCTCTCTACTCTCTTCAATGAAGCGGGATAAAAACAATTATTTATCAATTACCGTTCAATTGCAACAATTTTATTAAGATTTAAACGCTCCAAAGCATTTTTAATAATAACTTAACATAATTTGGGTAACTTCGATAAAATGATTTAAACCATGCATCGAAGTTACTTTTTCAAGCTAAACTACCTTCTTTTCCTATTTTTATCCTGTTCGATTCTGCATAGCCATGCACAATCTTCTGATTCACTCACCGTGGTTAATAAGGAATGGACGGTGAAGAAAGTTGCAAAGGGCGTCGAATGGAAGCAAGGTCATTTCGATAATCTTTTCAACAGTGTGCAAGAAGTCAACTGGATTGAAATAGATTTGAAAAAACAGGGGAAAAATCTGCATCTAGCTGCAGATTCCAAGATACTTAAACCAACCTCTGAATTCGCTTTAGAGAACAATGCTTTGGTCGCTATCAATGGTGGCTTCTTCAATATGAAAGATGGCGGAGCGGTTGATTATATTAGAGTCGATGGACAAGTTATCAACCAGACTGCCAAAGAATCTGACCGGGCAAACGCGGTCTTGAGCATTGACAGGAAGCGTGTAACAATCCAGCCTGCAACCAGAGAAAATGTGGAAGATTCCCAATCTCGCAACCTGATGCTATCGGGTCCACTACTCCTTCAAAGCGCAAACCGCTATAATCTTGGCAAGAACGCATTTAACGATAATCGACACCCTAGAACAGCTGTTGGCATTGCCAAAAAGAACAAATTGATCCTATTGGTTGTCGATGGTAGAAATGCGCAGGCACAGGGCATGAGCCTACATGAGCTTGCCTCGCTGATGAAATGGATTGGCGCACAAGACGCTATGAATCTTGACGGCGGTGGAAGTTCTACCCTTTTTGTAAAAGGCGGAAGTCCGAACGACATCGTCAATTACCCATCAGACAATAAGAAATTCGACCACGAAGGACAAAGAAACGTGGCGAATATTATCTATCTTAAAAACTAACACCATTATAAAATGAAAAAATCCTTTTTATTAGTTGCTATGACTATAGTTTTCCATGTCGGCTTATTCGCGCAAACTTCTATCATCGCGCATCGCGGCGTGTGGAAAAACACACAGCTTCCGCAGAATTCCATCGCATCCTTGAATGCGGCAATCGAACAAAAACTATGGGGCTCTGAATTCGATGTGCATTTGACGAAAGACGATGTGTTAGTCGTATGCCACGACCATGATTTTTACGGATTGGAAATCGAACAATTAACCTATAAAGAGTTACTTGCAAAGAAACATCCCAATGGGGAGTCAATTCCGACCGTAGAAGAGTATTTAACGGCTGGTTTAAAGCAAAAGAACACGAAATTAATTTACGAACTAAAAACAAGCAGAATCAGCAAAGAGCGAACGTTGAAAGCGGTAGAACTTTCCTTAGCAATCGTCAAAAAGATGAAAGCAACGAAAATGGTCGAGTATATTGCTTTCGACTGGGATGCCTGTTTAAAATTCCGCCAGCTAGACAAAAATGCCAAAGTGCATTACCTAAATGGAGATAAAACGCCAGCGCAAGTGAAAGAAGCCAAATTAAACGGTATAGATTACAACCTGAACGTCTTTAAAAAGAATCCAACATGGATTAAGGAAAGTAAGGACTTGAAATTGAAGGTAAACGTTTGGACGGTAAACAACGAAGCAGATATGAAATACTTTTTAAATGAAGAAGTTGATTATATTACCACGGATGAACCAGAACTACTATCAAAAATAATCAACAAATAAAATGAAGAAAATCCTAATCAACCTAACCCTACTATTACTTGTCAGTTTTTCTTATGCTCAAAAGTTCAATGTTGCGACCTTCAATGTAGCGACATTTAATATCCGAATGAAAACAAAAGCGGATACCGGCAACCTTTGGGATGTGAGAAAACATGCGGTAAACAACCTCATCAAATACCACGAATTTGATATTTTCGGCGTTCAAGAAGCCTTTAAGGAACAGTTAGATGATATGCTATCGGCACTTCCTAACTTTCAGTATATCGGCGTAGGACGCGATGATGGCTCCAACAAAGGAGAACATTCCGCGATCCTCTACAATACAAATCGCTTCAAGATCTTGAAGAACGGCACTTTCTGGCTGTCGGCAACCGACACCGAAAAACCGAATAAGGGTTGGGACGCAGCATTACCACGTATTTGTACCTGGGGAGTTTTCCAAGACAAAAACAATGGCAAGAAGTTTATCATGATGAATACTCACTTCGACCATATCGGTAAAGAAGCGCGTGTGGAAAGTGCAAAGCTGATGATGGCAAAAGCGAAAGAATTAGCAAAAGATCTTCCTTTGATCATTACTGGCGACTTCAATGTGGATGAGAACAACCCGGCATATTTCACCTTAGCGAAGAGCAATGTCGTACAAGATGTCTACGACCTATCCCCTATTATCTATGAACCTAATTCGACTTTCAACGCATGGGGAAAAGATATCAAGGAGAAAGGACGTATCGATCATATCTTTATCAGCAAACCTTTCAAAGTATTGAAGTACGGCGTATTGACCGACACTTATCTAGGTCGCTACCCATCCGACCATTTCCCAGTCGCTGCAACGCTTAGCTGGAAATAGTAGTGAGTAGTGAGTAGTTAGTAGTTAGACCTAGGGCGGGATTAGAAGTGAGACATTAGATATAAGATTTTAGACCTTGGGCTCTATCCAAGGTCTAAAATCTAATGTCTTATATCTAATATCTCACTTCTAATATCTAATCCCTATTTTTACAAAAAAATTAACTATGAATAACTATCTCAAAATATCCTTGGGTGCCGCTGTTCTATTTCTTTCAAGCTGCGAAAGTTTAAACACGGGTGGTTTCACCCTTCCTCCACAGGGAACAGGTACAACAGGCACAGGCTCAACGACAACTCCTGCTGGCACTACTGGCAGCATTACACAATCCGAGGCCAATCAAGGCGTTAAACAAGCGCTAAGCAATGGACTGAACGAAAGTATCCGCGTATTATCTCTAAAAGATGGTTTCTTAGGGGATGCTGCGGTTAAGATATTAATGCCAGAGGAAGCGAGAAAAGTAGAATCGGCGCTTCGTGCGGTAGGAATGGGCAATCTATGCGATCAATTCATCATGAGTATGAATCGTGCCGCGGAAACAGCCGTAAAAGAAGCCTCATCGGTCTTTGTGGGTTCTCTTTCGAGAATGACCGTTACTGATGCATTCAACATTCTTCTGAGCGGACAGCAAGATGCTGCAACGCAATTTTTCAAAAGAAGCACTACGGCCGAGTTGACGACTCGTTTCAGTCCTATCATACAGTCGGCAATGGGCAAAAACAATGTTTCCACCTACTGGAATCAATTAACGAGCGCATACAACAAATTGCCTCTAGGCAATAAAATCGAAACAGACTTAACAGCTTATGTGACGCAACGCGCTATCGCTGGTCTTTTCGTGAAAGTTGCTGATCAGGAGCTTAAGATTCGTCAGAACTTGGGCGGATCGAGAAACTCCAGCATCTTGAATAAAGTATTCGGTTGGGCAGACCAACAAAAGTAAGATAGCGTAGAAATTTGTAGATTTGCCATTATGGAAATTAACGATATAAAAGATTTTCAGGTCGCTGAAAACTTCAGAAGATACGTACAGATCGATACGCAATCCGATGTAAATTCTACAACGGTTCCTTCCACCGAGAAGCAAAAAAACCTGAGTCGTGTGCTTGTCGAAGAGCTACTGGCAATAGGCATTGAAGATGCACACCTTGATGAGCTAGGTTATGTCTATGCAACGATCCCTTCGAATACCGATAAAAAAGTACCGGTTATTTGCTTCTGTTCGCATGTTGATACCTCTCCGGACTCTTCAGGAACGGATGTTAAACCCATCATCCACCGCAATTATCAAGGTCAAGACCTGGTGCTTCCGGATGATAATAAAATCGTTATTCGCCTGTCGGAGCATCCTGACTTAAAGGATCAAATCGGAAATGATGTGATTACCGCTAGTGGAAAAACATTACTTGGCGCTGATGATAAAGCTGGTGTAGCAGAAATCATGGATGCTGCGCGCATACTGATGCAGAACCCAGAGATTAAACACGGTGATATCAAGATACTTTTCACTCCTGACGAGGAAATCGGTCGTGGCGTTGACCATGCTGATCTTAAGAAATTAGGTGCAGATTACGGCTACACGATGGACGGAGAACGCGCTGGCACCCTAGAGGATGAAACATTCTCGGCTGATGGCGTTCGCATCAAGATTGACGGTATCTCTATTCACCCGGGATATGCGAAGAACAAAATGGTCAATGCGTTGAAAATTGCAGCAGATTTGATCGACAGTCTTCCAAAAGATAGATTATCACCGGAAACAACATCCGGGAAAGAAGGTTTTGTACACCCGGTCCACATAACAGGTTCGGTAGAAGAGGCAACGATCGACTTTATTATCCGCGATCATGACACTAAGAAATTGGCAGAGCACGAAGCAGAATTAGAGGCTATCGCTAAAGAGGTAGTTGCTAAGTATGCTGGCGCTAGCTTCACTTTTACGGTGAACGAGCAGTACCGCAACATGAAGGAAGTATTGGATCAGCATCCTCGCGTTGTTGATATCGCGATGATGGGAATTGAGCGCGCCGGCATGAAAGCTGAAAAGCGCAGCATCCGCGGAGGAACCGATGGTTCAAGATTATCTTTTATGGGTCTTCCATGTCCGAATATCTTTGCTGGCGGTCATGCATTCCACGGGAAACAAGAATGGGTTTCGGTACAGGATATGCAGAAAGCGGTATTAACGATTTTACATATTGCTGCCCTGTGGGAAGAAGTGGCGTAAGCCGAAATGAAGAGTAAAGGCACATAATTAACTTGTAAAAGTCTATCTTTAGCAATTAAACAGTATACGAAAGGACATGCAAAACAACGAAGTATTAAAAGCAATTCAAACGAGAAGATCTGTATTCCAGACTTCATTCACCAATGAAGAGGTTAGCAGAGAAGATATATTAACGATTTTAGAAGCGGCAAACGCGGCTCCTACGCATAAGCGTACGCAGCCATGGCGCTTCGTCATCTTCCGTAAAGAAGGGTTACTACGCCTAGGCGATGAGCTAGCACGTATTTGCAAAAGCGTAACACCGGCGGAGAAGTATACCGAATTGACAGAACAAAACATGGCGAAGAAAGCGACGCAATCCAACGCAGCAATTGCTATTGTGGTGAACTATACAGGCGATGTGCCTGAATGGGAAGAACTATGTGCTACAGCAGCATCGGTAGAAAACATGTGGTTAGCTGCTCATTCCCTTGGTTTGGGAGGATACTGGGCATCTCCAGGATTGATTAACCATATCGGTCCTTTCTTAAATCTAGAGCCTAATCAGAAATGTATCGGATTCTTCTACTTAGGACACCATGAGTCGGAAGAACGCGAACCTGTTCGCACGCCGATCGAAGATAAAATCAGATGGGAAGAATAATCCCTAAAGAAAAATAGGTGCTCTTAAGAGCACCTATTTTTTTGAATCTATACGTATATCCAACTTCCCTACTTTTCCTGTCCACCTCACCTTTTCTTGCAGGAAGCTGGCAACCGTTATAGCCATGGTGTTATTTGTATTCTTAATAAATTTAATATCCTGCGCTTCACCGTCAATTAAATTAAACTCCAATTGCAATTCCGCATCTCCAACGATGTCTCTCAATTCCGCATTCAATTCTTCGTTAAACATTTCCCATCCGCCTACAGGTAAAGCATCTGAATCTGAAAGTGTGCTAGTCGTTAGGCGTAGGTGTTCTTCCATCAGTAGCACCTCGTTCGTTGTCTCTTTTGCTGGCTGGCTGATAAATTTGAAGAAAATTAAAGAACAGGCTACTAAAAACAACACGGCACCCGCTGCCCCAATAGTCAGCCGTTGCCAGCTGTAAAAACGCTTATCACGCTCGGCACCCTTCGTTGCTAAGCGTTGTGCTAAGCGTTGCTGCAAAATACTTAGCTGATGAACATCGACTCCGTTTTGCGCTCTATAACCGTCAATGGCATCTTGCAGAAAAGGATCATTCAATGCCTCACGCTCCATCTCATACATCTCCTCCTTACTCATGAGCCCCATGACGTAATTATGAATTCTCGATAACTGGTAATTATTTTCCATTACTTCTTCTCCATACATATTTTGAGATTCCGCCTTCCGTTTTGGATGTAGCTCTTCACTTTCGAGAGCTCAAAACCCGTCAGATCGACGATATCCTTATAACACTTTTGTTCCAAATAGAATAGGCGAATACACTGTTGCTGCTCGCTGGCCAAGCCCGAAATACAGACCTCCAGCTTATCAAAATCCTGTTCCTCCCAACGCTGCTCATCCTTGCTGCTCAGTTTCTGCTCGCTTTCATACAGGTTATCTTCTATATCTACCTTGGTAATCTGTTTATCTTTACGCAACTGCATCAAACAATAGTTGCGCGCATAAACATATAACCAACTCTTAAAATTATCGACCTCGTGCGTGCGTAATTTCACAATCAACTCGTCGAATATCTGCATCACCGCATCTTGACTCTGCTCTGCATCCTGAAGGTATTTAAAACAAACACCATAGAGCAGCGACATATAGGGAGAATACAGTTTCCCCAAGCTATCCAAGTTGCCTGTTTGCCTGTAGTGTTGTAGCAGCTCTTTCTCGTTCATACTTTTTTACCTTCATCAATAAGATGATTCAAGATACGTAATTCCATAAATTATTTGCAAAATATGCTAGTCTAGATGGGGGAACAGCAGCATTATAGATAAAAGACTTTCATATTTCCATTGAAATAGAAAGGAATGAATGTTCTTGATGATTGCTGAAAACAGAAATGTTCAAAAAATAAGGGACTGTATATGCATACAGTCCCCGGTTTTACACTTAAACTATTAAATAAAAAATCGCTAGCATTAAAAGTAAAACTTAATACTAGGACTGATGTATTTCAGGGTGGCATCTTTGCCATTTCTAAATTTGGTTATTTGGTATTCGACATCGTTGATGACCTGCGTATCGGAAGTCGCATATAACGGCATATAACCCATACCGTATCCAATACCCAATTGGAAACCTTTTCCAAGACGGTAGCTCAAACCAAGTTTACCTGCTAAATAATAGGTAAAGCCACTAGGATTGATCTCTTCGTCAAAACGGCTCATAATCACACCACCATGTATATCGGTCTCGATATTCGCATGCAGTCCTTTATACAGTCTAGGGTAAAGCGCAAAGCGAAATCCGACGGTGGCTACTTTGACGTCATCCTTGTACTTAAACTCCCCTGCTTCGTTGCCCGATTTCACGTATTCCATTTCATAACTTCGGCTGGGTAGGAAGCTCCACGTGAGGGCAGTGGTAAATTGGAAAAGATCATCTATCGCATCCTTGCTCATCGGTATCGTCACATAATACTGCCTAAACGCGCTTGTTTCGCCTTCTTTCTTTGGTGAAAAGTTATATTCCAATTGGAATGCAAAATCAGCAATAAAGTCCTGAGCGACACTTACCGCTTGGGTAACAACCGCCGCCGTAGTCTCATTATTCTCTAAATACTGCTTAATATTCCTTATTTCTTGATCATAAGGATTGCGCTGCAGATATTCAGCGCTGCTGGAGATCAGGCCTTGTACCATTTTCTCCTTACTAGCACCAAATTGAGAGCCTCCCACATTATAAGCACCTCCAACAATTTGATTGTAATTAGTTACAATATTATATCGCAAGCGCGCGTCGTATTCACTCACACTCATCGGCTTTTCTTCCTCTTTCTTCTTTTCTTCTTTTTTGGCTTCTTCTTTTTTAGCCTCTTCCGGTTTTTCTTCCTCTTTATCCTTCTCGTCTTCTACCTTCTTTTTATCTTCTGCTTCCTTGCGTTTTTTGTTTTCCACCAAGGATGCCAATCGGTTCTTCAAGTTCGCAAGACTGCTGTTGGATGGATCAAGCTGTTCCACCAAGCCAATCTTGGCACTTGCCAGTGCGACGTCTTCTGCACTAATCGCCCGACTAGCTTCCAAAGCAACTTCCGCGGCTTTCTTCTTGTCGGATCCTCCTTTTAAAAACCTTTCAATTGCGGCATTCGCGGCATCAAAGTTATCGATGTCGACCGAGTTGATGACGACTTCGAGCTGTGGACTTTGAACAGATGTCTGCAGAATATTCTTCTCGAACCATTCCGTCGAAACTCCCTCTTTAAATACCTTGTTATTATCGCCTAATGCACCGGAGTTATCCAGATAACCTCCCACATTAATTTGAGCGCCTTTGGAGTCAATTATCCTACCGGCATTATCTTTTGCGGTCAATTGGCCCGTCATACTTTTAACTCGGATCTGTTTGATTTCCGGGAACTGACTAGCGGAATACTTCTTCCCCTTATACACATACTCATCACCGATTTGTACATCCACCGGATTCCATCCGATGAGCAACATATCGCCGTACTTGAACATTCGGACGTTGAGGCCGAATTGCACATACTGTATACCATTGCTCCCTGTGCCGTTATAATAGCCTGAGGTTTTCGTTTTATATTCCTGCCCGTACAAATAATTACCGACGAGAATAAACAGCAAGACAATGCTGTAAATTTTTCCTTTCATGACTTGTTGCTTTAAGTTAATTCGATTTGCGATAAGTCACGCGGAAATATGTTCCCGTAGTGCTGCCGGAGTCCCATGAGATGACGAGGTCGCTAGCATTCAATTTTTCGACTGTACGTGGGAAATCTCCGGTATATTTGGTATAGGTATAAGTCACGGTAGATTGATTGGAAGAGAGTTTCCAAGTTCCCGATATTCCCGTGTTTGCGCCGGCACAAGCTCCTGAGGTCTGGCTAAACTGTCCATCGGCACTGTAGGTCTGCTTTTCTTGCAATCTGCAGGACAAATCACTTACTGGAGCCCAAGTACCATTTACACCGGTCTTACGCTCATAATTTACCACTTGCCAAGTCCCCACAATTGGCGAGTCTTCGGTTTTGTCTTCATCTTTTTCACAGGAGGTGAAAATACATAGCGCGAATAAGATGTAAAGGAATTTCATTGCTTTCATATTCTTAATATTTAGTATTAATTGATGAAGCAAAGCTATTTATCCGGTAAAATGCTGACAATACCGAGCATTCGGTATTTTTTCGAAGATCATGTCTATATGCATAAAAAAGGGGAATGGCATTGCGCCCTTCCCCTTCTTTTTATCAAGAAATTTCTTCTATTATCGTTATTGTTTAGTTGAAGAGTGCCATCGCAATAATTAGCGTCACGAGGATGTTAAATGTCTGCGCAATGATAAATGCGTACAATGGCTTTTTGTTATCTTGTTTGAAAAGATCTTTGAAGTTAGTTTCCAGACCGATAGAGGTAAATGCGAGTGCAAACCACAAGCCTTGAATACTTTTAAGGCTATCTTTCACCATATCGTTGGCCTCCGGCGAAACTACGAATGAGAACATCAAAGACACAAACACAAAGCCCACGACGAACTTTGGAAACCTATCCCAAATAAGCTTTAATGTAGGTTTATCTTTCTTCGTTTCATCATCTACCGACTTGGAATACGTCCAATAAATACTGATGAAAAATGCTGCTATCCCTAATAATACATTCTGAGAAAACTTAACGATGGTACTAATCTTCAACGCTTCTTCACCCACTAATGAGCCTGATGCTACAACGGCACCCGTCGTATCAATACTACCGCCCAGCCAAGCACCCGTTACTTCCTGCGAAAGATTCATCCATTCCGCAAGATAGGGCATGAAGATCATCATCGGAATAGCCGTAATAAGCACTAAGGAAATGACATAAGAAAGCTTCTTTGTATCGCCTTTAATAGCTCCTGAAGTTGCAATTGCTGCCGACACCCCACAGATGGATACCGCACTGGACAACATCAGCGACATTTCTTTATCGATTTTCAATTTACGGCATACCCAATAGGCAAAATACCATACCGACACCACCACTAATAGCGCCTGGATAAGGCCTAATGACCCTGCCTTTAAGATATCTCCAAAGATTACCGTAGTACCCAATAACACTAGACCGATCTTAACATATAGTTCTGTGCTCAGTGCATCCTTGAACCACTGTGGCAATTTAAAGCAATTGCTGATGATCAAGCCGATGGCTAAGGAAAAGATAACAGCTTCCAGATTGTAATTCTTCACCGTCTCATTTCCTGCAATAATCAATGCGACTACGGTCAACAACATCACGATGGGGAATACAATAAGCAATGCTTTGAGGTCTTTGCGAAGCAGTATCGCGCCGAGGATTGCGGTGATATAAACTAATCCGAACTGAGCACCTATAATCTTTAAGTTGTCAAGGCTCAACACCTTATTGGTCAATGTTGCCGAGTCGGCCCAGCTAAAAGAAGGTTTTGGAATAATAACACCCGAAAGCGCTAGGATAATGATCGCAAGTCCTAAAATAACGACTACCCAATCTTCCGATATTGCAAATGGTTTAGTAGACATGAAAGTTTAAATTGATTATTTGATCAACTGTTTTATTGCGTCGTGAAGATAGGGAAAATTAAATTTAAAGCCGTTTTTTAGCGTAACATTTGTCGTTACAGGAACAGTTTCAAGAAGCAGTGTAGGGTCGGTTCCTTTTAGCAGTGCTCCGACCTTGGCAAGCGGCGCCGGCAAGGGCAAACCGATCGAACGACCAACAACCTGACGTAGCGTTTTCATAAAGATCTTATTCGGCTCAGGATGTGGGCTGCAAGCATGGTATATGGGTTCTCGCCGCTCTTGATCGATAATCCAGCAAACTAATCGACAGAAATCTTCCTCGTGTATCCAGGGCATCACCTGTTTTCCGGACCCAATAGTGCCGGCTAAACCCAATTTTGCCAAAGGCGTTAATTCGGAAATAATACCTGACTGTTTTGATAATACGGGGCTCATGCGCAGAATAACCTTCTCCGTTTGAGCTGTACTGGCTTGAGTGCAGGCAGCTTCCCAATCTAAAGAAAGCTTAGCCAGGAAATCATCTCCAAAGTCCTTGCCATGTTCATCTTGAAGTTCTTCCGCCCCATTAAAAATCGCCACTCCCGAGAAATTGATCCACAGTTTAACAGGGTTCTGCGATGATTGGATGGCGATAGCCAGTGCTTTAGTAGGTAACAATCGAGAATCATAGAGGAGCTTTTTGTTTTTCGCTGTAAAGCGCCTATTGATGGAGGCACCACTTAGGTTGATCAGCACGTCGGCACCTTCCAAGGCTTCCTTCCATTCGCCCTGCGTTTCGCCATCCCACATGACGAAATCTATCCCCGGATGATGCTTGACCATCTTTCTTCGCGAAAGGACAACGATCTCATCTTCGCGTTCTCTAAAATAGGGGATTAACAGATTACCTAAATTACCGGTTCCTCCGGCTAACACAATTCTTGCCATTATAGGGTGATTTTAACATTAAAATGATCCTCCAAGGCTATTCTTGCGGCGTGGAATCCACACATGCCATGCACACCTCCGCCTGGAGGCGTTGAAGAGGATGCTATATATACGTTCTTATTTGAAGTTCTATAGGGGGTTAAGGAAAAGCTTGGTCGGGTGTAGAGTTGAGCGAAATCCATAATCCCTCCGTTGATATCTCCGCCGACATAGTTTGGATTATAGCTTTCCATTTGCTGCGTATTGAAAGTATGCTTCGCCAAGATGGTATCTTTGAATCCAGGTGCGAAACGCTCGATCTGGTTTTCTATGATTTTTGTACAATCCGCCGTTGATCCATGTGGAACATGGCAGTATGCCCATGCCGTATGTTTCCCGGCGGGTGCACGTGTTGAATCGAACAGGCTTTGTTGAGATAATAGCACATAGGGTGCATCGGGAATACGTCCCTGCGCCGTATGATATTCCGCACGCGCAATTTCTTCATAAGTGCCGCCCAGATGCACGGTCGAAGACTGCATCACCGCCGCATTGCGAAAAGGAATAGGATCGGACAATGCCCAATCCATCTTAAACACACCCAAACCCTGCCGATAAGCTTTCAACTGGTTTCTATAGCCCGTTCTTAACGCCAATCCTTTGATATTTAAGACTTGCTTCGGAGTCATATCCAACAGTAAGACTTTGTGTTTGGGCAAGTGATTCACGTCATCTACCCAATAGTCGGTTTGAATGTTTCCTCCTATTGCCTTAAAATAAGACGCTAGCGCGTCGGCGACAGCTTGGGAGCCACCAAGGGCCATGGGCCAGCCGAAGCGATGTCCTACCGTCCCTAACATTATTCCAATGGCGGCTGTCGTCAGATTCTCTAAGGGTTGTATGCCATGGGCGCAAAGCCCCGCCCACAAAGCCTTCGCTTCGGTAGTTTCGAAGGTCTTCGCCATCATTGCCGCCGAAGGCAAAGCTTTTAGTCCAAACTTTGCCATCAGCATCGGATTGCGAGGGAATCTTAGGGGTCCAAGTACTGCCTGCGATAGATCATCCCATTGCTTCACAAAAGGCTCGAATAGCACTTTATAAGCGCTGCTGTCCTTACCTAATCCGAGAGCCGTTTGCTCAAGATCGCGATGTAAAATGGCAGCATGCTCTGTATCCAAAGGATGGGCCACTTCATTTGGTGCAAAGACAAACTGAAGACCGTGCTCGGCTAAGGGCAAGGTAGAAAGAAAAGGAGAAGCTAATGCCATGGGATGAATGGCAGAACAGATATCATGTTTAAATCCAGGAAGTGTGATTTCCTTCGTCCGCATCCCACCACCAAGCGTATCAGCGCCCTCAATCAATAAAGTTTGAAGTCCCTGTTGCTGCAATAAAATAGCAGCAGCAAAGCCATTCGGCCCAGAACCTACAACGATAGCATCATATGCGTCCAAAGTGTTATGGATTGGTGAATTATAAATTTAAACAATAAAATAGTATTTAGTACTTAGTACTTAGTATTTAGACCTATGACGCTCGTCTTGAACCAGGAAAGGAAGGACAATACTCTGATGTCTGAAATCTAATGTCTAACGTCTATTCCCGCCCTAGGTCTTTATACTAAGTACTAACTACTAAATACTAAAAAAGCCCCGATCTCTCGGGGCTTTTCCATAATCAACCTTAATACTAGAAACAGTATTTATTTTCTTCGATAAGCTTTTTAGCAATTCGCTGACGAGCATCTTTCACATTGAATGGTTGTGCTTTTGTAAAGCGACGAAGACCAACCAACATCATGTTTAATTCATCTCCTTCAGCGAAAGAGTACAAAGCTTCTTTACCTGCAATATTTACTTTGTCAACAGCTGAGTATAAGTATACTTTCGCCATATCCGCTGCGTAAGCTGCCTTTTCACCACCTACGGTGTGTTGTAATTTTTCTGCGCGCAATAATGCTGATTCAGCCACATATACATATCCAATGATATCAGCGATATTCATCAGGATTTCTTGTTCTTTAGACAAAGACATCATTAGTTTCTGCACTGCTGATCCTGCGATCATCAAACCTGCCTTTTTCAGGTTAGCGATGATTTTCTTCTCTGCAGCAAATGGAGTCTCATCCTCTTCGCCGAAGTCTGGAATAGACATCAATTCGCCAGCTACCGCTGTTGCAGGCCCCATTAAATCAATCTCACCTTTCATCGCACGTTTCAACAACATATCGATTACCAATAAGCGGTTCACCTCGTTGGTACCCTCGAAGATACGGTTGATACGAGCATCGCGGTATGCACGTTCCATCGGTGCATCGGCCGAATAACCCATACCACCATAAATCTGAACACCCTCGTCTACCACGTAGTCTAACATCTCCGAACACCACACTTTAATGATCGCACATTCGATCGCAAACTGCTCTACAGACTTCAACTTCGCTTTCGCTTCGTCCATTCCGCCAGCAATTAACGCATCATAGGCATCATCAATATTCTGTCCGGCACGGTAAGCCGCAGACTCGTTCGCAAACAAACGAATGGCAGACTCCGCAATCTTATAACGAATAGCACCGAATTTGGAAATAGGCAAGTTGAACTGTACGCGTTCGTTAGCATAGTTGATAGCCGTCGATAATACCGCACGAGCAGAACCAATCGTCGCAGCACCTAACTTAATACGACCAATATTTAAAATGTTAACCGCAATCTTGAATCCATTCTCGCGCTCAGATAACATGTTTTCTACAGGAACCGAACAATCGTTAAAGAAGATCTGGCGCGTCGAAGAACCTTTGATACCTAATTTATGCTCTTCAGGGTTCATGGTAATACCGCCGAAGTCTTTCTCTACGATAAATGCCGTTAGGTTTTTATCGTCATCAATCTTCGCGAATACGATATAGATATCAGCAAAGCCACCGTTTGTGATCCACATCTTCTGACCATTGATCAAATAATGCGTTCCTTCGGCATTTAATTTAGCGGATGTCCGACCTGAGTTGGCATCAGAACCCGAGTTAGGCTCTGTCAAGCAGTACGCTGCTTTCCATTCACCAGTACCCAATTTAGGAATATACTTCGCTTTCTGCTCCGCATTTCCATAGTAAAGGATTGGTAAAGTCCCGATACCTGTATGTGCTGACAAGGCTACTGCGAAGGAGAATCCACCACCTACCGCATCAGCTACCAACATGGAAGTATTGAAATTCTTTCCAAAACCTCCATATTCTTCCGGAATAGATACCCCCAACATACCTAGCTCACCCGCTTTGTCCATCAGGCTTTGCATCAATCCTTCCTCTTGCGCATCAATGCGCTCAAGTTTGTTCAACACTTCAGTATCTAAGAAATCGACACATGTTTGGCGAATCATCTGCGCCTCTTCATCGAATTCTTCTGGAATGAATATATCAGTATAAGGTGTTTCACGGATTACGAACTCACCTCCCTTAATTGCTTTATTTTTTACTTCTTCAGACATAATATTTTATTTTAAGCCTTGTTATACGTTTAATCTTATAGTAATTCGAATATACCAGCTGCTCCCTGTCCGGTTCCCACACACATCGTCACCATCCCGTATTTCTTTCCTTGGCGCTTCAATTCGTTCAATACCTGCACGGTCAACTTCGCACCGGTACAACCCAGCGGGTGTCCTAATGCTATTGCTCCACCATTGACATTCACTTTTTCCTCATCCAATCCTAATTCGCGAATCACCGCTAAAGACTGTGAAGCGAATGCCTCATTCAATTCGAATAGGTCGATATCTTCTTTCTTTAATCCGGCTTGCTCCAAAGCCTTCGGAATAGCGTAGATCGGACCGATACCCATAATACGCGGAGGAACACCTGCCACCGCATAGCTTACCAATTTCGCGATAGGCTGCAATCCTAATTCTTTCATCTTTGCTTCAGACATCACCAGTACGAATGCCGCACCATCTGATGTTTGCGATGAGTTACCCGCCGTAACACTACCGTCAGCAGCAAATACAGGTCTTAATTTTGCTAATGCCTCCAAAGTTGTATCCGCTCTAGGACCTTCATCCGTATCCACGACATATTCGCGCGTTGCCATCTTGCCATCTTTCAAGTAGTTTTCTTTAACCGTAATCGGCACAATACCATCTTTCAGATGACCATTTTTAATCGCTGCAACTGCTTTCTGATGCGATTTCAATGCGAAAGCATCTTGATCTTCACGTGAAACCTTATAGTCGTGAGCCACGGCTTCTGCCGTTAAACCCATCCCCCAGTACCAATCCGGATTTTCCTTCGCAACTACAGGGTTCGGAACGATCTTCCAGCCGCCAAAAGGCATCCCAGACATCACTTCCACACCGCCCGCGATAATCACATCGGCCATACCCGACTTAATCTTTGCTACAGCTGTCGCAATAGTTTCCAATCCCGATGCACAATAACGGTTTACCGTCACCCCCGGAACCTTATCCGTCTGCAAGCCCATCAAAGAGATCAAGCGTCCAACATTTAATCCCTGCTCCGCCTCTGGCATCGCATTCCCGACGATCACATCGTCGATTTCTTCTTTATTTAAATTTGGAACAGAGGCCACCAAATGCTTGATGACATCAGCCGCCAAATCATCCGCACGCATAAAGCGAAAACCACCTCTAGGGGCCTTCCCCACCGCTGTACGATATCCTGCTACAATGTATGCTTCCATGTTTTTTTAGATATTAGATGGGAGACATTAGATATTAGAACCTGCATTCTTCCCATTGTTTATACTTTAGATGTTTGAGGGAGACATTAGATATTTGAATCTGCATTCTTCCCATTTACTTAGATATTAGATCGGAGACATTAGACATTAGAATCTGTGGTCCTTCCATTATATCGTTACGATATTTTCTTTTTAAAGTAGAGCGTTTCTCTACTGTAAAGAATCAAACATCCTTCTTCAATTTCTTTTTAAAGCCGTAGATCATCTTTTGGATCTCGACGATATTTTTGCATATCTCTTCAGACTTTGATTTGTCCATTAAACCTAGTTTAGAAGCAATCGTGATTTGCGTTAAAAGTTCATAACAAGAACCATTCGCAATACTGAGAAACCGAGCGAACTCCTTATTTGAGTTCCTTCCTGCTCCCTCAGCGATATTTGATGCTACCGACACTGCTGCCCGCTTTATTTGATTTGACAACCCAAATTTTTCTTCTTTTGGAAAATCAGAAACTACTAGAAAAATCTCTGTCGCAAGCTTTATCGCCTTTTTCCAAACTTTAATTTCCTTCAGGTTATGCATTCTTTTCTATTGCCAGCTTACAGTCTAATGTCTAAAATCTAATGTCTAAAATCTATCTACTAAATACTAACTACTTAATTCCGAAGAGCCTTCCCCTTCGTCAACATATGCTGAATACGCTCTAACGTTTTGCGCTCGCCGCAAAGTTCGAGGAATGCTTTTCTTTCAAGATCCAAAAGGTATTGCTCGGATACTTCTGTTGGGGCTGATAAATCGCCACCACACATAACCCAGCCTAACTTTTCGGAGATCTTCTTGTCGTGGTCGGAGATGTAATTTCCGGCACGCATAGAGGATGCTCCAACATAGACAATCCCTAAACCTTGGTTACCTAGCACCTTGATATCATTTCTTGGTGCGGGTTGTATATAACCTGCATCGGCTAATTCAATTGCTTTTGCTTTCGCGTCTGCAAGTAGGCGAGCACGGTTCATCGTGATCGCGTATTTGCCGGTCTCTAAGTATCCTAATTCGTGGGCTTCAACAGCGGAAGTAGATACTTTAGCTTGACCAACCGTTAAGAAACGATCTTTCAGCGTATTTTGTGTAATCTGGTCGTCTTTGTATTCGTCTGAAGCGCGCAATGCGAATTCTTTCGAACCACCGCCGCCAGGGACAACACCAACGCCGAATTCTACCAATCCCATGTAGGTTTCAGCATGTGCCTGTACAAAGTCAGCATGCATAGAGAACTCACATCCACCACCCAATGCAAGTTGGAATGGCGCCACAACAACCGGAATCGCTGAATAACGGATTCTCATCGATGTATTTTGGAACATACGGATTGCCATATTCAACTCATCGTAATCCTGCTCTACAGCCATCATGAAGATCATTCCGATATTGGCACCAGCAGAGAAGTTCTTGCCGTCATTACCGATTACTAATCCGCGGTATTCTTTCTCCGCCAGGTCGATTGCTTTGTTCAATCCTTGGATCACATCGCCACCGATAGTATTCATCTTCGTGTGGAACTCACAAGCGATAATACCGTCGCCCAGGTCGATAATCGATACACCTGAGTTCTTCCAAATCGTGTTGGTGTCACGAATATGATCCAATACGATCAAGTCCTCAGTACCCGGAATTGGCTTATAAGATTTCGATGCGATATCATAGAAATGACGTACACCGTTCTCTACTTTATAAAAAGATTCAAATCCCGCAGCCAACATATCGTGCACCCATTGAGCAACTTCGCCATCTTGACCCGGAAGACGTTTCTCTTCCTTCTTAATTTTTTCTATTGTTTCGCGTACGCCTAATGCATCCCATACTTCAAACGGACCAATTTCCCAACCAAAACCTGCACGCATCGCATCATCGATACGGAAGAAATCGTCGGTAATCTCAGGAACGCGTTTAGAAACATATTCGAACAATGGGTAATGCATCGCACGGAATAACTCCGCAGCTTTGTCTGTACCCTGCTCGTACACTTTCATACGCTTGCGGATATCTTCTACAGCTTTGGTGGCCTCTAGCGTCGAAGACTTAACCTTTTGCTGTGTACCGTATTCAAAAGTCTTCAGGTTCAACGAAAGAATTTCCGAGTTTCCACTCGCATCCTTCACTTTCTCATAGAAACCTTTCTTGGTTTTCTCGCCCAGCCATTTATTCTCAACCATTTTGGTGATAAAGGATGGCAATTGGAAAACGCCTTTAGCTTCATCGTTAGGCGCATTTTGTGCTAATCCATTGGCCACATTCACCAAGGTATCTAATCCTACAACATCCGCCGTACGGAAAGTTGCCGATTTAGGGTGCCCCATAGCAGGACCTGTATATTTATCAACCTCTTCTACCGTAAGGTCCATTTTCTCCACCAAATGCGTCAAGGCAAGCATGGAGTAAACACCAATACGGTTACCGATAAATGCCGGCGTATCTTTACACAATACCACCGTTTTACCTAACATCTTGTCGCCGAACTCCAATAAGAAATCAACAACTTCTTTTTTGGTATCAGGCGTAGGGATAATCTCTAATAATTGCAAATAGCGTGGCGGGTTGAAGAAGTGGGTTCCACAGAAGTGTGCTTTAAAATCTTCAGAGCGACCTTCTTCCATCAAATGGATTGGGATACCTGAAGTATTCGATGTAATCAGTGTGCCCGGCTTACGGTATTTTTCAACCTGATCAAATACCGATTTCTTAATATCCAAACGCTCAACGACAACCTCGATAACCCAGTCTACCTGAGCAATCTTATGCATATCGTCCTCAAAATTACCGGTAGAGATGCGCTTTGCAAAAGACTTGCTGAATAAGGGCGCAGGGTTCGACTTAATCGCGGTGTCCAAAGAGGTATTCACAATACGATTGCGAACCAATGGACTTTCGAAGGTTAAACCTTTGGCCTCTTCGGCTGGCAAAAGCTCACGTGGAACAATGTCCAACAACAAGACCTCCACACCGATATTAGCAAAGTGGCAAGCAATTCGTGACCCCATGACTCCGGATCCTAATACAGCTACTTTCTTAATATTTCTATTCATATCTCGTGTTTTTCTATTTTATGACTGTCTGCGCTTCTTTTTTTTCTGGCGCATAGTTTAATGCTAATTCATTAATCTTCGCTAAAGCCTTAATTAATGTTGTCCGTTCTCTGTCTGTAAAGGAGTTGTTCAAAAACTCGTTAAACTCCCTAACCACATCCTTGGCAATACCACGCTTCTCTCTGCCCAGCTCCGTTAAATAAACCTTAACCGAACGCTTATCCGTATCGCTCGTCTCTCTGTAGATAAAGCCTAAGCTTTCCAGGTTATTTAAAACGCGTGATAAAGATGTCGTCTTCACACCCGTCGAATTGGCAATCTGCGAAACCGGAGTACCCTCCCGATGTATATTGATCAAAATATATCCAGCAGCTTGAGTGAAGCCATGCTGCGAAGCAATGACATTATATTTGTTAGCAACCGTTTGCCAGGCTGTCTTCAAAAAATAATCTATGGTGTTATCTTGGCTCATAGTTGGAACGCTTCTTTAATATTTATTATGCAAGCATAACAAATTTAACAGATTGATTTTAAAAAACAAACTCTTTTGTGAATTTTTAATAAATCTTTGACATAGATGAATTAGTTTTAGGAGAACAGCCTAGATAAAGACTATGTTTTCAAAATGTGGAAAACTTTTACCCGTTGAAAATCACATCTTTAAGCAGTTTTTAAAACCGGTTATAAACAGCGATCCTCTTTTTACGCTTTTTAATATATTAACTTTGTACTCAAATAAAATTAACATGGCATTAGTAAATATCCCAAGATTAGACTTAACGCACTATACCGCGGGTACAGCCGAGCAACGCGCTCAGTTTGTGCAAGATTTAGGCAAAGCCTTCAACGAAACAGGCTTTGTGACCATTGCCAATCACGGCCTCTCAGACGAACTGATCGATAGTCTTTATGACAGCGTAAAGAAATTCTTCGGACAACCTGAAGAAATAAAACGTAAATATGAATTCCCTGAATTAGCAGGACAACGCGGCTACACTTCCAAAGGAAGAGAGAAAGCCAAGGACTCGACGACCCCAGACTTAAAAGAATTCTGGCAACGCGGTCAAACCATTGTTGGTGAGGAATATTCTAAAGCTGATTTCCCGGACAACCCGGAGGTTGTGGAGCTTCCAGAGTTCAACGCAGCGACATCAGAGATTTATAAGAAACTGGAAGAAGCAGGTCGTAACTTATTGAAAGCAATAGCGACTTACCTGGAATTACCAGAAGATTACTTTGAAAAATATGTGATCAATGGAAACTCTATTCTTCGCGCTATCCACTACTTTCCGATTGAAAACCCCGATGCTATCTCTCCGGAGGCAGTTCGCGCAGGTGCTCACGAGGACATCAACTTGATTACCCTATTGATTGGCGCTAGTGCTGATGGTCTTGAGGTATTGACAAAAGACAACGAATGGTTTCCGATTCGTGCAAAAGGAAAAGATATTGTAGTAAACGTGGGTGATATGTTGCAACGTTTGACGAACAATAAACTAAAATCAACAACCCACCGTGTGGTAAACCCACCGAGAGAATTGATGGGCACTTCGCGTTTTTCAGTGCCATTCTTCTTGCACCCGAAAGCAAGCATGAGTTTAGCGAGCCTGGAATCTTGTATCGATGCGGAACACCCGAAAGCATACGAAGATTATACTGCAGGACAATATCTGGACGAAAGATTAAGAGAAATTGGATTGAAAATGTAATCCAATATTATATAGAAAAGGGGCAATCTTCATCAGACTGCCCCTTTTTATATTTTCGCTTTTGCACTAAAACACGCGCATTCCCACGCCTATATTCATGAAGATATTATGCATATTGAAACTAATGCTTTCGAAGCCCGTTTTCATGATGCTATTGAAACCATAATCAAATTGAGCCAATGCATAGTAGCGCTGAGCAAAGCTGTATTTCCCACCTAAACTCATGCCGACATCGACGTTTCTGATGCTGTTCTTAAAATCATAGGCCGTGTTGTTGATCCCGATCTTCTCACCTGTCGGCTCTTCATCACGCATATAGCCCTCGATTGCCTCGCCGTAGAATTTCTTCATGACCGCAAAAGAAATATAAGGACCAGCCTGCACATTCCAATGCTCGCCAAACTGATAAGTCGCCTGCAAAGGAACCGTTAAATACAGATTTTCTACATTGGTGGAGATATCACCGTAATAGTATCCCCGCACGTTTTCCGAGGGATCCTCTGCCGCATTGAAGGTTGTTTTGTAACCTTTCACATTCGCCTCTGTCTTCATCCCCTTGCCATCCAAAATCAAACCGGCACGAACGCCCCAATGTTGATCGATCGCATAGTTTGCTTTGGCGCCAACAAAAAATGGCATCGCCGGACGGAAACTTTTGATCTCACGAATTTCAACCGGCATGCTCAACGGAGCAGCACCACCAATCTTCGTACCTGCTTCAACATCCAGACTCAATTTACCCGCTTCCTGAACCTGCGCCGAAGCCGAGCTAACCAATGCCAGCGCACAAAAACCTAAAACTGCGTATCTAATATTTTTATATAGTTTATTCATTACTTCGCGTTGATTTTTACGTTGTCTACAATTAATTTACTACCCACTGCACCTTGGAAAACAGCACCATTCTTACTTGCAGAGAACACTACAGCAATATTATAGCGGAAAGCATCAACCTCCGCGCGATTAAATTCTTTCTTGAATTCAAATGGGATAGAAAACTTCACCATGCCATCACCAGCGGTTTTCCCAAGTTCTTTAACCTGAGCTATTGCGACGATATAGGGACTGTCCTTTACATCAGCATCCGTTAACCAGGTACGTCCCGGATAGATAGCATCATTCGCAGTGCCTTTCATCAGTGCGACGCGATCATAAAATACCGCATAGATATCGCACTCATCAGTGACATTGACGGTTTGCCCTTGCGCATTGATCACCTTTGCGCCGGGCTCATATTTATAGAATCCTTCGAATGTCTCCGGCACCTTATTGTATGGCAAACCAAAACGCGTTTCGATTTCAACAATAGACTTGCTGAACAAGGAACCGATAAACAGGTTGCCCGCAGCAATCGGTTTTTTCACCAATCCACCCAGGAATCCCGTAGATTTTGTTTCTAAGTATAAAGCGTGTTTGCCACTGACAACATATTTCGCATCGCTTGTAGACTGCGTAGGGTAAGATTGTTCGGTAGGGTTGTTGCCCGCCGTAAAGGCGAAACCCGAGTTGCCCGAGGCCCAAAGGCTTTGTTGCATCCCCTCCACCTCTTCATAAAAATAAATCCATTTTTTCTTCTCATCCTGCCCGAAAAGCTCAAAGTCAAAAGCCGAAGGCACAGACGATTCGATTAGGGAAACATGGTAAGTCTTCGTGAACTTGCCATCCTCTGAGGTAACCTCATATGTAACGGGTGCTGTAAAGTCCTGTTCGCTACCTGAAACAGGCACAGAAACGGCACCAGGCGTCAGCTCAAACTCGAATGCAAATTTCTTTAAGTCGATCGCTCCCTGCTTAATGTAGATTACGACATTTCGATTGTTGATAATAGGTTTTGTGTTGATCACACTGTCAGGAACATTCACCGAAACGATATCCGCTTCCATGTTCTTGGCCTCGTCTTTAATACAACTTGACAGAAAAAGCAAAATCCCGATGGGAATCAGCCATAGTTTTGAGTACATCATTATAAATACGTATTGTTAATAAAATCGCCATACCTGATGGGCAGGTAATAACCGCGGCAAAGATAGTATTAATAAGGCTGAAAGCTTGTAGAATCCCCCCTTAGATTTCCCAATAAAACAGATTCTTTACATTCGGAAGGGGCTAGCTTATTGTAAACACGTCGATTAGCTCCCCAGTTCTTCCCTACTTTTTTTCGGAAGACCCTGCACAATCAAATCATAGCTATGCTGAATCAGTTTGTAAAGTTCAGCGTCCGGTAGCTGCCGATTCGCATACACCGTATTCCAATGCTTCTTGTTCATATGGTATCCCGGTTTTACAGTATGCTCATATTTCTCGCGCAATTCCACCGCATATTCCGGATCGCACTTCACATTGAATGTTAAATCTTCAATCTGATCTAAACCCACTAGCAAAAAGACTTTGCCCATGACTTTAAAAACTAAGGTATCAGGTCCAAAAGGCGTTTCCTCCGTCGTTCCTTTTTGTACAATGCAATAATCGCGAAGCTCCTCAATATTCATGCGCGTATAGGTTGATCATTAATAATAGTTAAAAATAATATAATCCTGCTAATAACACAAAAGCTAGTTCAGGTTATACCCAATATAGAACCAATGTAAACCCAATTCATACCCCAATCAAACCCGCTTGGAAGCGGGTTTGATTGGGGTATGAATTGGGTAGTATTTAGTAGTTAGTAGTTCGACCTAGGGCGGGATTAGATTTTAGACATTAGATGTATGGCAGTTGTAGAGTTTGTTTTGAACCAGGAAAGAAATAGTATTTAATACTTAGTAGTTAGTATAAAGACCTACGACGACCCCCCCGCCACAATACAAATCCTTCCTTTCGCGGTTCAGACAAAACAGCAACAAACGGACAGCGCAAAATAACTAGAGCACAAAAAAGGCCTTGTTTCCAGGCCCCTTAATAAACTATACAGTTCTAATATCTTATGTCTAAAATCTTATATCTAAAACCTAATACGCTTCCAAAGCTTGTTGCAATTCTTTTTGGATTTCTACGCCTTTATCGTCGTTGTACCAACGTTGGATTGCTTCCTTAATTTCTGGGAAAGGTTTTCCTTCGGCTTTCATCTCTTCGAAGAGGTTTTGCAGCGCGGCAGGGCGTGGGCCCCATATGATTTTGTCATGGCCTACATCGTTGCGGATGATCAACTTAGGGATGGATTTACCACCGTTGGTTAAGTATTCATCAATCAGGAATGGTTCGGTGTCGCGGAGTTGTATATCCAAATCGATAAATGGATTGTCTTTGACAATATTGTAGATTTGGGCTACGGAGTGTGCCGCATCACCACACCAAGGTTCGGTGATCACAATCCAATGTTGTTCATCTTTGATACGCTGAATGCATGCTTTCATCTCTTCTGATGGTTCGAATTTCTTTACCCATCTGTTCATTCTCGACCAATTTAACTTGGTGTAATTTAAGTACTCAGCATCATTGTGGTAGACTTCGTATTTTTCTGTATTTTCTAAAATATCTGCGAAGTACCTCTGGTATTCATCAAAATTCATGTTGGATTATTTTTTCATCAAAAGTACAGAATATTAATATAATTCAGAAAAAACCTGACGAACGTCATGTTATCGGATTGCAATATGAGGTAAAGATGACCGATTTCAGGCGGTCAAATACGTCTTTCAGTGACATATTGTCACAGAACCATGACAATTAACTGTCGGAATGGTTGATTTCGTTGTATAAAAGCTTAAAACAATCCTTTGGCATAAGCGTTGATGAGTATAGAGAAATTAACAACGTAAAAAAGAAAATATATATAAGATATGTCAAAAATTATAGGAATCGACTTAGGAACTACCAACTCATGTGTTGCTGTAATGGAAGGTAACGAACCGGTAGTTATTGCAAACAACGAAGGGAAACGTACGACGCCTTCGATTGTAGCATTTGTAGATGGTGGCGAGCGTAAAGTTGGTGACCCTGCAAAGCGTCAAGCTATCACGAACCCACACAAAACGGTATATTCCATTAAACGTTTTATGGGTACCTCATTTGACGAGGCAAAAAATGAACTTTCTCATGTACCGTATAAAGTGGTAAAGGGCGACAACAATACACCACGTGTAGAAATTGACGACCGTAAATATACACCTCAAGAGATTTCGGCAATGATTCTTCAAAAGATGAAGAAAACTGCTGAAGACTACTTAGGGCAGGAAGTATCTCGCGCAGTAATTACTGTACCTGCATACTTTAACGATGCACAACGTCAAGCAACAAAAGAAGCTGGTGAGATTGCTGGTTTAAAAGTAGAACGTATTATTAACGAACCTACAGCAGCAGCTTTAGCTTACGGTCTTGACAAAGCAAACAAAGACATGAAAATCGCTGTGTTCGACTGTGGTGGTGGTACACATGACGTGTCGGTATTAGAATTAGGCGACGGTGTATTTGAAGTAAAATCTACTGATGGTGATACGCACTTAGGTGGTGATGACTTCGATAATGCAATCATCAACTGGTTAGCGGCAGAATTTGCTGACGAGAACAATGGCTTCGATTTGAAAAAAGACGCTATGGCATTGCAACGTTTGAAAGAAGCTGCAGAGAAAGCGAAGATTGAATTATCAAGCACAACCTCTACAGAGATCAACTTACCATATATCACTGCTGATGCAACAGGTCCTAAACACTTAGTTCGTAATTTATCACGTGCTAAATTCGAAAGCTTAGTTGCTCCATTGGTAGAGCGTACAATCGAGCCTTGCCGTACAGCATTGAAAAACGCTGGCTACAGCACTTCAGATATCGATGAGGTAATCTTAGTAGGTGGTTCTACACGTATCCCTGCAATCCAAGAAGCGGTTAAGAAATTCTTCGGAAAAGAGCCTTCAAAAGGTGTTAACCCTGACGAGGTTGTTGCATTAGGTGCTGCAATCCAAGGTGGTGTATTAACTGGTGAGGTTAAGGATGTATTGTTATTAGACGTTACTCCACTTTCATTAGGTATCGAAACAATGGGAGGTGTGATGACAAAATTAATCGAGTCTAACACAACAATCCCTACACGCAAATCGGAGGTATTCTCGACAGCGTCAGATAACCAACCATCCGTAGAGATCCATGTATTACAAGGTGAGCGCCCGATGGCTGCACAGAACCGTACATTAGGACGTTTCCAATTGACAGACATCCCTCCTGCTCCTCGTGGTATCCCTCAAATCGAAGTAGTATTCGACATCGATGCGAACGGTATCATCAAAGTATCGGCAATCGATAAAGCGACCGGTAAAGAGCAAAACATTCGTATCGAAGCTTCATCAGGTCTATCAGACGAGGAAGTAAAACGTATGAAACAAGAAGCAGAAGCGAACGCTGAAGCGGATAAAAAAGTAAAAGAAGAAGTTGATAAGTTGAACGCTGCTGATGCATTGGTATTCTCTACAGAGAAACAACTGAAAGAATACGGTGACAAGATCTCAGCAGACAAGAAAGCACCTATCGAAGCAGGTTTAGAGAAATTGAAAGCTGCTCACGCTGCTAAAAACTTTGAAGACATCGAAACTGCATCTACTGAGCTACAAAACGCTTGGAACGCAGCATCTGAAGAGATGTATGCAGCATCACAACAAGGCGCAGGCCAAGAGCAAGCGCAAGGCAATGCCGGACAACAAGCCAACAATGGCGGAAACCAAGGCGGCGCAGATGATGTGCAAGATGTAGACTTTGAAGAAGTGAAATAAAAAAACAAAGCCGATTCTAATGAATCGGCTTTGTTTTTAGTAGTTAGTAGTGAGTATTTAGTAGTTAGACCTATGGTCGCTACTAAATACTCACTACTTTTTTGTGGTTTTTAGGTCTAAATACTAAGTACTAAATACTAACTACTCCCTAAAATGCCTCAAAATTCCTTTATCAAATACTGTCCAGATGCCGCTCGGCATATTTGCTTTTTTGAGGGCTTTGTTGGTCCATGTGTTGCAGGAGAAGAACAGGTTGTAGGCGCCTTTGGCTTCGTAGAAGGCGTCGTCTTGGCCGTATTGGGCATTTGTTTGGATGAGGATTGGTTTTCCGTCAGAATCTGTGTCTAGTGCCGCGAGGATGTAGTCTCGCAGGGCTTTGTATTGGGAGCGATCGATGGTTATTTTATAGCAAAGCTCATTTTCAACCATCTGCTTGTAATAGGTGATGTGCAATGCGGTCTCCCCTATGCCGAAGCCGGCGATGAGGGCTGTTTTAAGGGTTAGATCTTTCCATTCGGGGGTATTGAGGTAGAATCCTTTGTCGCCCCAGCCTATGGAAATATATCGTTGATCGGAGTTTCTACCTTTTGTATTCTCGATTGGAAATACCGTCGTCCAGTCTTGTAGATCATCTTTAATCGGCAAGACGATATCGGTATGTACGCCATTGGAAAGAACATAGGCATCGATTTCTAGCGGGAGGGATAAGCTTTGTGACTTGGGTGATGGAATACGCGATAGCAGAGCGTCGGCTCCAAAATAGAGCGCTGCGAATGCAATCAGACCAATTAGGATATAGAGGATAGTTAGCATAAAACGCTTCATAGTTCGATGATTATGCTGCTAATATCGGGAAATAGATGTTAAAAAAGCATTCATGTTTCTTTGTCATCATACATCGGGATGAAACTTTTCGATGACCTCTGAAAACTTTCAACATCCAATGAAATAACAAAAGAGATGAAAGTTTCTGATGTCCTTTGAAAACAGACACATTCAAAAAAAAATGGCAGGTTTTTGAACCTGCCATTGAATATGAATATATCTAAGTTTCTTAGAATAGTTTTTCGGGATAAACACCGTCCGCAACCAACTTAGAGATGCTCTCTTGAACGATTGGCTTATCTTCAACGTATGTTACACCGAACCATTTCGAAGAAGTAGGAATCACGCGGTAATCTGCTAATCCTTCTTTTACCATATAATCCGGGATGGTAGGGATAAAGAATTCTGATTTCGGATTATCGCCATTGTCTTCTACAAACTGAGGGAACAAAGATAAAGCAATATCAAACACTTTTGGAGTAAATCCCCAGAAGTTCATGGATACACGCGTATCGGCAGGTAATTCCGTTTCTACTCCGTTTTCCTCATAAACGATTCTCTTGTTGCCAGCGTCGTCAGTTTTATAGAAAATATTCACACGCTCTGTAACAGAGTCCATATGTCCTTCAGCATTGACTTCACAAACACCTCTGGATACATATCCGTAATCTGACATGGTGTTTCCTAATTCAAAGCCCATTAAAGACATGTGGGTATCATTGACATCGTTTGTTAGGAAGTCTGCCATTTTTTTGAAGGCATCATAGCCGTAGAAGTCATCTGCGTTGATCACACAGAAAGGGCCATCTACTTTATCTTTAGCGCTCATTACCGCATGGGCAGTTCCCCAAGGTTTTGTGCGTTCAATTTCGCGGTCTATGCCAAATTTCTTTAAATTGAAATCTTGGAAGGCATAATCTACTTCGATTTTGCCACTTAATTTCTTGTCGAATTTTTCGCGCATCACTTGCTCAAATTCTTCGCGAATAATAAATACTACTTTCCCAAAACCGGCTCTAATAGCATCATAAATGGAGTAATCAATGATCGTTTCGCCGTGTGGTCCGAATCCGTCTACTTGCTTTAATGAACCATAGCGGCTAGCCATTCCTGCTGCCAGAACTACCAAAGTAGGTTTTCCCATAATTATCTTATTTTATGTTTAGTATTTTAATAGCGTTGCAAATATAGTGTTTTATCTATTTCTTTTTGAAGATCGCGTTTAGGATTCCCGTTGCTATCTTCCCTAATAACTTGGAGCCCTCTCGCGCTAATGTTCGGGAAGCTTGGTTTTGTGCTGCTTCTAGTGGGGTTTGCCTTCTGGAGCTAGATGATGACCTAGACTTGCTTGCTTTCTCCTGCTCTTTGCGGGCCGCCTCCGTTGCCTGCTGCTGTTCGAACTGCGCCATACGCTCGTCTATAATCTCCGCTGCCGTACGACGTTCAACGCGCTCCTGGTATTTCCCTGCATAATCAGAACCATTAACTAGCTCGCTATACAATTGCGGGCTGCATGGTCCCATTACCGCTCTTGCAGGCACTAGATGGGTCGCTACGACTTCCGTAGGGATACCCTTGTCGTTCAATACAGTTACTAATGCTTGACCGGTACCTAAGGAAGTCAACACCTTATCGATTTCATAGAAATCAGATCTTGGGTAAGTTTTTACCGTTTTGCGAAGGTTCTCTGCATCATTTGGAGTAAAAGCACGTAAAGCGTGTTGAATGCGATTTCCCAGCTGTCCTAATACACTCTCTGGGATATCCGTCGCTGCTTGGGTACAAAAGAAGACGCCTATGCCTTTTGAGCGTATTAACCGAACAATCTGCTCAATCTGAGTTAAGAATGCCTTAGAGGCGTCGTTAAACAGCAAATGGGCTTCGTCGAAGAAGAAGACTAATTTGGGTTTATCGAGGTCACCGACTTCCGGCAGATGTTTAAAGAGCTGCGCCAGCAAACTTAACAGGAAGGTAGAGAACAACAGCGGCTGATCTTGTATATCGGAAATATTCAAGAGTGTAATGACTCCTTTTCCATCAACCTTTCCAAATAGATCGTTGATGTCGAACTCTTTCTCTCCGAAAATATGTTCCAGACCTTGCTGCTCAATAGCGACAATCTTCCGGAGAATAGTGCTCGCCGATGCTGAGCTGATCTTTCCGTAATCGGCTTTGATCTCCTCGGCGCCGGGTCCTTCAGAGAGGTAACTCAGCAATTTCTTTAGATCTTGAAAGTCTACAATCGGCAATTGATTGTCGTCGGCATATTTGAATATAGCACTCAGAACACCCGACTGGGTATCATTCAAGTCGAGGATTCTAGACAAGAGCACTGGGCCAAAGTCTTCAACAGTAACACGCATCGGAGCACCAAGCTTGCCACTTAATGAAAATAATTCAATCGGAAAGCTGGAAGGTTCGAAAGGAATGCCCACGGCATTTCCGCGTTCTATGAGCGCATCGTTTGTTTTTCCGGGTTCTGCTAACCCCGAGAGGTCGCCTTTAACGTCGAGCATTAAAACTGGAACACCCGCATCGGAAAGCTGCTCTGCCATCAATTGTAGTGTTCTGGTTTTACCGGTTCCGGTTGCACCGGCAATTAAACCGTGTCGGTTCATCATCTTTAGCGCCAAATTTACTTTGGCATCTGTAACAACCTCTCCTTCTAGGATACCTGATCCTAGTTGTATAAATGGGCCTTTAGGGCTATAAGAAGCGGTAATTTTATCGATAAACGGTTGTGTTATCATAGATTTTTATTCAGGTAATGCTCTCAATAAATAAAGATAATATTCTAATTATAAACTTAAGTAGATTTCTATTATTAACAAATTGTTAGCCAATCAGGATTAAATACATAGTTTTGTCATCATTTCACAATTTAATTCCAAAAAAAGTGATTTTTTAAAATTTAATTTTATTTTTGTGAAGTTTATGATTGCAAAGACTCATTTTTTTTCTAAGACACAACGCGTAATAGCAGCGAAATTATGCTTCTTCATCTTCTTTACGAAGATGCTGATCAGCATGACGCCTATTTTTGTGGACGTGTTAGACCGAGGTACTGTTTTGCAAGTCGTGATGCAATTAGAAATTGAGAACACGGCAAAAGGTAACAACAGTAACAATGAAGATTTGCATGAGCACAGTATCAAGATTTTCAAACCTGATGCTATAGATTTCCTTAGCTTCAACCCTACGGTAGAAAACACTGGGCGTACGAAACACTATCTTAAAAATGAAAGGACGATCTGTGCCTTCCATCCACGCGTTCCTACACCGCCTCCTAACGCGTAATTCAACATCCATCTTATTTAAATCGCCTTTCTGATGCTGCTTTGCTAGGTCTTAATGGCTGTACTGGCGATTGTTACATCGTTAAATGTTGAATTTTAAAAAGTTATTTTTATTATGTTAGGAACACGTTTGTCTGCTTTTCTTAAATTATCGAAGAGAGACTTAAAATATGACTTCCCCGCAAGTATTGTAGTATTTTTAGTGGCATTGCCACTCTGTTTAGGAATTGCCATGGCCTCCGGAGCACCTCTTTTTGCGGGTGTTTTAACAGGAATTATTGGTGGTA